>NZ_JBEYVY010000001.1:0-721698 GCF_040644205.1 Glycomyces sp. NPDC047010 | reverse complement strand
GGGTGGGGGGGGGTTCCCCACGGGTTTGCCCTCGCCCGGGGGGGGGGGGCGCCCACCCGGGCCCCGCCCCGCCGCCGTTCGCCGCGTCTAGAGCAGGTGGCCGATCTCGGCCTTGATCAGCTGGGCGTTGACGCCCGAGTTGGGGCAGCCTCCGAAGTGGTGGAGGGCGACGACCTCGTGGGTGTCGCGGGAGATGACCGGGGAGCCTGAGGAGCCGAACTCCGTGTCGCAGTAGTAGGAGACGTCGCTGCCGGCGACGTAGCCGTCGTAGACGGCGTTCTTGACGACGCAGTTGCCGCCGTCGACCGACGACTCCATCGCGATCTCAGTGGGCCGCCCGGCCGGGTGCTGCGGGATGTAGATCGCCTCGCCCGCCTTCGCGGGCTCGTCGGCCAGCTCCAGGTACCCGAACTGGTCGATGCGCGAGAAGTTGTCCACCGTGAACAGCGTGTAGTCCAGGGGCTTCGACGTCTTGAGGACCTGCTGGCCCGACACCTTCACCGGGATGTTCGCGGCGTCGGCACCGCACGCGACGCAGTCGTACCCGAACCAGACCTCCGTCTGCTGGGCCTCCCACGTCTCAGTGAAGCAGTGGTGGTTGGTGAGCATCCGGTTGTCCTCGCCGACCCGGAACGCCGTGCACAGCACGGTCCCGTCGATGAGCAGGCGCGCCACCGGCTCCGCGTGCTCCACGACCTCCGGGTAGGAGGACCGGTAGCACGCCGAGGACTTCTTCTCGTCGCCCGAGCAGACGCTCTCCTCCGGGTGGGCCGCGTCGGCCTGCTCGGCCACGAGCGCGTCCACCACGTCCGAGGCGAACCCGTACGCGGCCCGGTCGATGAGCACCCCGAGCGCGTCCGAAGCCGGGCTCGACTCGGCCCGGTGCAGCTCCACGATCGCCGTGTCGCCGGTGATCGAGGTCGCCCAGGCGTCGACCATGGACTCCTCGTACCGGTACGACTCGGCGCCGTCGGGGCTCGACACCGTCACGTAGTCGCCGTCGTTGAGCAGCAGGCGCTCGAAGTGGACCTTCACGTACCCGGCGTCGGGCCCGGACACGGTGACGGCGTCCTGCGCGTCGGCGTACGTCAGCGACTCGGTCAGCTGCTCGACCTCGCCGACGTCGACCAGGCCCAGCAGCGAGTCGTCCACCGGGAGGATCTCGGATGCGCCCGCGAGGGCCTCCGAGACCGGGTCGTCCGCGAACGCCGTGGGGACCACGACCGCCGCGCCGCCCAGCGCCAGCGCGCCCGCGGTCGCCGCGAGGACGGCCTTGCGGCGCTTGCGCTTCAGGTTCCCGGCGCCTCCGGCGCCGTCTCGATCCGCCCGCGGTCTCCGCTCGCTCGCCGCCACTGCCGGCCCCTTCCGTGAGAGATGTTTCCACGGTTGAAACGAGCGAGCGGCCCGGAAGTTGCGCACACTCACACCAAACGGCGAGGCTCACACGAGGCTTAAGCGGCCGGGCGCTGCGAAGGCGGAGTGCGCACTCGCACCGAACGGCGAGGGTCACACGAGGTCGAAGTCGTCCGCTCCCTCAGCGGGACGGGGCGCGCAGCATGCGCGGACCTCGTTGAGGCCCTTGCGGGTCACCAGGACCAGGAGCGTGTCGCCGTGGGTGATCTGGAAGCCCGCGTCGGGGTTCCACCGGACGTTCCCCGTGGGGCGGCGCACCGCGAGGAGCCGGTGCGAACCGGGCACCGTGGCCTTGCGGGCGGGGACGTCGTCGAGCCACGCGCCCTGCTCCACCGTCACCTCGGCGATGTACGCGATCTGGCCGCGCACCGGGATGGTCTCCAGGATCTCGTCGTCGGTGAGCTCCCGCGCGAACGACCCGGCCGCGACCTGTGGTGCGCTGTAGGACGAGTGCTGCGACGCCTCGTGGAGCGACCGGTTCTTGTTCAGGTTCCGGCGGATCAGGGCCGCGAACTCGGGGTCGTAGATGCGCATGACCGTGCGCAGGTCCGGCTTGCATTCCAGGCCCGACAGGGCCGTCTCCAGGTTCGCGGAGTCCTGCTTCGCCATCGCGACCAGCGACCGCGAGTACTTGACCTCCGCCTCCTGGAGCGTCGCCGGGCGGCTCGCGTCCCCCAGGAGCACCTGCGCGCCCGCGGCCCGCGCCGCGCGCACCCCGATCGCGTCGCGGTCCTTCTCGATGGCCACCACCGGGATCCGCCGCTCCCGCAGGATCTCCACGACCCGCGTCCCCATGTTGCCCAGGCCCACCACGATCACGTGGTCTCTCACCGCGCGCACCATCCGGCCCTCCGCGAGCGCGTACCGGCGCTCCACGACGGCCTGGACGATCGCACCGGTGACGACCGGGATGAGCAGCGCCCCCGAGACGACCACGACGACGTGCGTGAGTCGCAGCTCCCAGTGGTCGGTCGTGTCCGGGTCGGCGCCGCCCGCGGCCATCATCGCGAGCATGTACAGGGCGTCCCAGAAGTCGCCCTTGACCTCCCGGCTCGGGTTGAGGCTGTTCACCGTCAGCAGCGTCGTCATGCCGCCGAGCATGACCGCCATGAGGACGGCCGCGGCCATCCACAGGCCCTTGGAGAACGTGCGCCGCAGCGTGTGCAGCGACTGCCGGGACCACTGCCGCACCCGTTCCCACATCGGCCCGACCCAACGCCGCGCGGCGACCGGTTCGAGGCACAGGAGCCGCACGGCCTCGTCGGCGTCCTCCGGGTTGTCCGGGATCATGTCGACCCCGAACTCGTTGCCCGTGGCGACGATCCACTGCGCCTGCGCGCGTCCGAGTTCGGACGCGCGCGCGAGGTACAGGCGCCGTTCCCAGATGACGATGTCGCCCGGCGGGATCTGCTCCAGCGCCGCGGCCGCGTAGGTGCGGGCGACCATGTCCGCATCGGACTTGACGAACACGCCGTCGTCGCCGAGGAGCTTCTGCATGTGGGCCCGCAGGCCGCTGTTGTACATGCGGATGACCAGGCGGGGGAGGGTGTCGTCGTTGAGGTAGCGGGACATCTCGCGCAGCTTCAGGGCGAGGTGGAGGTTCCCGACGTCGTTCTGGTCCATGAGGGCCACGGCGTACGCGTCGGTGAGTCCGGCGTCGCGGATGACGTCGGCGTCGACGTGGCGGGCCTCGCGGATGGTGAGGCGGTGGTTGTGCTCGGCGGCGCGGCGGATCTCCTCGCGCTGGCCGCCGGGCCCGGAGGGGATGACGGCGACGACGTGGAACGCGAAGTTGTCGACGAGGTTCCTGATGAACCTGAGGGTGAGCCCGTTGTCGCCGACGACGATGACGCGGCGCTCGTGGCGCGCGTCGTCGGGGTCGGTGTGCCGGGGGTGCATGACTGTCAGTGTAAAGAACATTCGCAAACGGTTGCGGTACAGAAGTTCACGGGATCTTCACGAGCGACGGTCGGGCGGCCCGGCGGGCGGGCCGGTCAGGCGGGGCGGGCGAGGCGGGACAGGAGCTTGTCGACGTCGGCCTCGTAGTCGTACCAGTCGACGTCGTGGACGAAGCCGAGCTCGCCGTTGATCCAGCGGACGTCGTCGGCGGAGTCGAGGGTCCAGGTCTGGACGTCCACGAGCTGCGGTTCGGCGCGGCGCAGCTCCGTGAGGAGCCGGGCCTTCATGGTCATCGCGAGCCCGTAGGAGCGGTGCGCGGGGGCGACGACCGTGTCGTACTGGTCGGCGCGGGTGGGCCGCTGCGCGGAGACCACGAGCTCGGTGAGGCCCACGACGTTCCCGTACGGCTCGGAGACGGCGACGGCGATGTGCGAGCGCATCCCGCGGCTCGCGAGGGTCTGGAACGAGTCGCGGAGGGCCGGCGCGTAGGCCGAGCCGCGCCACTCGGGCACGAACGCGACGTTCCCGGGGGCGGACCGCAGGTTCGCCTTGACGTCGGCGTAGGAGTCCATGAGGCGGTCGGGGACGCCCCCGGCGTGGTATTCGAGGCGGTACCCGGCGGCGAGGCGCCCGGCGGCGTGCTCGATCTTCTCCCAGTCGATGTCGGACCAGCGCAGGAGGTGCCGCTGCTCGACGGTGGAGCGGGCGAATCCGTGCCGGTCGTAGAAGCCGACGGCGGGCGTGGTGGCGATGACCTCCACGGACAGGGTCCGGCAGCCGCCGGCCTTGGCGCAGTCGGCGACGGCGCGGAGCAGGCGCGTGCCCACCCCCTTGCCGCGCGCGGAGGGCCGCGTGGACATCTCCACGACCCCGGTGCCCGCCTGCTCGCCGCCGAAGACGATGAGGCTGGCGTGGCCGACGAGGTCGCCGTCGGCGTCGCGGTCGAGGAAGAGGTGCCGCTCGTCCTCGGGGAGGGTCCCGTCGAGGTAGTCGCGGAGGCGGTCGGTGCGCCAGCGCGGTTCGGCGGGCATGTCCGCGGCGGTCATGTCGTTGAGCACCGAGCACCAGTCGCGGAGGTCGTCGTCCGTCATCTCGCCGGGAGCGAGCTGCTTCAGGGGCATCTCTTATCCTTACCCGAAATCGTCACCGAACGGAACCCCCGGCTCACGGATTGCAGCGGTCGGGGTCCCCGTCAGGCGGCGCTCGTCCTGCCGTACTGGTCGGCGCGGTCGAACACCTTCTGCACGTAGTCGTCCCTGGGGTTGTAGGAGCGGACGGCCTCCTGCCAGCCGCCGGGGGTCGCGAGGTCGCGGTCGCCGTGGCACAGGTAGTTGGCGGCGGCGGTGACGGCGTCGTCGACGTCGTCGGGGTTGAACAGGCCGTCCTTGTCGCCGTCGGCCTTCCATGCGTCCCAGGTGCTGGGGAGGAACTGCATGGGGCCCATCTCGTCGTAGTCGGCGCCGCGGATGGGGGTGAGGGTGGTGCCGTCGGCCTGGACGCGGTTGCCGCCGGTGGTGCCGTGGTTGGTCTCGGTGGCGCCGATGCCCGCGAGGGTGGTCCAGGAGAGGTTGCAGCCGGGGTTCTCGACGGCGGAGACGAGTTCGGCGCGGCCGTAGGCGACGAGGACGCGCTCGGGGATGCCGAGGTGGGCGAGGCTGCGGGCCCACGAGTCGAGGTCGGTGGCGCCGGCCTGGGTGGTGGTGCCGTCGGTGGGGGAGCCGGTGTCGAACTCGTCCGTGCCGTCGGTCTCGGCGGGCAGGCCCGCGGCGGGGGCGTCCTCGGGGGTGAGGACGAGCGGGGCCTCCTCGGCCTCGGGGCTGGGCTCGGTGCCGAACGACCAGGCGGGTCCGGCGCCGGGCACGACGAACCACCCGGCGGCGAGCGCGCCGGTGACCGCGAGGACCGTGAGCGCGACCTGGACGCCGAGTCGGCCCGCGGGGGCGCGCAGGGCGCGCCAGGCGGCGCGGACGCCTCTGCCGGCGGCCTTGAGGGCGCGCCAGGGGAGGGGTGCGAGGCGGCGTGCGAGGCGTCGGAGGAGGAGCAGCACGGGTGCGGGTCGTCCTTTCTCGATCGTGGCGGCCGGGGTTCTCGGGGCCGGGTTGCGGTGGAGTCGGCGCGGCGTCCGGGGCGGATCTCGTCGGGCGGGGCGGGAGTGCGCGCGGGCGGTGCGGCGCGCCCAGTATGCACCCGCGGGGCGGCGCGCTTGCGGCGCCGCGGCGGGACCGGACTGAATGCGAGTATTCCCTAGTTTCGTTCCCGCGGGCAACGCCTGAGAGGCAACAATTCTCCCGGCGCCCGCTTCCGGCGGGCGGCCGGATCGTTCTCCTATATCGGATCGGTGGTTGCCACGAGCAAACCCGCGTCGAGAGGGCCTCACGTCCGCGGAAGGGCGAGAAGACACGGCCATTGCGGAGTGCCAGTTCCCATCACGGCAGGTAACCGACTGAGATGGGGGTGACACTGTGAGGCCGCTGGGCATTTGTGCCCGCGCACCAGCGCGCCACAGCCCGGCATACGGGGGCTGAACGAAAGTTGACCGACACGTGGATACGACAACGGCATCGCACGCCGCACTGGCTTCCTTTTCGATGCTTGGCAACGAGAGACCGGATCTCCGGAACCCGTCGGACGGGAACGGGATCCGGCCGTTCGCCAATGCGGCGCCCGCCTATGGATCTCCGTCCGATGTGGCCGGACGTCCGGCGGCCGGCGGGGGCGGCGAGGGCCCGACCGGACCGGCTTCGCTGCCCGCCGGGGACGTCACGTTCCTGTTCACCGACATCGAGGGCTCCACGCGCCTCGCCTCGGGCCTCGGCGCCGAGCGCTACCGGGTCGTCCTCCACCGCCACCGCGCCCTCGTCCGCGAGGTCCTTAGGGACCTCGGCGGCGTCGAGATCGACACCGAGGGCGACTCGTTCTTCGTGGCGTTCCACGACGCGGCGGCGGCCTGCGCCGCCGCGGCCGGGATCCAGGCGGCCCTCCACGGCGCGGACTGGCCCGACCACGGCTCGGGGCCCCTGCGCCCCCGCGTGCGCATGGGCCTGCACACCGGCGAGGCGTGGCCCTCCGCGGGCGGGTACGCCACGCCAGAGGTGCACAAGACCGCGCGCATCTGCTCTGCGGCCCACGGCGACCAGATCCTCGCGTCCGCGGCGTGCGCGGCCGCCGCGGGCCTGCCGCCGACCCGGGTGCGCCGCCTCGGCGACTTCGAGCTGCGCGGCCTGCCCGGCGCCACCGAACTGGTCCAGATCGACACGCCCGGCCTCCCTGAAGCCTTCCCGCCGCCGTCGTCGCGCCCGCGCCTCCACAACCTGCCGCACGCGTTGAAGCCGCCCGTGGAGCGCCCCGAGGACGCCCGCGAACTGGACCGGGCGTTCGCCGTCGGCCGCATGGTCGCCCTCTCCGGGCTGCCCGGGTGCGGCAAGACCGTGTTCGCGAAGGCGTGGGCCCGCAAGCGCCTCGCCTCCTACGAGCACGGCGTCTGGTACTCCGACGCCGGGCCCGACCTCGGCCGGGCCCTCCTGGACGCCCTGGACCTGCGCTCGGAGCCGCTGCGCGACCCGATGGCCACGGTCACCGACCACTTCCGGGACCGCCGCGCGCTCCTCGTCGTGGACGGCACCGACCGCCTCGGCGCCGAGCGCCGCTCCGAGCTGCTGCTGCTCCTGGAGTCCTGCCCGGAACTGCACCTGCTCGCCGTCGGCCGCAGGCCGCTCGACCTGCCGGGCGCCGTCAAGCGCTCCCTGGACCTGCCCGCGGGTTCGGTCGGCGCCGCGATGCTCGCCGGGTTCTGCGAGGACCGCGGCGCGCCGTGGACCGCCGCCGACTGCCGCGGCCTCGCCGCCGCCGTCGAGAACTTCCCGCCCGCGCTCCTCGCGCTCGCCGACCTCGTCGCGCTCGCGTCCCCGCAGGCGGCCCTGCGGCGGCTGCGCGCCGACCCGGTCGCGGTCCTCGACGCGGGCGGGCGGTTCCGCGCCGCCATCGACGACGCGGTCGCCGCGATCTCCGGCCCCGCCCGCGCGGTCCTGCTCGAACTCGCCGCGCGCGAGCGGGGCGCGAGCGTCGACGAGGTCCTCGACCTGTGCCGCCAGCGCGACGGCAGCCTCGAAGCGCTCGTCGAACTCGTGGACGCCGCCCTCGTGGTGATCGAGCGGCCCGCGATGGACCAGGCCGTCTACCGGGTCCCCGCGCCGCTGCGCTGGCTCCTCGCCGGCCCCGACGCGGTCCCGGACGCGGCCCCCGCGGCCCGCCTCGACCTCGCCGAGCGCCTCGTCCACCCGGTCCCGTTCAACCCCCCGCGCCTGCGCGCGGTCGCCTGAAGCGGAGGCGGCGGCGGGGTCCACACCCGCCGCCGCCGCTCCCGCGGCCCGCGCGGGGCGTGTGCGATGCTGGGGCCGTGACTGACAGGCAACCGGGGCCGCTCGACCGCTCCCGCTCGAAGGCCGCCGCCGAACGGGCGGCGCGTGTCATCCCCGGCGGCGTGAACTCGCCGGTCAGGGCGTTCCGGGGCGTCGGCGGGGACCCCGTGTTCATCGCGGAGGCCAAGGGCGCGCGGATGACCGACGTCGACGGGAACACCTACGTCGACCTCGTCGGCTCGTGGGGCCCGCTCATCCTCGGGCACGCCCACCCCGACGTCGTCGCGGCGCTCGCCGAGGCCGCCGCCCGCGGCACCTCCTACGGGGCGCCCACCGTCGGCGAGATCGAGCTCGCCGAGCTCATCACCGACCGCACGCCCTGCGAGATGGTCCGCCTCGTGTCCTCCGGCACCGAGGCCACCATGAGCGCCGTGCGCCTCGCCCGCGCCGCCACCGGCCGCGACAAGGTGATCAAGTTCGCGGGCTGCTACCACGGCCACGCCGACTACTTCCTCGCCGAAGCCGGATCGGGCGTCGCCACCCTCGGCCACCCCGACTCGCCCGGCGTCCCCGCCGCCGCCGCGGCCGACACGGTCGTCGTGCCCTACAACGACCTCGGCGCCGTCGAAGCCGCGTTCGCCGCCCACCCCGGGCAGATCGCCGCCGTCATCACCGAGGCCGTCCCCGGCAACATGGGCGCCGTCGCCCCCCTCGACGGGTTCAACGAGAAGCTCTACGCCGCCGCGCACGCCCGCGGCGCGCTCCTCATCTCCGACGAGGTCATGACCGGCTTCCGCGTCGCCCCCGGCGGCCTCGCCGCCCCCGCCGACCTGTACACGTACGGCAAGGTCATGGGCGGGGGCCTGCCCGCCGCCGCGTTCGGCGGCCGCGCCGACCTCATGTCGATGATCAGCCCCGCCGGGCCCGTCTACCAGGCCGGGACGCTCTCGGGGAACCCGCTCGCCGTCGCCGCCGGGCTCGCGACCCTCCGCGCCTGCGACGACGCCGTCTACCGCACCCTCGACGCCACCGCCGCCGAGATCCAGCGCATGGCCGCGGAAGCCCTCACCAAGGCCGGAGTCCCGCACTACGTCTCCGCGCCCTCGAACCTCTTCTCCGTGTTCTTCACCGACACCGCCGTCAAGGACTTCACCGAGGCGAAAGCCCAGGACACGGCCGCGTTCGGGGCGTTCCACAACGCGATGCTCGAACACGGCGTGTACCTGCCGCCCAGCGCGTTCGAGTGCTGGTTCACGTCGGCCGCGATCGGCGAGGAAGCCCTGTCACACATCGAACAGGCGCTGCAACCCGCCGCCGAAGCCGCGGCTAAGGTGCGCTCATGAGCGGCTCCAAGACCATCGTCCACCTGCTGCGCCACGGCGAGGTCCACAACCCGGAGGGCATCCTCTACGGGCGCCTGCCCGGGTACGGCCTGTCCGAGCTCGGCCGGGAGATGGCCGTGGCCGCCGCCGAGCGGCTCGCCAAGCGCGACGTCGTCCACGTCGGCGCGTCCCCGCTCCAGCGCGCCCAGGAGACCGCCGAGCCCGTCGCCGCCTCCCACCGCCTCCACGCCGTCACCTACGACGGCGTCATCGAGGCCGGGAACTCCTTCGAGGGCCTCAAGGTCGGCGTCGGCGACGGGGCGCTGCGCGAGCCCCGCTACTGGTGGCGCCTGCGCGACCCCTTCCGCCCCTCCTGGGGCGAGGCGTACCTCGACATCGCGCGCCGCATGATGGACGCCGTCGACAAGGCCCGCGCCGCCGCCGACGGCGCCGAAGCGGTCATCGTCTCCCACCAGCTCCCCATCTGGACGGTCCGCCGCTTCGCCGAGCGCAAGCGCCTCTGGCACGACCCGCGCAAGCGCCAGTGCGCCCTCGCGTCCGTCACCAGCTTCGTCTACGAAGGCGAGACGCTCGCCCGCGTCGAGTACTCCGAACCGGCCGCGCACCTCGTGCTCAGGTCCGCGTCGGCCCGGCGGGCCAAGGGCGCCTGACCGTGGGGCTGCGGCGGAGGACCATGCTGGCTGCGGCACCGCTGCTGGCCCTCGCGGCCTGCGGCGAGTCCGGCGAGAACGCCGACCGGGTCAACGAGATCAACCGGGACCGGTTCGTCTCCGGCGACGGCTCGAACTACCGGTGGGAGGACCCGGACGAGCGCTTCGACGCGCCCCGCCTCCAGGGCACCGACCTCGACGGGAACGCCGTCGACACCGACGAGTGGGCCGGAAGCGTCCTCGTCGTCAACTTCTGGGGCTCCTGGTGCCCGCCCTGCGTCGCCGAGGCCCCCTACCTCGTCGAGGCCGCCGAATCCCTTGCGGGCGAATCGGTCCGGTTCCTCGGCGTGAACATCCGCGACACCCCCGACGCCGCGAAGGCGTTCGAGAACCGCTGGGGCGTCGAGTACCCGTCCATCGAGGACGAGGCCGGCCGCATCGCCGACCAGTTCGTCGACTACGGCCTCTCCCCGAACGACATCCCCGCCACGATCGTCATCGACGCACAGCACCGCGTGTTCTCCATCTGGCGCGGCGCCCTCGACGACACCGAGACGATCGTCGCCGACGTCACCAAAGCCCTGGAGTCCTGATGCGCACGACCGACAACCCCGCCCTCCGCAAGGCCGCCAAGCGCGCCGTCATGGCCGGGACCGCCGCCATCGCCGCCGTCGCCGTCACCTCCCTCGTCAAGCGCCGCCTCAACGCCCCCGCTTCCGAGACCGCGGCCCCCCGGGAGGACGCCGAGTGACCCGCCCCGCGACCGCCGCGCCCGAAACATTGGGCGCCGCGTGAACCCCGCCGAGACCGCCGCCTCCGGGCCGCTGCTCCTCGCGTTCGGCGTCGCCGCGCTCGCCGGGCTCGTCTCCTTCGCGTCCCCCTGCACCCTCCCCCTCATGCCCGGGTACGTCTCCTACGTGACCGGCATGAGCGGCACCGAACTGCGCGCCGACCGCCCCGCCGAGCGCCGCCTCGGACGCGTCCTCACCGGCGCCCTCCTGTTCGTCGCCGGATTCACCGCCGTGTACACCGTGCTCGTCTTCGCCCTCCAGAGCGCCGGACGCGCCCTCCTCCAGAACACCTCCGTCCTGGAGACCGTCGCCGGGATCGTCATGATCGCCATGGGCCTCATGTTCATCGGCCTCATCCCCACCCGCGGCGGCTTCGCCCCCAGATGGCGGCCCGCCGTCGGCCTCGCCGGGGCGCCCCTGTTCGGCGCCGTCTTCGCGCTCTCCTGGATCCCCTGCACTTCGCCGGTGCTCGCCGCCATCACCAGCCTCGCCGTCATCCAGGACGGCACCGCCCGCGGCGTCGGCCTCATGATCGCCTACTGCGCCGGACTCGGCCTCCCGTTCGTGCTCTTCGCCGTCGGCATGCACCGCCTCGCCCGCGCCCTCGACTTCCTCAAGCGCCACGGCCGCGCCATCTCCATCGCCGGCGGCGTCATGCTCGTCGCCGTCGGCGTCATGCTCGCCACCGGCGCCTGGGGCGAGTTCACCAACTGGCTGCGAGCCACCGTCGGAACCGGGGTGAGCCTGCTGTGACCGCGACCCTGACGCCCAAGGCGCCCCGCAAACCCAAGCCCGCCAAGCGCCTCCGCGCGTTCTGGCGCCGCTGGTGGCACCAGCTCACCGCCATGCGCACCGCGCTCATCCTCCTCCTCGTGCTCGCGCTCGCCGCGATCCCCGGATCGACGTTCCCGCAGCGGTCCATCAGCACCGTCGACGTCGCCGGGTACTTCGACGAGCACCCCGACCTCGCCCCGTGGCTCGACCGCGTGTGGGCCTTCGACGTCTACACCTCGCCGTGGTTCTCCGCGATCTACCTGCTCCTCATGATCAGCCTCGTCGGCTGCATCATCCCGCGCCTCGGCGTCCACTGGAAAGCCCTGCGCGCCAAGGTCCCCGACGCCCCCAAGCGCCTCTCGATCCTCCCGTACCACCGCGTCCTCGACCCTGGTACCGACGCCAACCAGGGCCGCGCCCGCGCCGTCCTCAAGCAGCGGCGCTGGCGCACCGCCGTGCGCGAGCACGAGGACGGCACCGTCGTCATCGCCGCCGAGAAGGGCTACCTGCGCGAGACCGGGAACCTCCTGTTCCACACCTCGATCATCTTCGTGCTCGTCGGCGTCGCCGCCGGGAGCCTCATGAGCTGGTACGGGAACCGCATCCTCTCCGAGGACAAGGCGTACTGCAACAACCTCCAGCAGTACGACGAGTACGGGCTCGGCGCCTGGGTCGACGAGACCGACCTCCCGCAGTTCTGCGTCACCCTCGACGAGTTCGACGCCGAGTTCACCAACGGCGGCCCCACCGCCTTCGACGCCGACGTCACCTACGAGACCACGGACGACAGCGGGACCGAGACCGGCGAGTACGACCTCAAGGTCAACCACCCGCTGAACATCGACGGCACCAACGTCTTCCTCATCGGCCACGGCTACACCGCCGTCGTCACCTACACCGACCGGTACGGGCAGACCCAGACGCTCCACCAGGAGTTCCTGTCGATGGACGCGGCCCTGAACTCCGAGGGCGCCTTCAAGTTCCCCGACGTGAACGTCGACCCGGAGACCGGCGCCGTCGACGACGACGCCGAAGTCGGCTTCGACGCGATCCTCGTGCCCACCTTCGACGACTCGACCGCGATGCTCCTCGGCTCCGACCCCGAGCTGAACAACCCGGTCCTCGCGCTCACCGCCTACACCGGTGACCTGGGCCTCGGCGACGGGCTGCCCGAGTCGGTGTACTCCATCAACGAGGACCAGATCGCCTCCGGCGCACTGGAGCAGGTCAACGACGACGTCGAGGTCATCGGCGTCGGCGACGCCATGACCCTCCCCGACGGCAGCACCCTCGCCTTCGACGGCGTCGAGCAGTACGCGGTCCTCCAGGTCCGCCACGACCCCGGCGGGCCCGTCGTCCTCGCGGGCGCGGTCCTGCTGCTCCTCGGCCTGCTGCCCGGACTCGCCGTGCGCCGCAGGCGCTACTGGATCCGGTGGAACCCCGACGGCACCGTCGAGACCGCCGGCCTCAACCGCAACGACTTCGACGGCCTCGACGAGGAGTGCGACGAACTCACCGCCGCGATCGCTCCCGACTTCCGGCCGCCGGGAACCAGTACCGACAGGAGTGACCAATGACCGGTGCCGAAGTCGCGAACGCCCTGTTCGTCGCGACCATCGTCGTCTACGCGGCGGCGATGTTCTCCTACGCCGTCGAATACGCCTTCGACAAACGAGCCCCCAAGCGCGCCAACGCCCTCGTCGCCGCCGGCGGCGGAGGCGACACCCCCTCCGACGACGCCGTCGAAGCGCCGTCCGAGGCCCCCATCAGCCCCGCGGCCGCCCGCGGCGCGGGCCGCCTCGGCCTCGTCCTGACGTTCCTGGGCACTGCCGCGCTCGCCGCGAGCATCGTCGTCCGGGTCGTCTACACCGGACGGTGGCCGTGGGGCAACATGTTCGAGTACACCGTGGGCGTCGCCCTCGCGGGCATGACCACCTGGCTGTTCCTCGTCTCGCGCGGCTCCGTCCCGCGGCGCCTCGGCCTGTTCGCGACCTTCGCCGTCACGATGGTCCTCGGCACCTCGGTCCGCGTGTACACCGAGGCCGGACCGCTGGTCCCGGCCCTCGACTCGTACTGGATCATCATCCACGTCACGGCCGCCATCGCCGCCTCCGGCATCCTCCTCATCGGCTGCGTCTTCGCGATCCTGCACCTGCTGCGCCGCGGCCACGACCGCCGCGTCTCGGACGGCAAGCCGGTCCGCTTCCCCATCAACATCGCCGAGCGCCTCCCGGACGCGACCGTGCTTGAGCGCCTGACGTTCAAGATCCACGTCTTCGCGTTCCCGCTGCTGACCTTCGGCATCGTCGCGGGCTCGGTCTGGGCGCACCTGGCGTGGGGCCGCTACTGGAACTGGGACCCCAAGGAGGTCTGGGCCTTCATCGCCTGGGTCGTCTACGCCGCCTACCTGCACGCGCGCGTCTCCGGCAAGTCCGCCAAGGCCAACGCCCCCTGGATCGCGATCCTCGGCTACGCGGTCATGCTCTTCAACCTGACCGCCGTCAACCTCGTCTTCGGCGGCCTCCACTCCTACGCGGGAGTCTGACCTCTACAGAACGCCGATCGGGCCCCCTTGCGCGCCAGTGCAAGGGGGCCCGATCGCATCATCAGGTCGCTTCAGTCGGGGTTCAACGGCCTTCTAGGCGAGCGGGTCGTTGTCGTCATCGAACCTCGCCAGGCCCCAGACGTCCTCGTCCTCGGTGAGCCACGTGTCCTGGCCCTCGCCGTCCTCGTCGCCTCCGGCGCCCGGGCGTCCGCCCGCGCCGCCGCCCATCATCCCGGCGCCGCCCGCGGTCTTCCCGAACAGCCCCTGGCCCTTCCCGAGCCCGGCCCCGCCGGCCTTCGCACCGGCCCCGGCGCCGACACCGCCGCCGCCCGCAGGCCCGAACAGGCCCATCCCGGACCCCATGCCGCCCCCGGCGCCACCGCCGGGAAGCCCACCGGCCCCGCCGCCCGCACCGCCACCGGGCAGCCCGCCCGACCCGAGCCCGCCGCTGGCGAGACCGCCCGACGGGTCCTCGTCCCCGGTCGCCGCGTCATCGGGCGACCAGGGCGGGACGGTCGACGTCGTCGTCCCCTCCCCGAACTTCGTCGTGCTCGGCGGCGGGTTCAGCCCGCTCGACCCGGAGCTCGTGGGCGACCCATTGAAGTCCCCGCCGCTCGGCGGCGAGTAGCCCCCGCCGTCGAGGTCGGCCCCGGATTCGCGGAAGGTGGTGTCCTGCACCGTTTCGACGGTGGGGCTGAACTCCTGCGTCGTGATCTCCGCGTCCTCCCATCTGGCGATCACGGTGTCGTTCTGCTCGGCGGAGCGGTCCTGGTAGTCCTCGGAGCCGGAGTCGTAGTCGCGCTTGGCGCGCGTGTCGCCGTCCCGCTTGGCGAGCTCCTCGGCCTCGGTCCGCAGTTCGGCGTCGGTGGCGTCCGGGTTCTCGTTCTTCAGCCGCGACAGGTGGTACTCGGTCTGGTCGGTGACGTACTGGCCCAGCTCGTTGGCGTAGTCGCCGTCGAAGCCGCCGAGCTCCATGGCCCGGTTGGCGGAGTCGTCCTCGCCGTCCCACGAGCAGCCGTCGGTGACCTCGCACCCCCCGTCGGTGAACGGGGGCCGGTGGTGCACTTCGGGATCGGAGAACAGTCCGCCCTCGTCCTTCACCCAGTACTGGGGCGCGGGGTAGGGGAGCTCCTTCGACTCGCCGCCTTGCAGGGCGTAGATCTCGTCGGCGGCCTGGTTGAGGAGGCCCGACATGCCCGCGGTGCCGTCGCCGACCTCGGCGCCGATCTGCTCGCAGTTGGTGAAGACGGTCTCCATCTGCTCGGCGAACGCGTCGAAGTCGTCGCCCTGCCAGCCGTTCGACAGCTCGGAGAGCTTCGTCCGCAGGATCGGGGCGACGGCCGTGGACTCGTTCGCGGCGAAGTCGAACTGCGCGGTCGTCCACTTCTCGGCGATGGTGCGGAGCGCGTAGTCGTCGCCGTTGGCCGGCCGGATCTGCGCGACCATCGACTGGACCTCCTCGGGCGTCGGAGCGGCCGTTCCGCCCGCGACGCACTGGAAGCTCTCGGCCTGCCCGGCCACGGGGATCGCGGAGACCAGCTTGATCCAGGCGACCTCCGCCGGGCTCTGCCGGTTCGTGCAGTTGGAGTCGGCGCAGCCCTCGCCGGTCACGAGGTACGACTCCTCGGCGGTCGCCACGCCGCCCGACGCCGTCGCGCCCTCCATGCCGCTGTAGTCCTCGGCCGCGTACTCGATGTCGTCGCCCATGGCTACTGCACCTCCGCTATCCGGTCGTTGACGGTCTGGTTCACCTGCGGCAGATAGGTCTCGACGAACCACTGCCGGAGGCCGTCCTCGGTGAAGGCCAGCGCGGGGTCGCCGCCGCCGCGGAGCCCGTAGTCGTTGGAGTGGTACAGGTCGATGTGGAAGACCCACTGCCCGTCCTGGGCGATGACCTGCGTGTACGGCTGGTCGGCGTCGCCGACCCAGGAGTACGCCGCGCCCTGGTCCCAGGGGTCGCCGAACTCCTCCTGCACGAGGTCCTGCCCCGCGGAGGCGTCGGACTCGATCGCGGAGAGGCGCTCGTCGTACGCGGCGGCCGCCGCCTCCTCGCTCTCGGCGGGGACGATGCCGACGCTGAACTCGCCGCTCATCGAGTAGCCCTCGTAGTCGCCGAGGTTGAAGAGGCCGTTGCAGCCCATCGCGTCCGGGTCCCAGGTGTTGCCGAGCTCGGAGTTGCCGGGGAGCCCGCCTTCGGAGGTCGAGGCGCCCCAGCCGACGATGCCCATGTAGTCGGTGACCGGCTGGAGGTCGCCGAGGACCTCGCAGGCGTTCCAGGAGGCCATCGCCGCGTAGACGGGGTCGTCGCCGCCCCCGTCGGTCGCGTCCCCGGAGGGCTCGTCGGCGCCGTTGCAGGCGGCGAGGAGGAGGGCGGCGGCGCCGGCGGCCGCGGCGGTCTTTGCGAATCGCTTCATGGAGGGGTCCTAGCTCTCGGTGTCCGCGTCGGGTGCGCTGAGGATCTGGACGTTCAGCTCCTCGGAGTCCGTGTGGACGCCGAGCGAGTCGTTGAGCGTCACGATCGCACCGTACAGGTCCTGTCGGAGTTTCTGGAGGTTGTTCCAGGTCTCCTCGTGCGCGCGAGCGTAATCGGCGCGGGCCTGCTGCGAGGCTTCGAGCAGTCCGAACCCGGGCTCGACGCCGAGTTCGTTGCCGGACACGAGCTTCTGGGTCAGCTCGGTGACGAAGTTGAGCCTCGCGACCAGTTCGTCTCGGAAGGCTTCCAGGTATGCGGGATCGAGGATCCGTTGGGCCACGACGGGACCTCCGGGGTTAAATCGGGATCATTTGCTCTGAGCTTCATGGTATCGGCTCGTCACTGATCGTGTGGTACACCGAAACCCGGTCGGGCGCATGGAATCGACGGTGCGTAGCCGCGCATATATATAAGGTGCACGGGAACGGCCCCCGCTCGATCGAGCGGGGGCCGTTCGCGCTGCTTGACGGGTGCGCGGGTCGGTGTCGGCGGCTCAGTGGCCTCGGGTGTTGCGGGCGGCTCCGTAGCGTTCGGCGGTGACGTCGAGGTCGGCCTGCTGGAAGGAGCGCTGGGCGCGGGGGTGGTCGGGGACGATGCGGGGGATGTCGTCCTGGCCTTGGGGGGCGGGGATCGGGGGCGTGGCGGGGCGCTGGTCGGGGACGTGGCCCGCGGTGCGCTCGGTGCGGTTGCGGACGCGGCCCGGGGTGCGGGGGCGCTGCTGCTGGGAGCGCATGCGGTCGACCTGGATGGCGCCGGTGGCGGTGGGGAGGACCTCTTCGTCCTCGACGTGGATGCCGAGCTGCTCGCGGCGGCTCACGGTCTTGGGGGTGGTCCCCATGAGCGCGAACAGGAGCACGATGATGCCGAGGGTGGCGACGCCGAGGATCGGGAGGATCAGCATGATCGGGTCGATGCCCTCGACGGTGTCGCGGCCCCGGTTGTAGAGGGTGACGCGGACGCCCGCCATGCCCGTGTAGTGCATGCCGCACACCGCGATCGCCATGACGACGGCGGCGGCGGTGTGCCACTTCCAGCCTTCGAGGTACATGCCGCAGAACAGCGCGACCGTGGCGGCGACGACGGCGATGACGACGGCCGCGATGAAGTAGGTCTGGTCGTGGGTGATGTGCCCCGAGACGTTGATCGCGGCCATGCCCGAGTAGTGCATGACGACGACGCCGAGTCCGGTGAGCGGTCCGGCGATGAGGATCTTGCCGACGGTGCCGCGGGTGCCGGTGCCGGCCACGAGGAGGCCGAAGAACACCGAGCCGACGGAGGCCAGGAGGCTCAGGAAGGTCACGAGCGGGTCGTAGGCGATGTCGGAGTCGAGGACTTTGAAGCCGATCATCGCGGTGAAGTGCATCATCCAGATCGCCGTGGCGCCCAAGGAGAACGATGCGAGGGCGATCCACTGCACGCGCTTGCGGGCCGCCTTCACCGTGCCGTCCTGCCTGCGCGCCTGCGTCATGCACATGAGCGCGAGGAGCGAGCCCGCGAAGGCGAACCCGAACGACATGATCGGATTGATCCACCCGTAAGTGAAGTGACTCACATGTTCCATCAGTGGTCTTCCTCCTCAGGCAGATGCCCGTATCCGGAATGTTGCGCGATTGGGATCTGCGCGGTTTGAAACTTATACGACTACTGTCCGGCTGCATCCGCAAGACGGACAGTTGCACTAGGACGGTCATTTCGGTCTGCGCCGTCGAGGTTCGGCGACGCCAGGACGCCGAAGACCATGCCCACGATCGCGATGAGCGCCAGCAGGAGGATCGGCAGCAGGAGGATCAGCGGGCTGATGCCCGCGATGTCCCCGCGCGCCGGGCCCTCGACCTCCACCGCGGCCATGCCCGTGTAGTGCATGCCGACGACGGCGACGCTCATGACGGCCGAGGCGAGCGCCATCGAGCCGCGGCGGTCCACCACCGCGGTGAAGCGGAGCGCGACCGTGGACGCGACGACCGCAACGGCCGCGGAGGCCGCGACGAGGACGGGGTCGTAGACGACCCGCCCGCCCGTCGCGACCGCCGCCATGCCGGTGTAGTGCATCCCGACCACGCCCGCGCCGCAGAGCAGCCCGCCGAGCAGCAGGCGCGGCCAGCCAGCGCGCCTGCCGCCCGAGACGGACAGCCCGGTCCCCACGGCGAGCACCGCGAGCCCGAAGGACAGGGCGGTGAGCGCGGGGTCGTACGCGATGTCCGCACCGGTGACGGTGAAGCCGATCATCGCGATGAAGTGCATCATCCAGATGCCGATCCCCCCGATGGCCAAGGAGGCCATGAGGATCCAGCGCAGTCGCGAGCCGCGCGTGGCGGCGGCGCGGGCGTAGCGGGAAGCCGAGAGGCCGAGGTAGGACCCGGCGGCGGCGAAGGCGAGGCCCATCGCCGGATTGAGCCAGCCGTACGTGAAGTGGTGGTGCTCTAGGGTGACCGCGAGCGGGTCCATGGGGTTACCTCCTGGAAGGCGTCGTGGGTCAACCGTGCCCTAGCGGGGGGTGGAGTCTGTCGCACAAGAGGTGCGATTTGTCCGGCGCTTGGGCGGGGATATGCAGGATCTGTCCGGAACGCGTGGTCGCATGGACCCGCGGCGTCACCGGACTAAGGTCGCGAAACGGTCGCTACCGACCGTGCTCGTGCTGCCGCGCAACGTATCGACGGCGGTGATTTTCCGCGGACGGGGCCGTTGGTCTGAGCCTCATCGTCCGAGTAGTCGCTTTTCTCGACCAGACGGCCGAATACGGAGTAGGCGTGTGTCCGAAATACCAGCGTTTCTTGAGATTCGCCCGGTAACT
Organism: Glycomyces sp. NPDC047010; assembly: GCF_040644205.1. Taxonomy (NCBI): domain Bacteria; kingdom Bacillati; phylum Actinomycetota; class Actinomycetes; order Glycomycetales; family Glycomycetaceae; genus Glycomyces; species Glycomyces sp. NPDC047010. The sequence goes on along the minus strand of NZ_JBEYVY010000001.1, from coordinate 702,661 downwards.
CGGTGCGATACGGGCCCGAGTTCAGTACTCCGGTACGCCCCTGGATTTCGACGCCCTCATTCGTCATGATGGAATCTGCTGGGCTTCACATGCCGAACCCCCGCCGCCCCCGGCGGCAGGACGGCAGCCGGCGCGCGCCGTCGGCCCGAGACCGAGCCCGGCCCGGCACGGGCCCGTCGGTCTGACACAGAGGACCACCCCAGGAGGCTAGACAAGGTGAGCAAGCGCAGCTCGAACCGTGCGGGTTCAGCGGCTCGACGAGGACCGCTCGGCCTGCCCCGCATCGCCGACATGCGAATCCGGTCCAAGCTGGGACTGATCCTCCTCGTGCCCCTCGTCGTCCTGGTGGCGGTCGCAGGCCTCCGCCTGTACGACCTCGCGGACCGGGTGTTCGAGTCCCAGGACATGGTGAGCCTCGTCGAGTTCAACGCCGTGACCGCCGAACTCCGCTACGACCTCCAGGTCGAGCGGTCCCTGCTGGTCACGCACCTCCGCATCGGCGACGACCACGTCGCCGACATCGACCCCGCCCAGTACGACGAGGCGGCCGTGGCTGCCCGCCAGGCCGAGACCGACGACGCCCTCGCCCAGTTCAACGAGAAGGCCGACGGACTCCCCGACATCTCCGACGACATCGCCAACCGCATCGACGCGGTCCGGACCCAGTACGAGACCCTCGTGCAGATCCGCCAGGCCGCCGCCGACAGCCCCGACGGCGTCTCCATCGACCAGACCTCCCGCGTCTACCAGCGGCTCGTCGCCGAGCTCGTGACGATCACCGACATCTCCTCGCGCATCGTCAACGACCCCGAGATCGCCCGGAACCTCCAGGCCATCGCCGCCGCCACCACCGTCCTGGAGACGCTGGAGGAGGAGCGGTCGATCGCGATCAACGTCGGCAACGGCAAGAACTTCATCAACAACACGCGCTGGCAGAACTTCATCGCCTTCGCGAAGCTCCGCGAGACGGCCGAGGACGAGTTCAAGACCGTGGCCGACCGCGACGAGCAGCTCGCGTTCTTCTTCAGCCCCGGCGGCCTGAACACCACCGAGGCCGAGGCGGCCCTGGTGTTCGAGAACGACGCCGTCAACGCGGGCACCGCGAAGCCCCTCGAAGTGAACGCGGCGGTCATCGACTCGTACAACGCGATCCTCGAGAACGGCCTCGACTACGTCAACGACGAGTCCGAGCAGGTCCTCGCGGACGCCGAGAGCGACCTGAACGCGCAGATCTTCCAGCTGCTGCTCGAAGCCGTGCTCATCCTCGCGGCGTTCGTCGTCGCGACCGTGGTCGCCCTGCTCATCGCCCGCAACATGGCGACCGGCCTGCGGCGCCTCCGCGAAGGCGCGCTCGACGTGGCGCACGTGTCGCTGCCCCAGGCGGTGGCGCAGATGCGCGACGCGGAGACCATCGGCAACCGGACACCGGACGAAGTCGCCGCCGACACCGGCGCGGTCATCGACATCGACCAGCGCGACGAGATCGGCAACGTGGCGCACTCGTTCAACATCGTCCACACCGAGGCCATCCGCATCGCGGCCGAGCAGGCCGCCCTGCGCGCCAACGTCTCCCAGATGTTCATCAACCTGGCCCGCCGGTCCCAGAACCTGGTCGACCGGCTCATCGGCCACCTCGACCACCTGGAGCGCGGCGAGGAGAACCCGGACCGCCTGGCCGAGCTGTTCCAGCTCGACCACCTCGCGACCCGCATGCGCCGCAACGACGAGAACCTCCTGGTGCTCGCCGGGGCGGACTCCACCCGCCAGGAGCGGTACCCGGCCCCGGTCGGCGACATCCTCCAGGCCGCCCAGTCCGAGGTCGAGCAGTACACCCGCATCGAGTTCGGGTCCCTGGAGGCCGAGCGGGAGATCCGCCCGGCCGCCGTCAACGACCTCGTGCACCTCATCGCCGAGCTCATGGACAACGCGACGGCGTTCTCCCCGCCGGAGTCCCCGGTCCTCGTCGAGGCCGAGCAGATGCGCACGGCCGAGAGCCCGCAGGGCGCCATCCGGGTCCGCATCCACGACGTCGGCATCGGCATGCCGCCCGCGCAGATCGAGGACATCAACCGGCAGCTCTCCGAGTCCGCCGACGTCATCGACCTCGCGTCCTCGCGGATGATGGGCCTGGTCGTGGTCGCGCGCCTCGCGAAGCGCCACGAGGTCCACGTCGAACTGCGCCCCGGCGAGCACCGCGGCACCGTCGCGGAGGTCATCCTCGGCGAGGCCGTCCTCACCGAGGCGAAGCTCCCCGAGCGCGGCCTGCGCTCCGGCGTCTCGCTCGACGCCATCAACGGCACCGCCTCGCGCGGCGAGCTCCTGTCGGGCATGGAGTCCACCGGCGCCCTGCCGCGGGTCCCCGAGAGCCCCGCGGGCCTGTTCGACACCGCCGCGCCCCAGGCCCCGCACTCCCCGCCGCCGCCGCAGCCCACGCCTCCCGCGTGGCAGCCGAGCGCCCCGCCGATGCCCTCGCGCCCGAACGTGCCGCCGCACCCGGTCGAGCCCGTCACCGGCGAGTACCCGATGCAGCGCCCGCAGCCGCAGCAGCAGTCGTTCCAGCCGCCGTTCCCGCAGACCGCCCCGGCGGACGAGGAACCGGGCTTCATGTTCCGCCCCGGCGGGCTCGCCGACGAGCGCAAGGCCAACGGCAAGGTCATGGAGGTGACCGGGGAGATCGTCTCCTCCGAGCACGTGGCCCTGCCGAAGATCCAGCTCGAAGCGTGGACCCCCGAGCCGGAGCCCGCGCCCCCGTCGTGGCCCGACGTGGCCGCGGCCCCCGCCGGGACCGAGGCGCCCCGCGCCGCCCGCCGGGACCGCGTGTCCGCACTGGACGCGACGACCGAGCTGCCGATCTTCCGCGAGGTGGAGTCCGCCTGGTTCAAGGCGGTCACCCCCGCGCCGAAGAAGGTCGAGGACGAGGCCGCCAAGGTCGAGGACGCCCCCGCGTCGTCCTTCCGGGCCGCCCCGGCGGCACCCGCGGAGGTGGCGGACGCAACCTCGCCGCGCTACGCTGACCAGTCAGGTGCGGCCGAGTCCCCCGCCCCGGCTTGGGACGCGGCGCCGCCGTCCCCTCCGCAGCCCACGGAAGGCCCGACCATGCAGCACACCCCCGCCGCCGACGAGTCGCCGGCCGCTGCCCCGGGCATGGAACGCCGCCGCTTGACCTCCCCCGAGACCGACACCGGGTCCTACGCCTGGCGCACCGCCGCCGACGACGGGTGGTCGCGCGTCGACGACGCCTTCGCGGAGACCATCGAAGAGACGACCACGGTCGGTCTTCCCAAGCGCCGCCCCATGGAACGCCTCGTTCCCGGCGCGGTGGAGGAATCTCAGGAGACCGTCAGCGCGCAGAAGCGCAACCCCGAGGGCATTCGGGGCCTGCTGTCGGCCTATCACCGTGGGGTGCAGCGAGGACGTGGCAATGACGGCAACTGAGTCGCTGATCCGCAACACGGCAGACGCTACTAAGGAGCGCAAACGATGAGCACTGGTGGAACCTCGGTCCAGGACCTGGGCTGGCTGCTGGCCGGCTTCGCCGAACGCGTGCCGGGCGTGGCCCACGCCGTGGCGGTCAGCGCCGACGGTCTGCTGCTGGCGTCCTCCCGGGACCTCCCCAGGGACCGCGCCGACCAGCTGTCGGCGGTGACCTCGGGTCTGGTGAGCCTGACCCAGGGCGCGTCCCGCTGCTTCGAGGGCGGCGCCGTCCTCCAGACGGTGGTCGAGATGGACCGTGGCTTCCTCTTCCTGATGTCCATCAGCGACGGTTCCTCGTTCGCGGTGCTGGCGTCGAAGAACTGCGACGTGGGCCAGGTCGGCTACGAGATGGCCCTCCTGGTCGACCGGGTCGGCCAGGCCCTGACGCCTTCGGCCCGAAGCTGATCCGGGCCGCTTCCGGTGCGCGCTTGGCGCAACGGGTTGCGGCACGGTAGGCTCCATTCGAGCGGAACGCAGCACGAGTGGGACGAACTGAACAACGACCCCTCCGTCGCATCCCCAGGCGACGGGCCGGTGCCTCCCCGGGCATCCGGTACATGGATAACTGACAAGACTGCGGCACAAGGGTTGTGGGATCCGAGGCCGTAGTTGGAGGTAACAATGGTCCTCGGTGGTGATGAGCCTACTGGCTCACTCGTCAGACCGTACGCGGTCACGCGCGGCCGTACGCGGCCGCAATTGGAGATCGCCCTCGAAGCGCTGGTGGAGACCACCGCGCGCGGCAGGTCCGGGCAGTTCCTCGGCGGCAGGGAGCAGAAGGTGATCGTCGACCTGTGCGGCGGCCGCCTCCAGTCCCTGGCCGAGATCGCCGCACGCATGGAGGTGCCCCTCGGGGTCGCCCGCGTGCTGGTCGCCGACATGGCGGCCGACGGCTTGCTGGCAGTGCACGAACCCACCGGTTTCGACGCGGACGGCGGCGACGAATCGGTTGGAACCGAGCTCCTTGAGCGCGTTCTCAGTGGACTCAGGAGGCTATAGACCCTAATGAACTCACCCGCAGACACCTCTCGTGTGACCTCTGCCAAGATCGTCATCGCCGGTGGCTTCGGCGTCGGCAAGACGACCTTGGTCGGCTCGGTCTCCGAGATCACCCCGTTGACGACCGAGGCGATCATGACCTCGGCCTCGGAGGGCGTCGACGACAACAACCTGGTGCCCGACAAGGCCACGACCACGGTTGCGATGGACTTCGGCCGTATCACGATCGACCAGGACCTGATCCTGTACCTGTTCGGCACCCCGGGCCAGACCCGATTCTGGTTCATGTGGGACGAGCTGGTCCGCGGCGCCATCGGCGCCATCGTCCTGGTCGACACCCGGCGCCTCGCCGACTGCTTCTCGGTCATCGACTTCTTCGAGCACCGGAAGCTGCCGTACCTGGTGGCCGTCAACTGCTTCGACGGCAAGCAGCTCCACGAGATCCAGGACATCCGCGATGCCCTCCAGATCTCGCAGGAGGTCCCCGTCGTCTACACGGACGCGCGCAACCGCGAGTCCACCAAGCAGGTGCTCATCAAGCTCGTCGAGTACGTGCTCTCGATGCGCCGCACCCGCACCGTCGGCGTCCACTAAGTGCCCACAAACGGACGCCCGACGACAATCGCGACCCGCGCCTGACCCGCGCGGCGACCGTCTAGGCTGACCCAAAACACCTGGACCATAGGGGAAGGGGCGCAAGGCAACTCATCTGCCTTGCGCCCCTTTTCGTGCTGTCTGGGGGGTGGTTGGTGGGTGGTTAGTGGGTGGTGCTTTCGGTCAGAGCGGGCAGCGACAACGGGGTGAGTGGGAGGGTGGGGTCGGGTGCTGCGGCTGGCGGGGTGCGTTGGGGCGCGGGTCTTTTGGCGGCGACGGAGAGATGTGGGGGTGGGGTGGGGCGGGTTCGCCGACTTGCGGGGTGCGTTGGGGCGCGGGCTTTTTGGCGGCGACGGAGAGATGTGGGGGTGGGGCGGGAGTGGGGGTGCCGGGTTTAGGGCGGGTCGTCTGGGGCTCCGGCGGGGACCGGGGTGGCTTTGGGGGTGAAGCGTGTTCGGCATTTGGCTCTGGCTGCTCGGATGGCGGCGAGGGCTCTTTGCCTTTCGGCTGCTTCGGCTCGTGAGTCCAGGTCGGGTTTCAGTGTCTCCGACCATTCGGTGCGGTAGAGCCCGGTCGGGAAGACATTGTTCGCCTCATCGGTGGCGTGGTCGGCATCCATGTCCGCATCGGTTCGCCAGTCCTCGCATCCGCATGTCCTGGCTTGATCGGTCCCGGTGGTCTCGGTGTCGTCTGCGGTGTGGTCGTGGTGGGTGATGAGGGCCTTGCCGGGGGCGGTCTTCTCGACCGACCAGCCCGAGGAATGTATGCGGCCGTGGTGGAATCGGCACAGGAGGATCAGGTTGTCGGCGTTGGTGTCGCCGCCGTCTGCCCAGTGGAATGGAACGGTTTTACGTCCTACGTCACCGCAGCTAGATCGCTTGGGAGTGTTGAGAGCCCAGGATACACAGGTTCGGGTCGTGCCTCAACCGGCCTGTTGGGTAGGCGGATGTTTACCAGGTTGCCCCCGTGTGTCGCGCGGCCTCCTGAGCTGCGGAGGCCCATGATGTTTGTGTGGCTGAAGAAGTTAACGGGACAAAATTTGACTGGCGGGGCAACCTGGAAGTCCTTGAGGAAGACCTTGCCGCCCTGATTAAGGAGATCGCTGAGGATCTAGACCGTCACGAGGTGCTCAAGGCCGAGCGGACTTCGCTCATACAGCTCGCGCCTCACGTTGATCCTCGGAGATTCACAAACTACCGCCTGTCGTTCGGATTCGGCATCTCGAAGGCCGCTGTGACGAAGGCACAGGCTAAAGCTGCTCCCTTGAACGAGAACGCTGCATTCCTTCTTGGCCGCTTGCTCGGTATGGTTCTTTGCTACTGCTACTGCTTCGGACCTGAAGAAAAGGCTCGACAGGCGGCGGAGGGGGTACTGGCCTCTCATGTTGTGCGAGCTGACCAGTTGAGCGCGATGCTGTTTGGAGTCCAGATCGCATCTCAACGCGATCGGAGTCATGCTGCGCGAGCGAGGGTGAAGCGTTCACGCGACTGGAAGAACCTAGTTCACTCGTGTCCCGCGGCACTCGACTACGACCGCGAAGCGCTTCGGGCGATGATGCTCCTTGAGATCCTGCTCGATTCCCGTCAAAGCGGGACTACGCAGTTGGAGTTTGACGACTCGACCCTGCTTATGGTGAGGTACGGCTGCCGTGCCGAGATCGCTGAGCTAAGTGCCGCTGCCGGATGAGTCTCCGCGGCGGTAGTTCCCTTGGATGTAGCCGGCGATCGGCGGGTTCGGCACGCGGATGTACTCGCGGTGGACCGGCCAGGGTTCCTCGCTCCAGTACAGCTCCTCGGCACTGATCCCGAAGTGCGCGAAGCACTTGGGCAGGTCGGCGAACTCGTGGATCTCCCGGGGGGTCTTGAAGAGCTTGAGGAGCACGGAGCCGTCCTCGAAGGCCCACCCCCAGATGAGAGACCCCCCACCGCTCTTGTTGTTCGCCACAGACGTAGCTGAGACGGAATCTCCGCGTTGCGCGTCCCCTGACATAGGGGGCGAAGTCGAGTGCGGAGTCCGGTGCGCTGGCGTCAGGCATACCGGGATGATGCCAGCCGGGTCTGACAGCGCTTGTACTCTGCGTTCGCTTTGCGGTCAAGTTTCTGGACTGTCAGGTGCTTGACAGTGCAATGTCGGGTTTCGACGAGGAAGGTAGTGGAGCCTCCACAGTCGCAGCTCAACGCGAAACAGGTTGCAGTGGGCTCGCTCTCATATCGACTAGTGATGTCGGTCACTTTGAGGAATGCTTGCATCGTCCCAGAAAACTTGCCACATCATGGGAACTTGGCAACGGCCTCTATCGAACATCGCAAATGTCAACATGCGGACATTTGGATTGTCGCCACTTGCACAGGCAGGTTTCCCAGCTCAGGCACGTGCCTGATGAAAACGTTCCCAATCCAACTACACCCCGCAGTCAACTTGAAACTCTTTGCGGTACACGCGTTCTATGTCCATAGTGGCCCATGGGTCACTCACGTACCCCGTCGCGCAGTACGCGACTGGTGTCAATGTGGAGTAGCGCGGCGCTTGCCACGCTCTGTAGGCTGATCCTCTCCCGCCCGAGAGTCGGGGCTTTCCCCACCAATCCGTTCCAGAACTCCATATACCCCAACCATCCCCACCATCGGAGTCGAAACGATGACGATCCTCATGCGCGAAAGAAAGCAGGCCGCTCCCCCTCCTGACCGCAGCGACCGCCCGCACCGCTCGGTCTCCCAGCGCAACATGTACCGGCGGTGCCCCAAACAGTTCCGGCTGATCCGCATCGAGGGCGTCTGGACGCGTCCAGACGCCTGGAGCGCACAGGGCAAGGCGGTCCACGAAGCCGCCGCGGCCCTGGAGCGGTCAGGGCGGACGATGACCCTCGAAGCGGTGCAGGCGGTCTTCCGCGCCCACTACGACTGGGAGATCTCCCAGCAACTTGAGACGACGCCGAACATGGACTTCTGGGCCGACTCGGGTCATCGCTACCCGGCCGCCGAGGACATCAAGCGCCGCCGCACGCTCGGCCTGGACCAGTGCCGCGCCTACTTCGAGTGGTGCCAGGCGAACCCGGAGCAGACGCCCGCGATCATCGACGGCCGGCGCGCGGTCGAAATGGAGGTCCGGTTCTCCCTCGGCGAGGTGCCGATCCTGGGCTACATCGACAACGTCTCCACCGTCCCAGACCGCCCGCTGCGCGTGCGCGACATCAAGACCGGCGACCCCGGGTCCGACCACTTCCAACTCGGGACCTACGCCGTGGCCCTGTTCCTGCTCTACGGGATCGAGACGACCGAAGGCGACTACTGGAAGGGCCAGACGGGACGGCTGTCCCGCGTCAAGGACCTCTCCGCATACACCGTCGAGCACCTGACCGACGAGTTCGGCGCGCTCGATGAGAACATCCGCGCCGAGCGGTTCGACCCCACGCCGTCTCCCGCGGTGTGTCGGTCCTGCCCGGTCAACTCCCGGTGCGAGCAGCGCGCCGTCTGAGCCCCCGCGTGATCTGAGCGTTTCCACCGGCCATCCGGCCCGGCTCGCGCGCGGTTTCTCCCACCTACCTGCCACTGTGCCGCCCCCACCTGGCGCAGCGGTGTCCAAAAAGAGCGGACCGGCACCCGCACGTACCCACACATCACTATCAGTGGTGCTTCCCTTACAAGGAGACATCGTGGACAATCTGTTCCGCCCGCCCGAACCCGCCCCCACCGCAGCCGACGAGGCCGAGACCCCGGCCGGCGCCGGAATCGACGAGGCGGCGGGGTTCGAGTTCCCCTCGACCGGCGACGCGATCCGCGTCTACCGCACGGCCACCGACGCCCGTGGTCCGTGGTTCGTCGCCTCCGATGTGGCGAAGGCCCTCGGCTACCGGGACGCCCCGCAGCTCGTGCGCCGCCTCGACGAGGACGAAAAGGGTACGCGGATTCTGCATACCCCTGGTGGTGACCAGCGGATTCGGGTCATCTCGGTCTCGGGCCTGTACTCGGCGATCCTCTCGGCCCGTGTGCCCCAGGCGCAGGCGTTCAAACGCTGGGTCACCCACGACGTGCTGCCGGCCGTGCTGCGTCGCGGCGTGTACGACGTGTCCGACCCCGCCGCCCAGACCGAGGACCTCGCGAAGCTGCGCGCGGCCTTCACCGCGCTCCAGTCCGAGAACGCGGACCTGGAGACCGATTACGCGGACCTGGAGGCCGAGGCCGACCAGCTCGGCGAGCGGTGCGCGACGCTCGGGCCCAAGGCCGTCGCGACCATCGGCGCCGAGGCCCTGTACGGCGGCCAGTCGGTCTGGGACCTACGCGCGTCCCTGGCTGGCGCGCTCGAAGTCGGGCCGCGCGAGGTCATGGGCCGCCTGGTCGACCTCGGCGTCATGGTGCGGCACAGCCCGAACTCCTACCGCATCCGATCAGCATGGACGGACCTGCTGTTCTGCGGCAAGACCTCCCGCACCAGGGGCGAATTCACCGTCCACTCCGTCTCCGAGATCGGCACGCCGCGGGTCTGGCCCGGCCTCCAGGACGACTTCCTCCAGCGCGTAGCCGACCGCCAGGCCGAGCGCAACCGCCGCCACCGCGACCGCAACGCCGCCTGACCGGTGTTCTCGCTCCTCCAGGCCCACCGCGCCGGGAGCGACACCGGAGCCGCCCTCCCCACCGTCTTCCGCTCCCTGGAGCGGTGGGGAGCGCGGCACCTCCGGGGACAGCTCTCGCTGTACGCGGCCCCGTCCGGCACGGGGAAAAGCGCACTCGCGCTCACCACCGCCCTGAAATCCGGCGTCTCCGTGCTCTACCTCAGCGCGGACTCCGACTCCCACGTCCAGACCTCCCGGACGATCTCCATCCTCACCGGAACCCCACTCGCGCAGTCCGAAGAGTGGACCCGGTCACAGAGCTGGCCCGCCGAGATCGGCGAAACGCTAGGTCAGAACCTCTTCTTCCGCTGGGACTTCACGCCACTACCCACAATGGACGACATTGAGGCGTCTGTGGCTTGCTACTTTGAGATCTACGGCGAGTACCCGTACCTGGTCGTAGTCGACAACGTCACCAACGTACGCGGTGTCTCGCAGGCGAACGCGGAAGATCCGTTCTCAGGTCTTGAGTCCTTGATGGACTACCTGAACTCGATGGCCCGCGCCACGGGCGCTCATGTGCTCGGCCTCCACCACACCACGGCCGCGCACAACGACAGCGCTGCGCCGATCCCGCTGTCCGGGGTCAAGGGCCAGATTTCGCGGGTTCCCGCGCTCATCCTCACCCTCCACAAGGCAGGCGAGAAGCTCATGGGGGTCTCGATCGTCAAGAGCCGCTCGGGACGGTCCGACCCCTCGGGCGGCCTGACCGTCGAGCTGGAGGCCGATCTCTCCAGGATGGCTATCAGTGACTCCACCTTCCCGGCCCCCCCATGGGCGAGCCAGCAAAGATAAAGGCAGGAACTTCGAGAACCACGTCCTCGAAGCGGTCCGCCGCACGGACCCGGACGCAAAGCGCAACGGCACCCTGTACGGGCCCAACGACCACGGCGACATCGACGTTCCGATCCTCGACCTGGTCATCCAGGTTAAGAACACCAAGCACCAGTCCCTCCTGACCACCCTCGACGCCGCCCGCGCCCAGGCCCAGAACGCCGGGCGCGCGAACTGGGCGACTGTCCACCGCTACCGCCGAGGAGACTCCTACGCCCCCCACGTCCACAACGCGTGGTCGTTCGAGGAGGCCCTAGCCCTGCGGCTGCTCCACCTGTGGGGCCTGTGGGAGGCGGGCGTGCTGGTCTTCAAGAGCCCCGAACCCGCCGCCGATGAGCACGGGGATTTACGAGGCGATCCGCCACTACTGGCCCGGCTGGGAGGCCCCCGCCAGCCCGGCCGACCGCTGGCACAAGACCCGGTGCCCCCTTCATGAGGACAAGACCCCCTCCGCCTCCGTCCACCCCGTCAAGGGCGCGTTCAAGTGCCACTCGTGCGGTGAGGCGTGGGACCTCATTTCCCTTATCCGCCAACAGGAAGGAGTGGATTTCCACGATGCTGTCAAACGAGCAGAGAGCTTCGCTCCTGGAATCGGCGAGGAACTACGCGGAACAGGCCGAGGACTCCCCGGTCGCCGCCTATTTGGCGAGGCGCCGCGGCATCAGCGACCCGGCTCTGATCAAACGCCTCGGCCTGGGGTGGGTCGGCGAGCCTTCGGCGGAGCATGAGCGGTTTCGCGGGTTCATGTCGATCCCCTACCTGCGCTATGGCTACTCCGGCCCGAACGTGACGACGATCCGGTTCGCGTGCATCAGGACCGGGTGCGCCCACGAGCACCACGGCAAGATGAACTCGCTGCCCGGCCACGCCTCCCGCCTGTACAACACCCGGGACCTTCTGGCCCCGGTCGACGAGATGTGCATCTGCGAAGGCGAGTGGGACACCATCACCGCCCTCGCCTACGGGCTCCACGCCGTGGGCGTTCCCGGCGTCGAAGCGTGGAAACCGTATATGGCGCAGGCGTTCTACGGGTACCGGAAAGTCCGCATCTTCGCCCAGTCCGACGACGACGGGCAGTCGATGAAATGGGCCGCCGAGCTGGCGAAACAGATCCCGGCCGCCGTGGTCGAACCGTGCCCGCACGGCATGGACGTGAACGACGCCCACCTCAAAGGCGTGGCGAACAACGTCCTTAAGGGCCCGCGGGCGGTTCCCGCCGGTGTCTGACCTCCGCGCCTACGACCAGTTCGGGGCCGTCCCCGAACCCGGGGACGAAGACGCATTCCTGCGCGCCGCCTACCCCGAGTACTTCACCGACGAGCCCCACGAGGGCGGATGGGACGAGTGCGCGTGCTGCCCGCTCCCCGACGACGAAACCGAGACCCCACATGCCGACTGACACCGCCACCCGCACCGTCCCCGCCGACGAGGTCACCGCCGAGGAGTGGGCGCGGCTCCTGCGCCTGGCCCGCGCCGCCGCCCGGCACGAACTCGCCACCTGGCCGCGCGGCCTGGTCGAAGCCGACGACCTCGCCCAGGACCTCATGACCGAACTCGCCCGCGACACGGCCGCGACTCGTTCCTTCATCGACGGGTTCACGACCGGGGCCTTGAAGAAGGTCCTGCGGATCAAGGCATACCGGGCCGCGCACGCCGCCGCCGAGGCCCGCCGGCGCTTCCATGGGTCGGACTTCTACACCGTCTTCCGCGTCCGAGCCCTCCTGGAGGAAGGCATCGGCCTCATCCCCGGCGCCGCCACCGAAGCCCGCGGCACGGACGGGGCGTACACGGTCGGCTTCGCCGAGGCCGCCGACCTCACCGCGGCCCTCGGCCTCGTCGCCGACCACCACCGCGACGCCCTGACCGCCAAGTTCGGACCCGTCCTCGCCAACGCGGGCACGCCCGCGCCCACCGCCTCCCAGGTCAGCCGCGCCGTCCGCGCCCTCACCTACCTCCTCAACAACCTCGCCGAGGAACGCACTCGCATGTACGGCGCCACCACCCGCCCCTGAACAGGCAAAACACCCGGACACATCTGTCCACACTTCACCAATCTGTATGTCCATAAAGAACATACATGCTGTTAGGAGGATCACCCGTGTCCGACGATCCGTGGACCACACCGGTTCAGGCTGCACCGGTACAGTCATCCCCGCCGGGGCAGGGCACCCCCGTATCTGCCCCGGCGCCTCAATCAGGTTCCGCCGCAGTGCCTTCGGCGATCGTGCGCCTCACCCTCAAAGAGGACGGCCCGCCTTGGCTCACCATCGAGTCCGGGTCGGCGGCCGACATCATCGCCCACCTCGACGACAAGCCCGCGATCCAAGGGCTCCTCCAGCGGGCCTCGGCGATCTCCGCCTACTGGCGGGGCCTGGGCGGACAAAACCACGCCGCCAACGCCCGGCCCGCCGCTCCCGCCGGACAGCGCTCCGGCTACGCCGCCACACCCGGCCCCCAGACTGCCCCCGGCGGTGAGCGCCGCGTCTGTGACCACGGCGAGATGACCTGGAAGGCGGGCGTCTCCGCGAACTCCGGCAAGCCCTACTCCGGCTGGTTTTGCCCCGGCCCGCGCGGATCGCAGTGCGCCCCGCAGTGGCCTGACAAAGGCGTCGGCGCGCAGCGCCAGAGTGCCCCCGCGCCCGCCTACGGCGACGCGCCCCCCTTCTAACCCCGCCAGCGAAAGGAGCCCCCACCACCATGCACACCACCCTGGAACGGACCGACACCCCGCCGAAGCTGCTCGCCGTCCGCGACGAGCACCGCAAATGGCCCAAGACCCCGCGGTTGACGACGCCGTTCGTGATCACGGAGAAGCTGGACGGCACGAACGCGTGCATCGCGATCTCCCGCCTCGGCGACCGCAGCGGTGTCTCCGCGGCGGACCTCGACTTCCCCGAGCACCACGGCGTCACCGTGGTCTACACCGAGGACGGGTGCTTCGCCGTCCGAGCCGCCTCCCGGACCCGCTGGATCGCCCCTGGTCCCCGCGACAACTTCGGGTTCGCCCAGTGGGCGAGCGAGCACGCCGGGCCCCTCACGCTCCTCGGCGTCGGCCGCCACTACGGCGAGTGGGTCGGCCGCGGCATTCAACGCGGCTACGGCATGGACCACCGCGTCTGGGCCCTGTTCGACGAGAAGTGGCGCAACGCCCTCCCCTACGGGCTCCCCCCGAACGTGGGAGTCGTGCCGCGCATCGCGACCGCCGCCGGCCACGAGCTGACCAAGCGCGTCGCCTGGGCCCTCGACCACCTCGACAAGGAGGGCTCCTACATCGGCGCCCCCGGAGCCGTCGCCGAGGGCGTCGTCGTGACCTCCATGAACAGCAACCCGATCCGATTCAAAGCCCTCGCCACCGAGTCCGAATGGAGCACCATCTGATGAGTACCGCCCCGTCCCGCACCACCGTCACCGTCGCCCTGAAGAAGGGCACGGAGTTCATCTTCGAGTCCCCCGAGGTCAACAAGGTCGACGGGACGGCCCTGGTGATCGGCGAGTCCGGTCATGCCATGCGCTTCGGCCTCGACACCGTCAAGACCGTCCGCATCACGCCCGAGCGCCTCGACAGGGCCACCGAGGAGTTGATGAAGCTCTACTACAACTTCGCCCGCCCGTACTACACCACCCCGTACAAGTGGTAGCCCCAAGCGCTGACGCCTTCGACGACGGCGAGGCCCGCCGCCTGCTCTCCGGGCTCCAGGAGGGCCTGGAGGACGCTCTGGTGGACGCCAAGATAGAGATCGCCGCCGCGGTCTGGTCCGCGGTCGTCCGCTCCTCGCACAGCGTCTACTCCGCGGCCAGGAACACCGGATATTCGCGCAGGGACGCCCGCCGGATCGCCTGGCGGTTCATCGTCCGATGCACCCGCTAACCTGAGCACGGCGCGCGGCCCCGCCCGAAGGGGCGGGGCCGCTTCTCGTTGTAGCGCTAGAGGTCAGAGCAGCCGCCGGGTCCACCATTTGACCTTGCGGGCCTTGCGGACGGTCGTGACGACCCGCCGCGTACCAGGATCAGCCTTGCGCAGGACGCGGGCCTTGGAGCGGCCCACGGCGCGCTTGAACGGGGTCCGGATTGGGTGGCGGCGCCGGGGCATGAGGAATCTCCTATCGCTACACAGCAATCAGGACATTGTCGCGTGTCTTGGCCTCCTTCACAACCCGCTGGATTGTGCGGACGGACGGGACGAGGTTGAACCGCTCTTTCAAGTCCGGTGCCGAGAAGCCGGGGTGCCGGCGGTGGAGGGGCACGATCTCGTCCCAGACCTCCTGGTGGATGCCGGTCGGGGCGATGCCGTTGGGGAACCGGACGGGCTCGGCGACCGCTGCACCGAGTCCGTCAAGCGCCGCCGGGGAGTCGGGCACGGCCGGGTCTGACGCAACCGGCGCCACGGGCGCAGCTTCGACGACCGGGGCAGGCGCCACCGCGGCGGGAGTCGTCTGAGCGGGTGGCATGGCAGGGAGCGGAGGCTGCTCGAACTCGGTGGGCGGCTTGTGGATCATCATGGCGTGGAGGCGCCAGCCGACGATGACGACGAGCCCCGATCCGGCTGCGAGCACCATCCAGTTCATCTCGATCATGCCCGCCGCAACCAGGTGCGCGCCGATGTTCGCGGCCAGTTTGATGGCGATGACCGCCGCGATGTCGCCCTGGCGGTGGGCCCAGTAGGCAATGACGGAGTACGCGTCGAGCAGGACCGGGTACAGCCACGCGACGACGGGGTACCAGTGGAGCGCCACGGCGAACTCATATTCGGTGGGCATGGTGAGTGCCGTCGCGGCGGCGAGCCCGACCCACGGGAGGGCACGGATGAAGCCGGGGGGCTGGGAGTGGGTAGGCTGTTCGGAGCGCATCGGCTTCCTTCTCTTTTCCTAATCCGAGCGGGTAAACGGTGCGTAGGCCCCGGAGAGGTGTTCGCGCACCAGACCCGGGGCCGACCTTGTTCTAGGGCTTCGACTCGTCCTCGGGGGCGTAGAACACGTCCCACGAGCTGACCTCGCGAGCGAACAAGGCGACCTGGCCGTGGAACGCCTTGAGCGCCTCGTGCCCCTCTTCGCCACCGAACCGGTCGAGCCACGAGATCGCCTGGCGGACCTCGCCCTCGCCGTCGAGGATCTTGGAGTTCAAGTCGACCTCGAACCGGGTCCGGTCGGACCGCTCCTCTCGCACGAGCGAGATCCGCACGTCATGAGACCCGTCTTTGAGCGCATTCGCCTCCGCCAACACGTAGCGGGAGACGCCGAGGTCCTCGCCGGTCTCGGGGTCGCGTCGGTGGAGGTGGTAGTGCTGGCTCATGAGGTGCACCTTTCAAGGAGGGGAGCGAGATCCATTGAAGTGTACACTAGAGTACTCTAGATTCCTCTAGGGTACACTTACGCGTATGAGCAGTGCTGAACCGCAAGGAGCGATACCGATCAAGGAGGCTCGCGCGAATTTCGGCAACCTGGTTCGGGACGCCGGCCTCGACGGCCGAATCGTGTACTTGTCCGACCGGGGGCGTGTAATTGCCGCCATTGCGCCACTCGACGTGATCGAAGCTGGGCGGCGAGCGCTGCGCGGCGGCGAAGATGATGCCGGAGAGCCGCACGCGACGGATTGATGGGTTCGATGTTTGAAGAAGGCCCCGCCGAACGGCGGGGCCTTCCTGCTGTTAATCGTTCTGCCAGAGGCACTCGTACCCGTATGCGCTGAGGGTGTGCGCGCCGTCTGGGGTCACGGTGAGGCGGAGGTCGTCGGAGCCGGGTTTGCCGAGTTCGCGCCATGCGGTGGCGAGCTGGGCGAGGTCGTTGAGGTGCGGGTTGGGTCCGCTGTAGCGGGTGCTGGTCTTGGTGGTCTCGACCCATGACCCGTCGGTGAAGGTGATGAGCGAACCGGGGCCATGGCCTGAGTCGGCGGGTAGGTCGGTGATCATCTCGGGTTGCATGTACCAGTTGATCGCGAACGCGAGCCCTTCGTTCTCGGCGAGATCCTGGAGGGCGGTGAGGGTAGTGGTCTCAATGGCGTGATCCTGGTCGATCGGCGTCGGGCTGATGCCGGGGTGCTCGTGGGGATGTGCCGCGTTGGGGCGCATGGGCATGAACCAGCCGGGTCGGGTGTGGAGGCGGCCTCGCAGGTCCCCGTTCGGCTGCCGGGTGAGGGTGGCGATGCGCGGGCAGGTCCCGCCGCCGACATCGGCGACGAGTCGGCCGTCCTCGTTGAGTTGGGAGCCCCAGGCGGGCGGGATGCGTCGGGCGCCGGCCGTGGCGATGATCCGGTCGAACGTCTGGCCGAGGGTGGTGGTGTTGCGGCCGTCGAGCGCGGTGAGGGTCGGGTGGAGCCCGAGGGCGTCGAGCCGCGCGCGGGCGGCGTCGACCAGCTCGGCGTCGAGGTCGACGGAGGCCACGAGGGCGTCGTCTCCGAGCCGGTTGCACAGGAGCGCGGCGTTGTACCCGGTCCCGGTGCCGATCTCCAGGACGGTCATGCCCTCCTGGAGCTGGAGCGCTTCGAGCATGTAGGCCATGAGGCTCGGGCGGGTCGAGCTGGAGACGGGCCAGTCGAAACCGCCGATGTGGATGGTCTTGATGACGATCGACGCGTCCTCGTACGCCTGGTCCTCGGCCACGTCGGGGACGAATCGGTGGCGGGGGGTCTGCTCGAACGCGGCGCGCCACGCCTCGCTCAGGTTCACTTCCTGGGCGATGGTCGCGGCGAGCGCGGCGGCGTGGGTCTGCCAGGTCGTTTCGGTCATCATGCCTCCGAGCGTAGGAGTTCGGCTATGGCCTGGGAGATCGCCGCGCCGGTCTCGTCTTCGAGCCAGCCCCATTGGCCGTTGGGGTTGCACTCGAAGAACACCCAGTGCCCGCCGGGGGTGACGGCGAAGTCGAACGCGGCGAAGACGAGCCGCGTCCGGGCCATGTAGCTCTGGAGCTTCCGGGCGATGTCCTCGGGCAGGTCGATCAGGCGGTAGGTCAGGGCGTCGTAGTCGGAGCGGAAGTCGGTGCGGGCCGCTGGCGAGTGCGCGTCGATCCTGACGGCGAACGCGCGGGCGCCGACTACGGTCACGCGGACCTCGTAGTCCTTCTCGATGCGCTGCTGGATGAGGTTGGCGGTGACGGTGAACGCGGGGTCTTCCAGTTGCTCTGGGCGGATCGCGGTCGCCCAGGTGGTCCGGGTGACGCCGTGTTCGACGACGAGGCGGGGTTGGAACGTCTTGGCGATCAGGTCGGGCCCGAAGGCGACAGCGAACTTCAGGGCGTCCTCGCGGTTGTTCCCGATGTAGGTCGGGGGGACGGTGAGGCCGACCGCGACGGCGGTGTGGAGTTGGTGGGGTTTGTAGTCGGCGGCGGCGTTGTGCTCGGGCCGGTTGATCCACAGTCGGGCGGGGAGGGAGGCGAGAAGCCCGCCGAAGGCGCGGCGGGCCTCTCCGATGGCGAAGTCCCGATCCGCGTTCGACATGCCCTCGGGCATGGTGAAGACGGTCGGGCGGCGGTAGTACACCGCCGAGACCTGGTCGAGGTCGATGCCGCCGACCGTGGTCCGCCAGCCGCCGCTGTCCAGGATCGTCGCCGAGAGCCCGGACTCCAAGGGGAAGTCGCCGGGGTCGAGCCGGAGCGGCGGGCGACCAGTCTCGGTGAGGTGCTGGGCGACGAGGTCGGCGGAGCCGTCGTCGTCGTTGCTGAGGATCAGGACTTCGCTCATCGCTAGTCGTTCTGCGTGTCGTTGGCGGTGTCGTCGACCTGCTGTCCGTCCATGGACGTCTTCTGTGTGGTGTTGACGGTCTTCGAGGTCGGCGGGCGCGAGTGCTTGTCCGCCTGGGGGGCGAGGGCGCTCGCGATCGTGGCCGCGAAGGGGCGGACTGTCCCGGGTTCGTGTTTGACCGAGACCGTGACGCCGCCGTTCCCGCTGAGCGGGAACAGCTCTCGTGCCTGCATCATGTCGTGCTCCGTTCTGTTTTGGGCCATTGGGATTGCGGTGCGCGGGGATCGGTACCGGGCCGGTCCCCGCAGTGTCAGCTCGGGGCCTGCCAGTCGGCGGCGGCGAGCACCGCGAACGCCGTCGCGGCGAGGGTGTCGGCGAAGGTCTCTCCACCGCTGGCCTTGAGCCCGTTGATGAGCGTGCGGGCGGTGACCGTGTTGGCGACAGGATCGTCGGGGTCGAAGGCCGGGTCCGCGCGGATCGCGGCGATCATCTCGGCGAGGCCGTCGAGCATGTCGCCGATCTTCTGGTCGACGGCCGCCACGAGTTCAGGTGGAAGGGGAGGGTGCTTGCGGTCCACAGGGCCCCACTCTCAATGCGATTACTTGGGGTAGCCGGTTGATTATCTCTTGTCGGCTCGTGATCCGCGAGACCGATTTGCCAGGGAACGTGACGGTGGGGGTGGTGGGGCAGTCGCGCCGGTGAGAACATCCGATATACGTCGAATATGACTGGCGCGGCTGCCCCGGGGACGCGGGGCACGCCATTGGGCCTCGCGTCCGTCTGGGTGGGGCCGCCGCCGTTGCGTCCGGTTCGGTAGCGGCCCCTGATCTGAAGTTGCGGAGGCGGGAGGATTTGAACCTCCGGCCGGGCCTGCTGGATCGCTAGCCCGAACTACCGCCCGCTCTGACCAGCGGGCGGCTGCATTTGGCCGCTCTGCCACGCCTCCATGGCCGTCCCGGTCTAGGTCGAGCCGCTGCCGAAGACCGGGGGCTCGGCGAGTCGCCCGTAGTCGCCGAAGGCGGTCTTGATGTCGGCAGGGGTGAGGCCGTACCGGTCGAGGGCGTACTCGTGGGGGCGTCCGGGGCGGTACTCGGTGGCCGCGCGGACCCGGTCCTCGTCGGCCGCCGTCCATTCGAGGTCGAGTTGGCCGTACAGCCACTCGACCTTGCCGAGAGGATCGGCGGTCAGCTCGGGGTATCGCAGGTCGATGATCTGATCGCGGGGGATGCCGGTGCGGGCAGTGCGTCCCTTGTCGACCAGGCCGGACATGGACGTGACGACCATGCGGCCGATGTCGTGGAGGTCGTCGGTGTTCAGGCGGTGCTGGTGGGCGCCGCGGCTGGCCTCCACCAGCGAGGCGATCGAGCCGACGACCTCGGCGGGGTCGCGGTGGGTCCACACGATCAGCGCATCCGGGTACAGCCGCAAGATCAGGTCGAGACGGCCCAGGTGCGTGGGGCACTTCAGGACCCAGCGGCGCCGCTCCCGCCCGTACTGGAGGACCTGAAGCGCCTGCCGGTGGTACTCGTAGTCCGGGCCGAAGTCGTACGTCGCCAACCACGACTCGTACCCGGGCAGGGAGGTGCGGGCAAGATGCTGCTCACCGTGCGGGAGCAGGAACGCGCATTCGTCGGCCGCTTCGGCGCTTTGGGGGTGGATGTCGCGCAGGGCGGGCGCGAGGAGGCCCACGACCCGCATCGCGTTGTCGACGCTGCGGATGGCCTTGCGCCGCTGGGCCTCGGGGAGGGCGAGGTCGGTGTGCCCCCACTCCCACAGGGCCGGGCCCCTCGCACCGGGTGCGGCGGCGAGGATGCGATGGGCGAGGGTGGTGGCGGTGCGCGGGAGGCCGACGACCACGATGGGCCGCTCGATCCGCTCGTCCAGGATCGCGGGGCACTCGGCGATCCGGCGGCGGATGCGGGCCCGGTTGGCGATGCGGGCCTTGATGTCCCCGGTGAAGGAGAGCCAGCCGAGGGGGGAGAGCCGGTCGGCCTGGGCGACTTCGCGCAACAGGAACCGCATCCCGTCGATGAACTCGGGGTCCTCGCCGGGGCTGGTGCCGAGCCGGTCGAGGATCTTGTGGAGGTAGCGGTCCGCGTCGCGGCGGGCGGTGAACGGGGCGAGCCCGGTATTGAGCAGCGGGACTAGCCGACTGGTGCGGGGACGCATCGGAGTGCCTTTCACTAGGAGCTGGCGTAGGCCCGTGCGACCAAGTACAGGGCGCCGATGATCAGCAGGGACCGGGTGAGCTTGAAGAGGCGGTAGTCGAGCCACCCGCGGAAGGCGGGGCTGAAGGAGCCGATGGCGGCGAGCATGAGGATGATGCCGATGACGAGGCCCGGTGAGAGGTCGAGGTCGGAAGCGGTGACGGTGGTTTCGTCCATGTTGGAGCAATCCAGGTTCGGTGTCTACAGGTGGGGGGTGGGCGGGACGCTCTTGCGGTAGGCGCGGATGCTGGCGGCGGACACGACGATGCTCGTGGCGGCGAGGACCGACAAGGCGGCCAGCATGATCGACGCGGCTTCCCAGTCGAGCGCGCCGCTGGCGGCGCGGTGCCAGACGCCGGAGGCGAGCCAGGTGAGGACGGCGATGACGAGCGCGGCCCAGAACAGCCGCACGAGATAGGGGACGGCCCGGAGCAGGTACGCGACGATCAGGCCGCCCATGCGGTGCCTCCATAGAGCTGGGCCACCGGAACCGCTGAGCCGGGGCCGCGCAGGAGCCGGTATCCGCCGGGGGCGAGCTGGACGCCGAAATCCCGCAGTGCGGCGGCGCCGTTGAGGAGGTTCGACAGCTCGTCGACCGCGTCCCGCAGTTCACGGCGGGCCGGGGTGCCCGCGCCGAGGCCGAGGCGGTCGGCGACCGGGAGTAGGTGCGCGCTGAGCAGGCCCGTGTTCACGCTGATGTGGCCGATGGGGGTGTCGGCGAGGCATCCGCCGGCGACGGCGAGGTCGAAGTGGCCCCCGCCATCGGCGTCCTCGCGGTAGGCCACCAGCATTTCCCTGCGGTGCTGGGAGATCACGGCGATGTGGCCGTGTTCGGCGACGATCGGCGCGGTCATGACGCGGACCGGTTCCGCCAGCGGTTCCACTCCCACTGGTCGAGGTCTTCAACGACCTCGACCAGGAGCTTCATGGTCCCTACGAATGCGGCGTACGCGCCCAGGCCGAACAGGAGGGAGAGGATGCCGCACACCAGGACCGGGCGCGGTGGTCCGGTGGGGTCGGCGACGGCCAGGGTGGCGGCGGCGACCGCGAGGCTGATGCACCCGATGATCGCGGCCAGGGACAGCATCGGGGCGAGTGCGAACGCTCGGGCGCGGGCCCTGGTGACCTCGGGCGGGACCAGGGGCCCGGTATCGGGTTCGGCGGTCGCGGTGGTGGGTTCGTGCATGGGAGATGTCGCTCCGTCTCGGTTCGGTAGTGGAGGGTCGGGTGCGGCGGCGGCGGGCCGATATGGGACTCGGCCGCCGGATCGGGAGCGCCGCCGCACCCGAGTCGGTGAGGAGCGGGTTCGCAATGACCTTCCGGCTGTCAGAGACGGCGCGGTGATCGCGTCGCGGACTGCCGCTACTCGGCTATGTGGTCTGGTTGTGCCGCAGCGGCATCCGCGCGGTCGCGGGCGTCTTGCTGGGCCCCGGCGATGATCGGGCGGGCCTTCTGGTCGATCCACGACCGCCAGGAGTCCCCGCCCCAGTCCCCGGACCAACTGGTCGGGGTGCCGAGGTGGTGAATGAGCCCGACCAGCACCGGCCGTCGCTTCTCAGTTCGGGCCTCGATGCGATAGACCTTGTCCACGTGCAGGACGGTGAAGACGTAGTCCTCGCGCTCGAACTCGCCGAGCACCTCCGCGGAGTCATCCATTGAGCAGGTCGCACCCCTCGTTCACATCGTCAGCGCGAGGCTGGCGCGGGAGGGTGAGCCGGTCGCGGTTGACCGAGCGCCACAGCGCCGACCCGGCACGCGCGAGCAGGAACCGGTTCGCGCGTCCCGGGTTGCTCTCGGCGTCGGTCCCGAGGACGTGCCCGAAGTCGGGCCCGTTCCAGGAGACCTGCACGGCCATGTAGTCCCGGTGCGGCGCGGTGAGCGTGGCCGCCCACCGCGGCTCGGGCCCGGTAGTCGCCTCCTCGACCCTGACGAGGTTCATCCCCGGGGCGGTGGTCATGACGAGCACGACCTCCCCGAACCGGATCGAGGCCGACACGGCGGCGTCCGCGATGCGCCGGTAGGCGTCGATGATCGCGGCCTCGGCCAGGACCGCGTTGCCGTTCTCGGCCCAGTCGGCGGGGAAGTCGAAGACCGCCCCGCCCGCATCGAGCCGGTCGAGATTGGTTGCGGTCGCGATGTACCGGCCGGTCGCCGGATCGGGGTGGGCCCGGTGGACCACGATCGTGTCCGCGCCGTGGAGGTACATGCGGTAGGTCCACTCGCCGCCGCCGGGCGCGTCCAGGTGGAACTGGCCGACGTTCCCGCCCGCGCCCGCCTCCTGCACGGCCGTTGCTGTCGCTCGCTCACCCATGCTGCACCTCGCTCGGTGTGGTCGCATCGCGTGCCGCACGCCAGATGTTGCCCGCGGCCTCCTTGAGTTCGCGTGAGAGGTCGTCGCCGCCGAACCGGAAGCCCCAGTAGCCCGCGAGCCACAGCACGGCCTGAGCGTCACCGGCACCGCCGAGACTGCGGACCTGGCCGATGTTCCGCGGCGATCCGGTCCCGGTGTGGAGCGAGACCGACCCGTTCCCTGTGTCGGGGGTGAACGCGATCTTGAGCCCGTCGACCGTCAAGTACGTCGAGCCCGCACGCGGGGCGAGGATCGGCGGGCCCGCGGGGTCGACCAGGCTGGCGGCCCGCAGGTTCGCCTGCGCCGCCTGGTAGGCCGCGTCCGCGGCCTGGCACAGCGCCGTGCATTCGATCTGAGTGAACTCGCCAGCAACCACGGCTTTCGGCTTGAAGTGGCCTTCGCGGGTGTTCAGGCCGGTCACGGTCCCGAGGAACTCGGGCGCGTCCTCGCTCGCCGAGACGGTCGCGAGGCCGCTGCTGGCGAACACCTTGAGCGCCAGGACCCGTTCCCGGTCGCCGTCACCGATGGTCACGGTCGTGGTGGAGTGGGGGCCGACTTCCGGCCCGAGCGGCGTCACAGGACCGACCTTTCGCACATGGCGCCCTCGTAGTGCGCTCGGGCGTTGTCGCGGATGGTCTTGCGGTCGTAGTTGAGCAGGTCGAAGTACCCCGGCTCGAACACCAACCGCGGATAGTCGAACGCGGTGATGCCCGAGGCGACGGCGACCAGCGCGTTCCGGGAACCGGGGTCGGTCACCGTGACCTCGTCCGTACCGGGAAAGGCGGTGTAGCAGAGCTTCATACCTGCCGCGGGCCCGTCCTCGACGGCGAAGACGTCCGCGTACGGCTCGACTTCCGTCATGCGACCACACCCCCGACCGGTTCGAGCGGGGAGCCGCTTCGCACGCGCCGGTTGCGGTGCCGCGGGGCGGGCTTCCGAGGCACGCGAGTGCCCCTGACGCGGCGCCGCTCGGCCGGAGCCGGCGGACGCTGGCGGGGAATCGCGGGAACGGGCGCCGGAGCCTGGAACACAGGCGCCAAGACGGTAAGCGCCTCGGTCTTGCTGAGCAGGTACCCGCCGTCCACCGCCTTCCACTTCTCAGCGGGCGTCGCCCTCCGGCCGTAGAACTCCAGGTGCGCCAGGCGCGTCGAGCAGCCACGGCGGCCGCAAACCTCGCGGCAGTCGCTTGCCTCGCACCGGTAGTAGAGCCCGAAGAACACCGGAACGGGCTGGTGCTTGGCGAGGATCGCTGTGGTCTCCCACAGCTCCTCGTCGTAGGATTGAACCCAGGTCATGAGAGAAGGACCATTTCTCGTCATGTGCCGCTGGACGGCCCACACCAGGCTAGGAAAACTTTTGCCGAGGATTCTCGCTGGTGTGGGCCGCCGTTTTTTGTGCGGCGTGAACAAGTCCGTGATCTTCAGTTTTAGGCGGCCCGCCCGAGCCGATCCCGGTCCTCGGGCGGGCCAGTCGGCGCTAAGTGCCGAGCCCGCCTCGTCCCGTCCCACCAAGGAAGCGGTTCCGGCACCGCGAGCAGCGCCCGACTAGGGCTATGTCACATGTGGCGGATGCTTCATGCTGTGCTTAGCGCCACGTCTTGATGATGGCACATCACTATCTGATGCGCAACGTAGCATGGCTATGAAACATCAAAAGATTTTGCTTCGTGTAGCACCTAGGGTAGGCTCCGGGGCGCGGGCCATTCTCTTCGGCCTAGGTATCCTGACCACCTACCGGAAGGGGTCGCTCGTGGAAGCAGTTGGAAAGACTCCCACCATCAGGGCTCGATGGCTTGGCAAGGAGCTGCAAGAACTTCGGAAGGCGTCGGGCGTCGAAGTTCAGGCCGTGGCTGAGTTCTTGGATAAACAGCGCGGAGTCGTTTCCCGGTTCGAGCGCGGCGAGTTCCCTGTATCGATCGACGAACTGCCCGGTCTTCTTGACCTCTATCGTCTCAACGACCTCAAGAAGCGAGCCAGCCTCTTGAAGCTGGCGCAGGAGGTTACACAGCGAGGCTGGGCAGATGGTCATGGAGTCGCAAGCGGGCTGGCGAACCTGATCTGGCTGGAGGAGAACGCCCATCGAATGCTGATCCTCAGCACCACCGTCGTTCACGGCCTGTTCCAAACCTCTGGCTACGCCCGTGCCCTGTTCGATGTCAAAGCCGAGGACGAGAACCCGGATCAGGTCAGACGATGGCTTGACACTCGCCAGGTCAGAGGCGAGCTGATTCAAGGGCCAGCAGGGCCAGCGGTGAGGGTCCTGATACTGGAGACCGTGCTTGACCATCAGGTCGGCGGAATTGCTGTTATGGCGGATCAGATCCGCCACCTGATCTCAACGGCCGAGCTGCCGCAGATTGAGCTGAGGGTGCTCCCGCGCGGCGCCTGGAGGCATATCGGCATGGGCCTCGATACAGGTCATACCCTGTTTGAAATGCGGAACGACTGGCCTACGGTCGTAGCGACCGACAGCCCGGCCGGAACGGTCTACGCAGAATCCCCTGACATAGACTGGGTGGCAGAGGACTTCCAGACCCTCTGGGATGCTGATGCCCTGGACGAAGCCCAGAGCACCAACCTCCTCAAGGCTAAATTGAAGGACGTGACGAAATGACCAGCCACAACGCAGAGAGCACACGAGCGCTCCAGGCTGGCGAGGGATGGCGTAAGAGCAGTCGAAGCGGCAACAACGGCAACGGCAACAACTGCGTCGAGGCCCGAAGCATCCGCGATGGCTTCGAGCTTCGTGACTCCAAACTCGGAGACGAGTCGCCGCGCTTTTCTCTGTCCCCCAACACCTTTGATGACCTGCTCAGCGGGATCAAGTCCGGCGAGATCGCCTAGCCGCCCGAAGACTTCGAGCGCGCTCCCCACCGTAGGGGAGCGCGCTTTGTGCATCCCCCAGAAGCCACGTCGACCTCTGGATACGACGAAGCCCCGGCCGTTTAGCCGGGGCAATCTATTCCTCGGGGAGGTCCTTCGGGAACCGCCAGGCGGCCCGACGCTCCTCAGTCCACCACTCCGGGTCGGGGACCCGGATCAGGAGGTCCTCGTCCTCGGGCTCGCGTTCGAGGTACTCGAAACCGCCGTGCTTGACGCGCCACGGTGTGGGCGGGGCGTCGGGGCGGTAGGCGAGGACCTCACGGTTCTCCTTGACGGTCGCGTACCAGAGGTGGAGTTCTCGCAGCCGCTTCTCAGGGAGGCTGTCCGGCCCCTCGATCACGTATCGCAAGTGATCGAAGCCTTTGTTGTAGGGCTGCGAGTTCTGGTGCTGCTTCTCGACCTTCCACGGCCAGTAGGGGCCGATCGTGGTCTTGGAAGCGACGGGCGCTGCGGGGTCCTTCAGCCATCGGCCGATGGTCGGGACCGAGACGCCTTTGCGCTTGGCGAGGTCCTTTCGGTTGAGCGTGCCGGCGTCGAGCGCGGCGAGTTCCTCGGCGGTGATCCGCGGCTTGCCCTCGCTCACTGACGTGCCCTCTCCTGGTCCAAGTTCGGACTCAGGGTACCCGAGCAGGGGAATGAGGGTTTCGGTCATGGTGGGGGTCGCGGACACGGTCGACTCCTTCCGGTGGGGGGAGGGACCCGCCGGAGCGGGCCCCTCGGTGCTCTAGTTGAGGTCCTCGATCGTCACGGTTCGCTGCGCCGGGAGAGTCCAGTAGAACCCGGTCGTCGACTCGAACTCGATGTGCGCGACGCCGTACGGGTGGTGCGAGGTCCGCTTAACGGTGTGCCACTGGACCGAGCCGTGGCGGTCGATGACGACCTGGCGGACGATGTCGCCGGTCTTGACCTCGACGGCAGAAACTCGCCGGGTCCGGTGCTCGTGGGTGCCACTCGGGTCCGGCTCCCTCCGGAATGCGAACGGGCGGAGCCCGCCGTCCGGCGCGGTGAAGCCGAACGCGGTGTAGACGCGCTCGTACCGGTCCTCGAAGCTGGGGAACAACTGGTTCACGCCACCTTCGATGCTGTACTGGCGGGCGTCAGCAAGGAGGCAGAGCTGCGCGAGCGCGCGCTGCGCCTTGATCTCGCCGGACTTGGGGACGATGTCGAAGGCTGTGAGCTGGATCGTGAACTCACCAGGGACGACAACGCCGGCGAGCGTGACGCCGTGCTCGTGGTGGACGTTGACGCTGAGACGGTCGAGGGCGCTCTGCGTAAGGCGGTCGCGGGTCTCTTCGCTGATCATGGAAGGGTGCTCCTTCGGTTAGGACTGGTCGGCAGGGTCGAGGGTGATCGGCCGACCGCAACCGGCGTCAATGCACTGGTGGTTGCGGTGATACGTCCGGGACGAGATCGACTCGGTGACGCCGGGCCGGGACTCGCTGGCGATGCGGAACTCGCATTCGAGGAGGGCGAGGTCGTAGTCCTCGATGCTCGACCGCTCCCCGCTACGGAGGAATCGTCCGTAGACGTTCGTGCGCAGCTCCCGTCTCCATCGCAGCGCTGCCTGGTAGAGGTCGAGGCGGGCGGCGCCGCCGTCGACCGAGGCGAAGCCGTCGCCGCCGATCGGGCGGTGGGCGTAGGAGAACGAGACCTGGCCGTCTGCGGTGAACGTGTAGGTGTAGCTGTGTTCGACGCCCCACTTGTGGGCGTCCTTGCGGGCGGGGCCGTCCTCGGTCGGGAGGTCCTGGATATTGAGGGCCTCGACGTAGGAGCGGTAGCCATCGAGGCTCCAGGCCAGGCCGTTGGACCAGGTCTCGAACACGAAGGCGGCCATGTTGGGGATCTGGTAGTGCGGCGATCCCCAGTGGAGGTAGAAGTGCGTGCTCTTCTCCCCTGGGAAGTTGAGCGTCATCTGTGCGGGAGAACCCATCGGGTTGTGCTCCTTCTCTCTTCGGTTCCTAATCCGGAGGAGGGCGCACCGCGTGAGGCGGTGCGCCGACCTCGGGTTAGGAGAGCGGTCCGGACCTGGTGAAACGGTCGTAGTAGGCGGGGTACCCGCCCCACGGGATCGAGTCGACGCCTTCCCACAGGAACGACAGGACGTGCTGGCGGAGGGCCTGGCAGAAGGCGTACGGTTCGGATTCCTCCCATCCGCGGCCCTCGTTGCTCTGGTACTCGTAGAACCGGATCTCCTTGGCGACCGAGGCCACGAGGAGCGGGATCAGCTCCTTGTCGGTGGTGGCCGGGTTGCAGCTCTTGACGCGCGTGAAGCGGTAGGGCGTCTCTCCCTCGACCTCGGCCTTGCCGTAGCGACCTGCGTAGGTCGCGCGGTTTGCCAGGTCGAGCATCGTCCCGACCGGCTCGGGCTCCCAGTTGTCGAAGTAGTGGCGCGTGACCGTGCCGTCCTCCGCATTGACCTCCCAGGCGAGCGGGTCGGTGCTGTGGAGGTCGTGGCGCCAGTCTTTCCACATCGCCGCGGTTAGGAGGATGTCGATGCAGCCCTTTGAAACTCGCATTGCAGACATGTCTGTCCTTTCTCTCGGTTCCTAATCCGGTCTTCGTAGATTACACATGAGCGCTCATGTATGCAATTCAGGGGTGAGATGTTTGTATTCAGGCTGGTCAGAGCGCCCTTCAGGGCGCGTGGAGCGGCTCCCGGCGGACTGGCCGCTGCGGTGCCGCCTCGCCATGGAGCGGGACCGGCGGCGGTGCCAGTGGCGCCGCGCCGACACCGGGGAAGCGTGCGGGCTCCCGGCGACCGATGTGGACCACATCGACCCCGGCGACAACCACGACTTGAGCAACTTGCAGGCGCTCTGCGAGTTCCACCACCGAAGGAAGACTGGCGGGGAGACGGCGGGGGCGAGGCCGCCGCGGGCGCGGCCGGCGCCGCGTCACCCGGGGCTCCTCGGGTAGGTCATGGAGTCCGGGGTGGGGTGCCCGGGGTAGGGGGGTGTGCCTGGGGGAGGGGTCCGGGGTGGGGTGTCGAGGGGAGGGGTGGTCCCCGCAATGCCAGACCGGAGCCGGGCACGGGTGACCGTATCTCGAACCGCTTGACGCGACCGGGAAGCCAGAGCTTCGGTATCGTCGGAGTTGATCCTGCGGCGCGATGTCGCACGATTTCAGGAGATTTCCCGTTGTCGGAGCATCGAAGTCAGCGACCGGGCATCAGCCGCCAGGTCCGCTATGTCTCGTACGGAACGCCGGACGGCGAATTCGCTTCGGAGTGCCGGGCGGCGACGGTGACGCGAGTCGATGACGCCGCGGCCGAGACGTTGAGCCCGGCCGTCCTCAACCCTGGCGGCCTCTCCTTCAATCACCATGTGCCGCATGATGAAACCGAGAAAGTCGGAGGGTCTTGGCATTGGCCCGAGCTGGTCGAATGAGGGCTTCGCGCACTTGGAAACCTGCCGGGTACCCTGGGAACCTGCCAGGCACCTAGAGAAGCTGCTGGGTCCCTATGTGCGCGCGACCCCGCCCCCAAGCTCAGATCCTTTATGTGACATAAGTGCCATAGGTCACTATTAGGATGATGTAGTGCATATGCCATTCATATCACTATATGTCCGAATCTGATTAATGGCATATTTCCCAAATGCACGATTCCATTCGACGGGCTCGATCGCTCCCGCCGACGGCGCCGCCCCGTTCAGGCTGTCCGCCTCAGTTCCTCTCTCCCGTTTCGGACTATTCCCGCCCTACCGGGAAACGCTTTAGGGTCCTCAGAATCGACGCTAGGGCCCTCAAATGACGTGTCACTCGGGCGTCTTCCGCTGTGAGGCAACGAAAAAGCGGCCTAGCTGAGTGCTAGGCCGCTCGTATCCCGAGAGGCTGACCAGGGTTCGCGATCGGGCCCGTTCGGGCCGCTGCGAGGCTCCCAGCGGCTCCCGCTGGGCAGAGAAAAACCCGCACGGCGTCAGCCGTGCGGGTTCGTCTCTACAGCCAACCGCACGCCTTGCATCGCTGGTTGATATCGAAGTGCGCCCCGGTGAAGTGCGACGGGTAGCGTCGCGCCCAGAGCGCGTTTTCGGCGTACAGCCCTTGCGTGGGTTCCTTGCACTGGGAGCACATCACGTCGGTGTGCCACCTGCCGAAACGGTACTCAACGGCCGTGATCTTGCCTCGGACGTAGTCGTATCGGCATCCGTGGCACCGGTAGTACACGGTCGCGCCTTCGGTCCTCAGCTCGTGATCGATCGTGAGGACTGACGTAGCGACCACGGGGCGAACGGAGTACCGGACCCCGTCGACCGTGACCGGGTGCGCCTCCGAAAGCGACTCCAGCGGTTCACAGACGTTCGCCCGTTCCCCGTCCGACCGGAACGGCATCCGTCCGGCGGCGTAATCGATCGCGAACGCTTTAGCCGCTGCAAGGTCGACATGCTCGCGTCCCTGCTCTGCCTCAGCACTTCCGCGCAACGGTGCCAATTCCAAGATGTACGGCACGGTTACCCCTTCCCTTGTCCCTAAACGGATGAAGGCCCACCCGGTCCCCCGGGTGAGCCAACAACCGACTAGAGCTTGACGCCTTCCCCGATCGAACCGAGGACGGCCCGAACCTCATCCGAATCCGGGACCTTGCCCGGTTCGATGAACCCGACCACCGTTTCCACGCTCCGGGCTTCGGAAATCTCAGTTAGCCACGTGACCTTGACTTTCGGGAATTCCTTGCCCGTGTGGCAGACGGACAGCCAGAGCGGTCCGAACCGCTCTGCGAGCGTCACGAACGCATCCGTCACGAGGACGGGCCCGCTCGCGCTCAGGCAGACCCGGTGTTCGCGGTGACGCCACACGGTGTGTGTCAGCGGCTCCCAGACGCGCCCCGGTTTCTCGGCGGACCACATGGCGAACTTGTCCGCCATGTGTCCCGAGCGCACCGCGTTGAACCTGCGCCCCGTGTGGAGCGCGACACGCGATTTCCCAACCGAGTAGAAACCTCGCAGGTCCGGAACCAATTTCGCGTCTGCCAACGGCAGTCGCGACAAGTCCCAGAGCGCGAACCGGTCGGTTGCGAACATGCCCGTTTGCGTCGGATCGAACGCGACGCCTTCCGGGTCGCGCCACAGCTCCCACAACTTCGGCGTATCGATCTTCTTTGCCATTTCGGCATTCCTCCGTTCCTAATCCGGATAGCGGCTCGCGTGCGAGACGCGAGCCAATAACCGACTAGGCCGCTACCAGCGTGAGAGGTATCGCCACACGTCAGCGCGGGTTTTCTCTGAGACGCCGTGAACCCGAATGCTCCACTCGGTACACGTCTCGTGTCCGTCCTCGCAGTGGTGGCCGGAAACCCAACTGTGATCCCCGACCTTCGGTGAGATCGGGTATCCCGATGGCTCTAGTCCGTCCTGCGAGTCGACCTCAGCGTCACGGATGATCTGGTTAACCGCTTCGTTCAGCGATTCGTGTTCGCCTTCCGATGCGGGTTCGACAGCCCAGACGTGCCATACGGGCGCACGCAAGTCGCGCGCGTCCCCATCCATCCATTCCCCGGTTTCGTCGACGAATGACCGATAGACCTCGCACACACTCACGGTGACCGTGTCGCCATTGATGATTTCGCGGATATCGTCGTATTCTTCGGTTACGACGATTTCGCGAGTGTCGAATTCCATTGAATTGCCTTCCCTCGTGTTCCTAATCCGAGTGAAAGCGAACCCGATTCCTCGGGTTCACCAACATTCGCCTAGGCGGACACGCCGCGCTTTTTCAGCTCGTTATCGATCATCCGAAGATCATGGATATCCGACCGAATAACATTCCACGGTCGCACATGCGCGCACTTTTCAATCTGATAGACCTTGACGCGACGATCACAGATCAGCGTCAGTGTCGACTTTCTCCCGATGATCGCGCGGCACTCGCGACGCGCTGACGCCAATTGGAGCGCGTCCCTTTGCCGCAAGGAAGCGACTACTTCCGCGCGGCGTATCGGGTCCGACATGTTGCCATAGACGTGCCCGTACATTTCGAGATATGCGTCATAGGTTCGCTTGACGCGTTTGCTGGTTTCCATTCTCGATTCCTCTCGTGTTCCTAATCCGAGGACACGACTCGTGAGCCTTGCGGCTCACGAGTCATGCGAACGGTTAGGGAACCCGAATCAGGTATTCAAGCTGAGGCGTACCGTCCTCGCCTTGCTCACGCTGTTCCGGTGTGCGTTCCCGATTCAGCTTGTCGACACGCTCAAATGCGCGTCGCGCTGTGGCGTATTCGGCTACCAAGTAGCGAGTGCCATCGGACCAAACTTTCAGTACTTCATAGAGCATCGGGAATCCTCCCTCAATTTTCCCGCTCGGGAATACCGCTTGACCATTGATTGGGCTCGTGAAATCGTGTGTTCCTAATCCTGAGAGAAAAGGCACGGACCGTTGCGTGGTCCGTGCCTCACTCACTGGATTGGAGCTAGTCCATAAAATCCGGGTGAATATTCCATCCGTGTCGTTCCGCCCAATGACGCAAGACAATCTGGTAAGCGTCGCTGAGCGCGTCCCCGTGATGTTCAAACGGGTACCCGCCCAGAACTCCGTAGTCCAGTACAACCGTGTTTGTTACGTGGTAAATCACGTGCCAGAGAGACGGCGGGTCTTCGTCTTCGTAAGTCCAGTGCTCCCGCTCCTCTGCCCATACCATGAGCACAGCCTCGCGATAAGTCATGCTCTCGTATGCGCATCGGTTCATTTCCCGCATCGCGAACGCGCGGGTAGTCTCGGTAAGAGACTCGTTATAGGCAATCCGCATCCAAAATTCGCGCATACGGTAGCCCTCGGGAATCTTCATTCCCTCTCCTCTCCGTGTTCCTAATCCGGATAGCGGCTCACGTGCAAGACGCGAGCCAATAACCAACTAGGCATTACGGACGTAGTCGACGCACGGCTTAATGAATTCGTCGTAAGACGTGACCGTAGTTCGGTCCCGCTCGTTATCCCAAACGGAGATAACCGCTACGGGCTGCAACTTCGATCCGTGAAAGACGTTGATATACCTGCCTCTGCCGATATACGGCCACCATTTGAAAGTGAATCCACTAAAAGTGGTCGAATACCCGCGCATTTCATATGTCATTGCGTTTTCCCTCTCGTGTTCCTAATCCGAGAGAGAAAAGACACGGAACGGAATTCCGTTCCGTGTCTCACTCACCCGTTAGGGTCACTTCGCAGGCTGGCACGCGTCCTCGAAAACGGACCATTGGAAATTCGAGTTCTCACGCTTGCACATGATTCCGAATTCTTCGATCAGCTCCTTACGCTGATCTTCTGTCAAGTCCGCTCCCGCGAGGATCGAAGCGATAGCGCGGAAGTGCTTACGAGACATAGCCATTAGGGGTATTCCTCTCTGTCCATAACCGAAAGAGCGCGCACACGCGCGGCTAGGCCGCGTGGCTCGTGTGCGACTCGAACGGCTAGGAAAGTGGCGTATTCGCTGGTCAAACACCCTGTGGAGTTCTCAAACAACGTGCCGCGCGTGTTCGTCGTCTAGACCGGGCCCGTACAGCTCGCGAAACTCGGGAGCCCCGCGCCTTTCGATGCTCACACATGAGCGCTCATGTATGCAACATATGAGGCGTGGTTTTGCCCGAATGTCTAGGTAGGTATCCACCGAACGGATGATGCGTGGCTGGTATCCAGCGGGTAGGCGCAATGCGCCACGGGAGCGCGCCTAGGTCGCGCCCATGTCTCCCTCTAGTCAGCGCGCTACGGGCCCGCCCAGGGTCACCAGGGGAGCGGCGTAGCCGCGCCGGCGGGGGCGTCTGCCAGGTCGAGGGGAGCGCGCGCCGGCGGCGCCGCTCGACTGCAAGGGGGTCCGTAAGGGGGTGCAAGGGGGTTCACTGCAAGGGCCCTAGAACATATCCCCCCAATAGTTCATATGCACATAGGATCGCACTAACTATTATCTAATTCATATTAGATATTCATTCATGCATTACATAATTAATGCATTCAATCATGAGAATCAAGCATGAAATAGAAATAAAACTAATCTCTCCACTCTTGAACTCATTCACCATTCACGAATCAATCATCACTCTCAACATGTCTCGTCACAACGGACATGTATGTGTGAATGAGTCAAAGTGATCTCTATCGGGCATATATGGACCAGGGGGACAACCCCTTCGCGCTCTAAACCTCGTCCGCAGCGGCCTAGCTATTCACCCTGTGCCTGGTGTTTTATTTCACGCCGAGGAGAGTTCTATGGGTCTTTATCTGGGGATTCATCGCTCTCTCGCGCGCGGGCGCGCGTGAGGCTCCAAATTTTCGAGCAGCAGCCGTAACTAGTTGACCCCAGCCTCGTTTCTCAAAAGTACAACTGAAAATGCGCCTAGCTAAGTTCGCGTTTCGGTCGTAAAACTCATAGATTCTGAATCCGGTGTATTTCTCCCGGGCTAAATCTCGGACCCCTCGCAGATGGAGACAGGGTGGGGTTCTACTTGGGTGCATGGACTTCCACTCCACTGGCCTCTGGATCGCCCTCGCCGTCATGTCCTCAGCCCTCGTGCGTGCCTTCATCTTCTGGATGGCCCTGCGCGGAACAAAGCCGAAGGAGCGACCTGAGATTCTTCGGGCGCTACCGGGTCTGATCCCGGTCTGGCGGCGGGAGGCGACCCCCCAGGAACTCTCTGCGGTGAGTCCGGCCTCGGTCGGTCCGGCGCCATGACGCGCTCGCGGGCGTGCGAAACCCAAAAGGGAGCTAGATTGGCTCGCAGTTCCTCGCCAACGTCAGACCACTCTGTGTTATGTAGGGAATACATTGCTGGCCTGGAAGTAATCAAGCGCACCGCGTGAACGACTGGCGGATCTAGGGTTATCCCGGTCCAATGGTCGTATGACCCCCACCACTTTCGGTTCTTGGATCGCGCTGATAGTTGCTGTTCCTGCTGTCGTGATTGCCTTTGTTGCGGCACTCGCGCTCCACGGAGCGAAGCCTGAGCATCGGGCGGAGATCTTGAAGGCGCTTGCGGTGCTCGCCCTTGCGTTGTTCGCCCGCCGCTCGGTAGACGGCCCTCGACCGCGGCGGCGACCGCCTCCGCGGGAGTTATCCACGGGCGGGCCAATTTGGCTCGGTCGAATCCGAGATCCATGGATACAACTGACGGATGGACTTCTCGGACTTCGGCGCTTGGGTGGCCGCCACTGCGGCGCTCCCGGTACTCGGCCGGGCCTACATCACAACGATCGCTCTCAGGGGAACGAAGCCTCGGGAGCGCGCGGAGATCCTCCGGGCACTGCCGGGCTCCCTTCCGGTTGCGCGATCTGATTCCCCGTCGGCCAACGAGGGCAGCTCGACCCAAACGGCCGATCCTAACGCCAGTACGTGAAGCGGTCCGCGTACTCCACTGGATGCGGATCAGGTAAATTCGTACAGGTGTCTGAAGAAGCGTATTCGGCGATCCTGTTCGGCCAGCTTCCCGGTGGACGGGCCTGGGAGTCGAAAGGCTTCTACAACTGGGACCACGCGATCGTCCGCGTCGGCCGGGTTAAGGATCGTGGTCGTTGGTACGTTGAGCGTCTCGACCACCCGGGGATCGGGCCCTACCGCGCTGAGCTGTACTACACCGAGGCCGACGCGCACACTGTCGCCGAGGCGGTCATGCGTGAGGCCAGTGAGATCTTGGGCCGTCCGTTCACAGAGCGCTAGCGGATTTCGGCACCACGGGCGAACAGGTGCGAGTCGCGGAGGTCGTGGCTCTCTCATCGGATGCTTGAGGCAGTTGTCGAGCCCCGCCCACCCCGAGTGGACGCCGGGGAAGCACAGGGACTCAAGGGTGATGGAGCTGCTCATACATCGGGATCGTATGCGCCCGAGGGTGAACCGACCCACATTTCCGCCCGGCGCGTCGAAAGCCCGCGCCATCGCACACCATCAAGGGGTGAGAGCAGAGAACGGGGGAGGGGGATACAGGGGGTAGGGGTCTTAGAGCGAGCCCCGCGAGCGACCTCCTCGCTCTCCAGATCTTCTCTTCAGAACCAGCCCTTGAAGGCTGGTGACTGAAAATAACTGAACGAGACTCCTCCCGGAGAGAAGAGAACCTCTTGAACAGGTACTCCTCTGGCTGACCCTTCAAAGGGACAGCCGTTGAGTTCCACTCTCTCCGTTGCAGGTCGAGTCTCTTCCTCGGGTCCGTGACGCGCGTGTGCGCGAGGCGACCGCTTCGGCGGTCGGGATCTTCTGGCCGACGTACTCGTTCGCTCCGGCGCCCTGCGCCGGAGGAGATTTTCACTCCGGTGCTTCCGGTTTCTGTCCGTCGTCGTATGACCCCTCCGCTTCGCTGCGGGGTCATGTTCGCCCCGGCGCTCGAATCCGAACCGCTCCGCGGTTCGTCTTCTTCGCACCGGGGCTCACTGAAGGGGCTCGCGTATTGATGACTGTCACTGCCGTTGATTCTCCTGCGATCGAGTACGTTCCCGTGCCGGTCGCCGATCTCGGCGGCGTCGGCGAGTTCCTCGCCCCGCGCTTGGAGGGCCGTAGGCTCGTCGCCGCACTCGCGGCGATTGACAGGACCGACACGATCCACGGCATGGCGCTCTTGGGCGACCTCGGCGAGCGGCCCACCTACCGGGCGGCCGAGCTCGTCGCGGTCCTCGCGCTCGGCACGCCCGGCGTCGCCCAGGACCTCATGACCGGCGTGACCGCCCTGGCCCGCACTCTGAAGTTCGGGGCGCTGTACGTGGACACGATCGAGGCCGATTACACGATCGGTGGCCTCGTGCCCGGCTGGGTCGAGGACCAGAAGTGGACCCGCCTGGCCCTGCCCCCGCACTTCGCCCCCGCCAGCCACTGCTCCCGCGAGTGGCGCTCCCGCCCCCTCGAACCCGCCCCCGATGCACCCCTTGAGGACCCGGACGAGGTCCTCGGCGCCGACTGCGGCGCGTGACTTCGCGGCCCGGCTCCGAGCGCACACCCCTCGTGCTCGGGCTGTCGCAGCCCCATCGGGGCGCACCCCGCCCGGCCGCCTCGCCGCCGCCCCCACGGGCGCGGCGGCCGGGCCCCGCAAAGGGGTGCGGAATAGCTCCGCACCCCTTCCCCCTGACATGGAACAACACTCCCCACACCCCACCCCCCGGTCCCCGCCGCGCCCGCTCCGCATCGGCTCCCTGTGCTCCGGCTCCGGCGCCCTCGACCTCGCCGTCCTCGACGTGCTCGGCGGCCAGGTCGTCTGGCACGCCGAGACCGACCAGGCCGCCGCCTCCGTCCTCGCCGCCCACTGGCCCGAACCGCCCAACCACGGCGATCTGACCGCCCCCGGATTTTGGGACGCGGTCGAAGCAGTCGACGTGATGACGGCGGGCTTCCCTTGCCAGCCGATCTCGAACGCGGGCAAGCGAAGAGGAACCGAGGATGACCGCTGGATCTGGCCGCACATTGTGGAGGGAATTCGCCTCCTTCGACCGAGCTTCATCGTCCTGGAGAACGTCTCCGCCATCTTGCGGAGAGGGCTCGATCCCGTCGCCGATTCGCTGGCCGACGCAGGCTATGACCTCGCATGGACGTGCCTACGCGCTTCAGACATCGGGGCGGCGCACCAGCGGAACAGGTGGTTCGCCCTGGCATGGCCTTCCGACCCCGACGACCTCGGATGCTCATGGGCACGGACGCCACGGGACGGGCGGCCCGGATCTGCGGACGGCGATCAGCCTCCTGCCGACCCCGGACGCGACCCATGGCCGCACGACCACGAGGACCGCGCCGCTGCTAGCGGGAGCGGTGACGCTCCTGCCGACGCCGCGGGCTTCGGCGAACGAGGACCGGCAGTACAAGCCGACTCCCTCGCAGCTCGCCGGGAAGCACGGCAAGAGCCTTCAGGCCGAGCTGTGCTCGCTGTCGCTCCTGCCGACGCCGCGGGCGACGGACGGCGCGAAGGGCTCGCCTCGACAGCGCGGCTCGAAGGGCGACCTGACGCTCCCCTCGGCGGTACTGCTGCCGACGCCGACCGCGACCGACGCGAAAAGCTCCAGCGGCTCGAACCCGGCATGGGGTCACGGCCCGACGCTGACCGACGCGGCGAGGTCGATTGGGGGAAATACGGGCCCGCAGTCGCCCGATGGGCCGACGTGACCGGCCGTCGACCACCCGAACCGACCGAGCCCGGACGCAACGGCCCCCGATTGGCACCGCGCTTCGTCGAGTGGCTGATGGGCCTGGAGCCCGGCCACGTGACCGGCCGGGGACTCGCGCGCACCGCCGAACTCCGCATCCTCGGCAACGGCGTCGTCCCGCAGCAAGCGGCCTCGGCGATCCGGGGCCTGCTCAAGGTCGCGCCGCCCCAGCTGCTTGACCGATTCGCCCTCCCCTCCTGATTCCCGGGCGGCGTCCCGACACCGCCGCCCCGTTCTGCCGCGCCCCCGGTGCCCTCCTCCCCTCGGGGCATCGGGGCCCAGCGCACGCGGCTAGCGCCAGTCCGGATCTGGGCGTGACTACCTGCCAGTGAGCAGGCGAAACCGGACACCCCGGCGCGGGGCTTTCGCTCCTTTCACCCGCGCCGGGGCCTCCCCCCTCTGCACTCCTCCTGGAGATCCCCTTGGCCTCTTGGCGTCTCGCCCGTGCCCTCCAGGTCCTCACCACCGAGATTCGCACCGTCCACCCCGGGACCACCGTGTGGTCCATCGGCGACGAGGACCACCAGAACGGCTACTCCGACCACAACCCCAACGCCTCCGGCGTCGTCTGCGCGATCGACGTGCTCGGCGATCGGGGACTCGACCTCGACGTGTTCGCGCGGTACCTCGCGGCCCACCCGCACCCCGCCGTCAAGTACGTCATCCACAACGGACAGATCTGGTCCAGGGCCCGCGCTGGCGAGGGCTGGCGGAAGTACACCGGCTCGAACCCCCACCGCACTCACGTCCACGTCTCGGTGGGTACCGGTCCGGACGGCCGCTCGACCGGCCCGTACGACAACGCCTCGCCGTGGGGCATTGCCGACCTCGACGACGCGCCCTCGAAGCCGTCCACGCCCCAGACCCCCTCGACGAATTGGACTGCCAAGCTCGTGTCCGAACTCCCCTCCATCAAGCAGGGCTCGCGCGGCTCGGCCGTGCGCCGCGCCCAGGCCCTCATCCTGGCCTACGGCGGCGCTCCCGCTGCGCGCCTGAAGTCCGCCGGCGGCATCGACGGCATTCTCGGCTCCGGCTCGGTCGCCGCCGTGAAGCTCTTCCAGAAGGCGAAGAACCTCGTCCAGGACGGCATTATCGGCCCGAAGACCTGGTCCCGTCTGGTCAAGGGCTGACGCCGATGCCCGAGGACCTCGGCACCGTGACCATCGGCGCTCGCGAAATCTACGACGAGGTCGTGTCGATGCGCGGGGACCTCGGCCGCTTCGGCGGTGAACTCTCCCGGATCTCCGATGCCGACGAGACCACACAGGAGAACCTGGCCGACCACGAGGACCGTCTCCGCCAGATGGAGCGGCGGCTGTGGGCGATTCCCACGGCCGCAACGCTCCTCGCAGTCGGGTCCCTCGTCGTCGCGATCATCGCCCTGGTCAACCGGTGACCCACCCCAAGCCAGAAGACGGCAAGCTCGGCCGCCACAAGAGCCTCGCCGAGACCGCGGCCGTCGACCTCGCCGCGATCCCCCACGCCCGCTCGGACTGGGACTTCGGTGACCTCGGCAGGTTGAAGCACAAGACCCGCCAGTGGCTCATCAGCGTCATGTCGAGCCCGCAGGCCGCGCTCTACCAGGTCACCGACATCCAGCGCATCCGCGATCTCCTCCCGCTCAAGGACGCCTACTACGCCGCCAGCGGCGACCCCGAGCTGCTGATCAAGCTGGCCCGCACCATCAAGCCCCTCGAAGACAGCCTTCTGTTCTCCCATGTGGACAGATCCAAGGTGGGGATCAGGTACGCCCCGGTGATCGAGGGCGAGAAGGCCGAGCCCGACGACGACGGCGCGGTGGACGCGGCCTTCTCCTGACCCCCTCAAGGAGCCCGCCCCGTGGCTACCGTCCAGGTGGGCAACCTCCCCGCCGCCAGACCCCGGGACCAGGGCTACTCCGAACTGGTCGGCCTCGCCGCGATCCGCTGGGCCCACCAGCACCTCAAGAACCCCGACGACCCCGACCAGCCGTGGCGCTTCACCGGCGAACAGCTCCGGTTTCTCCTCTGGTGGTACGCGACCGACCCCGCCAAGTCGCACCGCTGGGTGTGGCGGCGGGCGATCCTCCAGCGCATGAAGGGCTGGGGGAAAGGGCCCCTGGCCGCGGCCGTCTCCCTCATCGAACTCCTCGGCCCCTGCCGTCCGAAGTGGAACCGCAAGGCCCGCGAGTGGACCGCTGTCCGCGCGGATGCCGCCTGGATTCAGCTCGCCGCGGTCAGCTTCGACCAGACGGCCAACACCTTCGACATGTGCAGGGCCATGATCGGCGCCCGCACCGAGATCGACGGGATGCCCGTCGACTGCGGGCAGACCCGCATCCTCGCCGGACCCACGAAGACCCGGAAGCTCCTCCCGGTCACCTCCGAGGCGAAGACCCTGGAGGGCTCGCGCCCCACACTGGTCATCGGCGATGAAACCCACCTGTGGACCGCCTCCGATGGCGGACACAAGCTCGACCGGGTCTGTAAGCGCAACCTCGGCAAGAGCCGCGGCGGCATGGGCCGGATGCTCGTCACCACCAACGCCCACATGCCCGGAATGGACAGCGTCGCCGAACGCGACCATGCCGCGTTCCAGGCACAGCACGAGGGCCGCTCCCGCACCACGGGCATCCTCTTCGACTCGATCGAATCGAGCTTCCTCGTCCGCGACCTCGGCGACGAGGACGAGCTTCGTGCCGCCCTCGCCGACTGCCGCGGGGACGCCGCCTGGCTCGACATCGACCGCATCGTGGCCGAGGTCTACGACCTCACGGTCACGGTCGACGAGGCAAGACGCTTCTATCTCAATCAGGTTGTCGCACATGGTGACTCGTGGGTCGAGCCGCATCAGGTCGACGGCGCGGTGGTCGACGAGCAGATCGCCGAGGGCCGGATCGTCGCTTTGGGTTTCGACGGCTCCAAGAGCCAGGACGCGACCGCGCTTGTCGCGGTCGACGTGGAGACCGGATTGATCGAACTCCTCGGCGTCTGGGAACGGCCGGACATGCCCGGCCAGGAGGACTGGCAGGTGCCCAAGGCCGAAGTCACGGCCGCAGTGGACCGGGCGTTCAGTCGCTTCCGCGTCGCGGCGTTCGGCTGCGACATGGCGTGGTGGGAGCCCTACATCGAGATATGGGCCAACCGGCACCGGGACGAGGTCTTCACCTCGCTCGGCTCGAAGGGCGTCTTCAACTTCGACATGCGCTCCTCCCGGCGCATCGCCGAGTTCACAATCCAGGCCGAGGCGGTCGCCTCGGCGTTCGAGACCGGCACTATCCGCATCGCCCGCCACCCCGCGCTGATCCGCCACCTCAAGAACGCCCGCCGCCGCCCCAACGCCTATGGCATCGGGATCGGCAAGGAGTCGCGGCAGTCGGCGCACAAAATCGACGCCGCCGCCGCCATGCTCATCGCCCTGCACGCCAAGCACCTCGCCCTCGAAAAGGGCGTGATCGTCAAGTGGCGCAAGCGGACCGGTGTCCTCGTCGGCCTCAACTAAGCTCGTTGGCCTCTTGAGCAGCACCGTAAGCTCTCCGCCGCGGTACCCCGAAGTGGTGTAGGAATGCGACACCGCCTCCCAGCCTTCCGCGCCGTACTCGCTGAGATCGCGGCCCTGCTCCTCGGCCTCCCGTCCGACAAGAGCCTTCTTTGCGAACAGTGGCACCGCTTCAGCTGTGAAGTAAACCTGTCGCACCCATAGGTATTCCCACTTCTGCACGACGGCGCCTCCTCGGTCGGTGTTCCGGGGACTGTAGCGAATCGCAGCGCCCCTCGCAATCGCTGAACGTGACCTCGCCTCGCACCTTCCCCTTGGCGGGCTTCGGACTCAACTGAACAGGCGGCTCCGGGCACAGCATGGTCGACCGCAGCGTGAACTGCGCGCTCGACTTCGGTTTATCCCCGCAGCGCGGGGCAGATTGGGGGCGGCCCGGAGCCGCGTCGTTGATCGTATTCCCGTCCCGCCCCCCGCGCCGCCCGCCCCCTCACCCCCTCGGAGGGCTCATGCCCGTATCGGGCGACCTCAAGAACGTCCTCCACCGCTCCCTCGCGCGTTTCGCCGACGAGCGGGCCCACTACGCCTGGCTGGAGCGCTACGCCGTAGGACTCCAGGACCCCCCGTACATGCCCAAGCACGCCCACCGCGAATACGCCGCCCTCACCAAGCAGGCGGTACTGAATTTTCTGCCCCTCATCGTGGACGCGGTCGCGCAACAGCTCTATGTGGAGGGATGGCGCAAGCCCGACTCACCGGACGACGACAGCGCATGGGAGTGGTGGTCGGCGAACTCGCTCGACGCCTGGCAGCACTCCGTCCACCGCGACGCGCTCACCTTCGGCGTCGCGTACGTCCGGGTCCTGCCCGGCAAGAAGAAGGTGCCGCAGATCCGGCCCGTCTCGCCCCTGTCGATGTCGGCCCTGTACGAGGACCCCATCCACGACGAGTGGCCCCAGTTCGCCCTGCACGTGGACCTCGACTACTCGACCGGTCAGAAGAAGTGCCGCGCCACGCTCCTGGACGAGGAGTACGAGCACGTGTACCTCGGCGAGAACTGGACCGAGGCCCCCGACCTCGACTCCTTCACACTCAAGGAGTCCCGCCGGCACGGCCTCGGCGTCTGCCCGGTCGTCCGGTTCCGCAACCAGCTCTCGACCTCCCCGAACATCGCGCCGCGCGGCGACATCGAGGCCCTCGTCCCCACACAGGACCGGCTCAACTCGCTGACCCTCACCGCCTCGCTGATCGCCCAGTTCGCCTCCTTCAGACAGCGGTGGGCGTCGGGCCTGGTCATTCCCCGCGACCCCGAGACCGGCGAGCCGATCGAGTCGTTCAACAGCGCCGTGAATCGCGTCTGGGTGACCGAGTCGACGGACGCGAAGTTCGGTGAGTTCTCCGAGTCCGACATCGGCAAGATCCTCGCCGCCATCGGCGAGACCATCAAGCACCTCGCCGCGATCTCCCAGGTGCCCCCGGTCTACCTCCTCGGCGAGATCGTCAACATCTCCGCGGAAGCCCTAGCTGCGGCTGAGGCTGGGCTGCAACGCAAGTGCGGCGAGAAGCGCACCATCTACGGCGAGTCCTG
The DNA here is from genome assembly GCF_040644205.1 of Glycomyces sp. NPDC047010. Classification (NCBI taxonomy): domain Bacteria; kingdom Bacillati; phylum Actinomycetota; class Actinomycetes; order Glycomycetales; family Glycomycetaceae; genus Glycomyces; species Glycomyces sp. NPDC047010. The sequence goes on along the minus strand of NZ_JBEYVY010000001.1, from coordinate 659,881 downwards.
GGCGCAGGTGATGCGCCTGGCGACCGCCGCCTCCACCGGCCGCGCGATCCCAGAGGACGCCCACCTCAACCGCATCGTCTGGCGCGACACCGAAGCCCGTTCGCTCGCGAGCACGGTCGATGCGCTCGGGAAGCTCTCCCAGATGCTCCAGGTGCCCCCGGAGGCGCTGTGGGAACGGATTCCGGGCGTCAACTCCTCGGACGTGGCCGCCTGGAAGAAGATGGCGAAGGAGGCGGACTCCTTCGGCAACATGGTCGGGATGCTGGCCGCGCAGGCGGGCCGCGCCGGCGTCGAGAAGACCACTGCCGAGGCCAAGGGCGCCGACAACGCCAAGAGCGGCACGAACGTGCCCGGCAAGGCGACGACCGCGAAGTCCGGTTACGGCACGCCGAGCCGCAAGCCCGCGAGGGCCGCGGCGTGACGAGCGCGGTCGAGGACCTCGAAACCGAGTTCTCCCGGATCATCGCCCGCGAGGGCGCCGCCGCGCAGCTCGACCTCATCGACGTGTGGCCGCTCCTGGACACCCGCGACCTCGACGCGGCATTCCCCTCCTACGCGACCGCCGCGCAGCTCGTCATCGCTGAGCACTCCGGCGCGATGATCGCCGCCGCGGACGCCTACCTCGCGCAGCTCCGCGAGCTGGCCGGGGTCGACGACCTCGGCGCCCTCGCCCGCTCCCTCGGCCTGAGCCTCGACGAACTCCTTGAACGCCTCCTCATGGCGGGCCCGGTCGCGATCAAGTCCGGCCTCGCGGCCGGATGGACCCTCGAACGCGCCGTGGAACTCGCCCTTGTCGAGTCCCTCGGGACGATCCAGAAGATCCTGGCCGACCTCGCGCGCGAACGCGCCTTCCAGCACCTCCAGGCCGAGTACGAGGCCGGGCGCACGGCCCGCTGGGCGCGGTTCTCGATCTCGCGGCGCCCGTGCCCGTGGTGCCGGATGCTGATCTCCCGCGGTCCCGTGTACTTCAACGAGCGGACCGCGAGTTTCAAGGCCCACAAGCACTGTCGGTGCCTTCCCCGCGTCATTTACCAGGGCACGCCCGCGCAGCGCGACCGCGAGGCCGAGTACCTCGCCGAATGGAACGGCTCCGGCGGCGACCTCAACGCCATGCGCCGCGCCGACTACGCCGCAGATCGGGCCACATAGCGCAGGCTCCACCACCGATCGGTGGGAATCTCGCCGCCGCGCCTGGTCGGCCTTCCGGTCGACAAGTCGAGCTGCACCCTGCCGATGACCACTACTCGATTGCGCTCCTCAAACGCACCCGCATTCCAAGCGAACTTGAGCCACCTGCACATCGCCTGAACTTCGGCGTCGCCGCCCGGGAGCTTGACGGGTCCGAGAACGCTTCGACCGTGATCGAGCCGGACGCGTCGGCGCTTGCCTTCGAGGAGCTTTTCAAGCTCACGGATCACAGCGTTCCCGATGGCGGGTACCGCGAGCAGACGCTTCATTGCTCCCACGATGTCCTCCTTCGACAGCGTCTTGAAGTCGTCGTAGGCGGCATGATGAGGTTCGCACAGCGGCACCACGTTGTTGATCCGGTGGAACTCATTGGAATACGCCTCGTACCGCCCGAGGTCCATCTTGTAGTCCGGGTTCCCGATCACGTAGTCCCACGGCGCGATGTGGGCCACGTGAATGAGCCCCTTCGCGTAGCTGCCGCAGATCAGGCACTCCTCGCCCCAGATCGCGAAGCACCGCTGACGAACCTCTTCGGGAGTGCGCGGACGCGGATTCAGTCGTGACATACCCCGAGGGTACGACCCGGGTCCGACATTTCACCTCATTCTTCCGGTCGCCCCGGCGGCGGCCTTCCCCCTCACCTGTCCAGGAGATAGCCCGTGGGCGACGAACCCCAGACCACCCCCGAGACCACCGGCCCGACCGCCGAACCCGCAACCCCGGCCGCGGTCCCTGCGCCGCCCGCTCCCGCGCCGGCGGCCGACCTCTCCGGCCTCCCCGACTGGGCACAGGCCGAGATCAAGGGGCTCCGCAAGGAGTCGGCCTCATACCGCACCAAGGCGAAGGCGCTCGAAGACGAGTCGAAGTCCGAGCTTCAGCGCGCCCTGGACGCCCTGGAGGCGTCCAAGACCGAACTCTCGACCACCCGGACGGAGCTGACCCGCTCGAAGGTGATGACCGAGTTCGGGATCGACGCCGACATGGCCGAGTTCCTCTCCGGCGACGAGGCCGCCATGCGGGCCGCCGCCGAGAAGCTCACGCGCCTCGCGACCGACCAGCGGGCCGCCTCGCTCCGCTCCGCGCCCGTCGCCGCGCTCCAGTCCGGCGGCTCCGCCCCCGCGGCCGAGGCCGACGACTGGGACCCCGCCGAGATCGCCCGCCAGGTGCGGGACGCCTCGGTCTACTAGCCCGGCCCCAGGCGAGCCCGGCGCCGCAACCCGCCCGCTTCAAAGCTCCATAAAGGACTCAACTGAATATGGCAGTCTCCTACCCCGGCTACCGCGATCCTGGCGTGCTCGTCCAGGCGAACAAGTTCGCGGCCGTCGCTCTTGCCCTGCTCCAGGCCCGGCTGATCCTGCCGGCCATGTTCGACCGCCACGCCGAGGCCGAGTTCATCGGCGCGATGGGCGACATGGTCAACGTCCGCCGCCCGTCCTGGATCGTGGGGCAGGAGCCCCTCCCGATGCGCAAGGACCGCTCGGGCTACCCGACCGGCGCGGTGAACTCCTCGGGCTCGGCGGTCGGCTACATCGACTCGAAGGTCAACGAGTACACCATCCCTGTCAAGCTGGACAAGGACCTCTACTCCGCGTTCAAGCTCACCGACGAGATGCTCCGGCTGGACATCGCGTCCTACGCCGCCCAGGTCCTCGACCCGCAGACCCGGGCCATCGCCGAGAAGTACGAGGCGATCGTGGCCGCCGCGATGCGGACCTACTTCCAGGTCTACGACTACCCCGAGGGCGCGGGCGCGACCGGCACCGTCGCCATCGGCGGCGACGACCTCGCCACCGCCACCGCCAAGGTCCGCGGCGTCATCCTCATCATGCGTAAGGTCCTCAACGACAGGAACGTGGACGGCGCCGGGCGACACCTCCTCGTCGGCTCCGCCGTCGAGTCCCTGATGCTCCAGGACCCGAACCTGATCCGCGCGGACTGGGCGGGCGACAACGCCGCCCTGCGCTCGGCGCAGGTGGGCAGGATCTACGGGTTCAACGTCGCCACCTCGTCCTCGATCGGTGAGAACGAGATCTTCGCGTGGCACCCCTCCGCGCTGCGCCTCGTGTCGATGGCCCCGGCCACCCCCGAGGGCGTCACCTACGCCGCGTCCCTTGGTGCGCAAGGGCTTTCGCTGCGTCTGATCCGGGACTACGACTACGCGTGGGCGATGGACCGGTCCCTGATGAACTGCTACTTCGGCATCGGCAACATCGTCGACTACGCCACCGCCGCCGAGCAGACCGCCGCCGACGAAACCAAGCTCAGGCAGTACCGCGGCGTCAAGGCCACGATCGACTTCGACACCCCGGCGGGCGCGTAGCGCGATGGCGTTCGCTACGGCGACCGAACTCGCCGACCGCCTTGCCGTCGCCTTCACCCCGGAGGAGACGGCAAGGGCGGGCGTGCTCCTCGACGAGGTCTCGGCGCTCATGCTCCTGGAACTTGAGTGGGCGACCGAGCCCGAAGAGGTCGAGGAGCCCCGCTGGCCGCTGCTGCGCATGGTCGCCCTCTCGGTCGCCTCGCGCTGGTGGTCGAATCCGAACGCCATCGCCAGCGAGGTCATCGGCGACTACTCGTACCGCTTGGACCGCTCCCAGATGACGGGCCTGGCGTTCAACGACGCCGAGCGGCTCCTGCTGCTGCGCCTCTCCGGGCGCAGTCCGGTCACCTCGGTCCGCGTCACCTCGGGCATCACGGCCGAGGACCAGGCCGCCTGGTCCCCGTACGCCTGGCCCGGCTGGAGCGACTACCGGTGAAGACCACCCCCGCCGTCCTGTGCCACACCGTCACCGTGGTCCCCGGCCTCGCCCAGGTCGACGTGTACGGCAACACGATCCGGGTCCCCGGCGAGCCGAAGACGTACCGGGCGCGGGTGTGGATGACCGCCGGCCGCGAGGTCGAGCGCTACCGCGACGACCTCCCCGTCCAGACCTGGTGGGCGATCCTCCCGCCTGACGCCGAGGTCACCAGCCACGACCGTATCGGCTTCGACGGCCGCTCCTACGACGTGGAAGAGGTCCTCCCGCGCCTGGGGCATCACGCGGTCCACCACCTCACTGTCCGCCTCACCCAGACGGAGGGCTACTGATGGCGCGCGTTGTCATGCACCGCGACCAGATCAGGACGTTCATGTCCTCGCAAGCGGTCTTCGACATGCTCGAAGGCCATGCGAACCGCATCCGCGCCAGGGCGGCGGGCTCCGCGCCCGTGGGCCGAACCGGCGCCTACCGCCGGTCGTTCTTCACCCACGCTGGCGTCGACCGGCGCGGCTACGCCGTCGCGTACGTCGGCTCGACCGACCCGGCCGCCGCCCACATCGAGTGGGGCACCCAGAACTCCCTGACCGGCTCGACCCCCGCCCATCACACGATGGCGGCGGCGTTCTGGGCCTCGGCGCTGCCGTGACCGGCGCTCCCCGCTTCGGCGACGCCGAGTTGAGCGTCCTCGACTACCTCTCCCGCCACCTCGACAGCTTCCAGGGCTCCACGGACTTCCCCGCGGGCACACCCGAACAGCCGTGGATCGTGGCCCGCCGCTACGGCGGGAACTACCGGCCCCCCGCCATCGACTACGCGCGGCTGTCGCTCGAATCCTGGGGCGCCAGCCGGTTCGACGCGCACGCCCGCCTCCAGGAAGCCATTGGCGCGCTCCTCGTCGCGGGGCGAGTGGACACGACACCGCGCGCCAAGGGCGACATCCCATTGCCGCGCATTGTCCGCACCTTCGTCGAGTCCGGCCCCCAGTTCTTCCCCGAAGCAACCACCGACTGTCCACGGTGGATCTCCACTGTCGCGGTGTACATGCGCTCCCTCGACGGCTGACGCGCCCCCTTTTCCGCCCTCCTCACCCCCTCCAGAGGACCCCTCCACATGGCATACGAGTTCGATAACGCCGCCGTTCGCGTGGCGTCCACGGGCCAGGTCTTCTATCTCGAAGACGACCTTGGCCTCATCTACCCCACGGTCAAGACCCAGCTTGAGACCCCTGCGACCGCCATCGACACCATCACGACCGCACCGTTCAATCAGCTCGGGCTCCTCTCGGAGGACGCGGTGGAGCACGAGTTCGCCGACGAGACCGAGGACATCATGTCCTGGCAGAAGGGCATCGTCCGCACCCTCATCACCTCGCGGTCCGCGGCATTCACGCTCGCGGCGCTGGAGACGAACAGGGCCGCGCTGGAGCTGTTCTACGGCGCGATCATGTCGATTCCCGCGGCGGGCATCGGCCGCATCGGCGTCCAGTCCAATGTGGCCCGCAAGAAGATGATCACGGTCCTCGAATTCCAGGACGGGACCCTCGCGGACGGCACCACGCCGAAGGTCTACCGCCTCATCATGCCCAGCTCGCAGGTGACCGAGCTGGAGTCCCCGGCGTTCACCTCGGCGTCGGCTGTGACCTGGGGCGTGACCATCGCCGCCCTCGGCTCCTCCCACGACCTCCTCACCCTCATCACCAACGACCCCGTTGTGGTGGGCGAAGGCGTGACCACCCTGACCTCGGTCATCGGCGACGAGGAGCTGACCACCATCACCGCCCTCCGCGAAGCCGAGTAGCCCCACCCCTCGAAGGAGCCTTCCCCTTGCACCCCAACCAGACCGCCCCGGCCGCGCCCTCGATGTTCACCCGCCCCGTGCCCGTCCCGCCTCCGGCACCGCTCCCTCCGGCGCTGCCGACCTACGGCATGGCCGAGCTGCGCGCCGAGTCGAGCCCCGGCGTCCAGATCCGCGCCGAGAACGGCGAGGTCTTCTATATCCCGGCGGCCGACGAATGGCCGGACGAGGTCTTCGAGGTCATGCCCGACAACGTGAACGCCATCGCGCCCAAGACGATTGTCGCGATGGCGCGCGCCCTCCTCGGCGCTGATTACGAGCGGTTCCGCGCCTCCGGCGGGCGGGCGATGGACGTGTGGCGGGCGATCACCCGGGCCGCGGCCGACCAGGGCGTGACGCCGGGGGAATGACCGCGCTCGCACGGATCGTGCGAGCCCACACCCCTGACCTTGACGCCGATTTCCTCGCCCACTACGGCCTCGACCTCGGCCACCTCGGGACCCCGCGGCTGCGCTACGCGCGGTTCGCGGGGCTCCTCGTGCGCCTGCCCCCGACCTCACGGTCCCTCCGCGCGATCAGCGGCCGGGTCGACGACTGGAACGCGGACACCCACCTCGCCGCCGCGCAACTCGACACCGCGCGGCAGACGAATTACCTGCTCGGCGCGCTCTTGACCGCGCACGGCGCGAAGAAGAACCCCATCGCGAAGCCGGACCCCGTCCCGCGCCCCGGCGCTGAGGCCAAGGGCCGCAAGAAGCGCGGGTTCCGCTCCCTCTTCTCCACCTACGGCACGCATGTGAGGTCGATCGGCTGATGGCTACCGGCGGCGCGAAGTTCGCGACCGGCTTCGTCGAGTTGACGCTGCTCGACTCGTCGATGCTTAAGCGCGCCCAGAGCCTCACGGCGATGGTCGCGCGCGACATCGAGCAGAACATCACCCGCTCCCTCGGCGCGTCCTTCGACCGGATCGGCGACCGCCTCACCTCCATTGGCGGGGAGGCGACAATTGCGTTCGCGCCCGTCACGCTCGCTGTCGGGAAAATCGCCGCTGACGGCTGGGAAATGGCGAAGTCCGTTTCTTCAGCGCGGAACATTTTCCATCAGTTCGGCATGGAGGCGTCCGATGCGACGGCCTTTGTCGATGAGCTGTACGGCAAGTCGAATGCGTGGGGCACGTCCTTTAACACGATGCTCGAAGCGAGTATCAAGCTTTGGCCTGCCTTCGGCGGCAACGTCGATGAGATCCGCTACGCGATGGAGGGTCTCTACAACGTCACCGGCAAGTACCACCTCTCGGCCGAGGCCGTCAACGGCGTGATGAGGGCTTTCGTCCAGATCTCCCAGAAGGGGAAGGTCCAGGCGGAAGAAATGTTGCAGGTCTCCGAGTGGGGCGTGGACTCGTGGGGTCTGTTCTCCCGAGCCCTCGGAATCTCCACTCAGGAATTGCGCGACATGACCGCGGCGGGCGAAGCGCTCGCCGAAGACGTGATGCCCAAGGTCTACAAGTACCTGAACGAAAACCCCGAATTCGCGGGCAAGGCGTCAGCCGGTATCGAGACGATGTCGGGCCAGTTGATGATCCTCCAGAACCAGCTCGGATTCCTCGTCGGCGGCGCACTCGCCGACAAGAACACCGAACTCGTCGCCGCATTCAAAAACCTCAATGTCGCGCTCGGGACGCTCATTGACTCGGGCTTTGTCGCCGAATTCCTCACCCCCGTCATCAACGGCTTCGCCGTGTTCGCTGAGTGGCTCGCGGGCATGGACGGCGGGACGCTCGCGCTCATCGCCGGACTCACCCTCCTCGCCGCCGTCATCGGGCCCCTCCTGCTCATCGCGGGCCGCCTGTTCGCCCACCTCGGCGAAGGCACCGAGGCCGTAGGCCGCTTCAACGGCCGCGTCACCGAGACCGCGAAGACCATCACGGGCGGCTTCAAGCGCTCGCTGCTGTACTTCGTGAACGCGTGGCGGACCACGCCGGTCCCCATCCGCGCCACCGTGATCGCGATGCAGCTCGTGTCCGGCACCGTGGGCCGCCTGGCCTCGGTCCTCATCTACCCGATCGACAACCTCAAGATCCTCTACAACCAGGCGTACCGCCTCCAAGCCGGGCTCGGCCGCCTCGCCTACCAGGGCCTCGGCACCGCGATCAACTTCCTCCACCGCGTCCCCGGCGCGGTCACCGGGGCCGCCCGGTCGATCCGGGACCTCGCGGTCACCGCCGGGCAGCGCACCGCCGCCGCGTTCCGCACCACGGTCGCGGCCGTCCGCGACTGGCGCGGCACCCTGGAGGCCGCCGCCCTGTCGGCCGCCCGCGGCGCGGGCGTCGCCTACCGCGCACTCCGCCAGGGACTCACCGACACCGCCCAGGCAGCCCGCAACGCCGCCGTCGCCCTCGGCACCGGATTCGTGCGCGGGCTCCGCGCCACGCAGAACGCGCTCTTCAACGGCGTCCTGCGCGCCTCGAACGCCACCGTCCTCGGGCTCTCCAAACTCGGCACGGTCGCCGCCCGCGTCGCCCGCGACGGCATCGCCGCTCTCGGGCGCAACGCCGGGAACATCGCACGCGGCGGGCTCAACGCCCTGCGCGGCGGACTCATGGGCGCCGCGCTCGCCGCCGGCGCGCTGTTGGTCTCCGGTGTCGCCATCGGCCCCGCCGTCGCCGACGCCGGCGCACAGGTCATCACCGCGATCCAGAACCTCCCGGTCCTCGCCGAGGCGCTCGCGACCCAGCTCCCGGGCATCATCACCGAGGCCGTCGCCACCCTCGCCCTCGTCCTCCCCGAGCTGGTCGCCAGCCTCTCCGAGGGCGGCCCGCTCATCCTCCAGGCCGTGACCGACAGCCTCGGCGTGCTCGGCCAGGCCGCCGTCCAGGCCGCTCCCACCCTGCTCGCTCTCGCCGTCTCGCTGATCGGCCAGCTCGCGAGCTACCTCGCCACGAACGCCCCCGTCCTCGTTGACGGTTTCATGACGATTTTTCCGGATATCGTCGCCGGGATCGGCACCGCCGCGGGCGCTCTCGTCGGCGCGATCGGCCTGCTCGTCCCGCCGCTCCTTCAGGCGATCGTGAGTGCGATTCCTGTTCTGGTGTCCGGTTTCATCTCACTTTTCCCAATTTTGGTGACGTCGATCCTGGAGGCCCTCCCTGGATTGGTAAGCGCTTTCCTGCTTGCCGTCCCGCAGCTCATCCTCGGGATCGTGGAGGCCATTCCGTCCATTGTGGAATCAGTAGTGTCGATGGTCCCCGAGATTATTAGTACACTTGTTCCAATGCTGCCGCAGATCGTCGTGGCGCTCCTGCTCCTGATTCCGCAGCTCATCATCGCGATTTTGGGCGCTATACCCGATATCGTCACGTCTGTCGTGAAAATGATTCCCGAAATCGCGACGGCGCTGGTCGAGGCCCTCCCCGAGGCGGTCGACGCCTTCATGGAGCTGTGGCCGCAGATCCAAGATGCCTGGTCAGGAGCTTACGGCGAGTTCAAGCAGCTCGGCCGAGATTTGATCGAGGCCATCAAGGACGGCCTGTCGGCCGCTTGGGACTCGGTCTCCTCGTGGGTGAGCGACAAGGTCTCCAGTATCGACCTGAACCCGTTCTCTACCAGCGATTCTGCCACCGTGAGCATAGCAGCCGACACGTCCGCTGTCACGCGCGCCTTCGCGCCGCTCGCCGCGACGTTCTCGGCCGCCGACCTCCCCATCGATTCAGTACAGACGTTCGATGCCGGGTCGTTCGCGTCCGCCGTGGACAGCCTCGGCGCGATCGAGATCGACGCGCGTTCGGGCGCACCGCAGGTCGCCGTCCGCGTCTACCTGGGCGAGACCGAACTGACCGACCTCGTCCGCACCGAGATCCGCGTCCTTGACGAGAAGGACCGCGCCTTCGCCGCCGCTGGAGCCCGCTAGATGCCCCTGGAGATCACCGTCGCCACCGACCCCACCCGGCGGGCGAACATCGTCCACCTGGTCAACCCGTTCCCCGACAGTCCCGCGGTATCGCTGGCCTCGATCGCGGACCTGTCGGAGTACGGGCCGTCCGTCCCGGTCCTGACCGACCTGGGGACCTACACCGTGGGCGCGGACGGCGCCCAGGTCATCGACTACACCCCGCCCCTGGGCGTCCCGACGTACTACCGGGCCACCGCCGGGGCCGAGATCGCCCGCTCGGCTCCGGCCGTCCACGACCACGGCCAGTACGTGTGGGTGAAGTCCAAAAAGTACTCTGACCAGCCGATCGGGCTGCTGCTCAAGACCGCGCCCGCCTTCGCGTTCGGCGCGGAGGTCCACACCTTCTATGGCCTGTCCGATGCGACCCGGGGCCTGGGGTACGGGCAGGCAGGCGTCCGCCACCCCGGCGCCGTGGAGTTCACGTTCTACACCTGGAGCGCCGACGAAGCCTCCCGGGTCCGCGACCTGATCCGGGACAACCCCCTGTGCATCCAATGGCCGGGCACGACCGACGAGGCCCTCATGATCGCCCCGTGGTACCTGGTCCAGGACGTCACCCGGACCGCGATCGGCCCGCCCGCGAACGCGATGTTCGAGTGGACCTGGACCGCTGCTCCCGTGCACGCCACCGAAGGCGTGTTCGCCTCGGTCACAGCGACCTACCAGAGCGTCTACGACCGCGGGTGGGCCTCCTACGCGGACATGGACTCAGACCCCGACGTGGAGACCTACACGCACGCGCAGATGGCCGCCGTCGCCCACGGCGGCCCGCCCCTGCCCGAGGGGGAGTCCGGAGTGCCCGTTGGCTACTCCTGACCTCCACACCTGGATCACCGGCACCCAGCTCGACATCGAGTGCTCCGCGACGATCCGCGACACCGGGACCGTCGTCGTGACCGGCGTCCCCGTCACCGGGACCCTCACCCTCGCCCGCCCCGCCACGGTCGTCCGCACCGCCGACGTCACGTTCCAGACCCTCACCCCCAAGGCCCTCGCCGCCGGGCTCGACTCGGGATGGACCGCCGACCTCCAAGTGAGGGTCCGCCAGGGTGCCGAGACGCACACCGTGCCCCTGGGGCGGTTCAGGGCGATCTCCACCTCGTGGAACCCCGGCGCTCCCGCCGTCGCCGCGCAGCTCACCGACGAGCTGACGCTAGTCGTGGACGACCGGTTCAAGTACCCCGTGACGATGCGCAAGGGCATGACCTATTTCGAGGCGATCCGCCGCGTCCTGGCGATCCTCGGTATCACCCCCGCCGGACAGACCCTCGCCACCATCGCCACCGACACCACATGGGGCCCCATCCCCACCGCGGCGATCCGCGTCCCCCTTACCGAAGACCGCGAACGGGCCGAATTGTTCGAGCTGCTCAACCAGCGCATCGGCACGCAAACCCTCTTCGACAAGACGGGCGTTTTGACCATGCGGTGCGACCCGGCCGTCTACTACCGCAAGGCCGCCAACCGCACCGGAGCCGACTACCGGCTCCCCGACGCCGCGGCGTTCAGGGTCGATGACGTGGCCTTCAACCGCGAAGACCAGTACAACGCGCTGGTCATCCAGCCCGGTGAGTCGGACGAGAACTTCTGGTACTCCTGGCGGCCCCTCACCACCGGGCCCTACGCCTACGGCGCGAGGTTCGGCGCCAAACCCCAGTTCTACTCCTCGGACCTGCTTCACACCCGCGCCCTCGCCGAGAACGCCATCGCCGGGATGCTCCCGGACTACACCAGCACCGCCCGGCGCCTGGCCGTCTCCGCCCCGCCCTACTGGTGGATCGAGGCTGGGAACGTCATCGCCCTCCCCGGGCCCGCCGCCGCACCCCCGCGGTACGTCATCAACGCCGTGTCCCTACCGCTCGGTCTGGGGGACATGGCGCTCGAACTCGAATCCGTCGACATCGAACAGTTTGAGGTGCCCGAATATGGTGCGTAGCCGCCGCCCCGTCCCGCCCCCGCGCCGCGTCCGGCCCGCCCAACCCCGGCCGCTGCGCGAGTACACCTACCGCCTCCCCATCGCCGCCGCCCCTTCCGGTGGGTACGTCGACCTCACCGCCCCCGAGGGCGAGACCATCACCGCGACCGTCCCCGCCCACCTTGCCGCCCCCGGCGTGAACACCGTGGCGCTGGTGCGGTTCACCGCCTCCCGTGCGGTGGTCGAGGGGTGGGCGCCCTGATGGCGACGACCCCCCGCTACCAGATCCGCCACCCCACCCGATCCGACCTGTTCGCGCCCCACGCGGACATGACGGCGCTCGCCGAAGACGTGGAGACCGCGCTCGTCGCCGTCGAAGCCCTCGGCCTGCCCGCCGAACCCTGGGCCGACATCCCCCCGTTGCTGCTGTGGGACGACGACACCTCCACCGGGATCGAGACCGCCGAGGGCACTCTGTGCCGGTGGCGGGCCCATCACCTCCTCGCCCATCTCAACGCCCGCGTAGTGTTCGCCGCCGCGCTCCCGACCGGGACCGGCCGCACCCGCCTGCGCCTCGTGCCAGGCGGCGGCCTCACCTGGAACGGCTTCACCATCGCCTCGGCGTTCCACGAGACGGCAGCCGGGACTCTCACCCCGGTCTCATGCGCTCCTTCGACATTCGGGACACAGGTCAACGGCCTCGCGGTTCCCAACGTCCCGTTCGCCGCGGGCGACGCGCTCCTGATCTCTGCGGAGTTCGAGCCGACCTCGGCCGCGGCCCTGGCCGCCGAGACGGAGATGCTCGACGGCCTCCCCGGGGAGGCCGGGAGTGAGTGACCGGACCGTCCCCCGCCCCGACCCCGCGGGCCGAGACTTCGTCGCCGACTTCGGCGCCATCGCCGACACCGCCGAAGCCTGGGCGGCCTCGGTCGAGGACGCCCACGACGCTGACGTGACCGCCTGGGAGTCCTATGCGCCCGGGATAGTCGTCCACCGCACCGCCGCCGAATACGCCGCCGGGACCGGAACCACCGCCGCGAACGTCCAGTCTTCCGTGTGCCTGGCGTACGGGTTTGTGCTGGTCCGCTACTCCTGGGTCTACATCGATACGTTCTGGGCCGCGACCATGACCCTCCCGACCCCCGTGGACTACCCGCCCGCCATCGCCTACGGGAGGACGTTCGCCGGAGACCAGGTCAAGACCACCGCCACGCCGACCTCGATCGTCATCGGCAACACGGGCGCGCTCATGACCGGGACCATGTACCTCGCTTCGGCCCGCTACGCCGCCTCCGGCGCCCCCGAAGCCGGGGACTGGGTCCTCGATGACGCCGCCGAACAGCTCGGCCTGAACACCATCCTCAACTGAATAGCTAAGGGAGCCAACCCCCATGGCGACCGCCATCCCCGTCAAGCCCGTGTTCACGGTCGGCGAGCGCGTGAGCGCGTCCAAGATGAACACGCTTGCGTCCCATGCGGACTGGGCCACCGACCCGCCGATGGTCCACCTCTACCCCGGCGCCAACGTCACCTGGGCCAGCGCCAACAACGTCACCTGGACCCAGAACCTCTCCTCCCTCTCCAACGCCACCGTGACCCTCCCGGCAGAGCGGATCACCGTGCCCTACACGGGCATCTGGGAATGGACGTTCCAGGTCGGCACCTCCGCCGACCCCGCCTCCGGCAACCCGGTTCGCGCGAACCTCTACACCGGCACGACCGACTCCACCGGCACCCGCATCGCCGGACAGCACGGCCTGCGCTACAGCGGCATCACCAACTACGTGCAATGCACCGCGCGTGTCTCGATGATCGCCGGAACGACCTGGGTCCGCGCCACCATCGCCTCCTCCACGGTCGGCGTCACCGTCTACGGCTCCGCCCGGGAGACCTGGCTGGAGGGCACCCTCATCGCCCGTCAGTAACCCCCCGAACGCCCCTCATCAAGGAGAACACCTTGCTCTCTCGCGCCTTCTGGGCCGACGCCATCGAACGCGCCGCCCGCACCGCCGCGCAGACCGCCCTCGCCCTCGTCACCGCCACCGCCGGACTCGGCCTGGACGACATCGCGTGGACCGACACCCTCTCTATCACCGGCCTCGCCACCCTCGCGAGCCTCCTCACCTCCGTGGCGACCTCCGGCGTCGGCCCGACCGGCACCCCGAGCGTCGTCACCGAGCCCGCCACCGCCTGACCTTGGACACCACAACGCCCCGGCCGCGATTGGCCGGGGCGCTGAGTGAAGAGAACTCCATGGGTGGAGCGACTGAATATCATGAACCGGCACCACTCGATAGGCGTCCTTTCGTCTCAAATTGCGCAATGATATTGATGTGACGTATTTCATTCCACGAATATTGCCAACACTATGATGTAACGACTGATCAACGGCTCGATTCATCAGATGCCCAGTTCAGGTGTACTGCCTGGTGGGCGAACGATACTGTCATTCCTCAAGTGGACAACACCACCCCGCCACCAGTGGCGAAGTAGTGTGCCCCCTACTGTAGTATGTAGCCATTCCAGTGAACGGTTCGCAGGAGCCCGAATAGCGAGAATGGTCCCGAAATAATGGGACTCGTGATTTGCCCCTGGCATTGCCGAGGGGCGTTCGTCGTGATTCCATACGGCCATGATTGCTTGGAATGCCCTCCTCTCCGTTGCCGTCAACATCGTCACCTTGCTGTACTTCGGGGTTCTGGCGTCGAAGGCCGTCGTGCGGCATCTGAAGGCGCGATTGGGCCGAGGCCAGCGACGCGAAGTCGGCTCGAAGTTCTGATGGCCGAGGCGCAGGAGCAGTAGTGCGTCGGGCACGGTTGGCGCACCCCGAACACAGCGAAGCCCCGGCCGCGAGAGGCCGGGGCTTTCCTCCTATCTAGGGGCCGTCAGGCGACCGAGGCCAGCTCTCGCTCGCCCTCGACATGGACGGCTTCTTCGCCTGCGTGCCAGCGCACGTAGACGACGCGCGAGTGGAGCTTTTCGCGATGCTGGCAGTCGCCTTCGGGGTCCCACCACTCCGGAGCGGGCACGGTCTCATTGGCGCACAAGACGACCTCGACTTGTGCGTTCGCGAGCATCTCGCGCTTGGTGTCCATGTCGGCGCCCACCCACTTATGCCCGTAGGACTCACCGGTCGGGACGCTCCGCCAGTGCGCCCTGATCTGCGGTTGGACTTCGAGGCGCTTGCGCTCCTCGACGAGGAAGGCCATGATCTGGCGGAATTCCTCGTCCCGCCCGTCCCAGACCCCGGCGGCGCGGTCGCCGAGGTTCTGATCGATCACCTTGTTCACCTGCTCCAGACGAGCCGACACATCATTGGCCGGGACGTACTCCTTGCCGTAGACCTCTTGGTCGTGGAGGTCCTCCATGACCGCCTCGACCACGATCCGCTCCAGCTTCGGCAAGAACACCTCGGGCACCTTCTCGCACTGCTTGCGGTGCCGAGCGCACCGGTAGATCTCCTCATCCTTGTAGCGGGGCCGCACTCGCGTGTAGCGGTAGAGCTTCTGCGCGCAGTTCCCGCACCAGGCGAGGTCCTTGAGCAGGTACGGCGTCGCGAGCCCCTTGGAAGGCTTGCCGCCACGGTACTTTTCGCTGGTCGCTTGTCGAGCCGTCAACAGCTTCTTGAAGTCGTCCTCACTGATCAGCGCCTCGGCGAACCGGCGCGGCATCCCGTCGTCCCCGCAGATGACGCGGCCCTTGTAGAGCTGGTACCCGAGCAGGGTCGGAGAGGTGAGGATGCGGTGAAGGCTCGATTCCTGCCACACCTCGCCGCCGCGCGGGGCCTTGATCTTCCTCTTCTTCAGCTCGCGGCAGATCCACCGCAGTGAGCATCCGTCGATGCGCCACGCCACGATCTGATGCAGGACTTTGAGCTTCTCCACGTGGTGGACGATCTTGAGGGAGGCGTCGGGTTGGCGCTCGGCCTTGTACCCGTACTGGAGCGCGCCGCCGGCGTAGCGGCCGTCCTTGCGGGCCTTCTCGTTCTTCGACTTGGCGCGCACTGAGGCCATCTCGCGTTCCCACTGCGCGCACATGACGAACACGTACGCCATCATCCGACCGGTCATCGTGGACGTGTCCAGCACGTCATCGGAGGTCGCGAGGGTCTTCTTGTTGGCGTCCGTCCACTGGAGGAAGCTCGCCCACTGCGGGAGCGACCGCGAGTAGCGGTCGATCACCCAGGCGCACATGCCGTCGAACTCGTCGGCGCGGTTGTTGAGCCAGTCGCCAAGCTCGTCGCGCTCGAACGGGTCGACGCCGCCCGAGAGGTCGAGGTCGACCGCCCACCCGATGATCTCGTGATCGTGGCGATCGGCCCACAGCTCGATCGCTTCCTTCTGGCGCTCGGGGGAGGTCGTGACATCGGTTTCGTGGGAGAGGCGAATCACTCCGAGGATGCGGAGCTTCTTCTTGGTGAAGACGTTCGGGGAGGGCTCTTCTTTGATCGCTTTGCCCAGATTGAGCAGATATTCATTCAGATCCACGGAGGAACTCCTAGTTCAGAGGGCCTAAGTTCGTACTCCGTTGCGATCAACCAAGTTTAGCTCTGAAGGCCGTAAAACCGTTCCGTTCCATCAATGCTGGATGTGGTGGGCTTCGGTCCAGGCGACCGGCCTGGAGCACCCTGTCCAGGCGCACCCTTCGCTCTGCTCAAGCTCCAGCTTGCGGCGGAGGGCTTGGTTGGGGAGGCGGGCGGCCCTGCCCAGTTCGATCGCTTCCCCGGTCTCGTAGTCGAAGACGCCGGGGATGACACCGGCTTCGCAGGCGAGGTGGCGGGCCTTGGTGACACTGACCGGATGGCCCTCAAGGAGCGGGATCCGGCCGGTGTCTTTGCCCTGCAACGTCTCGATGTCGACCATCAAGTCCAGGGTGGCAGTGTGGCCGTGGCGCTTGACCGCGTCGGGGCTGGTGCCGTATCCGGCGAGGAGCTGGTGGAGGGCTTCGGCATGCCGGTTCGGCTGGGCCGGGAGGACACCCTCGGGGTCGGTCTCGTCCTGGCGGGGTGGCGGGCAGGCGGTCTTCAGGTACTTGTCCAGCAGCCGCCCGGTGTCACCCGACAGTTCGCCGGAGAGGGCCCACATGCCGTTGTCCTGTTCCGCCAGTTCGATCCATTGGAGCGACTGCTCGCCGAGTGAGTCGAGGAGTTCGGACTCCTCGGCCAGGTGGGCGGCCAGTTCATCGAGGTGCCTTTGGAGGTCTTTGAAGGGGGCGTGCTGGCAGTACTGGGCGATCAGCTGCTCGGGTGTCGCACACAGGACCTCGGCATCGAAGGGGGAGGCCACGGGCTCGCGGAAGGGGGTGAGGGTGAACAGGCGCATTGCCGGGGTCCGGTCCAACTGGCGGACCGCGTAGGCGACCTGGTCGATCCTCGCCTGTCCTGAGACAGCCGCTTCCACCAGCGCCCGGAACTTCGAGGAGAGGCGGGCGATGGCGGCGATGTCCGAAGCAGTGCGGTGGGTGAAGTCGAACTGGGACAACAGGAGATCCCGCAGGGCGGAGTAGCCGAAGGCGGTGCGGTGGAGGTTCTGCTCCTTCATCGCGATGACCGAGGCGAGGACCTGGGCGTACTGGGAGTTGACCAGTGCGGCGGCGTCTTCGAGGGCGGATCGGATGGTCTGGGCTTGTTCGCTGGTGCTGGTCCGGCTGTGGATTGTCGCTGTGGCTGCCATCGGGATCACCCCCTGTCGCTGTTCTCGAATGTGTTGCCTGTTTCCGTGTGCCTGTTCGATGTTCGTGCTTCAATTGTGACTCTGTGTGCGATACGTTGCCAACACCCAGAAGGGTGATCTTTGGTGAGGAAGTTTCATCCCGCCCCACCCCACCCCCACTAAGCCCCCACCACGGACCCCATGGCCGCCAATCCCACCCGGGAAAGAAGATCACCTCTTCGTCGCTGCCCGCACTAACCCAAAACAAAACGGCCCCAAGGCAGCAGAACTGCCTCAGGGCCGTGTCAGCGCTTGCTCAGACGACCTTCGGGATCGAACCGGTATTGGTCAGGGCCTCGTTCAACAGCGGCCCCACCTGCATCGTGAACTGCCCGAGTTCGTACCCGAGCTGTTCCCGATCGCACTGCGACACAGCCAGAAGCGTCAGGCAGATCTGCGGCCCCACCGGAGCCGCCAGAAGTACACCCTCTGCCATCTCAACAATGACCTGCTGCGCCGGGCCGTGGTCCATGGACCGTCCCGCGCCCTCGCCGATCGAGAGCAGACCGGAGCCGATGCCCGCCAGCTGGTCGGCGCGCTCCTTGGGAAGCCCGGCCGAGACCGCCAGCGGCAGACCGTCGACACTCACCAACACCGCATGGGACAGACCGGGAGTGCGGGCGACGAGCGACCCGAGGAGCATGCTCAGGGAGCGCTCGTAGACGCCGAGATTGGCGCTCATCGGGCGGCCATCCTCTCCGTCCTGGCGGGACTGCCGGGGCGGCCGCCGCGAGCGCGGCCCCAGCCTCGGAAGTAACCGGCGGTGTTCTGCGCCAACAGTTCGGGGTCGCGGTCGATGGGCTCGTCGAAGCGCGGGTGCTCGTCGGCGACCACGGCGCCCGGGACGAGGTTCGCCTGTGGCTTGCGGCGCGGCAGGCCGGCCGCCGTCGTGGGCTCCTCGGTCGCGGGGGTCTCGGTCGCGCTGCGGGCGGTGCGCCAGCCGTCGTCTCCGGGGAGGTTCCACGACTCCGACTCGGGCTCTTCGCTTTCGGGCCGCTTGAACCAAGCGCTCTTGGCCTGGCCGAAGATCAGGAGGCCGTCGTCGTCGGCCGCGAGGGCCGCGACGTCGACCATGGCGACGTCCTCCCGGGGCTGCCAGGGATGGCGGCGCGGCTCCTCAGTGTGGGGGAGCTCGGCCGGCTCGGCCCGGCGGCGCCGGATCGACCGCGTCTGGCTGCCTTCGCTGTCGACCGGCTGCTGCATGGACGGCGAGGAGAACGAGTCCGGGAGGACCTGCGTCGCTTCGAGGTCCGGGGGGATGACGGAGTGCAGCTGGGAGAGCGGGTCGAGCGCGCGCAGGCTCTGGCGGTCCGGGAGGTCACCGGGGAGGCGCACGGTCCGGTGCGTGTCGGAGTCGTGCCCGCGGCCGCGGCGGCGGGACGCGCGGTCGTCCTCCTGGAGCGGCGGCGCGGAGACGTGCGGGAGCGCGGACTCGGGCTTGGGGCGCTTGGCCTGGAGGAGCCCGATGAGCCCTTCGAGCGAGCGGTCCCAGGCCGAGACGGCCTCCGCGGTGGCGGACACCGAGGGGGCGACGGACGGGTCGTCGCCGCCGCCGATCTCCCTGATGGCCTCGGTCAGCGCGCCGGCCATGGCCGCGACCTGCCCCGGGTCGGCCACGGTCGCAAGGTCGGCGGCGAGCTCCTCGGTCGAGATCGACTGGAGGGCGCCGGGCTGGGGGAGCCGGGTGAGGATCGCGACGGCGTTGGCCTCGCTCGGGTCGTCCCAGGCGGCCAGCGCCGCCGGGAACACGGCCCGCAGGAGGCACGTGAGGGCCTCTGCCGCGTCGTGGCGCGCGCGGGCGGCCGATGCCACGGTGTCCAGGATCGGGCGCAGAGCGGCGACCTCAGGGCGTGCGGCGAGGGGCTGCCCGGCGACCTCGCCGGTGGCGAGTCCGCGGGCGATGGCGATGGCGTCGTCGAGGGCGTCCTTGGAGCGGAGGGCGCGGGAGTCGGCGCGGACGACGAGCTGTCCTGCGGCGGCCGCGAACTCGGCGAGCTGGACGACGTCTCCGGCGACGGAGATGGAGACGGACTGGCCGGGGGCCGACCTGGCGAGGAGCCCGTTGAAGCGGACCCAGCCGCGGGGGTCGTCGCCGAAGGTGTCGGTGGCGATGAGTCCGCCGCCGGCGGCCACGAGGGCGACGGCGCACGCGGTGTCGCCGTGCCCGGTCCCGGACGCCTGCTGGTCGGTGGTGATGCCGCAGAACACTTGCACCCGCGGAGCTCCTCTCGTAGGGCGCGCAGCCGGCGCTGTCCCCTGTCGCCGGGGCTGGTGCCCGGCCCGTTTTTACCAGTCCGTTATCAGTTTTCCGCAGAATACTCGGTTCTGCAAGCGGACTGCCTGTGCGGGTTCGCCTACGGAGCGAAGGCCATAGCACACATAACCGTCAATTCACTGGCAGCCGCGACCTGCTCATTCCCTTGTGGAATAACGCAGCGGAGCCGCCGCGGGACTGCCGCGGCGGCTCGTGAAATCGGACTCGGCGGCCCATCGGGGATTGGCCGTTCGGCTGAGTGGGACGCGTCCTATCCGCGCCATTCCACATGGTCGTTGATCTTGGCGATGACGCCGCGCCAGGCGATGGCCGCCTGCTGCGCGTCGTTGCGCTTGAGGCGCCGCTTCGCGAACTTCCCCTTGAGGCCGCCGTCGACGACGACGCGGAACGTCTCGTCGAGGTCGTCGAGGGGCGATCCCGGTGCGAGCGCGGTGATCACGGAGTCGTTCTTGAGGGCGTACCCGAGGTCGCGGCCGACCTCGGCGGCCTTGATGAGCAGCTCGGGCTCCCACGCCTCCTGGCCGCCGCGGAGGTTCGCGACGACGAGGTCGAGCTCGTAGGTGTCGGCTTCGTCACAGGCGATGTCGTCCTCGGACACGCGGTCCTTGAGGTCGTCCCACTCGTCGATGGCCGCGAGGTCGTGGTCGTCGTTGTCCTTGACGTACGCGACGAGCGCGGCGGGCTCGCGGAAGACCAGGAGCTTCCCCTTGCGCGTCAGGAAGACCGGGACCTCCTCGGGGGCGGCGTCGAGGGCGTCCTCGTCGTCGTCCTCCTCGGCGTCCTCGGGCTCGTCGTCCTCGAAGTCGGCCGGGTCGGGCTCGTCGGCGTCGGGGTCCTCGGGGACGGCCTCGTCGAGGACCTCGTCCTCGTCGGGGTCCTCCTCGGGCTCCTCGTCGTCTTTCTTCGCCTCGGGCCCGGGCAGGGTGTCCGACATCCGGTAGGCGCGGAGGGTGTACCCCGAGTCCTTGCCCAGGTGGAGTTCCACCGGGTCCACCCCGGTCTCGTTCCAGAGCTTCTCGGTGTCGGCACCGCGCTCCGGCGCGTCAGATTCGGCCGCCATGTCGCGTCCCTCCCGTAAGTCGTCTAGCTGGGGAACAGCCTACGACGCAAGGGCGCGCCCCATCGCATCCGGTGTGCGCTTTTCTTTGTGGATAGCGACGGGGCCCTTTCCGCGGTAGCGGAAAGGGCCCCGGATCGATCACTAGTACGCGCCTCCGGCGCCCGCGGCCATCCCGGCCGGGTGCCACACGGTCTTGTACTCGGTCCACTGCCGCAGCAGGTCGAGCGCGTTGCCGCCCTTCCCGGGGCGGCGCACGACCTTGAGGGTCTCGGCGGCCGCGGCCTCCAGGGAGGCCGCCAGGTCCGCGTCGGCGCCCGTGAGATCGAGCCCGTTGACGTCGGCGTGGGACGCCAGGTGCGGCGCGACCTCGGTGGCCTTGCCGCTCAACAGGTTCACCACCCCGCCGGGCAGGTCGGAGGTCGCCAGGACCTCACCGAAGCTCAACGCGGGCAGGGGCTTCGCCTCGCTCGCGAGCACGACCACGGTGTTCCCGGAGGCGATGGCGGGCGCGATGACCTCGATGAGGCCCAGCAGCGGGTCGTCCTGCGGGGCGATCGCGGCGACGACGCCGAGCGGTTCGGGCGTGGTGTGGTTGAAGTACGGCCCGGCCACGGGGTTCGCGCCGCCGAGGACGGACGTGTACTTGTCGGTCCAGCCCGCGTAGTGGACGAGCCGGTCGATCGCGGCCTCGACGGTGCCGAGCGCCTCGTGCGGTTCGGCCCCGGTGGCGTCGGCGAGCTCTTCGGCGAACTGCCCGGCGCGGCCTTCGAGCATCTCGGCGGCGCGGTACAGGATCTGCCCGCGCAGGTACGCGGTCTGCCCGGCCCAGGACCGCTGGGCCTTGCGCGCGGCGGCGACGGCGTCGCGGGCGTCCTTGCGGCTGGCGAGCGCGGCGTTGGCCAGCTCGGTCCCGTCGGGGCTGCTCACCGGGTAGCTCCTTCCGGACTCGGAGCGGGGGAACTTCCCGCCGACGTACAGCTTGTAGGTCTTCTTGACCTGGAGTCGATCAGACATCGAGGTACGCCTCCAGTCCCTGGCGGCCGCCTTCGCGGCCGTATCCGGACTCCTTCAGGCCGCCGAAGGGGCTGGCGGCGTCGAACTGGTTGAACGTGTTGGCCCACACCACGCCCGCGCGCAGCCGCTCGGCCGCCCACAGGATCTTGGAGCCCTTCTCGGTCCACACCCCGGCCGAGAGGCCGTAGGGCGTGTTGTTGGCCTTGGCGATCGCCTCGTCGGGCGTGCGGAACGTGAGGACGCTGAGCACGGGCCCGAAGATCTCCTCCTGCGCGATCCGCATGGACTGCTGCACCCCGGTGAACACGGTGGGGCGGAACCAGAAGCCGTTCTCGGGCAGGTCGCAGGCGGGCTGCCACACGTCGGCGCCCTCGCCGCGCCCGGCCTCGGTGAGGGCGGTGATGCGGGCGAGCTGCTCGGCGGAGTTGATGGCGCCGATGTCGGTGTTCTTGTCGAGCGGGTCGCCGACCCTCAGGGTCGACACGCGCTCCTTGAGGCGCGCGAGCACCTCATCGGCCACGGACTCCTGCACGAGGAGCCGCGAACCGGCGCAGCACACGTGCCCCTGGTTGAAGAAGATGCCGTTGACGATGCCCTCGACGGCCTGGTCGACGGGGGCGTCGTCGAAGACGATGTTCGCGGCCTTGCCGCCCAGCTCCAGGGTGACCTTCTTCTTGGAGCCCGCGACGGCCTTCGCGATGGCGCGGCCCACGGCCGTGGAGCCGGTGAAGGCGACTTTGTCCACAGGGCTGTTGACGACCGCGGCGCCCGCGGCACCGGCGCCGGGGAGGATGTTGACGACGCCCGCGGGCAGGTCGGCCTCCTGGCACAGCTCGGCGAACATGAGCGCGGTGAGCGGCGTGGTCTCGGCGGGCTTGAGCACCACCGTGTTCCCGCACGCGAGCGCGGGCGCGATCTTCCACGCGAGCATGAGCAGCGGGAAGTTCCACGGGATGACCTGGCCGACGACGCCGAGCGGCTTCGGGTCGGCGCCGAGCCCCGCGTAGGAGAGCTTGTCGGCCCATCCGGCGTGGTAGAAGAAGTGCTGCGCGGCGGTCGGGACGTCGAAGTCGCGGGTCTCCTTGATGGGCTTGCCGTTGTCGAGGGACTCGGCCACGGCGAACTCGCGGGCCCGCTCCTGGAGGAGCCGGGCGATGCGGAACAGGTACTTGCCGCGCTCGGCGCCGCTCATCGGTCCCCACACGGCCTCCTGCGCGCGGCGGGCCGCGGCGACGGCGCGCGCGACGTCCGCTTCGCCCGCCTCGGCGACGGTGAACAGGACTTCCTCGGTCGCGGGGTTCACCGACTTGAAGACGGATTCGCCGTCGGTGAACTCGCCGTCGATGAAGAGCCCGTAGTGCTCTTTGATGTCGGGCCGCACCGACTCGGGTGCGGGGGCGTACTCGAACATGGCTAGTCCACCGTCACGTAGTCGGGGCCGGAGTAGTGGCCGGTCTTGAGCTTCTGGCGCTGCATGAGCAGGTCGTTGAGGAGGCTGGACGCGCCGAAGCGGAACCAGTGGTTCGAGAGCCAGTCGTCGCCGAGGACCTCGTTCACGGTGACGAGGTACTTGATCGCGTCCTTGGTGTTGCGGATGCCGCCCGCGGGCTTGACGCCGACCTGGACGCCGGTGGCGGCCCGGTAGTCGCGCACGGCCTGCATCATCAGCAGCGTCACGGGCAGGGTCGCGTTGACGCCCACCTTGCCCGTGGAGGTCTTGATGAAGTCGGCGCCGGCGTACATCGCGAGCCACGACGCCCGGCGCACCGCGTCGTAGGTGGCGAGCTCGCCGGTCTCCAGGATCACCTTGAGCCGGGCGTCGCCGGACGCGGCCTTGACGGCCTTGATCTCGTGGAAGACCCGTTCGAGGTCCCCGGCGAGGAACGCGCCGCGGTTGATGACCATGTCGATCTCGTCGGCCCCGGCCCGCACCGCGGACTCGGTGTCGGCGAGCCGCACGTCGAGCGGGACCTGCCCGGCGGGGAAGCCCGTGGCGACGGAGGCGACGAGCACGCCGCTGCCTTCGAGCGCCTCCTTCGCGGTGGCGACCATCGACGGGTAGACGCAGACGGCCGCGGTGGCGGGCGCGTCGCCGTCGGGGCGGCGGGCCTTCGCGGCGAGCGAGCGGACCTTGCCCGGGGTGTCGGCCCCTTCGAGGGTGGTGAGGTCGATCATGCTGATCGCGAGGTCGATGGCGTGCGCCTTCGACGTCGTCTTGACCGAGCGGGTGGAGAGCCCCGCCGCGCGCGCTTCGAGGCCGACCGCGTCGACGCCCGGAAGGGCGCGGACGAGGGACGCGGCCTCGGCGCCGCTCAGAATTGATCCCATGACCCGATCGTATCCGTATCTCTGTGACCGCTGAATCAGACTGTGGTGACCAGCTCACATTAGCGCGGCGAACTGGGCGTTAAGGTTATGAACCGTGGATGTCAAGATCGTCGAACACCCGCTCGCCGCCGAACGGCTCACCGCCATGCGCGACGAGCGCTCGGACTCACCGAGGTTCCGGGCCGCCCTGCACGAGCTCACCATGATGCTCGTCTACGAGGCCACGCGCGACGTGGCCGTCGCCGAATACGAGATCAGGACCCCCGTCGCCACGGCGAAGGGCTTCCGGCTGGGGAACCCGCCGCTCCTGGTCCCGGTGCTGCGCGCGGGGCTCGGCATGGCCGACGCCGCGCAGGCCATGATCCCCGACGCCTCCATGGGCTTCGTCGGCCTCGCCCGCGACGAGGAGACGCACGAGCCCTACGCCTACATGGAATCCCTCCCGGACGACCTGGCCGGACGCCACGTCATCGTCCTCGACCCCATGGTCGCCACCGGCGGCTCGCTCCTGCGCTGCTGCGAGATGATCGCCGCCCGCGGCTGCACGCACATCGACCTGGTCAGCGTGCTCTGCGCGCCCGACGGGATCGCGAAACTGGAGCACTCGGGGATCGCGATGCGCATGACCACCGCCGCGGTGGACCCGGAGCTCAACGAGAAGGCCTACATCGTCCCCGGCCTCGGCGACGCGGGCGACCGCCAGTTCGGCGCCTACCGCCGCTTCTAGCCGAAAAGGAAAGGGGGCCGCATCCCGCGGCCCCCTTCTGCACGTCCTCTAGTGCGGGACGCCGAGGATGCCGGCGACCTCCGCGCGCAGCGCCTCGACGCCCGCGCGGGCGCGCTCGCGGGCCGCGGTCAGGTCGCCGCCGGTGTCCTCGCGGACCTCCAGGTACGCCTTGAGCTTCGGCTCGGTCCCGGACGGGCGGCACACGACGCGGGCGTTCGCCGTCGTCAGCGTGACCACGTCGGCCTCGGGGAGCCGGTCGAGGTAGTCGGTGACCGGTTCGTCCAGCAGCGACGCGGGCTTGTTGGCGCGCAGGCGCTTCATGCACGCGGCGATCTCACTCAGGTCCTCCACGCGCACCGACAGCTGCCCGGTCTCGTACACGCCGAACTCCTCGGCGAGCTCGTCCAGGCGGTCCTGGAGCGTCGCGAACCGGGCGGCCTGCCCGGCGGCGATCTCGGCGACCACGAGGGACGCGGAGATGCCGTCCTTGTCGCGCAGGAACTCCGGCGCGACGCAGTACCCGAGGGCCTCCTCGAACGCGAACGCCAGGTCGGGGCTGGTGCGGGCCAGCCACTTGAAGCCGGTGAGGGTCTCCATGTAGGCGTGGCCGCGCTTCTCGCACATGGCCTTGAGCTGCGTGGTCGACACGATCGTGGTCGCGTAGGTCCCGGTGCGGCCCTTGCGCATCCAGTGGTCCGCGAGGAGCACGCCCACTTCGTTGCCGGAGAGCTGGCGCCAGCCGCCGTCGCCGGTGGGGACGGCGACCGAGCAGCGGTCGGCGTCCGGGTCGAGCGCCAGCGCCACGTCCGCGCCCTCTTCGGCCGCGAGGGCCTTGAGCAGGTCGATCGCGCCGGGCTCCTCCGGGTTCGGGAACGCGACGGTGGGGAAGTCCGCGTCGGGCTCGGCCTGCTCGGGCACGAGCGCCGGGGCCGGGAACCCGGCCTTCTCCATGGCCTTCACCAAGGTGGAGCCGCCGACGCCGTGCATCGGGGTCGCCACGGAGGCGAGGCGCTTGGGGTCGTCGGGGTCGACCACCGAGGCGATGGCGGCCAGGTACTCGTCGAGGACCGTCCCGTCGAGGGTCTCGCCCTCGTCGCCGAGGGGGATCTCCGAGAGCGGCCCGAGCGCTTCGATCGCGGCCTCGATCTCGGTGTCGGCGGGCGGGACGATCTGCGCGCCCGCGCCGAGGTCCCCGCCGAGCTCGCGGCCCAGGTACACCTTGTAGCCGTTGTCCTGCGGCGGGTTGTGGCTGGCGGTGACCTGCACGGCGGCGGCGCCGTCGAGGTGGGTGACGGCGAACGCGGTCACCGGGGTCGGCAGCGGGCCGGGCATGAGCAGGGCCCGGCGGCCGGAGCCGGTGACGACGCGGGCGGTCTCGACGGCGAAGTCGCGGGAGCCGTGGCGGGCGTCGTAGCCGATGACGACGGGTCCTTCGGCGCCCTTGGCGTCCAGCCAGTTCGCGAGCCCTGCGGCGGCGGCGCGGACGACGGCGAGGTTCATCCCGTTGGGGCCCGCGCGGAGCGGGCCGCGCAGACCCGCGGTCCCGAACTTCAGGCGGCCGGAGAACCGGTCGGCGAGTTCGGCGGCGGTCCCGGGGAGGCCGTCGAGGAGCCGGTAGAGCTCGTCGCGGCCGGCCTTGTCGGGGTCGTCGGTGATCCACTGGAGCGCTTCGGCTCGCAGCGCATCAAGGTTCGCGTCGATGGCTGGCGCAGAGTCGGTCATGGGGAAATGGTCGCATATCCGCAGCCTGGGAGACCGGTGTTGCGGACGGTGTGGCCTCAGCCGGTAGCGAACGAGGAGGCGGCGGTGTCGTACACCCCTTGTGATAGGTCCCATGTATCCGCGTCGCCGGAGACGAAGACGCCGAACGTGGTGCCGTCGCCGGCGTCCACGATCGCCCACACCGAGTGCCGCTGCGCGCCGGTGTCGTCGAGGTTCGTGCCGGTGTACTCCAGGACCGCGCCGCTCATGCCGCCGATCTCGGTCGCCTCCAGGCGGACCTGCTCCAGGTCGGTCATCTCGGCGCCGAGGCCGTCGAAGTACTCCGAGAGGTAGCCCTCGGGGTCGCCCGCGCCGCGGTCGGAACCGGAGTAGAACCGCACCCACTGGGTGTCGTCGTCGGGGTTGAAGAACGACACGGAGTCGTCGCCGCCCTCGCCCTCGGACCAGTCCTTCGGGTACGCGACGGTGAAGCCGTCGCCCTCGTAGGTGGCGGTCTCGAACGGCGCGGCGCCGTCGTCGCCCTCGGGGGACTCGCCCCCGCCTTCGGTGGACTCGCCGCCGTCGGACGCGTCGCCGCTGGTGCCCGGGTCCTCGGCGCCCGATCCGCCGCCGTCCTCGCCGGTGAGGACCTTGTAGGCGCCCCATCCGAGGACGAGCGCGAGGAGGATGCAGATCGCGATGACGGCCCCGGACTTCCACGGGTTGCCGCGCTCCGGTTCGGGCTCGACGTCGCGCACCCGCGGGCGCGGGCCCGTCTGGGACGGCGGCCCCTCCTGGTAGCCCTGGTCGGGGCGGTAGGGCGGGGACTGGTGGCCGGGCCCGCCGGGGCCGGCGAACTGCCCGGAGAGGAGGGTCTGGAGTTCGTGGCGCACTTCGGGGAGCTGCATGCGCTGGGCCGGGTCCTTGGCGAGCATCCCGCCGAGGAGCGGCGTGAGCGGCCCGGCGTTGCGGGGGCTCTCCGGGGGCTCCTGGACGACCGCGCGCATCGTGGAGACGGCGTCGCCGCGGTCGAAGGGCGGGCGCCCCTCGACCGCGGCGTACAGGGTCACGCCGAGGCTGAACACGTCGGAGGCGGGCTCGGCCGGGTGGCCGACGGCCCGCTCGGGCGCGATGTAGTGCGCCGAGCCGAGCACTTTGCCGGGGGTGGTGCCGCCCGAGACCTGGTGCAGCTGGGCCGCACCGAAGTCGGAGAGGACGCAGCGCCCGTCGGTGGAGATGAGGACGTTCCCGGGCTTGACGTCGCGGTGGATGATCCCCGCGTCGTGCGCCGCCTGGAGGGCGCCCACGAGCGCGAGGCCGATCTTCGCGGCGACGCGCGGCTGGAGCGGCCCGTCCTGCGAGAGGATCTCGGCGAGGCTCCGGGACTGGAGCAGCTCCATGACGATCCACGGCAGGCCGCCGTGCTCGACGACGTCGAACACGCGGATCACCGACGGGTGCGAGAGCCCCGCGGCGATCTGGGCCTCGCGCCGGGACCGGTCGATGAGCTGGACGCGCTCCTGCGGCGGGAGGTCCGGGGGCAGGAACACCTCTTTGAGGGCCACCTCGCGGCGCAGCACGGTGTCGGTGGCGCGCCACACGGACCCGTTGCCGCCCTTGCCGACGAGGTCTTCGAGCCGGTACCGGTCGCCCACCAGGTCGCCGGGGCGGGCCCGGTTCGCGGGGCCGCCGGGGCCCGGGCGCTGCCCCGGCTCGCCGCCGACGGCGAAGGACTGCCCGAGGTTCCCGTAGTTGCCGTACGAGGAGCTGTGCCGGTACGAGGAGTCGCCGTAGGAGTCCCCGCCGTACGGGTCGCGGTTGTAGCCCTGCTGGCCGGAGGGGTGCGGGTCCGAGCCCGTGAACCTCCCGCCCAGGGACGGGTGCGGGTCGCGCCGCGGCTCCGAGCCGTACGGGTCGCCTTGGGCGCCTTCGGACTCCGGGGAGTACCGAGGGGACGGCACCGCGCCGGATCGGGGGTCCTCATAGGCGCCGGGACCACCGCGACCGTAGTCAGATGAGTACGTCATGCAACCACTCCTCGCGAGGGATCCCTCCTAGTCTGCCGCGTCCCGGCCACCGGTGCGGGACCGGGGATACACAAGTGATCCTCGGTCACGGCGCGGGCGGGGCGCGGGGCCAGGTGCGCGAAGGCGCCGCCGGGGGGCGCACTGCTTCCCGGAGGCGCGGTTCACCACCTAGGATGGCAGCCATGCAGTCGTCACCGCAAGGCCGCGAGGGGATCGAGATCCGACCCGTCTACGGCCCCGCCGACGCCGCGGACGATCTGGCGGAGCGGCTCGGCGAACCCGGGTCCTTCCCCTACACGCGCGGCGTCCACCCGACCATGTACACGTCCCGCCCCTGGACGATGCGCCAGTACGCGGGCTTCGCCACGGCCGCCGAGTCGAACCGCCGCTACCGGGACCTCCTGGCCGCGGGCACGACCGGCCTGTCCGTCGCGTTCGACCTGCCCACCCAGATGGGCTACGACTCCGACGCCCCCGAGGCCGCCGGAGAGGTCGGCAAGGTCGGCGTCGCCGTCGACTCCGTGGCCGACATGCGGACCCTCTTCGCGGACATCCCCCTCGGCGAGGTCTCCACGTCGATGACGATCAACGCGCCCGCCGCCGTCCTGCTGCTCCTGTACCAGCTGGTCGCCGAGGAGCAGGGCGTCGACCCCGCCGCGCTGCGCGGGACGATCCAGAACGACATCCTCAAGGAGTACATCGCCCGCGGGACGTACATCTTCCCGCCCGCGCCGTCCCTGCGGCTCGTCGCCGACACGTTCGCGTACTGCGCCGCCGAACTCCCGCAGTGGAACACGATCTCCATCTCCGGCTACCACATGGCCGAGGCCGGGGCGACCCCCGCGCAGGAGCTCGCGTTCACGCTCGCCGACGGCATCGAGTACGTCAA
Source organism: Glycomyces sp. NPDC047010 (assembly GCF_040644205.1). NCBI lineage: Bacteria > Bacillati > Actinomycetota > Actinomycetes > Glycomycetales > Glycomycetaceae > Glycomyces > Glycomyces sp. NPDC047010. Next base: position 630,545 of record NZ_JBEYVY010000001.1, on the reverse strand, counting down.
CTGCGCGCTCGCCGCCGGACTCGACGTCGACGCGTTCGCGCCGCGCCTGTCCTTCTTCTTCGTCGCCCGGTCCACGCTCCTCACCGAGGTCGCGAAGTTCCGGGCCGCGCGCCGCATCTGGGCCCACGTCATGCGCGACCGCTTCAATGCCAAGGACCCCCGCTCGATGCGGCTGCGGTTCCACACCCAGACCGCCGGGGTCGAGCTCACCGCGCAGCAGCCGGAGGTGAACCTCGCACGCGTCACCGTCCAGGCGATCGCCGCCGTCCTCGGCGGCACCCAGTCGCTCCACACGAACGCGTACGACGAGGCCATCGCGCTGCCCACCGACACCTCCGCGCGCCTGGCCCTGCGCACCCAGCAGGTCATCGCCGCCGAGACGGACCTGACCGACACCGTCGACCCGTTCGCCGGGTCCTACGCCGTCGAGGCCCTCACCGACGAGGTCGAGGCCGAGGCCCTGCGCCTCATCGACGCGGTCTTCGCGCACGGCTCCGCCGTCGCCGCCATCGAAGAGGGCTTCCAGAAAAGCGAGATCGAGCGCAGCGCCTACGAGACGGCCAAGCGCATCGACTCCGGGGAGCAGACCGTCGTCGGCGTCAACAAATACATCCTCAACGGGGACGAAGCGCCCTATTCACCGCTCAAAGTGGACCCCGCGATCGAGGCGGCGCAGGTCGAGCGGCTCGCCGCCCACCGCGCCGGACGCGACGCCGCGGAGCTGGAAGCGGCTCTCGCAGAGGTGAAGAGCGCCGCCGCGGGGACCGCGAACGTGCTCTACCCGCTCAAGCGCGCCTTGAGGGCCGGGGCCACCGTGGGCGAGGTGTGCACGGCGCTCGCCGCCGAATGGGGCCGCCACGTCCCCGCCGACAACTGGTGACCGAATGGACCCGGACCGGTGAACGCACATAGCGTCTGTCGCCGGAAAGCCCTCGCGGGGAAAGACTCGATGCGGACGCGTCATCGAACGGCGACGCGTCCGCCGTCTGTTCAAAAGTCGGATCTCGGCCGTAACTTATCGGCTCGGCAAGCGTTATGCCTTATGACGGCAGGTTCGGCCCACAGGGCCGTGACCGGCTGTCGCGCGGCCGTGACCCCGGGCTCGCCACGATGCGCCCGGAAGCGGCCGCCGGGCGTCGCAAATCACGGCGCTAGCCGCAACGGAGCGCGATCGGATTAAGCTTGCCGGATCGCACTCCAATGGCTTTGATCCTCGAACGCGAATTGCGAGGCGCGAAGGAAATGTACACGCTCACTGCGGAGAAAGTCGTCGAGATGGGTACCGCCACCAAGTCCAATGAGCCGCTGCCGAGTGCCGTCGCACCGGAGTCCTGTCTCGTGGTACCCGCCGCCTTGCCCTCGTTCGACACCGCAGCCGGGAGCGCCACTTCCGGCACCACCGCTTCGGAGCAGGTCATGTCCACATCGCTGCCGGACTTCCTCGACGCCTGGCTCGACGCCCACGCGCACGAGGTCGTCGCGGCCCGCCGCCACATCCACGCGAACCCGCGCCTGTCGCGCCAGGAGCACGACACCGCCGACTACGTGGCCGCGCGGCTCCTCGAAGCCGGGCTCCAGCCCCAGATCATCCCCGACGGCACGGGCCTGACCTGCGACATCGGCACCGGCGACCGGGTCATCGCGATCCGCGCCGACATGGACGCCCTGCCCATCCACGACCCGAAGCAGGTCCCGTACCGGTCCACCGTCGACGGCGTCTGCCACGCGTGCGGCCACGACGCGCACACCGCGATGCTCCTCGGCGTCGGCCGGGTCCTCCACGAGCTGGAGGCCCGCGAGGGCCTGCCCGGGCGCTTCCGCCTGGTGTTCCAGCCGTCCGAGGAGCAGTTCCCGTCCGGGGCGCCCACGATGATCAAGTACGGGGCGCTCACCGACGTCGACGCGATCTTCGCGTTCCACTGCGACCCGCAGTTCCAGGCCGGGAAGATCGGCGTGCGCAACGGGCCCCTGACGGCCGCGTGCGATGTCATGGAAGTCCGCATGAAGGGCCGCGGCGGCCACACGTCCCGCCCGCACCTCACGCACGACCTGGTGAACGCCATCGGCCGCGTCGTCGTCGACGTCCCCGCGCTGGTCAACCGCCGCCTCGACCCGCGGCAGTCCGTCGCGATCGTCTTCGGCGCGGTCCAGGCCGGGGAGGCCGCCAACGCGATCCCGCAGGAGGCCCTCGCGCGGGCCACGGTCCGCGTCCACGGCCGCGAGACCTGGGACATGATCCCGGACCTGGTCCAGGAGATCACCCGCTCGGTCGCCCGCGCCTCCGGCGTGGAGTGCGAGATCGACTACCGCCGCGGCGTGCCGCCGGTCGTCAACGACCGCGCCGCCTCCGCGATGTTCGCCGGCGCTGCGGCCGCCGCGCTCGGACCGGACGCCGTCGTCGAGGCCCCGATGTCCATGGGCGGCGAGGACTTCGCGTACTACCTGGAGCAGATCCCCGGCGCCATGGCGCGCCTCGGGGTCGGGCGCCCGGGGGAGCGGCTCGACATCCACCAGGGCAACTTCGACATCGACGAGGACGCCCTCTCGCACGGCGTGCGCGTCATGATCCACACGGTCCTGGCCGCGGCCCAGAGCCCGGCGTTCTAGACACAGGCGGAGCGGGGCGGGCGCATCGCGTCCGCCCCGCGGCCGTGCTTGCGGAATGTGAACGGAGAGTCCGGGCAAAACGGACATCCGAAGCGCCCCTATCCGAACCGTATCCGGTAGGGGCGACAAGGAGTCGTGAGCTGGGACTACTCAGCGGTCGGGCGCTTGCGCAGGGCCTCGACGTAGTCCTGCGGGGCACCGGCCGCCTCGGCGGCGCGGAGGATCTCGTCCAGGTACCACTGGGACGGCAGGCCGCCCTCGAAGCCCTCGAAGACGTACAGCCACACCTGGCGGTTCGCCTCCAGGGTCGCGGCCTGGGAGTGCATCTTGCGGTAGAGCTTGGAGTTGAAGCCCTCCAGCTCGTCGAGGACCTGCTTGTCCGCCGGGTCGAGGTCGTAGAGCGACACGAAGACCCGCTCGCCGGGCGCTTCGACCACGGTGGCGACCGCGGATTCCGTTCCGAGGTCCGCATTGCCGAAGGTCAGGCGCCAGCCTTCCAGCCAGCCCGTGCCCACCAGCGGCGACCGCGGGCAGGTCGCGCGCATGCGGGCAGGGTCGAGATTCGAGCCATACGCGGCATAGAGATGCACGACTCGAAGATACCCTTAAACCTGCCCGCACTGAAGCATCCCGAACACCGAAAGGCGCGCCCCGTGGCACGAGTAGCGATCATCGGCGGAGGCCCGGCCGGGTACGAGGCCGCCCTCGTGGCGGCCCAGCTCGGCGCCGACGTCACCCTCATCGAGGCCACGGGCGCAGGCGGGGCCTGCGTCCTCTCCGACTGCGTCCCCTCGAAGACGTTCATCGCGGCCTCCAACGTGCTCACCGAGATCCACGAATCCGCCGAGCTCGGCGTGGCGGCCAAGGAGGCCACGACCGACCCCGTCGCGGTCAACGGCCGGGTGCGCCGCCTCGCCACCCAGCAGTCCGCCGACATCGCCCAGAAGCTCGTCAACCAGGGCGTCAACATCGTCTACGGCCGCGGCGCCCTCCGCGTCGACAAGGGCTACAACTACGTCCACGAACTCCACGTGGTCCCCCTCGAAGGCGAGCCGTTCGACGCCGACGCCGACGTCGTCCTCATCGCCACCGGCGCCACCCCCCGCACCCTCACCTCCGCCCCCGTCGACGGCGAGCGCATCCTCACCTGGCGCCAGCTGTACGACCTCAAGGAGCTCCCCGAGCACCTCATCGTCGTCGGCTCCGGCGTCACCGGCGCCGAGTTCGCCTCCGCGTACCTCGCCATGGGCTCCGAGGTCACCCTCATCTCCTCCCGCGACCGCGTCATGCCCCACGAGGACGCCGAGGCCGCCGAGACCGTCGGCCGCGTGTTCGTGCGCCGCGGCATGGACGTGCGCAACCACTCCCGCGCCGCCGCCGCCCGCCGCACCGACGACGGCGTCGAGGTCGAACTCGACGACGGCACCGTCATCCAGGGCTCGCACGCGCTCATCTGCGTCGGCTCGATCCCCAACTCCGACAACCTCGGCCTGCACGCCTACGGGATCACCGTGGACGAGCGCGGGTTCATCCCCGTCGACAAGGTGTCCCGCACCAACGTCCCCGGCGTGTACGCCGCGGGCGACGTCACCGGCGTCCACGCGCTCGCCTCCGTCGCGGCCATGCAGGGCCGCATCGCGATCTGGCACGCGCTCGGCGAGGCCGTGCGCCCCATCAAGCTCGCCCACGTCGCCGCGAACGTGTTCACCGACCCGGAGCTCGCCTCCGTCGGCGTCACCCAGGCCGATGTGGACTCCGGGAAGGTGGACTGCCGCGGCGTCATGCTGCCGTTCGCGTCGAACCCGCGCGCGAAGATGCTCGACCGCACCGAGGGCTTCGTGAAGCTGTTCGCGTGGAAGTCCTCCGGGATCGTCGCGGGCGGCGTCGTCGTCGGCTCGCGCGCCTCCGAGCTGATCACGCCGATCGCGCTCGCGGTGGAGCAGCGGCTCACCGTGGAGCAGGTCGCGCGCACGTTCACGATCTACCCGTCGCTGTCGGGCTCGGTCGCCGAGGCCGCCCGCCAGCTCATGGAGTTCTAGCCCGCAGACGTGGAAGGGGCCCGCGCCGTATCGGCGCGGGCCCCTTTTTTCCCGGTTCCCTTACTCCACGAAGGTCTCGACGCGCAGGTGGCGGATCAGGTGGACGTCGGTGTGGCTGCCCGTGGACGAGGCGAACCCGATCTTGAACGTGTCGGGCGCCGCGAACGGCACGGTGGTCTCCAGGACCCGCTCCCAGCCGGCGCCGTTCAGGAAGTCGAGGTCCACGGTGACCTTCGGGTTCTCGCCGCCGCCGACCTTGAGCTTCACGAGGCGCTTGGCGTCCGCGAGGGTCTCGGAGCGAAGGCTCTCGGGGAAGTTGGTGCCGTAGACGTCGCCGCCGGTGTACTCGCCGATCTTCTCGTCCGTGGCGGTCGTGGCGAGCAGGCAGTAGCCGTTCCGGCCCTCGCCGGGGCCGCGCAGCGCGACGTTGTCGGGAGCCTTGTTCGTATTGACGCTCAGGTAGGACGGGGCCCGGTAGTCCTCGGGGCAGCCCTGGCCGCGGCCCTCGGTGTCGGCCGAGAAGTTGCCCCAGGCGTCGAGGCCGAGGCCCAGGTAGCCGCCGTCGACGCCGTCGAAGTTCTTGTTCTGCGCGTAGCCGAGGCTGCCGCCGAGGGCGCCGGGCTCGGTGAGGTCGGTGCCGCCGTCCACGAGGAAGAACGAGATGCCGTCGGCGCCGGTGCCGCCGTACTGGTACTGCGCGAACGTGACCTCGATGCCGCCCTTGTTCGGGAGCGCCCGGTTGAGGATCGCGGCGCCGTCGTTGTACTCGCTGGCGTCGGTGAGCTGGAGGTACCCGGGCTGCTTCCCCGACTCCGGGACCGGGCCGACGGCCTGGTCGGCGCAGGAGTCGAAGTAGTTCGTGCCGAGGATCTCGGTGGCGCCGGTGAGGCACGCGTCGAGCGAGATCGCGTCCTTCGAGAAGTTCGAGCCGTCGCCGGTCATGGGGGCGTCGACCAGCATCTTCTTGGTGAGTTCGGTGGCGTCCTGGGCTCCGGCGGTCGCGGGGATCGCGGCCAGGGCGGCGGCGAGCAGCATCGAGCCTGCGCCGAGGATGGCAATGCGTTTCACTGGTGCTCCTTCGTTCCTGTCGCGCGACCTCGAAGTGACGGGCCGACTACAGAGCGAAGTTATATGAGAACGGTCCGCGAAGTGGGGATCTTCCCTCAATTGGGGACGGTCCACAAGGGCGCGGCGCGGTCCGGGGGCCGCCCCGCGCCCTTGCGGGTCAGGCGTCCCTGCGGCGCATGGCGATCCACCCGCCGACGAGCGCAGCCGCGGTCCACAGGACGAGGATCGCGATGCCCTCCCAGGGGCCGTAGTCGCGGCCGAAGCGGTCGTCGCCCGGCACCGTCAGGTGCATGATGACCATGCCGACCTGGTCGGGGAAGTACTGCACGACCGGCTGGATCGCCGGAAGGTTCCCCAGGCCCTGCGAGCCCAGGAACAGGATCGGCAGCAGCACCGACAGCGCGACCACCGTGCTGCGCAGCATCACCGCGACCGCCGCGGTGAACAGGCTCAGCAGCGTCAGGTGGAGCCAGCCGCCGAGGAGCGCCTGGATCGTCCACCACTCGTTCAGCGGCGCGGCCGCGTCGCCGATGACGAGGCGCACGAGGGTGTACGAGACGGCCTCCACGAGGAGGGCCGCGGCGGCGAGGGTCAGGCCGATGACGGTCATCTTCGCCGCGTAGAACCGGCCGCGCGAGGGCACCGCCGCGAGCGAGGTGCGGATCGTGCCGGTGGAGAACTCCGAACCGACGGTCGCGACCGCGAACGTCACGAGCACGAGCTGACCGGTGAGCAGCCCGAAGAAGATCGGGAGGACCGCGTCCTCCCTCGGGCCGCCCGGCGAGAAGCCGCGGGCGATCAGGAGCGCCAGGCCCAGTGCGACGAGCGCGAACAGGCCCAGGGTGATCGCGGTGGACCGCACGGAGCGGATCTTCACCCACTCGGCGGCCGTGGCCTGCGTGAACGCGGTCATCGGGTCCCTCCCGCGCGGTACTGGACCGCGTCGCTCGTCAGGCGCATGAACGCCTCCTCCAGGTTCGATCCGGAGTGCGCGGCCACGAACTCCTCGGTGGGCAGGTCGGCGAGCAGGCGCCCGCGGCCGATGACGACCAGGTGCGAGGCCGTCACCGCCATCTCCGACATGAGGTGGCTGGAGACGAGGACTGTGCGGCCCTCGCCCGCGAGGCGCTTCGCGAGCGTGCGGATCCAGATGACGCCCTCAGGGTCGAGGCCGTTCACCGGCTCGTCGAGGATGAGCACCTCCGGGTCGCCGAGCAGGGCCGCGGCGATCCCGAGGCGCTGCTTCATGCCCAGGGAGAACGTGCGGGCCGCCTTGCCGGCGACCTCGGTCAGCCCGGTCTCCTCCAGGACTTCGGCGACCCGGGCGCGGCCGAGGCCGTTGGACCTCGCGATCCACGTCAGGTGCTCGCGGGCCGAACGGGCCGGGTGCAGGTCGCCCGCCTCCAGCAGCGCCCCGACTACTGTGACGGGACGCTCCAGGGCGGTGTACGGACGGCCGCCGACGAGCGCGGTCCCGGCCGTCGGCCGGTCGAGGCCGAGGATCATGCGGATGGTGGTGGACTTGCCCGCGCCGTTGGGTCCGAGGAAGCCGGTGACGCGGCCCGGCTCCACGGTGAAGGTGAGACCGTCGACGGCCGTGCCGCCGCGGTACCGCTTGGTCAGGTTGTGGACTTCGATCACGCCGCCAACGTACGGACGCCGAAGGGCGGCAGGGGAGTCCCCGAAAGTCGCCCCTTGACGCGACGAAAGCGGACGGCCGGGCCCGGCGCCGGGTGCGTACCCTGGCCGCATGAGAGGTCTCCTCGCGGCGGTCGCGGTCGTCCTGGTCGAGTTCGCGGTGTTCGCCATGCTCCCGACCGGGCCCGTCCCCGCGGGCGTCCTCGCGCTCCTCGCCGCCGCGGTCGTCGTGGCCCTGTGGCAGCGGTACCGGCGCGCGGAGCGCGAGCAGGAGGCCGCCGTCAACCAGGAGCGGCTGCGCCTCGCCCGCGACATGCACGACCGCATCGGCCGCCGCCTCGGCCTCGCCGCGGTCCAGGCCGCGGCCCTCGAAGTCCGCGAGACCGACCCCGAGCGGCGCGCCGAGGCCCGCCGCGTCGGCGACTCGCTCCGCGGCGCCGTCGAGGACCTCCACGGCCTCGTCGCGGTCCTGCGGGGCGCGGAGGAGGCCGCCGACGCCGAGTACGCCGACTTCGACCACGCCGCCGCCGCGTCCCTCGCGGCCCGCTTCATCGAGGCCGGCGCCCGCGTCGAACTGCGCCAGCGCGGCGAACCCGGCCCGTTCACCGCGGCCGGGTCGCGCGCGGCCTACGCGGTCCTGGAGGAGGGCCTGGCGAACGCGGCGAAGCACGCGCCCGGGACGCTCGCGGTGGCGACGGTGGCATGGGAGGAGGACGCGCTGCTGGTGACGGTGGAGAACCCGCTCCCGGGGGCCGCTTCGGCTCCCGCTTCTGACATCGCCTCCGGTTCCGGCTCGTATGTCGCCGCTGGCGCCGGCTCGGGTGCGGACGCCGCGGCCGGAGTCTCCGGCTCGGTCGACGGCGCGGCCGTCGGCGCCGTCCCCGTCGCAGACCCGCCGCTCCCGCCGCTCGCGGGCGGGCACGGCCTGACGGGCCTGCGCGAACGCGTGGACGCCGCCGGGGGCCTGCTCGACCACCGGGCCGAGGACGGCCGGTTCCGCTTGAGCGCCATGCTGCCCCGCGTGCGGGAGCCGAAGGTGGCGCGAAGGGTCAAGGCGGCCGCGTTCGCGACGCTGGTGCTCCTGCTGGTGCTCGTGCCGCTCACGTCGGTCGCGGGGGTCCAGGGATGACGGCGCCCGCCGCGGGCCCGATGACGCCCGCGACCTCGGTCCTCATCGCCGACGACGAGCCCCTGGTGGTCGAAGGGGTCCGCACGGTCCTCGAAGCGGCCGGGTTCCACGTCGCCGCCACCGCGCACGACGGCCGCGCGGCCGTCGCCGCCGCCGAACGGCACCGCCCCGACGTGGCGCTCCTCGACCTGCACATGCCGGGCCTCGGGGGCCTCGCGGTCGCCGAGCGGCTCGCCGCGGCGTCCCCGCTGACGCGGGCGCTCGTGCTCACCTCGTTCGGCGACCAGGCGAACGTCCTCGCCGCCGTGGAGCGCGGCGCGGCCGGATTCGTGCTGAAGTCGTGCACCCCTGAGGAACTGGTGACCGCGGTCCGCGCGGTCGCGGCAGGGGAGGCGTACCTCTCGCCCGCGGTCACGCGCATGGTCCTGGGCCTCGTGGCCCCCGAAGCGGCCCCGCGCCGCAGGGACGCCCTCGCCCGCGTCGACCGCCTCGCTGCCCGCGAGCGAGAGGTCCTCGACCTCCTCGCCGAGGGCCTCCCGAACGCCGAGATCGCCGCCCGCGCCCACATGAGCGAGGCCACGGTGAAGACCTACGTCAGCCGCGTCCTCGCCAAGCTCGGCTGCGCCAACCGGGTCCAGGCGGCCCTCCTCGCGAGGGACGCCCGGAGCTGACTACCAGCTGCTGGGGACCGGGGCGCCCTCGGTGTAGCCCGCGGCGGACTGGACGCCGACGGCGGCCCGCTCGTGGAACTCCTCCAGGGTGGTGGCGCCCGCGTAGGTGGCGGCGGAGCGGATGCCCGCGACGATGGAGTCGAGGAGGTCCTCGACGCCGGGGCGCTGCGGGTCGAGGTACATGCGGCCGGTGGAGATGCCCTCCTCGAACAGGGCCTTGCGGGCCTGGTCGAAGGAGGTCTCGCCGGCGCTGCGGGCCTTGACGGCGCGGGCCGAGGCCATGCCGAAGGACTCCTTGTACGGCTTGCCGTTGGCGTCGTAGTGCATGTCGCCGGGGGACTCGTGGGTCCCGGCGAACCAGGAGCCGATCATGACGTTGGAGGCGCCCGCGGCGAGCGCGAGGGCGACGTCGCGGGGGTGGCGGACCCCGCCGTCGGCCCACACGTGGCGGCCCATGCGGCGCGCGGTGGCGGCGCATTCGAGGACCGCGGAGAACTGGGGGCGGCCCACGCCGGTCATCATGCGGGTGGTGCACATGGCGCCGGGGCCGACGCCGACCTTGACGATGTCGGCGCCCGCGTTGATGAGGTCCATGGCCCCTTCGGCGGTGACGACGTTCCCGGCGGCGACGGGCAGGTGCGGGGCGGCGTCGCGCACGAGCTTGAGCGCGTCGAGCATCTTCTCCTGGTGGCCGTGGGCGGTGTCGACGACGATGACGTCGGCGCCCGCCTCGACGAGCTGCGCGGCCTTGCCGGTGACGTCGCCGTTGATGCCGATGGCGACGGCGACGCGGAGCTTCCCGTCGGCGTCGGTGTTGGGCCGGTAGATGGTGTTGCGCAGGGCCCCGGCGCGGGTGATGACGCCGTGGAGGCGCCCGTCGGCGTCGAGGACCGGCGCGAGCTTCACGTTGGTCTCTTCGAGGACCCGGAACGCCTCGGCCTCGGTGGTGCCGATCGGGAGGGTCACGAGGCGGTCGGAGGCGACCTGCTCCAGCTGCGTGAACCGGTCGACGCCGCGGCAGTCGGCCTCGGTGACCACGCCGAGCGGGCGGCGCTCGGAGTCGGTGACGATGACCGCGCCGTGCGCGCGCTTGGGGAACAGCGCGATGGCCTCGGCGACGGTGGCCGTGGGCGGGAGGGTCAGGGCCGCGTCGCAGTCGAGGGGGCGGGACTTGACGCGGGCGATGACGTCGGCGACGACGTCCACGGGGATGTCCTGGGGGATCACGGCGAGCGCGCCGCGGCGGGCGAGCGTCTCGGCCATGCGCCGCCCCGAGACCGCGGTCATGTTGGCCGCGATGATCGGGATCGAGTTGCCGGTGCCGTCGCCGGTGGACAGGTCGACGTCGAGGCGGGACGCCACGTTCGACCGGTTGGGGACCATGAACACGTCGGAGTAGGTGAGGTCGTGCTCGGGCTGGCGGTCGATGAAGCGCATGGCGAGGCCCCCTGTAGGGAGTGGTCGAGGTCCGGCGGCAGAGTAACCGCCGCCGGGTACCCTAACCCGTTTCCGGTCGTGTGGTGCAGTGCTTGTGGTGCTACGCACAGCACTGACCATTGTCCCCCGCGGGATGCCGGGTTGTAAGTCTTGGACCCGACAGATCCGTTACGGTCTCGTGGCGCTACTCGGAGATCCGGCAGATCGGGGCGCCCGCGGCGACGACGTCGCCGATGCCGATCTCCAGGCCGGAGACCGTCCCGGACTTGTGCGCCTCGATGGGCTGCTCCATCTTCATGGCCTCCAGGACCACGATCGTGTCGCCCTTGACCACGGACTGGCCCTCGGACACGGCGACCTTCACGATGGTGCCCTGCATCGGCGAGGGGAGCGCGTCGCCGCCGATGGCGGGTCCGCCGTCGGCCTGCTTCTTCGCGGCGCGCTTCTTCGGCTTGCTGGACGCCACCGGGTTGAGGAGCCCGGCCGGGATCGACACTTCGAGGCGCTTGCCGCCGACCTCGACGACGAGGCTGGTGCGCTCCTCGGCGTCGCCGTTCCCGGCGCCGCCCGCGGTGTACGGCTCCAGCGTGTTGTCCCACTCGGTCTCGATCCACCGGGTGTGGACGGTGAAGTCCTCGGCGAACGCCGGGTCCTCGACGACGAGGCGGTGGAACGGGAGCACCGTGGCGATGCCCTCGACCTCCATCTCGGCGAGGGCGCGCGCGGAGCGGCGCAGGGCCTCCTCGCGGGTGGCGCCGGTGACGATGACCTTCGCGAGCAGCGAGTCGAAGTTCCCGTCGATGACGGAGCCCTCCTCGATGCCGGTGTCGACGCGCACGCCCGGCCCGGCCGGGAGGCGCAGCTTCGTGACGGCGCCCGGGGCGGGCAGGAACCCGCGGCCGGGGTCCTCGCCGTTGATGCGGAACTCGATGGAGTGGCCGCGCGGCTCGGGGTCCTCGGTGACGGGGACCTTCTCGCCGGAGGCGATGCGGAACTGCTCGCGGACCAGGTCGAGGCCGCTGGTCTCCTCGGAGACGGGGTGCTCGACCTGGAGGCGGGTGTTCACTTCGAGGAAGGAGATGGTGCCGTCGACGGCCACGAGGAATTCGACCGTGCCGGCGCCGTGGTACTCGGCCTCCTTGCAGATGGCCTTGGCGGCGCTGTGGATGATCGCGCGCTGCTCGTCGGTGAGGAACGGCGCGGGGGCCTCCTCCACGAGCTTCTGGTGGCGGCGCTGGAGGGAGCAGTCGCGGGTGCCCACGACGATGACGTTCCCGTGCGTGTCGGCGAGGACCTGGGCCTCGACGTGGCGGGGCCGGTCGAGGTACCGCTCGACGAAGCACTCGCCGCGCCCGAACGCGGCCTCGGCCTCGCGGACCGCGGACTCGAACAGGTCGGGGATCTCGTCGCGCTCGCGGGCGACCTTGAGGCCGCGCCCGCCGCCGCCGAAGGCGGCCTTGATCGCGACGGGCAGGCCGTGCTCGTCGGCGAACGCGAGGATCTCGGAGGCGTCCGCCACCGGGTCCTTGGTGCCGGGCACCAGGGGCACGTCCGCCTTCATGGCGAGGTGCCTGGCGGTGACCTTGTCGCCGAGGTCCCTGATGGACTGCGGGGTGGGGCCGATCCAGGTCAGCCCGGCGTCGATGACGGCCTGGGCGAACTCGGCGTTCTCCGAGAGGAACCCGTACCCCGGGTGCACGGCATCCGCCTCGGACCGCTGCGCGATCTTCAGCAGCTTGTCGATCCGCAGGTAGGTGTCGGCGGCCGTGAGGCCGTCGAGGGCGAACGCCTCGTCGGCCAGGAGGGTGTGGGGGGCATCGCGATCCCCGTCGGCGTAGACGGCGACGGACTCGAAGCCGGCGTCACGGCAGGCCCGGATGACTCTCACTGCGATCTCGCCGCGGTTGGCGATCAAAACCTTGCGCACGTCCCGCAGTGTAGTTGCCGGGTATCCGGCCCCGGGAGCACGGCGAGAGTCAAGGCCCGGAAGAACCGGCACGAACCGGACTGTTTTTGGAGGGTCTCCATAAGACGGGTTGTCCATTTTTTAGAGTGATCCATTAAACGATCGTTCAGGGCGCTACTCGCCGAGCCCCTCGCGCCACATCGCGACCTGCTCCACGAACTTGTCGGTCTGGATCGACTCGCGCCAGTACTTCGCCTGCGCCGCATCGAGGTCCGGGCCGATCTGGAGGTCCCCGGACTCGATCCGCTCCGCGGTGGCCTCGCACCACTCGGCGTCCACCGCCCACAGGTCGGCCTGGCGCTTGATCATCGCCCGCGCGTGGGCGGGGATGAACGCCTCGGCGTTCGCCTCCTTGAAGTCGGAGGTCGTGGAGGCGAGCACCTGGGTCACCATCTCGACGCGCCCGTAGAGCGTCTCGGCCCGCTGCCTGAGCATCGCGGTGTTCTCGGCGGGGGTGAGGACCTGCGCGAACGTCCACGCGGTCTGGAACGGGTCGTCGGCCGAGGAGACCTCCCACAGCCTCTCGCGCAGGGTCCGCTGGAACTCCGCCTCGCCCTTGGCGGTGACCTTGTACATGGTGCGCGCGGGTCGCGCGTCGACCGACTCGGTGCCGGTGACCTCGATGCTCCCGTCGGCGGTGAGCCGCTTGAGGGCGTGGTAGATCGAGCCCGCGCCGATCTCGGACACCCCCGGCAGTCGCCAGGAGTCGAGCTCCCGGCGGACGAGGTAGCCGTGGACGGGGCCGAGCCACCTGACCAGGCCGAGGACAAGCAAGCGCGTGCTCCACATGCCGCCAATATTACTTCAACGTTGACTATGGCGCCAAGGACACGGAAACCGAGTTGCGGGCGTCTCAGGGAAGTGGTTATAGTCAAACTTGAACAAGGAAACAGGTTCGCAGAAACCCAGGTTCACAGCAACACCGTCCACTGAACCGATCCACCCGTGAGGTACCAATGCTCATCGAGACCAAGGGGCTGAAGAAGACCTTCAAGTCCCGCGGCAAATCGGTCGAGGCCGTGCGCGGCGTCGACCTGTCCGTGAAGGAAGGGGAGATCTTCGGACTCCTCGGCCCCAACGGCGCCGGCAAGACCACCACGATGCGGATGCTCTCCACCCTCATCGAGCCCACCGAGGGCGCCGCGAAGGTCTGCGGCCACGACCTCGCCAAGGACGCCGCCGCCGTCCGCCGCGACATCGGCTACGTCGGCCAGGAGGGCGGCACCTGGGGCGAGGTCACCGCCCGCGAGGAACTGGTCATGCAGGGCCGCCTGTACGGCATGTCCAAGAAGCGCGCCGCCGAGCGCGCCGAGTCGGTCCTGGGGTCCTTCGACCTCACCGAGTTCGCCGACCGCAACGTCAAGACCTACTCCGGCGGCCAGAAGCGCCGCCTCGACATCGCGCTCGGCATCATGCACGAGCCGAAGCTCCTGTTCCTGGACGAGCCGACCACGGGCCTGGACCCGCAGTCGCGCGCCCACATGTGGGACGAGGTCCGGGCCCTGCGCGAACGCGGCACCGCGGTCTTCCTCACCACGCACTACCTCGACGAGGCCGACGCCCTGTGCGACCGGCTCGCCATCATCGACAACGGCGAGGTCGTCGCCGAGGGCACGCCCCTCGAACTCAAGAAGGAAGTGGCGGGCGACGTGGTCGCGATCGGCGTCGTCGGCCTCGCCACCGAAGCGCTCGACCTCCTCGGCGCCAAGGACTTCGTCCGCGAGATCGAAGCGGGCGAACCCGACCCGGCCACCCGGATCTCGACCCTGCGCATGTACGTCGACGACGGCGCCGCCGCCGTCCCCGAGCTCCTGCGCGCCCTCGACGCCAAGGACATCGCGCCCGCGTCCATCGAGCTGCACCGGCCCAGCCTCGACGACGTGTTCCTCAAGCAGACCGGCCGCTCGCTGCGGGAGGAGAACTGACATGAAGGCACTGCGCGACACCTGGCTCGTCTACTCGCGGGCCATGAAGCTCAACCTGAAGCAGCCCGTGTGGCTGGTCGTCATGCTCATCCAGCCGCTGTACTTCCTGATCTTCTTCGCCCCGCTGCTCAACGGCCTCGACGGCGCCCCCGGATTCGAGTCCGGCGCCATGGAGACCTTCGTGCCCGGGCTGATCATCATGATGGCCCTGTTCGGCTCCACCTTCGTCGGCTTCGGCCTCATCGCCGAGCTGCGGGCGGGCGTCATCGAGCGGATGCGGGTCACGCCCGTCAGCCGCGCGGCGCTCCTCATCGGCCGGACCCTCGCGACGGTGACGACCACGCTCATCCAGGCACTGCTGCTCGTCGTCCTCGCCGCCCCGATCGGCGGCCTGACGATCTACTGGCCCGGCGTGTTCCTCATGTTCGGGATCATCATCCTGACCTCGTTCATGCTCGGCGCGCTCTCCTACGGGGTGGCGATCGTCCTCAAGAGCGAGGACACCCTCGCGCCGGTCCTCAACACGTTCGTCCAGCCGATCATGCTGCTCTCGGGCATCATGCTCCCGATGGCCCTCGCTCCGCAGTGGCTCCAGAACGTGGCCGACTTCAACCCGTTCTACTACGCGGTCGAGGCCGCCCGCTCCCTCTTCGAGGGCGACATGGGCGCCAACGCCATCTGGCAGGCCGCCGCCTACATCGGCGCCCTCGCCATCGTGCTCGTCTGGTGGGCGACCCGCAAGTTCGCCCGCGCCGTGGCTTGACACCAGGAAACCGGAAACCGCCGCGAACCGAGAGGTTCGCGGCGGTTTTTCGTCATGCCTTAAAGCGTCTCGACGCCGTCGGCGCCGCGGAGCGCGCCCCTCGTGTCGAGGACCGGGACGCCCGCGGGGAGGGTGTCGGGGGCGTACTCGGCGTGGTTGGTGAGGAGGACGATCAGGTCCGCCTTGGCGGTCGCGAGATCGGCGACGCGCTCGACCTCGTGGCCGCCGACGTTCCAGGTCGTCACGTGCGGGTCGTGGTAGGCGACCTCGGCCCCGGCCTCGATGAGCTTGCGGCCCACCGGGGTCGCGGGGGACTCGCGCTGGTCGGCGATGTCGGGCTTGTAGGTGACGCCGAGGAGGAGGACGCGGGCGCGCGAGAGCGCGATGCCGTTGCCGTTGAGCTTCGCCATGGCCCGGTTGACCACGTACTCGGGCATCCGGTTGTTGATCTCCTGCGCCAGCTCCACGAACCGGAACGGGTACCCGAGGGTCCGCACCTTGTAGGACAGGTAGTTCGGGTCGATCGGGATGCAGTGCCCGCCGACGCCCGGCCCCGGGTAGAACGCCTGGTAGCCGAACGGCTTGGTCTTGGCGAGGCCGATCGCGTCCCACAGGTCCACGCCCAGCTCGCGGCAGAACACCGCCATCTCGTTCACGAGCGCGATGTTCACGTGCCGGTAGGTGTTCTCCAGGAGCTTCGCCATCTCGGCCTCGCGCGGGCCCTTGGCCTCCACGATCGTATCGATGAACCGCGAGTACAGGGCCGTCGCGGCGGCGGTGCACTCGGGGGTGAGGCCGCCGACGACCTTGGGGGTGTTGACGATCCCGTAGACCGGGTTGCCCGGGTCGACGCGCTCGGGGGAGAACGCGAGGCGGAAGTCCGCGCCCGGCTCCAGGCCCGACTCCTCCCGGAGGATCGGGGCCACGACCTCCTCGGTGGTGCCCGGGTAGGTGGTGGACTCCAGGACGACGAGCGCGCCGCGCTGAAGGTATTGCCCCGCGGAGCGGGACGCGCCGATGACGGCGGCCAGGTCGGGGCCGCCCGCCTCGCCGAGGGGCGTGGGCACGCAGATGACGACGGCCCTGGCGCGCGACTGGACCGAGGCGTCGGTGGTCGCGGTGTAGCCCTGGCCGATCATGACGGCCAGTTCGGCGTCCGCGATGTCGTCGATGTGGCTCGTGCCCGCGTTGAGGGCGTCGACCACGCCCTGGGAGCGGTCGAGGCCGACCACTTTCAGGCCCTTGGCGGTCGCCGCCTGCGCGAGGGGCAGGCCCACATAGCCCTGGCCGACCACGACCAGGTCGACGTCCGGGGCCGGCTCGTTCGGTGCCGCGTCGTTAACCACAGTGGAGTCCTTTGCGAATCGGCAGGGTGGGTGCTCGGGGGTGAATCGAGATTAGCAACGGCAACGCCCAGGGGTCCAACCAGGGCAAACGTCAATTCGAGTTGGCTATTCGTTCATTCATTCGTCATGTAATGTGCGCGTAATCGTCGATCCGGGGATCTGTTCACCGATTGATAGGCGAATGTTCACCATTCCCCGGGGGCGCCCGCAGCCTCGCCGACCAGCGGGAACCGGTACCTGAATTCTACGGTTCACATGCGATTTCGCCCGGTGCGCGGCGTGACCCCGACCCCATTCTCCGGACGATCCGGGTGTCCTCCGAGGGCTACCATCGGTGCATGCCCGCACTGAGCATCGTCATCCCCGTCTACGAGGCCGAGGCGTACCTCGCCGGCTGCCTCCGGACGATCACCGGCGGGGGCGACCGGCTCGAAGTGGTCGTCGTCGACGACTGCTCGCCCGACGGCTCCCGCGCCGTCGCCGAGTCCTTCGCCGCCGAGGACCCCCGCATCCGCGTCGTCTCGACCCCGCAGAACGCGGGCTCGGGCCCGGCCCGGAACTTCGGCCTGACGCAGGCGAAGGGCGAATACGTGTGGTTCGTCGACGGCGACGACGAGCTCAAGCCCGGCGCCGTCGAACGCGTGCTCGCCGCCATCGACGCGCCCGAGCGGCCCGACGTGGTCCTCGTGCAGCACGAGAAGGTCCGCGACACCGGCGTGGTCGAGATCGGCGAACTCGCCGACCTGGCCGCGCAGAGCCCCGCCGACCCGGCGTCCTTCACGCTCGCCGAGTGGCCGCAGATCGTCGACTACACGCACACCCCGTGGACGAAGGTCTCCCGCCGCGAGTTCCTCACCGGCATCGACCTGGGCTTCCCCGCGGGCTGGTACACCGACATCCCGTGGACGTACGGCCTGCTGCGCCGCGCCGAGCGGATCAGCGTCGTCACCGAGTGCTGCTACCAGTGGCGCCAGAGGGCCGGGTCCTCGATCACGCGGACCCGCGACGACCGCCACTTCGACGTGTTCACGCAGTGGCAGCGGGTCTGGGACGACTTCGAGGGCGTCGAGGACCAGGGCGTGCGCGTGGCCCTGTTCAACCACATGGTGTGGCACCTGCTGCTCGTCATCGGGAACACCGAGCGCGTCGACCCGAAGAAGCGCCGCGAGTTCTTCCGCCGCACCTCCGGGCTCTACCGCCGCTACCACCCGGGGACGGACGCGTGGCACCCCGCCGAGGGCGTCACCGGCCTCAAGCAGCGGCTCCTCGCCGCCCGCGCCTACCTCGGGTACGAGGCCCTGCGCCAGGTGTACCGCCTCGCGCAGCGCCTTAAGAACACCGATGCGGGCGAACGGGACTCAGCGGCCGAGGCCGCGCCTGACGGCCCGGCGCAGCGGTCCGAGACCACGCTCCCGACCGCCACCCGCGTCACCGGCACCTGAGTCCGGCGCGAACGCCGCCACCAGCGGGCCTTCGCTCACGCTCTCCGCACCCCACACGTCCGCGACGGACGCTTCCAGGTGCGCCGCACGGGCCGCCGCAGCGGCGCGTTCGAGGCGCACGACCCCTTGGGGGAGTTCCACTTCCAGCAGTCCGAGCCGGTGCTCGTTGGCGTAGTCCACGAGGGTCCTGACGGCCTCTGGGCCGGGCTCGGCCCCGGCGGGGACGTCGATCCGGTACGGCACGCCCCGGTCCGGTTCGGCCTCGGCCGCGAACCTGACGCGGGCCTCGCCCTCGAACGCCTCCTGGAGGTTCCGCGCCGAGAAGTGCGGGTCGTCAAGGGGCGCATGGCGGCCCGTGTGCTGCTCGGGCCAGTCGCCGGTCACGGTGACGCGCACGTCCCGCACCGAACCGGTGAGGAGGCCGTCCACGCAGGACTCGACGCCGTCGCCGGAGGCGACCACGACGTCCGCGAGCGGGGTGTCCCAGCTCCGGTTCGCCCTGGGCCGCTTCAGGTCCAGTTCCGGGACCCGGTTCGCGATCCGGGGCCTCCGGTACGCCTTCGCCAGGTCGCCGCGCGAGGCGATCTGGCGCGGGCCGAGGTGCCACGCCGACGAGTCCTCATCGGGCACGAACAGGGCGCCGGCCTGGTGCAGCCGGTACCCGAAGACCGTGTCCGAGCCGAGCAGCACGTCCGCGTCCATCCCGCCGGATGCATCGAACATGCTGCGGTGCACCGAGAACGACGCGCCCACGAGGACCCGGAACGCCCGGTGGTCCGCTTCGCGCAGGCCCGCCGTGGCGTCGATGATCTGCTCGATCCACTGCGGCTCGGCCCGGTCGTACAGCGACGCGGCCTTCCCGGCGCGCACCGCCTCGAACACGTCCACCGGGTCCAGGTCGCCGGCCCGGTAGTCCACGAACCGCTTGTGGCCCAGCACCGCCAGGTAGTCGGCGGCGTGGTGCCACCGCAGCTGCGACTCCACGTGGTCGTCGTAGACCAGCATGTCCGAGTCCAGGCGCAGGACCACCTCGCCGTCCGACTGCGCGACACCGGAGTTCGTGGCGTGCGCCGAGGCCCAGCCGCCCGGGAGCGGCGCGACGATCCGCGTGGACTCGGGCCGCAGGTCCGGCAGGCGCAGCGGCGGCTCCGTGCCGTCGTCCACCACGACCACTTCCACCAGCGACGACGGGTACGACTGCGCCGCAAGCGAAGCGAGCGTGACGTCCAGTTTGTCCTGGTGACCGTGGGCGGGGATCACCACGCTCACGGTGAGTCTGGGCCGCCAGTCCGCGCCCGGTCTGTCGAGGGGACCGTAGTCGTTGCGGCGCAGGACGGTCACTGCTGGCTCCTAGCGTTTGAGCAGGGCCCGCAGCCGAGCGCGCTGGCGGGCGTCGAAGTATTTGCGGGCGAAGCGGCGCGCGATGTCCGCCGGGGGCGGGTTGAACACGGTGCCTTCGGGTTCGGGGGCGACGAGGCCCTCGAAGGTGGTGGCGCCCCAGATCCCGGCGACGACCTGGTCGAGGCCGGTGCCGCCGGTGATGTGGCGGGCGCGCGCGAACGCGGCGGTGCGCTCCAGGCGGGCGGGGGGCCCGTCGGGGAGTTCGGCGAGCACGAGCCCGGCGTCGACGCGTTCGATGAGGTGCAGCATACGTCCGAGGCCTTTGGCGCGCATCGGCACGGGCCTGGGAAGGAGGAGCCGGTAGGGGACGGCCGGGTCGGCCTCGGGGGCCTGGGAGGCGATCCGCACGCGGGCCTCGGCGTCGTACAGCTCCTCGACGAGGCGCAGCTGCGCGCCGTCCCCGGCGAGGATCGACGCGCGGTCCTGCGGGGCCGGGCCCTGGCCGGTGACGAGCGTGATCCGCACGTCCCCGCCGGGGCCGCCGAGGACGGGCGCGACGGCCGCGTCCACTTCGGCCGCGGTCGCATCGCCGATCTCGATGACCATGTCCACCAAGGGGACCCGCCACGCGCGGGGCGCGGCGGTGCGGCGCCAGCCGTGGAGCGGGACGCGCTGCGCGATGTAGGGGACGCGCTGCTGGCGGCCCTCGTCCTGGCGCTCCAGCATCTGCGGCATGCCCAGGTGCCAGGCGGAGGACAGGGTCTCGGGGACGAACACGGCCCCGGCCTGCGCGAGCCGGTACGCGAACTCGGTGTCCGAGCCCAGGCGCAGGTCGGTGTCGAGGCCGCCGACGGTCTTGAAGAAGTCGCGGTGCAGGGAGCCGGTGGCGCCGATGAACACGCGGTAGTTCGTGGGGTGGTGCGCGGTCAGGTCGTCGGTGTCGGCGATGACCTTCTCGATCCAGTGCGAGGTCGAGTGCTCGACCGCGAACAGGGCCTCCCCTTCGCCGACGAGGACCTTCTCGTGGACCTGCTCGGGGGTGAGGCGGCCGGGCTCCCACGCGGTGAACCGCTTGTGGCCCAGCACGGCCAGGTAGTCGGCGGTGTGGTGCCAGCGCATCTGCTGCTCGACGTGGTCGCGGTAGGCGACCATGTCGGAGTCGAGGCGCAGCACGACCTGCCCGTCGGCGTGGGCGACGCCGGTGTTGACGCCGTGCGCCGAGCCCCACGAGTCGGGGGTGGTGGTGACGAGGCGGGTGTGCTCGGGGCGCAGCTCGGGGAGGCGCAGGGGCGGCGCCGAGTTGTCGTCCACGACGACGACCTCGGTCAGCTCGGCCGGGTAGGTCTGGGCGGCGAGGGCGGCCAGGGTGAGGTCCAGCTTCTCCTGGGCCCCGTAAGCTGGGATGACGACGCTCACCGCGAGACTCGGCTTCCAGGTTTCGCCTTGCGGCGGGTGGAGGGCCCTATAGTCGTTGCGGACGATGCGCGGGCGTTTCGGTGAGTCGCTCATTTCGCGCCCACGATATCCCGGCAGCGGCGGAGGACATTGACCGGCTTCCCAGTTCAACATCTGTTTACGCAGGTGAGGGAGACCGTTCGTTTTCAATTCAACTTGGCGGCCATTCGGCACGCGAGGATCTCAGTCGAAAGCGACGCAGAGATGAACGGACGAGATGACTCCAGTTAGCGAGGACGCCCGCTACCCCGCCCGCCTGATCGACGACCAGCTGCAGCAGTCGAAGGCCCGCAGGCGCGGCTCCCTCGTGTCCACGGCGCTGCGGACGCGCTCCCCGGGCGGCCGGTACCTGCTCGCCGCGGCCGCGACCAGGTCGCTGACCCTGCACGGGTTGATCGAGGCGGCCCGGGAGGGGCGCCGTGTCGAGGCGGACCCGTCGGCCGTGGCGGACCTCGCGCGCGTCGTGGGACTCCAGTTCGGCACCGGTGAGGACCGCGCGGACGCACTCGCCTTGTTCGACCTGGCGCTGGAACTGGGCGGCCCGAAGCGGATCGCCGCCCGGAACGCCGCGGTCCACGCGCAGCTCGCGTACGCCACCGGCGACGCCGAGCGCGTCCGGCGGCTCATGCGCCGCTACAAGCACCTGCCGGACCTGGAGCGCGACGCGCTCCTCGCGGACCTGGACCACCCGGGCGCGGGCGGCGACGAGCGGGCGTGGATCAAGCGCCTCGGGGCGCTGTGCGGGCACCCGGAACTCCGCTTGGACCCTGACGCGTCGCTGCCGTGGTTCGACCGGCTGCGCGCGGAGGCGAAGCCCGCGAGCGTCGACGGCCCGAAGGTCTCGGTCGTCATGACCGCGTACCGGCCGGACCGGGCGCTGCTCACCGCCGTCAGGTCGCTCCTCGAAGGCACCTGGGGGAACCTCGAAGTGCTCGTCGTGGACGACGCCTCGGGGGACGAGTACGGCGCCGTCCTGGACGCCGCGGCCGCGCTGGACGACCGGGTCCGGGTGATCCGCAAGGACGTCAACGGCGGCACGTTCGCCGCCCGGAACACCGCCTTTGACGCCGCGACAGGCGAGTTCATCACCGGCCTCGACTCCGACGACTGGGCCGCGCCCGGCCGCATCGCCCGCTCGCTCGCCCCGCTCCTCGCCGACCCGGCGCTGCAACTGACCTACGGCGAGGCGTTCCTGTTCAACGAGGACCTCACCGCGACCCGCCCCGGGCGGGTCCTCACCACCGCGTCCACCGCGTCGATGACGTTCCGCCGCAGCGCACTCGACTGCCTCGGCTACTACGACGAGATCCGCAAGGGCGCCGACACCGAACTCCTGCACCGCTTCGCGGCCGCGTACGGCAAGGACTCGGTCGAACGCCTCCGCGTCACCGACACGCTCATGCGCCAAGCGCCCGGGTCGCTCTCGCGCGAGGAGTTCGGGCCCGGCTGGAAGCACCCCTCCCGCCGCGCCTACCAGTCCGCGTACCCCTTGTGGCACAACAAGATCATCGCGGGCGAGGCCGACCCGTACCTGCCTCGCAGCCCCGAGCCGCGCCCGTTCTGGGCCCCGTACCACGCGGCCGTCGCCCGCGCCGACCAGCGGACGCGCCGCTTCGACGTCGTCTACTGCCTCGACTGGCGGCCCTTCGGCGGCCCCCAGAAGTCCACCATCGAGGAGATCAAAGCGCTGCGGGCCGAGGGCATGTCGATCGCGATCATGCACCTGGAGTCGTGGCGGCACATGACCACCGAGGACCGGCCCATGTGCGAGCAGATCCAGCGCATGGTCAACGACGGCACCGTCGACCAGGTGCTCCCCACTGACGACGTGACGTGCGAGCTCCTCGTCCTGCGCTACCCGCCGATCCTCCAGTTCCGGTCCGGCGAGCGGTCGAACGTGCGCCCCGACCGGATGATCGTCCTCGCCAACCAGGCCCCGGCCGAACGCGACGGCACCGACGTCCGGTACGACCCGGACGGCTGCCACGCCAACGCGACCGACATGTTCGGCACCGAGCCGCTGTGGGTCCCCCAAGGGCCGCAAGTGCGCGAAGCCCTCTCGGAATTGACTGCGGGCCGCCTCGCCGGGTTCGACATGCCCGGCATCCTCGACACCGCCGACATCGCGCCCGCCCGCACCGGGTTCCGGTCCGTGCTCCCCGTCGTCGGGCGCCACTCCCGCGACGACCGCACCAAATGGCCCGCCGCCGAGGAGCTGCCGCTCGTCTACCCCGGCGACGGCCGCTGGGACGTGCGCATCATGGGCGGCGTCAAGGCCATCCCGCAGATCACCGGCGAGCCCGTCCCGCCCGAGTGGACCTGCTACGGCTTCAACGAGACCGACGTCGACTCGTTCCTGTACCAGCTGGACTTCTGGATCTACTTCCCCCACCCGATGCAGTACGAGGCGTTCGGCCGCGCCGTCCTCGAAGCGCTCGCCGCCGGGTGCGTCACCGTCCTCCCGCCCCGGTTCGAGCCCGTCTTCGGCGACGCGGCCCTGTACTGCGAGCCCTCCGAAGTGGTCCCATTGGTGGACGGCCTGTACGCCGACCCCGAGCGGTACCTGGCCCGCAGCGCCCTCGCCCAGCAGCGGGTGCGCGAGCGGTTCAGTCACGACTCCTACCGAAAGCTCGTGTCGGACCTGCTGGCCGACAGCCCCGTCCGAACCGCGTCAGCCTGACCGAGAGTGCCTCAATGAAGAAACTGCTCAAGGCCGTCCACCGCCGCCTCGGCCGCCCCTCGCCCGCCAGGGCCGGGGCCGTGCTCGCCGTCCTGGCCGCCGCCGGGCTCATGCTGGTCGCGCTCCTCGGACCGCAGCGGCTCGTGTGGGCCGCGTCATTCGCGATGAGCCTCATCACGCTCGCCGCACTGGCATTGGTGTGGCGCGAGGCGAGGCAGGCCCGGCTCGAAGCCCGCGCGTCCGCCGAGCGCGCCGAGGTCACCTACCGCCGCATCCTCGCCGCGTTCGAGGTCGAGCGCCTGGCCGCCGAGCGCCGCCGCGCCGGCACCGACCGCGCCGCCTGAGCCCCGGACCTGCGATATTCCTCTCGGATCGGCCGTGGACCGGCCCCGATGACCGGGCGGTAGTATTGGCGCGCCATCGAAAGGCTGCACAGCCACCATCTGTTCCGGAGGGCCGCCCCCATGGAGGAGCCGATCATTCAGGCTCGTGACCTCGGCATCTGCTTTGCGAAGGGCAAGCAGAAGAAAGGCCGGGTCAAGGACCTGTTCGTGCGGCGCGCCGCCAACAAGCAGGGTGCCCAAGCACAGGACTTCTGGCCGCTGCGTCACGTCAACTTCGACATCTTCCCCGGCGACGCCGTGGGCATCATCGGCCGCAACGGCACCGGCAAGTCCACGCTGCTGCGCCTCATCACCGGGGTCCTCATCCCCGACGAGGGGTACGTCCGCCGCGAAGGCCGCGTCGCGCCGCTCATCGCCCTGTCCGCCGGGTTCTCCGGCGACCTCACGGGCCGCGAGAACGTCAACCTGGTGGCCGCCCTCCACGGCATGACCACCAAGGAGATCAAGGCGAAGTTCGACGAGATCGTCGACTTCTCCGAGCTTGAGGACTTCATCGACACGCCCGTCAAGTACTACTCCTCGGGCATGAAGGTCCGCCTCGGCTTCGGCGTCATCACGCAGCTCCCGCACCCGATCCTCCTGGTCGACGAGGCCCTCGCCGTCGGCGACGCCGCGTTCAAGCGCAAGTGCCAGCAGGTCATCAAGGGCCTGCTCGACCAGGGCCGGACCCTCGTGTTCGTGTCCCACTCCGAAGGCGACCTGAAGAAGTACTGCGAGCGCGGCATCTTCCTCGACGCCGGGACCCTGGAGACCGACGGCACCGTCGCCGAAGCCCTCGCCGCATACAAGGAGGCCGAGGCCCGCGACGCCAAGGCCAAAGAGGAGCGCAAGGCCCGCCGCGCCGCCGCCGCGGCGAAGGCCGCCGAGCAGGCCGCACCCGTTCCCGCCCTCGTACCTGGAGCGGCCGAGGCGGGCGCGTGAGCCGAGCCGTCATCCTGCCGGCCCCGGGCGGCTTCGCCGAGATCGATGACGACCGCACGGTCCTCGACCGGCTCATCGCCCAGATCCGCGAGGCCGGCTGCGACGACGTCACCGTCCTCACCAGGCCCGGCACGGACCGGCCCGTCAAGGCGACCCAGCTCCCGTCCGCGGACGCGGACGCCGACCTGGCCCACCTCGGGGAGATCGCGTTCTCCGGGGACGGGCCCCTGTTCGTCGCGTGCGCCGACCTCGTCGCCTCGCAGACCACCGTGGCCGCCGTCCTCTCCGACTCCTCGCGCCGCTCCGGCGTGCTCGTCGGTGGCGACGACCCCGCCGCCGCGCCCGTGCAGGTCGAACGCGGCCTCGTCACCGGCCCCGGGCCCGGCCCGACCCGCCTCGGCGGCCTCGCGAAGGTCTCCGCGGCGCACCTCGCCCGCCTGGAGCGGCACTGGCCGCGCCAGACCCAGGGGGACGCCTTCGACGGCGTCCTCGCGGCCCTCCACGCCCGCGCCGTCCCCGTCAACGCGTACCGGACGCCGGGCCTGGAGCACCGCCAGGCCGGGACCGGCGACGAGGCCCGCGAGGTCATCGCCGCGTTCGAGGCCGTCGACATGGACGCGTGGCGGCTCAAGAACGCCGTCAAGCACGACGACGACTTCTTCGCGACCTACGCCGTCTCCACCTGGTCCCCGAAGCTCGTGAAGCTCTCCGCGCGACTCGGCTGGACCCCCACCCCGATCACGTGGGTGTCGATCACGCTCGCGGTCGCCGCAGCCGGGATCTTCGCGACCGGCTGGTCCTGGTGGTACGTCGCCGCCGCGGCCCTCATGTACTTCAGCTTCGTCTTCGACTGCGTCGACGGCCAGCTGGCCCGGTACACCCAGAACTTCTCGTCCTTCGGCGGCTGGCTCGACATGATGGCCGACCGCTCGAAGGAGTTCCTCATCTACGCGGGGCTCGCCGCGGGCGCCGTCGCGGGCGGTGCGTCCGCGCCCGCTGCGTGGGGCCTCGCCATCGCCGCCATGGCCACCCAGACCGTCAGGCACACCGCCGACACCTGGTACGCCGTGCTCCTCGACACCGCCGTGGTCCGCCAGGCCCGCAAGCGCGAGTCGGCGCCGCCCTCGGGCCGCGCCGCGCACCTCGGCGAACGCCTCGGCTCCGCGTCCGAGCAGGTCATGGGCTCCCACCGCTCGTTCCTGTACTGGGCCAAGCGCACAGTCGTCGCCCCCGTCGGCGAGCGCTGGCTGCTCCTCGCCGTCGCCGCCGTCGCGTTCGGGCCGCAGGTCGCGCTGGCCGCGCTCCTGTGCTGGCAGCTCCTCGCGCTCGCGTACACGACCGCGGGCCGCACGCTCCGGTCGCTCGCGGCCCGGACCGCGGCCCTGCGCCGCCCCGACCGGTCCGCGCACCGCGACGACGGGCCGATCGCCCGCCTCGCCCCGCGCGCCCGCTTCGGCGGCGACATGACGCCGTTCGCCGCGACCGCCGCAGCGGTCCTCGCCGCGGGCGGGGCCGTGCTCGCCGCGTCCCTCGGGACGCCGCCGTGGATCACGTTCGGCCTGGCCGCGCTCGCGCTGGTCCTGGCCGGGTCGGTGGCCCGCACCGACCACGAGGGCATCCTCGACTGGTACATCCCGGCCGGGCTGCGCGCCGTCGAGCTCGGCGCGATCCTCGCCGCCGGGATCGCCGCAGAGGTCGCCTGGCCGGTCCTGTACCTGCTGCTCACCGTGATCGCGCTGTACTTCTACGACCTGGCCGCGGGCCTCGACAAGGCCGCCTCGCCGGTGGCCCGCCGGGACCTGGGCCTGGGCTGGCCGGTGCGCAGCCTCATCGCGCTCGCCGCGGCGGCGGTCGCCGTCGCGACCGCGCCCGCGGTGGCCACTGTGGTCTACGGGGTGCTCGCGGTGTACGTGGCGTCGGTGTTCGTCGGCGCGGTCGTGGCAGGGACGGTCCGCGCCTCGCGCGCGGCGGCCGCCTGAAGCGAACCCTTCCGGGGTCCGCGTCCTCTTGACGTCCAAGCGAACTCGTTCGGCGTACATGCCCGGACGGGCGGGCGCCGCTCGCTTTGCGCGACTAAGGTGTACGTGTGCGCAAGTGTGGGCTCCGGCGTCTGGTGCTCGTCGCGTCCGTGATCGGGGCGGTGGGCCTGCTCTCCCTGCCCTGGTACGGCGCCGGAACCGGGACCGACGGCGCGTCCATATCCCATGTGGACTGGGTGAACGCCGACGAGACCAACCCGTGGCCGCCCGGCACCGACCTCACCGAGAGCCCCAGCTACGACGGCGACGGCACGGCCGACGGCGACGATGACGGCACCGACGGTGACGGCGAACCGGGGGACGACGGCCCCACGGGGGAGGCGGGCGAGCCCGGCTCGGGCCCCGTGGACGGCGGCTCCGGCGGCACGAAGCGCAGCGGCCTCCTCGGCCTCTCGTTCCCCGTGCAGGCCGGCATGAGCGTCGGCCTCCTCGCGCTCGCGTTCCTGGCGCTCCTGCCGGGCCGCAGGATGCCCGCGAACCTCCGCTGAGCCCTCAGGGCTCACAGCGCGGAGTACGTGTAGCCGCGGCGCTCGAACTCGGCGAGGATCGACCCCAGCGCCCCGCACATGTCCTTCTGGTTCGACGCCCCGTCGTGCAGCAGGATGATCGCGCCGGGCTTCGTGGCGTCGAGCACCCGGTCCTTGATCTGCGACTCGGTCGTCGCGTTGTCCCAGTCCGAGGGGTCCACGGCCCAGTGCAGCGACTCCATGCCCATGTCGGCGGCCACCGCGATGGCCCGGTCGGTCCACTGCCCGCCCGGGTGGCGGAAGTACTCGACCGTCGCGCCGGGGGCGGCCTTGGTGATGGCGTCGTTGGTGCGCTGGAGGTTCGCGCGGATCTCCGCCTCGCTCCAGGTCCCGAGGTCGAACTCGTGGTACCAGGAGTGGTTGCACAGCGTGTGGCCCTCGCGGACGATGTCGGCGACCAGCTCCGGGTACGCCTCCGCGTAGGCGCCGATGACGCAGAACGTGGCCTTGATGCCGCGCTCGCGGAGCATGTCGAGGACCTGCGGCGTCCACTCCGGGGACGGGCCGTCGTCGAAGGTCAGCGCGACCGAGTCGTCCCCGGTGTGGTTGCGGGTGCCCAGGGGGCCGTCGTACGTGTTCGCGGCCTGCTCGACGGCGGGCGCGGACGACGGCGGGTCGGGGGCCTCGGAGGACGGCGACGGCGACCCGCTGGTCTCGGCGGGCTCCTCAGTGCCCGTGGTCCCGGGGTCCTGCGCGCCGTCGCTCCCGGTGTCCGCGGACTCCCCGGCGTCCTCGGCGGAGGACGAGGGGGCCTCGCTCCCGGTAGGCTCGGTCGCGGTCAGGGTCCCCGCGGGCGGCGCGTCGCCCTCGGGCCACATCCAGGCGAGCAGGAGCAGCGCGAGCAGCGCGGCCGCAATGCCGAACTTGTGGCGTCCCATGCCGTGATTGTAGGTGTCCCGGGCCATCTGTCCGGTGATTCGAGGAGTGGCGATGCGACTGGTCGTGGGAATGACGGGTGCGACGGGTGCGGTGTTCGGGGTGCGCCTGCTCGAAGCGCTCCGCGCGACCGGGACGGTCGAGACGCACCTGGTGATGAGCCGCTGGGCGCGCACGACGCTCCGGCTGGAGACCCCGTACTCGCCCGCCGAGGTGTCGGCGCTCGCGGACTTCACGTGGGGCGCCTCGGAGCAGGCCGCGCCGATCTCCTCGGGGTCGTTCCGCACCGACGGGATGATCATCGCGCCGTGCTCGATGAAGACCGTCGCGGCGGTGCGCACCGGGTACACGGAGGGCCTGATCGGGCGGGCCGCGGACGTGACGCTGAAGGAGCGGCGGCGCCTGGTGCTTCTGGCGCGCGAGTCGCCGCTCTCGGAGATCCATTTGGAGAACCTGCTCGCGCTGTCGCGGATGGGCGCGGTCGTGCTCCCGCCGGTGCCCGCGTTCTACAACCGGCCCGAGACCATCGAGGACATCGTGGACCACGTGGTGGCCCGCACCCTGGACCAGTTCGGGCTCGACCACGCCAAGGCGCGGCGCTGGGACGGCTTGGGGGACAATGGCTCCAATGCCCCCTTGGACGAGGAGTAGCCGGTGGACACCCTGATGTGGGAGGCCAAGGCCGCCGAGGGCCGCGGCGCGGCACTGCTGCGCTGGGTCCTCGACGAAGGCGTCCGCGCGATCGCCGACTCGGCGGTGCGCACCGAGGTGTTCGTCTCGGGCGACCGCGTCGTCGTGATCGCGGTGGCCGACGAGCCGCCGCGGCGGCTCCCGGACCCGCCGGAGGAGCTCATCGCGAGGCCCCCGCACGCGTGGCCGTTCACGCGGGTGAACGCCGCGACTTAGCGGCCGATGCCCTGGTAGGTCCAGCCGTGCTTGCGCCACTGCTCAGGGTCGTAGGCGTTCATGCCGTCGAGGAGGCGGCGCTCGGCGACCTGGCGGCCGAGGGCCTCGGGGTCGAGGATGCGGAACTCCTCCCACGGGACCATCGCGCACACCACGTCGGCGCCCGCCACGGCCTCGGCGAGGGTCTTCACGAACGACAGCTCCGGCGCGTACGCCTTCGCGTTCTCCAGGCCCTCCGGGTCGTAGACCACGACGTCGGCGCGCGCCGCGCGCAGGCGGCGGGCGATGTCGAGGGCGGGGGAGTCGCGGATGTCGTCGGTGTCGGGCTTGAACGTCGCGCCCAGGTAGGCCACGCGCACGCCCGACAGGTCCGGCCCGTTCGGGCCCGGGGTGCGCCCCACCAGGTTCGCGACGGAGCGCACGGTGTGGGTGCGGCGGCGGGTGTTCACGGCGTCGACCTCGTCGAGGAAGCGGAACGACTCGCCCACGCCCAGCTCGCCGGCGCGCGCCGAGAGCGCCCGGATGTCCTTCGGCAGGCAGCCGCCGCCGAAGCCGATGCCCGCGCGCAGGAACTTGTTGCCGATGCGCTGGTCGTAGCCGATGGCCCGCGCCAGGTCGACCACGTCGGCCCCGGCGGCCTCGCTCAGGTCGGCCATCGCGTTGATGAAGGAGATCTTGGTGGACAGGAATGCGTTCGCCGCGACCTTGACGAGCTCCGCGGTCGCCAGGTCGGTCTCCACGACGGGCACCTCGCGGTCCTCGACGGCGGCGAGCTCCAGGATGCCGCGGTGGACGTCCTTGAGCAGCTGCGAGGCCCACTCGGACTGGGCGGCGTAGACGATCCGGTTGGGGCGCAGCACGTCGTGCATCGCGTTCGACTCCTGGAGGAACTCCGGGCTCCACCCGACCTCGACGCCCAGGCCCTCGGGGGCGTGGCGGTCGACCAGCTCCTGGACCCAGGAGGCGGTGCCCACGGGCACGGTGGACTTGCCGACGATGAGGACCTTGCGCGTCAGGTGCTGCGCGAGGTCGACCACGGCCGCCTCGATGTAGGAGAGGTCCGCGCCGTGCTCGCCCTTGCGCTGGGGGGTGCCCACGCAGATGAAGTGGACGTCGGCGAAGTCGGCGACCGCGGCGACGTCGGTGGTGAACCGCAGGCGGCCCGATTCGAGGTTCTTCTTCAGCAGCTCGGGCAGGCCCGGCTCGTGGAAGGGGACGGTGCCGGACGCGAACGACTCGATCTTCGCGGTGTCGACGTCGTACCCGATCACCTCGTAGCCCAGCTCCGCGAAGCAGATCGCGTAGGTCGCCCCGAGGTAGCCGCAGCCCAGGAACGAGATGCGGGGCCGGGTCGTGGGGTTCTGCGAGGGGGTCTGGTTCGCGTTGGCCATCAGATGCGTGCCCTGTCTGTAGATCGGTGCAGTGCTGGTCGTGCGGGTCCGGGGTGCTGCGGCGCCCGTACACATGATCCCGCATCGCGCGGCGACCTCGAATTGTACGTGAACGTCCCTATGGCCTGCGCCATCGTATATTCAGCTCCACGCTTGAACTTCAGATGACGTTGCGGGGAAGCCGCGGATAATTCACGGTGTCGGCCGTCACCGGACGGCCACCGCATGGGCTACACTCGCCCTGTATTACCGACGAGTAACAATCATTCAGCGCACTGCTCGAGCCTCACTGCCGGGAGCCATCGATGTCCACCGGGTTCACCCCGTACCAGCTGCCAGAAGAGTACGACGACATCCGCGCCGCGACCCGCTCGGTCTGCGACGCCGGGGTCGCCCCGCACGCCGCCGAGGCCGACGAGACCGCGACGTTCCCCGAGCAGTCCTACGAGGCGCTCAAGTCCGCCGACCTCCACGCCCCGCACATCCCCGCCGAGTACGGCGGCGCCGGCATCGACGCGCTCGGCACCGCCATCGTCATCGAAGAGGTCGCCCGCGCGTGCGCGTCCTCCTCGCTCATCCCCGCGGTCAACAAGCTCGGGTCCCTCCCGGTCCTCCTCGACGGCTCCGAGGCGCTCAAGCGCCGCTACCTGCCGCCCGTCGCCGCCGGGGACGCGATGTTCTCCTACTGCCTCTCCGAACCCGAGGCGGGCTCCGACGCCGCCTCGATGACGACCCGGGCCGTGCGCGAAGGCGACGAGTGGGTCCTCAACGGCGTCAAGCGGTGGATCACCAACGCGGGCGTCAGCGAGTACTACACGGTCTTCGCCGTCACCGAGCCCGGCAAGGGCCCCAAGGGGATCTCGGCGTTCGTCGTGGAGAAGAACGATGCGGGCGTCTCCTTCGGCAAGCCCGAGAAGAAGCTCGGCATCAAGGGCTCACCGACCGCCGAGGTCTACTTCGACGGCGTGCGCCTGCCCGCCGACCGGCTCATCGGCGAAGAGGGCCAGGGCTTCTCGCTCGCCATGCGCACCCTCGACCACACCCGCGTCACCATCGCCGCGCAGGCCCTCGGCATCGCCCAGGGCGCGCTCGACGCCGCGACCGCCTACGCCGCCGAGCGCGAGCAGTTCGGCAAGCCGATCGCCGCGTTCCAAGGCGTCCAGTTCCTCCTCGCCGACGCCGCCATGAAGATCAGCGCCGCCCGCGAGCTCACCTACGCCGCCGCCGCCCGCTCCGAGCGCGGCGACGGCGACCTCACCTACTTCGGTGCGGCCGCCAAGTGCTTCGCCTCCGACGCCGCCATGCAGATCACCACCGACATGGTCCAGGTCCTCGGCGGCTACGGCTACACCCGCGACTTCCCCGTGGAGCGCATGATGCGCGACGCCAAGATCACCCAGATCTACGAGGGCACCAACCAGGTCCAGCGCATCGTCATCGCGCGGGAGCTCTCCCGCGGCAACGCGTTCTAGAAGGCATTGAGGGAGGCGGGCCCCGCGGGGCCCGCCTTTTCCGTGTTCCGCCGGGCGCCTACTCGTAGGCGAGGTAGCGGCCCGGCGTGTCCGGCTTCTCGATGGTGAAGCGGTGCCGGAGGTCGGTGCGGCCGATCAGGTCGACCTGCTGCGTGAACAGCTCGCTGGTGGTGAAGAGGTGGCCGCGGAGGCTCCAGTCCCGGGCCAGCCAGGTTCGCAGGCGGGCGAGGAGGCCGGTATCGGTGGGGGTGCCGAGGCGGGACCTGCGGACCCAGAAGGAGACGGTCGCTTCGTAGGCGTCCCACCGGTGGTCGCCGACCGGGGTGATGCGGGCCCCGGCGTAGGCGCGGGCGGTGGTCGACCTGAGGTAGACGCAGCCGAGGCACTCGGTCTCGGCCGGGTCCATCACCGTGTACGTGAAACCGGCGCCGTCCTCGTGCCACCGTTCGAGCTTCTCCAGGTCCTCGCGGTTGGCCTCGACGGTGAAGTCCTCCGCGGGCCACCCCGTCTGCTCCCACCCCAGCAGGTAGTCCCTGCTCTCCATGACCGCGGCGTAGTCGAGCTCGGCGTCGGCGGCCCTGATCGGCCGGAGGAGGAAGTCGTCCGTCGCGAATCCGGCGGGGGCGCCGGAGTCCATCGTCGTGAAAGGCATGGTCGCCCACCTTCTGATCGGCTCCGGCCCACGCTACGGGCGCCCGCCCCGGCTGTCAGCCGGGTTTCACGTCGCGGGGGCGTCGGCCCCGGCTTCGACGCGTTCGGTGCGCTGTTCGGGGACCGCGGGGGCGGGGCGGTCGCGGGGGCCGGTGAGGGCGAGGGCCCAGAGGGCGGCGAGGGCCAGGTAGGCGCCCGCGACGGCGGGCCACGGGAGCGCGACGTCGGCGACGAGCGAGCGGAGGTGGAGGGCGACGGCGAGCATCCCGACTGTGGCCGTCAGCTTCGCGGCCGGGACGCGGCCGGTGAGCCACGCGGCGAACGGGGCCGCGAGGGCGCCGCCGATCGCGAGGCCCTCCGCGAGGGGCATGCCGACCGCGAGGGCTTGCGGGGCGAAGATCCAGAAGCCGAGGAGCGCGCCCGCGGCGGCGGCCGCCTGGCCGACAGCGGCCGAGCCGACGGCGCGGCGCGGTTCGAGTCGTGAGACCGCCATGAGCACGGGCACCGTGACCGGGCCCCAGCCGCCCGCGACGGCCCCGGCGAAGCCGCCGACGAGGCCGGTGGGGAGCGTGAAGCCGGTGCGGGCCGCCCCGAGAGAGAGGCGTCCGCGGTAGCCGCGCCAGGCGAGGACCGCGCCGACCGCGATCAATGCGGCGCTGGCGACCGGGGTGGCGCCGTCGAGTCCGGCGAGCGACGCGAGGGCCCAGGCCCCGGCGAAGCCGCCGACAGCGCCCGCGGCGGCGAGGCGGGTCGCGGTGGGCCAGTGGACGTTCCCGAAGCGCGTGTGCGAGGCCGCGGCCATGACCCCGGTGACCAGCGACGCGGTCGCGAGCGCGGCGGCGGCCACGACGGGCGCGAGGCCGATCCCGGTCAGGAGCGAGGCCGCGACGGTGCCGAAGCCCATGCCGAGGGCGCCGTCCACGAGCTGGGCGACCAGGCCCGCGGCGGCGGCGGAGACGACGGCGATCGAGACGGACACGTGCGGCTCCCTCCGGTTCGGACGGCACCAGGATAGAACGGCACCGCGAGCGGCCCCCGCACGACGTCGGGCGGAGCGGCGGCCCCGCGCCCGCACGCCCGCGGCGGGCCCGTTCAGAGGCGCCCGCCACCCGGTGAGGGGCCGGATGCGGTGGGCGAGACCAGGGTCATAGCGTGGGGGAACGGTCCTGGTTACGCTCGCGTAGCCCCTACCGGCAACCAGCCTGCGGCAGCACACAGGCTTTCGAGCAATGCAGAGGAGCATTCGATGGGTAAGAAGGTCACGGTCGTCGGCGCCGGTTTCTACGGCTCCACCACCGCCCAGCGCCTGGCCGAGTACGACGTCTTCGACGAGGTCGTCCTCACCGACATCGTCGAGGGCAAGCCCGAGGGCATCGCCCTGGACATGAACCAGTCCCGCACCATCGAGGGCTTCGAGACCAAGGTCGTCGGGGCCACGACCGACAACGACGGCAACGGCTACGAGAAGACCGCCGGGTCCGACGTCATCGTCATCACCGCGGGCCTGCCCCGCAAGCCCGGCATGAGCCGCATGGACCTCCTCGAAGTGAACGCCCGCATCGTCCGCGGCGTCACCGAGAACCTGGTCAAGCACTCCCCGAACGCCGTCATCATCGTCGTCTCGAACCCGCTCGACGAGATGACCGCCCTCGCCCAGCTCGCCTCCGGCTTCCCCAAGAACCGGGTCCTGGGCCAGGCGGGCATGCTCGACACCGCCCGCTTCACGAACTTCGTGGCCGAGGAGCTCCAGGTCCCCGTCAAGTCCGTGACGACCCTGACGCTCGGCTCCCACGGCGACACCATGGTGCCCGTCCCCTCGCAGTCCTCGGTCGACGGCAAGCCGCTCGCCGAGCTCCTCCCGGCCGACAAGGTCGAGGAGCTGGTGACCAAGACCCGCAACGGCGGCGCCGAGATCGTGGCCCTGCTCAAGACCGGCTCCGCGTACTACGCCCCGTCCGCCGCCGCCGCCCGCATGGCGAAGGCCGTCGCCGAGGACTCCGGCGCGGTGCTCCCGGTGTGCGCGTGGGTCGACGGCGAGTACGGGATCTCCGGCGTCTACCTGGGCGTCAACGCCAAGATCGGCGCCGAGGGCGTCCAGCAGGTCGTCGAGACCCCGCTCACCGACACCGAGCTGGCGAACCTCAAGGAGGCCGCCGAGGCCGTCCGCGCCAAGCAGGCCGACGTCGCCGAACTGTAAGCACGCCGCATGAGGGGCGCCCGCGGACCGCGGGCGCCCCTCACGCGTTCGGATACCGGGCCGGGCCCCGATCCGGCGTCGCTAGGCTTACGCCCGTGACGGGCATCAGGCAGCGCATCGGTCGAATCGCCCCAGGGGGCTGGGAGCCGTTCGTCGTGCGGCGACCGGTCTCGTGGTGGCCGGAGGTCCTCCTGACCGCCGCGTTCGCCCTGTGCACCGTGCTCGCGACGTTCCACAGCCCCCTGATCGACCTCGACATCTGGATCCGCGACTTCTCCGACGCGCACCGGCCCCCGTGGTTCGACTGGTTCCTGGTGCAGACCAACAAGCTCGGCCAGGGCGGGTTCCTCTCCGGGCTGGCGCTCGGCATCGCCGCGCTCATCGGCTACTTCAAGCAGACGATCCGGCCCGTGGTCGCATTCTTCGGCGCGTACATGCTGACCGCCCTGGTCCTGGTCCTCAAGCTCGCGTTCCCGCGGATCTACCCGCACTGGCCGCGCCCCGAACCCGGGCCGTACGCCGACGCCGCGCAGTCCCTCCTCTACTACCCCGACCGGTCCGAGCTCGGCGACCTCGGGGACACCGCGGTCGGCGCCTACCCCTCGGGCCACGTCGTGAACACCCTCATCTGGTACGGGCTGCTCATCATGCTCACCGGCGCGGTCCTCAAGACCTGGCAGCGGCGGCTCCTGCTCACCGCCCCCGTCGCCATCGTGTTCTTCTCCACCACGTACCTCGGGTTCCACTGGCTCACCGACTCCCTCGCCGGGCTCTTCATGGGACTGGTCCTCATCAGGCTCATGCAGCGCGTCCACTGGGCCACCGTCCCGCTGCCGCTCTGGCTCGAACCCGAGCGGCGATATCGCCGCCCCTGAGCGGAAACCCGTGCGCGGTATCGTCTCGGCATGCCCACTCCGCCGCGAGCGCGGCCGCCCCTCCAGCGCCGCCTCGGCCTCCCCTCAGCCGTCGCGATCGGCCTCGCCTCGATGCTCGGCGCCGGGGTCTTCACCGTCTGGGCGCCCGCCGCACGCGCCGCCGGATCAGGGCCCGGACTCCTTGCGGCCCTAGGGATCGCCGCGGTCATCGCGTACTGCAACGCCCGGTCCTCGGCCCGCCTCGCCGCACTGCACCCGCAGTCCGGAGGGGCCTACGTGTACGGGACGGTGCGCCTGCACCCCGCCGCCGGGTTCGCCGCGGGCTGGGGCTTCCTGGTCGGCAAGACCGCCTCCGGCGCCGCGATGGCCCTCACGCTCGGCACGTACCTGCTCCCGGACCACCCGCGGGCGCTCGCGGCCGCCGCGGTCGTCGCGTTCTGCGCCGTGAACCTGCTGGGCGTCAAGCGGACCGCGCTCGCCTCCGCCGTGTTCGCGGCGATCACCGTCGCGGTCCTCGCCGCGGTCGTCACCGCCGGGCTCACCGGCCCGGTCGCGGCCCGGCCCCTGGGGGACACGCACCCGTGGGGCGTGCTCACGGCCGCCGGGTTCGTGTTCTTCGCGTTCGCCGGGTACGCGCGCATCGCGACCCTGGGGGAAGAGGTGTCGCGACCCGAGAAGACCATCCCGCGGGCCGTCGCGATCGCCTTGGGCGCCACGGTGATCGTGTACGCCGCCGTCGCCGTGACCGCACTGAGCGTCCTCGGCGCCGGGACGCTCGCCGAGTCGACTGCGCCGCTCGCGGACCTCGCGGGCGCCGCCGCGCCCGCGGTGAAGCCCCTGGTGGCGGTCGGCGCGGGGATCGCGACCGCGGGCGTGCTGCTGAGCCTGCTGGCGGGGATCGGGCGCACGGCGCTGGCGATGGCCCGCGACGGGCGCCTGCCGGGGCCGCTGTCGGCGGTCTCGGAGCGGTTCGGGGTCCCGTGGGCGGCCGAGATCGCCGCGAGCGTCGTCGTCCTCGTCATGGTGTCCACGATGGACCTGGCGGGGGCGATCGGGTTCTCGGGGTTCTGCGTGCTGATCTACTACGCGGTGGCGAACGCCGCCGCGGCCACGCTGGACACCCGGGCCCCTTTGCCGTGGCTGGGGCTGGCCGGGTGCCTGCTCGTGGCCGCGAGCCTCCCGCTCGCGTCCGTGCTCGGCGGCCTCGCGGTGTTCGCCGTCGGGGCCCTCTGGTTCTGGGTCACCGAGCGGCGCAACGCTTCACGGAGCGACGTCTAGCGGGCGGCGCGCCTCGCGTCCCGGGCCGCCCGCAGCCGCCGCACGACCGCCGGCTGCTCGGCGGCGGCCTCCGGGTGGTCGATGAGGCGGGCGAGCTGCTGGTAGTACCGCTCGGGGGTGAGGTCCAGCTCGTCGGCGATGGCCTGCGTCTTCGCGCCCGAGGCGCGCCACCAGCGCGCCTCGAACTCCAGGATGCGCGACTCCGGGCCGGAGAGCTTCGACTCCGCGTCGCGCGCGGTGCGCGGCGCGGCCGGCTGGCGGGGGGCGGGCTGGGCCTGCGGGGCCTCCCGGACCGGGGTGTCGCGCTGGGCCCGCTGGGGCGCGGGCGCCGCGTCGTCCTCCCGGCGGGCGCGGGTGCTGCTGGTGGTGGGGCGTTGACCGGGAGGCATGGGGCGCTCCTTGCTGGCTCGGCTCACTCGATCCAGTCGATGAGGTCGGCGACCGAGTCCTTGACGTGGTTGGGCCGGAACGGGTAGCGCTCGACCTCTTCCATACTGTCAGTGACCCCCGACAGAACGAGCACCGTTTCGAGGCCCGCTTCCAGGCCCGACAGCACGTCGGTGTCCATGCGGTCGCCGATCATCACCGTCGACTCCGAGTGGGCCCCGATGCGCCGCAACGCGTTCCGCATCATCAAGGGGTTCGGCTTGCCCACGAAGTACGGCTCCGAGCCGGTCGCCGCTGTGATCATCGCCGCCATCGCGCCGCACGCGGGGAGGATGCCCTCCAGCGACGGGCCGGTCGTGTCCGGGTTCGTGCAGATGAACCGCGACCCGGCCTTGATGAGCCGCACCGCGGTCGTCAGCGCCCCGAAGTCGTAGCGGCGGGTCTCGCCGAGGACCACGTAGTCCGGGCGGAAGTCGGTGAGCACGTACCCGATCTCGTGCAGCGCGGTCGTCAGCCCCGACTCGCCGATGACGTACGCCGAGCCCTTCGGGCGCTGCGAGTGCAGGAAGTCCGCCGTCGCCATCGCCGAGGTGTAGATGTTCCCCGCCGGCACGTCCAGACCCGACTTCTTCAGGCGCGCATGGAGGTCGTTCGGCGTGTAGATCGAGTTGTTGGTGAGGACGAGGAACCCCCTCCCCGCCGACTGGAGCTTCTCGATGAGCGTGTTGGCGCCGGGGACGGGCACCCCCTCGTGGACGAGCACGCCGTCCATGTCCGAGAGCCAGTTGTCGAAGGGTCCAGGTGTAGTCATGGACAACATCTTGCCATCGCATCGGCCGAACGGCGAGGTGCGGACGTAAAGTGGTGGCCGTGGAGACGGCATTGACAGCCGCGCTCGTCATCGCCGCGGGCGCCATGGCGGGCGCGCTCGGCTACTGGACCATCCGAACCGCGAGGAACAAATGAGCGAGCGCGAAGTACCGGCGGAGTTCGCCTCGACCTTCGACAAGGTCGAGCCCTACCCGTTCGAGGAGACCGACGACCTCCGGCAGGGCCCGAACCTGCACGACGACCTGCTGCCGCTCCTCCCGCTCGTCGGGCGCTGGCGCGGCCGCGGGCAGGGCGGGTACCCGGGGGCCGAGGACTTCCTGTTCGCGCAGGAGGCGTCGTTCGTCCACGACGGCCGCCCGTTCCTGCGCTACCACTCGCGCTCCTGGATCGTCGACCCCGACGGGAAGCCGGTCCGGCCCGCCGCGCAGGAGACCGGCTGGTGGCGCGTCGTCAAGGGCGAGGACCCGAAGAAGCCCGAGATCGAAGTGCTCCTCGCGCACCCGACCGGGGTGCTCGACCTGTACTACGGGCACGTCGATGGCACGCGCATCGAGATCGCCACCGACGCCGTGGTCCGCAGCCCGCAGGCCAAGGAGGTCACCGCGGGCAAGCGCCTCTACGGCATCGTCGAAGGCGCCCTCATGTACGCGCAGGAGATGGCCGCCGAGGGCCACCCGATGAGCCCGCACCTGAGCGCCAGCCTCAACCGCGTCGCCGGGTAGGACGCTCAGAAGTCCCCCGGCCAGAGGTCGTCCTCTTCCTTCACCGGCTTGTCGGCGAAGGACTTCGCGGTCACCGGGCCCTCCGCCGCGGCGAGCACCTTCTTCAGCAGCGTCAGCGCCCCGGGCTTGCTCAACGGCTCGTTGCCGTTGCCGCACTTGGGGCTCTGGATGCACGAGGGGCAGCCGGAGGTGCAGTCGCACCCGGCGATGGCCTCGCGGGTCGCGCCGAGCCAGTCCGTCCACTTGCGGAACGCCTGCTCGGCGAAGCCCGCGCCGCCCGGATGGCCGTCGTACACGAACACCGTGGGCAGTTCGGTGTCCATGTGCGCGGCCGTCGAGAGGCCCCCGATGTCCCACCGGTCGCACGTCGCGATCAAGGGCAGCAGCCCGATCGACGCGTGCTCGGCGGCGTGCAGCGACCCCGCGAGGTCCTTCAGGCCGTCGAGGGACTCCGGGTCCACCGTCCACCACACCGCCACGGTGCGCAGCGTCTGCGGCGGCAGGTCCAGCTGCTGCGTGTCGATCACCTCGCCCGAGGGCAGGCGGCGGCGCTGGTACGAGATGACGCACGACGTCACCTCCACCTCCCCGAGGCTCAGCGTCACGTCCCCCATCTCCAGCCGCTCGCGCTCCGCGAGGATCTCCAGGTGCGTGATCTCCTGCGAGCTCGTCGTCCACGGCGGCTTCGCCGCGTGGACCAGCGCCAGCCCCTCCTCCAGGTCGAGGTCGTCCACGAGGTACGACTCGCCCTGGTGCAGATAGATGGCCCCGCGGTGGACGAGGCGGTGCGACGCGGCGGCGTCGATCGTGCCGATCAGCCGGCCCGTGCTCGTCTCCGCGATGTCCACGCCCATCGGCCCCGACCCGCGCAGCGTCACCTCCGGGCGCTCCGAACCGATCCAGTAGTACCGGCCCCCGGCCCGTTTGCGCAGCAGCTTCTGCTCGCACAGCTCGTCGGCCACGGCCCTGCTCCCGGGGATCGACGCGAGGTCGGACTCCTTGAGCGGCAGCTCCTCCGCCGCCAGGCACAGGTGCCCCGCGAGCACGTACGGGTTCGACGGGTCGCACACCGACGCCTCCACCGGCCGGTCGAAGATCGCCTCCGGGTGGTGCACCAGGAACGTGTCGAGCGGATCGTCCTTCGCGAGCATCACGGCGAGGGCCTCGGTGTCCCCGCGGCCCGCGCGCCCGATCTGCTGCCAGAACGACGCGAGGCGCCCCGGGTACCCGCACAGGAGTACCGCGTCCAGGCCCGTCACGTCGATGCCGAGTTCCAGGGCGTTCGTCGTCGCCACCCCGAGCAGGCGCCCTTCCCGCAGGTCCGCCTCCAGGTCGCGGCGGTGCTCGCGCAGGTACCCGGCCCGGTACGCGGCGATGCGCCCGGCTGAAGGGTCGGCGCCGAGGCGTGACTTCGCTTCGGCCGCAACGATCTCCGCGCCCCGCCGGGACGGCACGAACGCGAGCGTGCGCACCCCGCGGCGCACCAGCTGCGCGAGCATCCTTGCGGTCTCCGAGAGCGTGGACGCCTGCTGCGGTTCCCCTTCGACCTCGTACGTCACCGGCTCCCACAGGGCCACGGTGGCGCCCGGCGAGGGCGAGGAGTCGACGGTGACGGCGGTCGCGGGGCGTCCGGTGAGGACCGACAGTGACGCGGCCGGGTCGGCGGCGGTGGCGCTGGCGGCGATGACGACGGGGCTGGCGCCGTAGTGCGCGGCGAGGCGCAGGAGGCGCCGGAGCGTCAGGGCCACATGGGCGCCGAAGACGCCGCGGTAGACGTGGCACTCGTCGACGACGACGTACTTGAGGTCCTTGAGGAGCGAGCGCCACATGCGGTGGCGGGGGAGGAGCGAGTGGTGGAGGAGGTCGGGGTTGGAGAGGACGAGGTTCGCGAAGCGCTGCGCCCACTGGCGGTGCTCGAACGGGGTGTCGCCGTCGACGATCGCGGGGATGAGCCCGGGGACGTCGAACTCGGCGACGGCGCGGGCCTGGTCGGCCGCGAGGGCCTTGGTGGGGGCGAGGTAGAGGGTGCGGCCGGGCCCGTCGGCGGCGGCCTCGGTGAGCAGCGGCAGCAGGTACGCGAGGGACTTCCCGGAGGCGGTGCCGGTGGCGATGACGGTGTCGCGGCCCTCGAAGGCGTGCGTGGCGGCCTCGGCCTGGTGCGGCCAGGGGAGCGTGATCCCGGTGTCCCCCAAGGCTTTGCGGACCTCGTCGGGGACCCACTCGGGCCACGCGGCGCGCACGGAGGCCCGGGCGGGGAGCCTCCGGAGGTGGCGCACCCCGCCGTCCTCGGAGTCGAGGGCGGCGATGAGCTGGTCGGCTGACATCCTGCAATGATGCCGCAACGGGCCGACATCCGGCCTCCGGCGACAGTGCCCGCCCGCATATCGGTCATACGCTCCCGGCTCCTGTCCACTCGGAACGCAGTACGCTTATGGGCCAAGACACACTCCAGCCAGGTAGGAGAGACGGCGTGAGGGGAACTTCAGGCGACGGGGCGCCCGAGCCCGAACTGGGGCTGGGCCTTTCGACCGTCGGCGACTACGCGGTCATCAGCGTCACCGGCGAGATCGACATGTACACCGCGCCGCAGCTGCGCGAAGCCGTCCGCCAGCTCTCCTCCGAGGGGCGCATGCGGGTCGCCATCGACCTGACGCCCACCGAGTTCTGCGACTCCACCGGCCTGGGCGTCCTCATCGGCGCCCGCCGCCGCCTCTCCGACGCCGGGGGCAGCCTCGTCGTCGTGTGCGCCAACCCCCGCATCCGCAAGCTCCTCGACCTGACCGGGCTGGACAAGGTCCTCGACGTGAGGGAAGCGGTGCCCGGCGAGTGAACGGCTCCAGGCACGACCGCACCGGTGGAAGGCGGCCGGAGCCCGCGACGGTCAGGTTCGCCTTCACCCCCGCCGCCGCCTACGTGCGCGCCGCGCGGCTCGTCGCCGCGGACGTCGCGGCCCGCTCGGGGGTGGCCACGGGGCTCCTCGACGAGGTCCGCCAGGCGGTCGGCGAGGCGTGCACGCGCGCGGTCCTGCGGCACAGGGACCGCGGTCTGCGCGACCTCGTGCGCGTAGAGTTTTCGATCGGTGATCGTTTTGTTGCGAAAATCACCGACAACGCGCAGGATCTGCGCGCACGCTCCGGGGACCGGGTCGGCGCGGGCGCCGTCGGCGGCGATGCGCGAGCGAACGATCACGACGCGCTCGAAGAGGACACCCTCTCCGAGGAGATCACCCTCATCGTCCTCGGCGGGCTGGTCGAAGACCTGGTGGTGACCGGTCCCGACGCCGACGGGGGCACCACCGTCAGCATGTCGTGGCCCCTGCCCGGGTCGGGCTCCGCGACCGACCACTGAGGCCCTGCACACCCCCGCGGACCCGCGTGACCGAACCCACTCCGAAAGCCCTCATCTCGTTACACTCCGCACGTTAAGTCAGCCGCGTAGCCGAGCGTTGCCCGCGGGCAACCCCGGGCGCGGCACCGGCCGCCCGCTTCCCCGGAGCGGCCCCCTACGTGTCTGCGAAGGGGCGCGCCCTGCCTGCGCTGCTTCTTTGTTCTATGGAGGAACTACATGCATACGTTGCTCGCCAACGGCGACGAGAGCGTAGGCGCGCTGGAAGGCGCGAACCTCAGCCTCGTCGTGCTCGCGGCCGTGCTGGCGCTCATCGCGCTCGGCGGCGCCGCGGCGCTCGTCAAGAGCATCCTGGGAGCCGGCACCGGCACCGACAAGATGCGCGAGATCTCCGGAGCCGTCCAGGAAGGCGCCTCCGCCTACCTGAACCGCCAGTTCAAGGCCCTGGGGATCTTCGTCGTCATCGCCGTGGTCCTGCTGTTCCTGCTCCCGGCCGAAGGCGGCACGGACGTCCGCATCGGACGGAGCGTGTTCTTCATCGTCGGCGCCGTGTTCAGCTCGTTCATCGGCTGGGCGGGCATGAGCATGGCGACCCGCGCGAACGTGCGCGTCGCCGCGGCC
Source organism: Glycomyces sp. NPDC047010 (assembly GCF_040644205.1). Lineage (NCBI taxonomy): Bacteria > Bacillati > Actinomycetota > Actinomycetes > Glycomycetales > Glycomycetaceae > Glycomyces > Glycomyces sp. NPDC047010. The sequence goes on along the minus strand of NZ_JBEYVY010000001.1, from coordinate 587,595 downwards.
GCCCGCGACGGCAAGCCCACCACCGCGATGCACCTGGCCTTCCGCACCGGCGGCGTGGTCGGGTTCATGACCGTGGGCCTGGGCCTGCTCGGCGCCTCGGTCGTGGTCTTCATCTACAACGCCGACGCGCCCGTGGTCCTGGAGGGCTTCGGTTTCGGCGCCGCGCTCCTCGCCATGTTCATGCGCGTCGGCGGCGGCATCTTCACCAAGGCCGCCGACGTCGGCGCCGACCTCGTCGGCAAGGTCGAGCAGGGCATCCCCGAGGACGACCCGCGCAACCCGGCGACCATCGCCGACAACGTGGGCGACAACGTCGGCGACTGCGCCGGCATGGCCGCGGACCTCTTCGAGTCCTACGCCGTCGTGCTCGTCGCGAGCCTCATCCTCGGCCGCGCCGCGTTCGGCGAGACCGGGCTGATCCTGCCGCTGCTGGTGGCCTCCGTTGGCATCGTCGTCGCGATCCTCGGCGTCATCATCACGCGCATGCGCGCCTCCGACGCCTCGGGCCTGACCGCGATCAACCGCGCGTTCTATATCTCCGCGGTCGTGTCCGCGGTCCTCACCGCGGCGGCCGTGTTCTGGTACGTCCCGTCGTCCTGGTCCGACCTCGGCGGCAAGATCTCCGCCGAGGACATCGCGGACATCCCGGTGAACCCGCAGGTCCTCGCGATCGTCGCGGTCCTCATCGGCATCGCCCTCGCGGCCGCGATCCTGGCGCTCACCGGGTACTACACCGACACCCGCTACAAGCCCACCAAGACCGTCTCGGCCTCCACCCGCACGGGTGCGGCCACGAACATCCTGTCGGGCTTCTCGCTCGGCCTGGAGTCCGCGGTCTACACGGCGCTCACCATCGCCGCGGCCGTCCTCGGCGCGTACCTGCTCGGCGGCGGGGTCTTCCTCGTCTCCCTGTTCGCGGTGGCGCTCGCGGGCTGCGGCCTGCTCACCACCGTCGGCGTCATCGTCGCCATGGACACCTTCGGGCCCATCAGCGACAACGCGCAGGGCGTCGCGGAGATGTCCGGCGACGTCGAGGGCGACGCCGCGCGCACCCTGACCGACCTGGACGCGGTGGGCAACACCACCAAGGCCATCACCAAGGGCATCGCGATCGCGACCGCGGTCCTGGCCGCGACCGCCCTGTTCGGGTCCTACACCGACGCGGTGGCCTCCGAGGGCCTCGCGGGCGGCGCGCTGTTCGAGACGCTGAACATCGCCGACCCGGTCAACATCGTGGGCTTCATCATCGGCGCGAGCGTCGTGTTCCTGTTCTCCGGCCTCGCCGTCAACGCCGTCGCCCGCTCCGCCGGGTCCGTCGTCAACGAGGTCCGCGACCAGTTCGCGCGCTTCCCCGGGATCATGGAGGGCACGCAGCGGCCCGAGTACGGCCGCGTCGTCGACATCTGCACCCGCGACGCCCAGCGCGAGCTGGTCACCCCGGGTCTGCTCGCGATCACCGCGCCCATCGCCGTCGGCTTCGGCCTCGGTGTCGGCCCGCTCGCCGCGTACCTCGCCGGTGCGATCGCGTGCGGCGTCCTCATGGCCGTCATGCTCGCGAACTCGGGCGGCGCCTGGGACAACGCGAAGAAGGACGTCGAGGACGGCGCGCACGGCGGCAAGGGCTCCGAGGCCCACGCCGCGGCGGTCATCGGCGACACCGTCGGCGACCCGTTCAAGGACACCGCGGGCCCGGCCATCAACCCGCTCCTGAAGGTCATGAACCTGGTGAGCCTCATCATCGCCCCCGCAGTCGTGGTCTACACGGTCGACGGCGTCGGCGACGAGGCCGGCGGCCCGATCCGCTGGATCATCGCGGGCCTGGCCGTCGCCGCCCTCGTGACCGCGATCGTCGTCTCCAAGCGCCGTTCCTCGGTGGTGGAGGCGGGGGAAGCCCGCACCCCGGAGCAGCGTGAGTCGGTCGAGGTCGGCTAGCTTTCCGGGTCACTTATCCGGCGTGTGCCCCGTTCCATCGGAACGGGGCACACCCATACTCAGGGGACGCAGTGCGGAAGCGTGAGCTACCGTAACGATTCGAGTGCATTTTCCGAGTGAACGGTGGGAGCAGTGCCGGACATCAAACGCCTGGTCATCGTCGAGTCCCCGGCGAAGGCGAAGACGATCGCGTCGTACCTCGGTGCCGGCTACATCGTCGACTCCTCCCTCGGGCACATCCGCGACCTCCCGCGCAGCGCGAAGGAGATCCCGGCGAAGTACAAGGACAAGGCCTGGTCGCGGCTCGGCGTGGACGTCGACAACGACTTCGCGCCGCTGTACATCGTCAACCCCGACCGCTCGGCGCACGTGAAGAAGCTCAAGGGCTACCTCGCGGAGGTCGACGAGCTCTTCCTCGCCACCGATGAGGACCGCGAGGGGGAGGCCATCGCGTGGCACCTCCTGGAGACGCTGAAGCCGAAGATCCCGGTGAAGCGGATGGTCTTCCACGAGATCACGCCGCAGGCGATCGCCGAGGCGGCCGCGAACCCGCGGGAGCTGAACCAGGACCTCGTGGACGCGCAGGAGGCGCGGCGCATCCTCGACCGGCTGTACGGGTACGAGGTCAGCCCGGTCCTGTGGAAGAAGGTCATGCCGCGGCTGTCGGCCGGGCGCGTGCAGTCCGTGGCGACGCGGCTCGTGGTCGAGCGCGAGCGGGCCCGCATGGCGTTCCGCTCCGCGGACTACTGGGACGTCACCGCGAACCTGTCCACCGCCGACGACCAGCGGTTCAAGGCCACCCTGATCGCCGTGGACGGCGACCGGGTCGCCTCCGGCAAGGACTTCGACGCCGCCACCGGCAAGGCCCGGGGGAACGTCGTCCACCTCGACGAGGCGGGCGCGCGCGGCCTGGCCGGGCGCCTGGAGGGGCGCGACTTCACCGTCCTCAAGGTCGACAAGAAGCCGTACCGGCGCCGCCCGTACCCGCCGTTCATCACCTCGACGCTCCAGCAGGAGGCCGGGCGCAAGCTGCGGCTCTCCAGCGCGCAGGTCATGCGGGTCGCCCAGCGGCTCTACGAGAACGGCCACATCACCTATATGCGAACCGACTCGACGAACCTGTCGGCGACGGCGATCAACGCCGCCCGCGCGCAGGCCGCCGAGCTGTACGGCGCGCAGTACGTGCCCGCCGAGCCGCGCCACTACGCGCGGAAGGTGAAGAACGCGCAGGAGGCGCACGAGGCGATCCGGCCCGCCGGGGACGTGTTCAAGACCCCGAACCAGATCAAGTCGCAGCTGTCGGCCGAGGAGTACCGGGTCTACGAGCTCATCTGGCGGCGCACGCTCGCGTCGCAGATGGTCGACGCCACCGGGAACTCCACGTCGGTGCGCACCCGCGCCGTCACCGCCTCGGGCGAGGAGGCCGACTTCGGGGCCTCCGGCAAGACCATCACCAACCCGGGCTTCCTGCTCGCCTACGTCGAGTCCATCGAGGAGGGCGACGCGGACGACGCGGAGAAGCGCCTCCCCGAGCTGGCCGAGCGCCAGCACCTCGCCGAGAAGGGCCTCGAAGCGGCCGGGCACACCACGCAGCCGCCCGCCAGGTACACCGAGGCGAGCCTCGTGAAGGCCCTGGAGGAGCGGGGGATCGGGCGGCCGTCGACGTACGCGTCGATCATGCAGACCATCCAGGACCGCGAGTACGTGTTCAAGAAGGGCCAGGCCCTCGTGCCCGCGTTCCGGGCGTTCGCGGTCGTGGGCCTCCTGGAGCGCCACTTCCCGCGGCTCGTGGACTACGACTTCACCGCCGGGATGGAGGACGAGCTCGACGGCGTGGCCGCCGGGCAGGAGTCCCGCGAGGGGTTCCTGCGGAAGTTCTACTTCGGCGGCAAGGACAAGGAAGGCACGGTCGCGGCGTCCGGCGGGCTCCGGCACATGGTCGAGGAGGAGCTGGCGAAGATCGACGCGCGCCAGGTCAACTCGATCCCGCTGTACACCGACGCCCAGCAGCGGCAGGTCGTGGCGCGGGTCGGCCGGTACGGGCCGTACCTGGAGCGGACCACGCCCGCGCAGGCCGAGGCCGGGGAGCCCGGCGAGCGCGTCTCGGTGCCCGAGTCGCTGGCCCCGGACGAGCTGACCGAGGCGAAGGTGGAGGAGCTGTACGAGCTCGGGTCCGCCGAGGGCGAGCTGGGGACGCACCCCGAGACCGGGGAGCCGGTGTTCGCCAAGAGCGGCCGGTACGGGCCGTACGTGACGTCGGGGGAGAAGTCCTCGTCGCTCTTGACGGGCCAGAAGCTCTCGGAGCTGACGCTCGACGACGCCGTGCAGCTCTTGACGCTGCCGCGCCTGGTCGGCAAGGACTCCGAGGGCGAGGAGATCCGCACGGGCCTGGGCCCGCACGGGCCGTACGTGAAGAAGGGCCGCGACTACCGGTCGCTCGACCGGGAGGAGCAGCTGTTCTCGCTCACCCTCGAAGAGGCCGAGAAGCTGCTCGCGCAGCCGAAGACCCGCGGGCGCCAGCAGCGCGCCCAGACGCTCCTGAAGGAGCTGGGGCCCGACCCGGTCACCGGCAAGGAGGTCTCGCTCAAGGACGGGCGCTTCGGGCCGTACGTGACCGACGGGGAGACGAACGCGTCGATCCGCAAGACCGACTCCGTCGAGGACCTGACGATCGACCGCGCGGCCGAGCTGCTCGCCGAGCGGCGCGAGAAGGTCGCCTCGGGGGCCGTCCCGGCGAAGAAGACCGCGAAGAAGGCGGCCAAGAAGACCGCCGCGAAGAAGACGGCCGCCAAGAAGACCGTGAAGAAGACCGCCGTGAAGAAGACCGCGGCCAAGAAGACGACCACCGTGAAGAAGGCGGTCAAGAAGGCCGCGAAGAAGCCCGCCTCGGGCGAGTAGCGGCACCGGACCACAGGCCCGGCCCCCGGTTCGGGGGCCGGGCCTCCGCTTTGCCCGAGTGGTCTGCTTTCACCGATATGTGGCATGTCTGACACCCGAATGCGCCCGACCACGTCCCGCCTCGGCGCGTCCCCCTACGGTTCAACCGTTCGTAAACTAATTTCTGCTTGGATGCAACCTCGTCAAGGGTCCGGCGCGTCAAGGCTTTGCGGACACCGCTCGATGCGGAGCGACGATCGTCCGATGTGGCTGAAGACGGCAATTCTTCGAAAGCGGGTTTCGAGTACATGCGAATCACATTTCTGGTCCGTAACATCTGGGGCATCGGCGGCACCATCAAGACCACCCTCAACACCGCGGAAGCCCTGGTAGACCTCGGTCACGACGTGACGATCGCATCATTCGTGAGGCACAAGAAGAAATCCGACTTCACCATCGACCCACGCATCACAGTGGTCAATCTCTGGGACACCCGCGCACCGGAGAAAGGCGGCGAGCGCCTTTCATTCGTCGAGCGCTGGCAGGCTAAGCGCCATTCATTCCTGGACGTCGATAAAGTGAACAACCAGGGCGAGTCCTCGAAACTCCTCGACCTGCGGGTCAAGCGCTATCTCGAACGCGCCGACGCCGATGTCGTGGTGGGCACGCAGGTGTCGGTGAACCTGTACATGGCCGAGTACGGCCGCCCCGAGAAGTACGCGATGGTCGCCCAGGAGCACATGTACCTCGACCACTACCGGCCCGAGGTCCGCAAGCGCATCGAGGCCGAGTACCCGAAGCTCGACGCGATCGTCACCATCACCGAGGCCGACGCCGCCGTCTACCACGAGGCGTTCCCGGGCCTGGGCGAGAAGATCTGGTGCATCCCCAACTCGATCCCGCCGAGCTCCCGGCCCGCCGCCGAGCTCACCGAGCCGCTCATCATGACCGCCGGGCGGCTCACCGGCATGAAGGGCTTCGACACGCTCGTCAAGGCGTTCTCGCAGGTCGCCGAGGAGTTCCCGGAGTGGAAGCTGCGGATCTTCGGGCGCGGGCCGAACAAGGAGAAGCTCGTCGCGATGATCGCGGACCTGGGCCTGGACGGCCGGGTGGAGCTGCCGGGGCCGGTGACGCCCCTGGACGAGGAGTGGGAGAAGGCGTCGATCGCGGCGATCCCGTCGCGGTTCGAGCCGTTCGGGCTCGTCATCGTCGAGGCGATGGCCGCCGGGCTGCCGGTGGTGTGCAGCGCCGTCAAGCACGGGCCGCTGGAGATCATCCAGTCCGAGGAGAACGGCCTGCTCGTGCCGCCGATGAAGCCGACCGCGCTCGCGAACGCGCTGCGGCGGCTCATGGGCGACCCGCGGCTGCGCCGCAAGCTCGCCGACGCGGGCCGGACCACCGCGAAGCGGTACGAGCCGGGCGAGGTCGTCGGGCTCCACGTGGCCGTGTTCGAGAAGGTCGCGCGCGCCCGCGGCTGAGCCGGAGCGGGCGCTTGTAGATTGAGCGGCGACCCGCCCCCGAGGACCCAGGAGACGCGCTGTGCCGAGTGAACCGACGATCGCGGCCGTGCTCGCCGGGGGGACCGGCGCCCGCATGGGCGCCGGCCTGCCCAAGCAGCTCCTCGACGTCGCCGGGAAGCCCGTGCTGCGGCACACCCTGGAGGCGTTCGAGGCGAGTGGGGCGGTGGACCGGATCGTGCTCGTCATGGCCGAGGGGCACCACGAAGCGGCCTGGAACATTGCCAAAGCCGCAAATGTGACAAAACTCTCGGCGGTGATCGGCGGCGGGGCGACCCGCGCCGACTCGTCGGTGGCGGCGATCCGGTGGGTCCAGGGGGTCGCCGGACCGCGCGCGAAGCTCCTCGTGCACGACGCCGCGAGGATGCTCGTCACCGGTGGGATCATCGCCGATGTCGCTGCGGCCCTTGACGAATGGGAGGCGGTGACCGCGGCGGTCCCGTCCTCCGACACCGTCGTGGAGACCGAGGGCGGGCGCATCACCGCGGTTCCCGACCGGGCCCGGCTCGCCCGCGTCCAGACCCCGCAGGGGTTCCGGCTCGGCCTCATCGCCGCCGCGCACGAAGCGGCCGCCGCGGACCCCGCGTTCACGCCCACCGACGACTGCTCCGTGGTCCTGCGCTACCGCCCTGACGTGCCTGTCCGCACCGTCCCGGGCGCCGAGCGGAACCTCAAGGTGACCGGTCCGGAGGACCTCCGGATCGCCGCGGCGCTCCTGGCGGCGCCGTGAGGCCGGGCGCGGAAACGCCGGTGCGGTCACCGGCGGTCGGGCACTGGTCACGGGCCGCATGATCAGCGGATTCTCATGTGACGGTCACGTAAACCTTGCGTTGGCGACTGCGTCACCGGCCGTTCAGCTAGGTAAACTTCACCGATCCAGCACCTAAACCGAACGAGGTGGCACTCGACATGTCCACGAACATCGTGATCCTCGCGGCCGGCGTCGGCTCCCGGCTCGGCAAACCGCACCCCAAGCCCCTGACGCCCCTGAACACCGGGGAGACGATCCTCGGCCGCTCGCTGCGCCTGCTCACCTCCCGGTTCAGCCGCCACTCCATCCACCTCGTCGTCGGCTTCAAGAAGGAGATGATCATGGAGGAGGTGCCCGACGTCGGCTTCATCTACAACCAGGCGTACGGCGACACCAACACCTCCAAGAGCCTCCTCAAGGCGTTCAGCATCCTCGGCCCCGGCGGGGTCCTGTGGCTCAACGGCGACGTGGTCTTCGACCCGCAGGTCCTCGACGTGCTCCTCCCGCACATCGCCATGGACCACTCGTTCGTCGCCGTGAACACCGCGAAGACCTCCGACGAGGAGGTCAAGTACACGCTCGGCGCCGACGGCTACATCGCGAAGCTCTCCAAGCAGGTCCACGACGGCGCCCTCGGCGAGGCCGTGGGCATCAACTACGTCTCCGCCGACGACCGCGCGCTCGTCGCCAAGCGCCTCGCCGAGGTCGACGACCAGGACTACTTCGAGGGCGGCATCGAGCTCGCCATCGAGAAGGACGGCGTCAAGTTCGAGGCCGTCGACATCTCCGCGCACAACGTCATCGAAGTCGACTTCGCCGAAGACCTCAACAGCGTCAACCGGGCGTTCAAGTAGCCCCCGCACCCGTCCCACCCTCGAAGGCCGCCCCGATCCCGCGTGGCACCGTCGCCGACGCCCCCCAGCATCACCACGACACCGACCATTCGAGCAAAGGCACGCCAAGTTGTTGAAGAAGCTGCTCAAGTCACGGACGTTCCTGCCCACCGCGTCGGGGGCCGCGGCGCTGGCCCTGGCCCTCACCGCGTGGCAGGCGCCGTGGCCGACGCTCCTCCTCGCGCTCGTCGCGTTCGCGGGCGTGGCCCGCCGGACCACCGAGAACATCGCGAACCTCCGGGCCGCCCGCATCGTCGCCTCCACCGCCGTGCTCGTCGCGGTGTGGCAGGTCAGCGGGTTCGAGCGGTGGCCCCTGCTGGCGGCCGGGGTGCTCATCGCCCTGTTCGCCGTCTCCTCCGACATCGTGGACCGGGCGCTGAACGTCGGCTACCTGCTCTCGGTCAACCTCGACGTCGAGCGCAGCACCCGCGAGCGGTGGTCCACGCCGCCGGTGATCGTCCGCATCATGAGCGCCCTGGGCCTCGCGTACGTCGCCGCCGCAGCCGTCCCCGCCGACTACTCCGGGACCGTGGACGTCGTGTTCCTGGTGCTCGCGCTCGCCTCGTTCGCGTGGACGGGCCTGGCGTTCCTGTCCGGGTACTTCCACCGGCGCCGCGAGTCGCACCCGGTCGACGGGCGCGTCATGACCGCCGTGACCCGGCTCCAGCCGAAGTACGTCGTCTACTTCGCGGGCGCCCGCGCCTCGGAGTACCAGCTGAACATGTGGCTGCCGTACTTCGAGCAGGTCGGCGACCCGTACCTGATCCTCATCCGCGACCGCTACCTCTACGACGGCATCGTGGCCCGCACGAACGCGCCCGTGGTGCTCGTCCCGGCCCAGTCGGTGCTCGACACGATCCTCCCCGAGAGCGTGCGCGCCTGCTACTACGTCAACCACGCGATCAAGAACGCGCAGCTCATCAAGCTCGACAAGTACCTCCACGTGCAGCTCATGCACGGCGACTCCGACAAGGCCATCAGCCGCAGCCCCGTCTCGCTCATGTACGACCGGGTGTTCGTGGCCGGGCAGGCCGGGGTCGACCGGTACCACCGGTACGGCGTGGACATCCCGAACTACAAGTTCAAGAAGATCGGCCGCCCGCAACTGCACGACCTGCGCGTCGGCGACCGCGAGAAGGCCGAGGGCGACCGCAAGGTGGTGCTGTACACGCCCACCTGGACCGGCCTCACCGCCGACGTCAACTACTCGTCCCTCAAGCAGGGCAAGAAGATCGTGCAGGCGCTCCTGGAGCGGGACGTGACCCTCGTGTTCCGCACCCACCCGTACACCAAGACCAACGCCGCCTACCTCGCGCTCGCCGCGGAGATCAAGGCGCTCATCGCCGCCGACGCCGCGAAGACCGGCCGCCCGCACCTGTGGGGCGCGCAGGCCGAGTCGCGCGTGTCGCTCACCGACTGCATCAACGCCGCCGACGTCGCGATCTCCGACATCTCCGGGACCGCCTCCGACTGGCTCTACAGCGGCCGCCCGTTCGCGATGACCGACCCGAAGGGCTACCGCGAGAAGTACCTCGACGAGTTCCCGCTCGCGAAGGCCGCGTACCTGCTCGACCCGAAGGCCGGGAACGTCGAGGAGGTCCTCGACGAGCTGCTGCTGCACGACACGAAGGCCGCCCTGCGCGCCGAGGTCCGCGAGTACTACCTCGGGGACTTCGCGCCCGGCGAGCTCATCGGCGTGTTCGCCGACGAGGTGAAGGCCACGTACGCCGAACCGGTCCGCAAGACCGCGCTCGGCGAGTCCGCGATCCCGTCGATGGCCCGCAAAGAGGCGCAAGGGTCTGGAGTGGCCTGAGCGACACGCAGGCGTGATCCAGGGCCGACGCGCCCCCGGGCCGTCCTCGTGCGCGCCGTGAGCGGTTAACCTGATGGTCGACTTCCAGTAGACGATCGGACGGAGAACTGTGGTAGCCGGTTCGGTGAAAGGGCTTGTCAAGCGCGCGGTCCCCGCGCCGCTGTGGGAGCGGCTGCGCGTGCTCCGCCGGTCGCTGAAGACGGGATCGCGCGGCAGACGGGAGGCCCGCGCGGCCGCCCGCAGCCAGGACCGGCTCCTCGCCGCCGACCCCGGCCTGCGCGCCGTCCAGGCCGACGGCCTGCCGATGGTCGGGCGCGTCGTGGACGCCTTCACCGGCGCCGACGCGGCCGAAGCGCACCTCATCGACGTCGTCGGCGCGGCCGAGGCCGCCGGGATCGGGTACTTCCTCGTCCGCGGCAAGACCCACCTGCGCCACGTCGTCGGCATCCGCGGCGGCGACCGCGCCGCGTTCCTCGCCGCGATGCGCGCCCGCCTCGGGACCACCGAGTACTACGTGGGCCGCCCCGAGGGCGGGGTCTCCAACGAGTTCGCGGCGGGCCCGTTCCCGTTCGCGGGCGACCTGCCGAGCCGCGTCGCCAACGCGAAGGTCCTGCGCTTCGGGCGCCTGCTCCTCGGCCCCCAGGGCCAGCTCCTGTCCGGGCTCGAACTCGGCTGCGACGTCGAGTTCTGGGACGAGGCCGACGCGCTCGCCAACGACCCGAAGTTCCTGGCGCGCCAGGAGAAGCTCAAGGTCCGCATCCCCCCGGCGATGTTCGCCGGGGCCTGGGTCGCCCCGCGCGCCAACGAGGTCGCCGACGTGCTGCCCGCCGAGGCCCGCGTCCCCGCGCACCGCGTCGTCGGCGAGCGCAAGTTCGACACGTTCGAGCCGTTCAACCGCAAGCTCGTCGACGAAGTCGACTTCCCCGTGGACGCCGTCTACATGTGGGTCGACGGCGACGACCCCGTGTGGGCCGCCAAGCGCGCCGAGTACCTCGGCGAGGGCGTCTCCAAGATCGCCAGCGCCGCCTCGAACTTCGTCAGCCGCGACGAGCTGAAGTACTCGCTGCGCTCGCTGCACGCGTTCGCGCCGTACATCAGGAACGTGTACATCGTGACCGCCGGGCAGACCCCGCACTGGCTCGACCCGGAGGCCGAGGGCGTGCGGATCGTGGACCACTCGGAGATCTTCGCGGACCCGTCGGTGCTCCCGGTGTTCAACTCGCAGGCCATCGAGGCGCAGCTGCACCGCATCCCGGACCTGTCGGACCGGTACCTGGTGCTCAACGACGACACGTTCTTCCGGCGCCCCTCGACGGCGTCGAACTTCTTCCACGCCAACGGGATCATCCGGCTGCCGTTCTCGCCCGCGCAGATCGGCCTGGGCCGCCCGCAGGCCGAGGAGGCCGCGCCGAGCTCGGCGGGGAAGAACGTGCGGGCGCTGCTGGAGGCGGACTTCGACCGGTTCATCGCCTCGAAGTTCAAGCACGTGCCGCACCCGCAGATCCGGACCCTCGCGGAGGAACTGGAGGAGCGGTACGCGGACGAGGTGCGCACGACGACGGCGTCGCGGTTCCGCGCGCCCGACAACATCAACTTCGCGACGGCGCTGCACCACCACTACGCGCTGTTCACCGGGAAGGCCGTGCCGGGGGCGTTCCGGCTCCAGTACATCGACGTGACGGCGCCGGGCGCGCCCGAGCGGCTCGCGGACCTGGAGGCGGACCGGGGCACGGACACGTTCTGCCTCAACGACGTGGACACGAACGAGGGCAACGCGGCGCGGATCGACGCGCTCGTGCGCGGGTTCCTGGAGCGGATGTTCCCGTTCCCGTCGCCTTGGGAGAAGCGGTCTTAAGAAGGCAAAGGGGAAGCCCGGCGGTGACCCGCCGGGCTTCTTCCGTGTCTAGCGCGCGCGTTCGGCGGGGCTGGGGACGAGCCGCACCGGCGGGGGCAGCGGGGTCGGGCCGTTGGCGGCGGTCGCGGGGTGCGGGGCGACGAGGCCGCGGCGGTCGCGCTCGTCGCACAGGTCCGCGAGCTTCTCGTAGGCGGCGGCGCCGAGCAGCTCGGTCAGCTCCACCGCGTAGGAGAGGTAGACGGGCTCGACGGCGGTGTGGGCGAGCGGCGAGCTCGTGCACCACCAGTCGAAGTCGTGGCCGCCGGGGCCCCAGGAGGCGCGGTCGAACTCGGTGATGAGGGTGACGGACACGTCGGTGCCGTCGGCGCGGTGCTCGGTCTTGAAGTCGCGCTTGACGGGCAGCTGCCAGCACACCTCGGGCTTGTACTCCATGGGGTGGACGCCGTCGCGCATCGCCTGCTGGTGGAGGGCGCACCCGGCGCCCGCGGGGAAGCCCTCGCGGTTGTGGAAGACGCAGGCGCCGTCCACGACGGCGGTCTTCTTCGCGGGTTCTTCTTCGCCCTCGTCGTTCTCCAGGGTGTCGTCGACGATGGTGTGCTTCCACTTGCGGTGGAGCTGCCAGGTCTCGGGCGTGAGCTTCTTGACGATCTCCCTGGTGCGGCGGATGTCGGCCTCGTCGGTGTAGAACGCGCCGTGGAGGCAGCACCCGTCGGCGGGCTGCTTCGCCTCGATCCCGGGACAGCCCCCCTGGTCGGGGTGCTTCCCGAAGATGCAGCCCCAGCGGGACAGGAGCCAGGTCAGGTCCGCGCGGACCATCGTGTCGGAGTCAGCGGGGTCGAAGAACTCGACCCACTCGCGGTCGAAGCCCGCGGGCACCTCGTCGGTCATCCTCCAACGGTACCTGCACTGCACGTTCAGGACCGGTTCACGCCGCGCTGACCACGAAGCCGTCAAGGTGTTTCGGGCACGGCGTACCCTGGTGGGCGTGACCCAGTCCGTCCCGGTTCTGCTGTCGACCACGTCCGTGTACCCCGAGCCCACCGCGGTGGGGTTCGAGCTCGCCGCCGAGCTCGGCTACGACGGGGTCGAGCTGATGGTCTTCACCGACCGGGTCTCCCAGGACCCGTCGGCCGCGGCCAGCCTCGCGAAGCACTACGGCGTCAAGATCGGCGCCGTCCACGCCCCGTGCCTGCTCGTGACGCAGCGGGTGTGGAGCGCCGACCCGTGGACGCGGCTGCGCCGGTCGGTGCAGGCCGCGGAGTACCTCGACTCGCCCACGGTGGTGATCCACCCGCCGTTCTCGTGGCAGCGGGAGTACGCGGCGAAGTTCTCGACGGTCCTCGACGGGCTGAAGGCCCGGTACCCGGGGGTGACGATCGCGGTGGAGAACATGTTCCCGCTCAAGGTCGGCAAGCGGAACCTGGTGCCGTACCGGCCGCACTGGGACCCGACCCGGCACGGGTACGACTCGTACACCCTCGACCTGTCGCACTGCGCGGCCTCCGGGGCCGACGCGCTCGCGATGGCCGAGCGGATGGGCAAGGGCCTCAGGCACATCCACCTGTGCGATGGGACCGCGCCTGGCGCGGACCAGCACCTCGTGCCCGGCCGCGGGACGCAGCCGTGCGGGGAGCTGCTGGGGTCGCTGGGGAAGGCCGGCTGGGACGGGTCGATCACCGTCGAGGTGTCGACGCGCAAGAGCGGCAACCGGTCCCGCCGGGCCGACGACCTGCACGAGTCGCTGAAGTTCGCGCGCGACGCGCTCGGCTCGGGAGCCTGACGAGCATCACAGCGCCCGGGGCGCAACCGTATGCGGGGTCCGAGCCGTCTCTTTCCTGTACGTTCACCGGATATTGCCTGCGCGTTGCCGCGGTATTATCAACCTCGCACGGACCCTCATTTCGTGCGAATCCCGAAGGAGGATGCATGCCCGGTCAGCAGCGGAGCCCCGGTGCCGCCGTACGGCACCTGGCCGGGCTGGTGCTCCCCGCCGGGCTGCGCGAGCGGGTCCAGGAGCGGCGCCGCCGCCGCGCGGGCCGCCGCCGGGTGGACGCGCTGGTCGCCGCCGACTCGGGGATGCGGGCGTTCCGCCTCGACGGGCACCAGGTCGCCGGGCGCCTCGCCGCCGACTTCACGGCCGCGGACGCCGCGGAGGCGAACCTGCGGATCGTCACCGACGCCGCCGACGCCGCAGGCGTCCCGTACTTCCTCGTCCCCGCCAGGTCGCACCTGCGCCACGCCGTGGGCGTGCGCCGCGCGGACAAGAAGACCCTGCTCGACGCGATGCGCGGGCGCTACGGCGACACCGAGGTGTACGCCGCGAAGATCAGCGCCGCGAACCAGTCCGTGGCCCTCTACGCCGAAGGGGCCCTGCCGAAGGCCGTCAAGTTCGCGCAGGTCATCCGCTTCGGCCGGTTCACGCTCGGCCCGCAGGGCCAGGTCCTGTCGGGCCTGGACTACGGCTGCGACGTGGAGTTCTGGCGCGACGGGGACGACTTCGCCGCCGAACCGGACTTCGAGCGGCGCAACGCCCGCCTGAAGGTCCAGGTCCCGGCCGCGATGCTCGCGGGCGGCCTGGTCGCACCGCGGCCCAACCGCGTCTCGGACGTGCTGCCCGCCGAGGAGCTGGTCCCGGCGAGCACCGACGTCGGCGACCACAAGCACCCCACGTACCGGGCGTTCACGCACCGCCTCGCCGACGACGTGGACTTCCCCGTGGACGCCGTCTACATGTGGGTCGACGGCTCCGACCCCGAGTGGGCCGCGCAGCGCGCCCGCTACCTCGGCGGTGGCGCCGCCGACCACACGCACCTGACGGGCGCGTCCAGGTACGTCAGCCGCGACGAGCTGAAGTACTCGCTGCGCTCGCTCCACACGTTCGCGCCGTTCATCCGCAACGTGTACCTGGTGACCGCCGGGCAGGTCCCGGCCTGGCTCGACACCGACGCCCCGAACGTCAAGGTCGTGGACCACGCGGACATCTTCGCCGACCCCTCGGCGCTCCCCGTGTTCTCCTCGCACGCCATCGCCACGCAGCTGCACCGCATCCCCGGGCTCGCCGACCACTACCTGGTCATGAACGACGACGTGTTCTTCGGCGTGCCCAGCCGCGCCGAGAAGTTCTTCCACGCCTCCGGGGTCGCGCAGCTGCCGTTCTCGCCGCTCCAGATCGGCGTCGGCGCCGCCCGCGCCGAGGACTCCGCGCCGAATTCCGCGGGCCGCAACGTGCGGGCGCTGCTCGAAGCCGACTTCGGGCGCCAGACCGTGAGCAAGTTCAAGCACCTGCCGCACCCGCAGCTGCGCGAAGCCGCCGCCGAGATGGCCGGCCGGTACGCGCCCGCCGTCGGCGCCACGGCCCGCTCGCGCTTCCGCGACCCCGCCGACATCGAGTTCGTGGGGATGCTCCACCACTACTCGATGCTCACCGGCCGGGCCGTCCCCGGCGCCTCCAAGCTCCACTACGTCGATATCGGCCACCGCGACGCCCCGAAGCAGCTCGCGGAGCTCGCCGAGGGCCGCGACGCCGAGTACTTCTGCCTCAACGACGTCGACACCCCGCCCGAGCGGGAACAGGCCATCAGCACGATGGTCCGCCGCTTCCTCGACCACTACTTCCCGTTCCCCTCGCCCTACGAGAAGACCTGAAGGGTCCGGACGGCGGCGCCATAGCGCGCGCGACGTGGCGGCAGCCGCGGCCCGGCGCGTCGGTACCATCGTCACGCGTCCGCACCCCGGCCGCGCATCCACCATCACCGATCCACCAGTACAGGGGGCCCAGTGCCAACGGACAACCAGGGGTTCATCCCCCCCGCCAAGCCGCACATCGGCGAGGAAGAGATCGAAGCCGCGGTAGCGGTGCTGCGCAGCGGCATGGTCGTGCAGGGGCCCGAGGTCGCGGCGTTCGAGGAGGAGTTCACCGCCGTCTCCGGCACCGCGCACTGCGTCGCGGTCAACTCCGGCACCTCCGCCCTCCAGCTCGCGCTCATGGCCATGGGCGTCGGCCCCGGCGACGAGGTCATCGTCCCGTCGTTCTCCTTCGCGGCCTCCGCGAACGCGGTCCGCCTCGTCGGCGCCGACCCCGTGTTCGCCGACATCGAGCCCGGCTCGTTCTGCATCGACCCCGCGCACGTCGAGGCCCTCGTCGGCCCCAAGACCGTCGCGATCATGCCGGTGCACCTGTACGGGCACCCCGCGGACATGACCCGCCTCGTCCAGATCGCCGAGCGCCACAACCTGGCGATCCTCGAAGACGCCTGCCAGGCGCACGGCGCCCAGGTGAACGGCAAGCCCGTCGGGTCCTTCGGCATCGGCGGCACGTTCTCCTTCTACCCGACGAAGAACATGCACTCGCTCGAAGGCGGCATGGTCTCCACCGACGACGCCCAGTTCGCGCGCACCCTCCGCCTCC
This sequence comes from Glycomyces sp. NPDC047010, assembly GCF_040644205.1. Classification (NCBI taxonomy): domain Bacteria; kingdom Bacillati; phylum Actinomycetota; class Actinomycetes; order Glycomycetales; family Glycomycetaceae; genus Glycomyces; species Glycomyces sp. NPDC047010. The sequence goes on along the minus strand of NZ_JBEYVY010000001.1, from coordinate 571,549 downwards.
TGCGCAACCAGGGCATGGAGCAGCGGTACGCCAACGAGATCGTCGGCGCGAACATGCGCATGACCGACGTCGCCGCCGCGATCGGCCGCGTCCAGCTCCGCAGCCTGGAGCAGTGGACCGAGAAGCGCCGCTCCAACGCCGCGCGCTTCGACGCCGCGATCAAGACCGTGACGACCCCGCCGGTCGCCGCGGGCGCGCGCCACATCTACCACCAGTACACCGTGCGCGTCGAGGGCGACCGCGACGGCGCCCTGGAGCAGCTCAAGGCCGCGGGCGTCGGCTCTGCCGTGTACTACCCGACGCCGATCCACAAGCTGATCCCGTTCAAGCACATGGACGTCGAGCTCCCCGAGACCGACAAGGCCGCGGCCGAGGTCCTCTCGATCCCCGTCCACCCGTCGCTCACCGACGACCAGCTCGACCGCATCGTCGACGCCGTCAACGCCCTGGAGGTCTGAGCCATGACCGACACCCAGCTGCGCGCGGGCCTCATCGGCCTCGGCGCCATGGGCCGCAACCACGCCCGCGTCCTCCACGCCCTCGAAGGCGTCGAGCTCGTGGCCGTGGCCGACCCGGTCGCCGCCGCCTCCTCGCTCCCGTCCGGGGTCCGCCTCGTCGAGACCGTCGAGCAGCTCATCGAACTGGGCCTCGACTACGCCGTCGTCGCCTGCCCCACGGTGCACCACGAGCCGATCGGCCTCGCGCTCGCCGACGCGGGCGTCCACGCGCTCATCGAGAAGCCCCTCGCGCACACCGCCGAGGCGTCGACCCGCCTCGCGGACGCGTTCGAGGCCAAGGGCCTCGTCGGCGCCGTCGGCCACATCGAGCGGTTCAACCCGGCGATCGCGAGCCTGCGCGAGCGGCTCTCCGCGGGCGAGCTGGGCGAGATCCTCCAGGTCGTCACCCGCCGCCAGGGCCCGTTCCCCGGCCGCATCGCCGACGTCGGCGTCGTCAAGGACCTCGCCACCCACGACATCGACCTCACCGGGTTCGTCACCGGGCAGCGGTACACGTCGGTCTCCGCGCGCACCGTCTCCCGCTCCGGCCGCCCCCACGAGGACATGGTCTCCGCGGTCGGCGTCCTGGAGAACGGCGTCATCGCGAACCACTCCGTGAACTGGCTCAGCCCCTTCAAGGAGCGCACCACCGTCGTCACCGGCGACCGCGGCTGCTTCATCGCCGACACGCTCACCGCCGACCTGACGTTCTACGCGAACGGCATCGAGGCCAACGAGTGGGAGGCCCTGAGCAACTTCCGCGGCGTCTCCGAGGGCGACATGATCCGGTACGCGATCCGCAAGCGCGAACCGCTCCTGGTCGAGCACGAGCAGTTCCGCGACGCGATCCTCGGCAAGTCGAACGACATCGTCGACCTGCGCATGGGCGCCGCCACCGTGGCCGTCTCCGAGTCGATCCTCCACTCCGCCGCCACGGGCGAGACCGTCTCCCTGGCCCCGTCCGCATGACCGACGCCCCGCCGGACCTCACCGCGGTGACGGTGCACCGAGGGAGCCTGGACTGCCTGGCGGCGCTCGCCGCGCAGACCCTCGCCCCCGGCCGCCTCGAAGTCGTCGCGGTCCTCGAAGGTGCGGCCGGCGACGGGGACGCCGAGGACCTCGACCGGTTCGCCGAGAAGCACCCGGGCCTGGTCCGCGTCGTCCGCGCCGCCGCCACCGGCGGGGCCTCCCGCGCCGCCGCCCTCGCGGCGGCCCGCGGGCGCTACGTGGTCTTCGTCGACCACGCCGAAACGCCCGCACCCGAACGGCTGGAACGGCTCCTGTCCGCCGCCGGGGACGCCGACGTGCTGCTGTGCGGCGCGCCCGCGGACCTCGGCGGCGCGGCGGGGACCGCCGCGCTCGCCGCCCTCGGGGCCGCGCGCCTCTACCGCCGGGACCTCCTCGACGGCCTCGACTACCCCGACGGCCCCGCCGCCGCCGAGCTGTTCGCGCTGCGGGCCCTCGCGAAGGCCGCCGCGGTCGCCGTCTGCGAGGACGACGCCCCCCGCACGGCCCCCACCGGATCGCCCCTCGACCACGTCGCGGCCGCCGAGCGCCTCGCCGAAGCCGCAGAAGACCTCGACCCCGAACCCCGCGCCGCGCTCCTCTCCGGGGTCTTCACCCGCGAGATCGCCGCCGCCCTCGACCCCCGGTTCCTGGCCCTCGACGCGTTCGCGCGCGCCGAGGCCTGGCGGGCCGCCGCCGACTTCGCCGACGCGCACCTCACCGAGGGCCTCCGCGCGGGACTGCCCGTGGCCCTGCGCGTCCGCGTGTCCCTCGCCCAGCACCGCGACCTCGAACTCCTCGAAGCCGCCCTCGCCCAGACCGCCCCCCGCTACCTCGCCGAGGACGGGCGCCTCTACGCCCGCTACCCCGGGTTCCGCACCGCCGCCGACCTCCCCGACGAGTGGTTCGCCGCCGACGGGGAACCCCTCACCGAGGCGTTCGCGCGCGGCGTCGAACCCCGCTACCTGGTGTGGACCGGCGTGCGCCGCAGCGACTTCCACCTCGAATACTCGTGCTTCCTGCCCGTCGAGGGCCTGGACGCGGACGCCGTGCGGGTCGGGGCGGTCCGCCTCCCCGACGGCGCCGAGCCCGAGCCCGCCGCGGCCGTCGCCGACTTCCCCGAGCGGGAGACCGCCGCCGCGGCCGAGACCGGCCCCGACGGGACCGCCACCGTCGTCACGGCCCGCCTGCCGCTCGAAGCGCTCGCCGGCGAGGTCGGCAAGTGGGCGCTGCGCGCCTCCGTGCGCCTCGGCGCGCACGTGTACGACCTGCCGCTGAAGGCCCCCCAGGGGTACGTCCGGCGGGAGGGGGAGCTCCGCGGGGTCTCTGTAGAGTGGGGCCGGAAGCGGAGCACCGTCGTGAAGGTCCGCCAGCGTGCGACCCGGCACGGGGCCTCCCGGCTGCTCGGCTTCCTGTCCGACAGGTGAATCGGACGGCCCCGGAACGGCCCCGTGCACCATCGGTGCGCTGAGCCGTCATCGACACGTCCCCCGGCGTTCGGGTGCCGTTCATTCTCGGCTGCGTAGCTATAGCTTCAACGCAACTCGTCAGAAAGAGAACCCATGAACATCTGTGTGGTCGCTCTGGGGAAGATCGGACTGCCGCTGGCGGTCCAGTTCGCCTCGAAGGGGCACCGGGTCGTCGGCGCCGACGTCAACGCCCGGACCGTCCAGTCCGTCAACGACGGGGTCGAGCCCTTCCCGGGCGAGCACCGGCTCGCCGAGCTGCTCAAGGAGAACGTGGCCGCGGGCCGCCTGCGCGCGACCGCCGACACGACCGCCGCCGTCGCCGAAGCCGACGCCGTCGTGGTCGTCGTCCCGCTGTTCGTGGACGCCGAGGGCGTCCCCGACTTCGGGTGGATGGACGCCGCCACCGAGGCCGTCGCCAAGGGCCTCAAGCCCGGCACGCTCGTGTCCTACGAGACGACCCTGCCCGTGGGCACCACCCGCGACCGCTTCGGCCCGATGCTGGAGGCCGGTTCGGGCCTCACCGTCGGTTCGGACTTCCACCTCGTGTTCAGCCCCGAGCGGGTCCTCACCGGCCGGGTCTTCGCCGACCTGCGCCGCTACCCGAAGCTCGTCGGCGGCGTCGACGCGGCCTCGACCGCCGCGGGCGTCGCGTTCTACGAGGACGTCCTCGACTTCGACGAGCGCCCGGACCTGCCCCGGCCCAACGGCGTGTGGGACCTCGGCACCGCCGAGGCGTCCGAGATGGCGAAGCTCGCCGAGACCACCTACCGCGACGTCAACATCGGCCTCGCGAACCAGTTCGCGCGGTTCGCCGACAAGCAGGGCCTCGACGTCATGAAGGTCATCGAAGCCTGCAACTCGCAGCCGTACAGCCACATCCACCGCCCCGGCATCGCCGTCGGCGGCCACTGCATCCCGATCTACCCGCAGATGTACCTGTGGAACGACCCCGAGGCCACGGTCGTGCGCGCCGCCCGCGCCGCCAACCGCGCCATGCCGTCCTACTCGGTCGACGTGCTCGCGGCCGCGTGCGGCGACCTCACCGGGCGAGGCGTCCTCGTCCTCGGCGCGGCCTACCGCGGCGGCGTCAAGGAGACCGCGTTCTCCGGCGTGTTCCCGCTCGTGGAGTCGCTGCGCGAGCACGGCGCCGTGCCGTACGTGTCCGACCCGATGTACACGCCCGCGGAACTCGAATCCGAGGGACTCCCCGCCCATAGGGGCGAAGAGGTGACGGCCGCCGTCGTCCAGGCCGACCACGACGAGTACCGTGGTCTGACCCCCTCCGACCTGCCCGGGGTGACGGTCCTCCTCGACGGCCGCCGCGTCACCGACCCCGACGCATGGGAAGGTCGGCGCCACATCGTCCTCGGCAGTTAGGCCGAGCGCCTGGAAGGACCCGCCCGAGCATGGAGCCCCAGACCCGTCCTCCCCGTGTCGTGATGGTGGTCGCCAACCGGATCGACGGCGACTCGCGGGTCCAGAAGGCCGCGCAGTCCATGGCCGAGGACGGCTGGGACGTCCATCTCGTCGGGTTCTCCGTCTCGGGCAAGGAGGAGCGGTACCGCCAGGGCGACTACACGGTCCACCGCTGCCCCCTGCCCGACCTCGCCGAGCCGCCCGGGCTGCGCGAACGCGTCGCCCGGCTCCGGTTCCCCCTCGCCTACGCGGACGCCGAGCGCGCCGAAGAGGTGCCGCACCGCGTCCGCGCCGCCCGCATCGACCTCGAAGCGGACGACCGGGAGCGGTCCCGCAGCCGCGACGACGGCATCCTGCGCACCCCGCGGAAGGTCCGCCGCCTCGGCCGGAAGGTCGAGCGCAAGTGGCTGGAGCGCCGCGCCGCGTCCACCGAGAAGCGCGTCCAGTTCACCGGCATCGAGGAGGGCGACCTCGAACGCCTGGAGCGGCGCTGGTGGACGACGCTCCTCGGCGACCGCGCCTGGAAGCGCCTGGACCTGAACGCGACCCGCATCGAACTCGCACTCCGCATGAGGATCCTCAAGCTCAAACCCGACCTCATGCACGCCCACGACCCGTACCCGCTCGGTATCTGCGTGCGCGCCGCCGCCCGCATGAAGGCCAAGGGCAGCGACGTGAAGATCGTCTACGACGCGCATGAGTACGTGCCCGGCTTCGACGCCCTCGGCCCCGACCGGCTCGAAGCGCTCACCCGCTACGAGCGCCGGTACCTGCCCGGCGCCGACGCCGTCGTGACCGTCTCCCGCCCGCTCGCGAAGCTCCTCCAGGAGCGCCACGGCCTCGACCGCGAGCCGTCGGTGGTCCTCAACGCCCCGCTCGCCCCGGACGCGACCCGCCCCGACCCCGGCGACATCCGCACCTCCTGCGGCATCCCCGACGACGTCCCGCTGGCCGTCTACTCCGGGTGGGCCTCGCCCGAGCGGCAGATCGAGGTCATCATCGAGGCCGCCCGCGCGGTCCCCGAACTGCACCTCGCGCTCATCGTCAGCCGCCACAAGAACCCGTACGTGCAGTCGCTCAAGGCGCTCGCGAAGCAGTACGGCATGGCCGGGCGCGTCCACTTCCGCGGCTACGTCCACTACTCCGACCTGCCGCGGTTCCTGTCCACCGCCGACATGGGCATCCACCCGATGCAGACCGGGCCGGTCAACCACGAGATCGCGCTGCCGAACAAGTTCTTCGAGTACAGCCACGCGCGCCTGCCGCTCATCGTCTCCGACGTGGCGACCATGTCGGCCGAGGTCCGCCGCCTCGGCAACGGCGAGGTGTTCGCCTCCGGCGACGCCGCGAGCCTCGCCGAGGCGATCCGCAAGGTCGTCGCGGGCAAGGACCGGTACCGCCGCGCCTACCGCGACCCGGCGCTGCTCGCCGAGTACTCGTGGGAGCACCAGGCCCGCCAGTACACCGCGGTCTACGAGGAGCTCCTGGGCCCGGCCCCGAGCCGCGCCGCGGCGCCCCCGGCCGCCCGCGACGTGCTGCGCGAGCGCTCCGGCGCGGACGCGGAGACGCCCGTGGTCGCCGTCCTCGACGGCGGGCCGGACGACGAGTGGACCGCGACCGCCGTCCGCGGCCTCGCCTCGCTCACCGAGGCGCGCACCGTCGTCGTCTGCACCGACCCCGACCGCACCGCGGCGTTCGCCGACGCGGTCGTCCCGACCGGCCCGGTCGCCGCGTTCCTGTCCACCGCCGCCGCCGTGGTCCTCCCCGGCCCCGGCCGCGAGGAGGTCCTGCCCCCGCACCTGGCGCTCGCGCTCGACGCGGGCGTCCCCGCCGTGCTCCCCGCGACCCCCGCGGCCGAGCGGTTCTGCGAGGCCCGCCGGGTCGGGCAGACCGCGCGCGCCGACGACCCGGCGTCCGTGGCCGCCGCCGTCAAGCAGCTCCTCGCCGACCCCGACCGGGTCCGCCACGCCCGCGCCCGCGCGCGCATCGGCTCGGCCACGCCGTGGCCGCGGATCTCGCCCGACGACGCCGTGCGGCTGGGCCTGGGCCCGGTCAACAGCGCCGGGCAGCTCTCGGCCCTCGCGAAGGCCGTGGCCTGGCACTACCCGGACACCGGCGTCGAGGTCGTCGCGCTCGACTCGCGCGGCGTGTTCGACTACCCGGCCGACGAGCACTTCGCGCCCGCGAAGCTCGACGACCCGGAGTTCCAGCGCGGCCGGGCCGCGCAGGTCCTCGGCGGGTACACGCACGTCCTGTCGGACTGGGCCGGACCCGTGCTCGGGCGCCGCAGCGGCAGGGACGTCCTCGGCGACCTGCCCTCGCTCCGGCGCGCCGGGGTCCGCACCGCGCTGCTGTTCCACGGCAGCGACGTCCGCGACCCCGACGGGCACCTCGCCCGCCACGAGCACTCCGCGTACCGCAACGCCCCCGAGGACGTCCTGGAGCGGCTGCGCACCACCGCGCCGCGCAACCGCGAGGTCGCCCGCGAGTCGGGCCTCCCGCTGTTCGTCACCACACTGGACCTGCTCGACGACCTGCCGGAGGCGACCTGGGTGCCGCTCACCGTGGACGTCGACCGCTGGTACTCCGACCTGCCGGTGATGGAGCGGGCCCGCCCGGTCGTGCTCCACGCGCCGTCGAAGCGGTGGACCAAGGGCAGCGACGAGATCCTGCCGGTCCTGGAGCGCCTCGACGCGGCCGGGAAGATCGAGTTCCGCCTCGTGGAGGGCCTGCCGCCCAAGGAGATGCGCGACCTCGTGCGCGGCGCCGACCTGGTCGTGGACCAGATCGCCCTGGGCTGCTACTCGACCGTCGCGGTCGAGGCCATGGCCGCGGGGAGGCCCGCGCTCGCGTACCTCCACGAGGCCACGGCCGAGCGCATGGGGGAGGAGCCGCCGGTCGTCCACGCCACCGTCCCGACCCTCGAAGAGGTCGTCGTGTCGCTGTGCGAGGACCGCGACCGGGCCCGCGCGATCGGCGCGGAGTCGCTGCGGTTCGCGCGCCGCATGCATGACGGCAGGGCCGCCGCGGAGACGCTGCGGCCCTTCCTGGAGAGCTGAGGCTCAGCCGAGGCGCGACGCCAGGGTCCGCACGACCGCCTCGCCCGCCCTGCCGTCCCCGTACGGGTCGGCGAGGCGCACGGCGGGAGCCGGGCGGGTCGCGGTCGCGTGCCACTCGGCGGCCGGGAGCCGGTCGGGCCGGGGCGCGAGGACGTTCCAGCCGCCTTCGAGGGTCTCGACCCACTCGGTCTCGGTGCGCAGCGTCGTGCAGGCGCGGCCCAGCAGGTACGCCTCCTTCTGGAGGCCCCCGGAGTCGGTGACGACGCCCGAGGACGCGAGGACGGCGGCCACGAGGTCCCGGTACGGGAGCGGGTCGCCGACGGCGAGCGCGCCCTGGTCCAGCTTGATCCCGAACCCGTCGGCCTTGGCGCGCAGGCGCGGGTGCGCCAGGAGCGCCACGGGCACCGGCAGGTCGGCGAGCGCGCCGACGAGCGCGGCGAGCAGCTCCGGGTCGTCGGTGTTCTCGGCCCGGTGCAGGGTCGCGACGAGGAACGGCGCGTCGGCGTCGACCCCGGCGGGCAGCGCGGGCCGCAGGCCCTCGGCGAGGACGGCGTCCCTGGTGCGCAGGCACACGTCGACCATGACGTCCCCGACGTTCACGGCGCGGTCGGCGAGGCCCTCGGCGGCGAGGTGCCGCATGGCCTCCTCGGTGGGCGCCAGCAGCAGGTCCGCGCAGTGGTCGGTGAGGACCCGGTTGTGCTCCTCGGGCATGCGCCGGTTGAACGAGCGCAGGCCCGCCTCCAGGTGCGCGACCTTGACGTGCAGCTTCACGGCGGCGAGGGCACCGGCGATCGTGGAGTTCGTGTCGCCGTAGACGAGGACCCAGTCGGGCCGCTCGGCGGCGACGACCGGGTCGATCGCGGCGAGCATCGCGCCGGTCTGGGCGCCGTGGCCGCCCGAGCCGATGCCGAGGTGGTAGTCCGGTTCGGGGATGCCGAACTCGCGGAAGAACACGTCGGACAGGCCCGGGTCGTAGTGCTGGCCGGTGTGGACGACGACGTGCCGGTGCCCGGTGCCCGCGAACGCGGCGGCGACCGCGCCGAGCTTCACCAGCTGCGGCCGGGCGCCGACGATGCTGAGGACCTTCACGCGCCCGCGTCCTCCGCGAGCACCCCGTCGGCCTCGCGGAAGCGGTCCCCGTTCTTCGGGTCCTCCCACGCGCCGTCGCCGAGGTCCCGGAGGCGCTCCCCGGTGCGCCCGACCCACCCGGCCCGGCGCGCGGGCACGCCCATGACGAGCGCGAAGTCCGGCACGTCCTTGGTGACGACCGCGCCGGCGGCGACCATGGACCAGCGGCCGATGCGCACGGGCGCGACGCAGACCGCGCGCGCCCCGATGGAGGCGCCCTCGGCGACGTCCACGCCCACGGCCTCCCAGTCGTGGGCGCTCTTGAGCGACCCGTCGACGGCGACCGCGCGCGGGTTGTGGTCGTTGGTGAACACCGCGGCGGGGCCGACGAACACGCCGTCGGCGAGGCGCGCGGGCTCGTACACGAGCGCGTAGTTCTGGATCTTCACGTTGTCGCCGATGCGCACGCCGGTGCCGATGTAGGCGCCGCGCCCGATCACGCAGTTGACGCCGAGCTCGGCGTGCTCGCGGATCTGGGCGAGCTCCCACACGGAGCTGCCGTCGCCGACCTTCGCGGACTCGTGGACCTGCGCGGTTTCCTGGACCCTGTAAGACATCTGCTGCTTTCCTCGCGTACTGGTTCGGCCGCTGGCGGCCGCCGGGGACGGGGCCGATTCTACGGACGGGCCGTCAGGACCCGAGCAGGCGCCGGTAGACCCCCGCGAGGACCTCGGCCTGCCGCTCCCACGTCCACGCGTCCAGGTCCACGGGCCCGTCGTACGCCTTGCGGTAGCGGCCCGGGTCGGCGAGGACGGCCCGCGCGGCGCGCGTGAAGTCCGCGGTGTCCTCGGCGGTGAACACCTCGCCCTGCCCGGTGGCGCGGACCGTGTTCCCCATGGCCTCGACGTCGGAGACGACGATCGGCAGCCGCGCGTGCGCGTACTCGAAGAACTTCGTGATGAGCGCGATCTCGTGGTTGGGCCAGTGGTGGATCGGGATGACCCCGAAGTCGGCCTCGGCGAGGTGCTCCACGACCTGGTAGTGCTCGACGTACGGCAGGAGGTGGACCCGGTCGGCGGCGCCGAGCTCGGCGGCGCGGGCCAGGAGCGACATCGCGTACTGGCCCTCGGGCTTGGGCACGATGAACGCCGCGTGCACGCCCGGCAGATCCGGGAGCGCCTCGACCATCGTGTCGAGGCCCCGCTGCGGGGCGCCCGCGCCGGAGTAGACCATGAGCGGCACGTCGTGGCCGATGCCGCAGCGCCCGCGCAGGCTCGGCACCTCGGCAGCGGCGTCGGACTCGGCGGCGGGCCACCCCGGGCGGCCCTTCACGTCGACGACCGCGAACTCGTGCTCGTGCCCGGCCCGCGCCGGGTCGCCGGGGGCGTTGAGGACCACCGCGGGCGGCTCGCTCAAGTGGAAGTCGCGCACGAGGAGCTCGCCGAGCTCGGCGGAGACGGTCACGACGGCGTCGGCGTACGGCGCGTACTCGGCCTGGTGCGCGAGCTGCGCGGGGTGCCAGCGCGGGTGGGGCCGCCACGGCTTGATCCCGGCGAGGTACTCGTGGGCGTCCCACACGAGCTTCACATTGCGGCCCTTGGCGAGGGCGCGGAGCTTCGCGCGGGCGCCGACGCCGAGGACGGGGAAGTCGTTGGCGTGGATGACGTCCGGTTCGAGCTTGTCGATGACCTTGCCGAACGCGAGCTCGTAGCGCCACAGGTCGGGGTCGAGGCGCCGCCAGGCGCGGTCGCCCATGGTCTTGATCCAGAACTTCGTGATCGCCATGTCGAAGGGCGCGGTGCCGAGCAGGCGCCGCTCCAGGAGCGCGTCGGTGTGCCTGACGCGCAGCTTCGTCCACTTCGCGTCGAGCTTGAAGCCGACGCGGCGGGCCTGGAGCGTGGTCCAGGCGAGGGCGCGGCGGGGCGCGGGGAGGCGGTGGCCGTACAGCTTGTACTCGGCCTTGGCGGCGCCGAGGTCGGCGCGGCGGGCCTGGAGGTGCTGGTCCTTCCAGCGGGCCTTGAGGGCGTTGCCGTAGGCGAGGGGGTCGCGGGGGAAGCTGGTGCGCAGCTCGTGGGGGCGCTGGTGCAGGCCCGGCTCGAGGGGGATCAGCTCGACCTTCGCGCCGCCGAGGTCGCCGGTGAAGCGGCGGCGCCCCGCGGAGACGCCCAGGAGCGTCACGTCCCATCCGAGGGCGGCGACGGACCGCGCCTGCTTCTGTACGCGGGAGTCGCCTTTGACGTTGTTGTGCACCAGCATGACGATGCGCGGCCGGGGATTGCTCACTGGTCTCCTCGGAGTCGGTTCGGGGGGGTGGGCGCCGCTGCTGTGTTCGCGCACCGAGAGGCGGGCGGCCGTCCAACGCTAGCGTACGGACCTGCGGGTCCGCGGGGACGGTGTCCGGCGCGGCGCGGCCCCCCGAACGGCGGCCGAATGGGCCGGGTACAAACGCCCAAGTTTAGGGAAACGCCAGGTGAAGCAGTTCGTTTCGTACGATGTGCGCGCCGGGACCCCCAGTTTGCCCGGCGGGCGTACGTTGAACACGGAGGAACGATGGCTGAGCACCCCCGGCGGATCGTGATGCTGGTCCAGAACGGCGTCACCGGCGACTCGCGCGTGCAGAAGGAGGCCGAGTCGGCCGCCGCGGCGGGCTACGAGGTCGTCCTGCTCGGCGCGTCGCCGTCCGGCAAGGCGGAGGAGTGGACGCTCGGGGAGGCGACGGTGCGCCTCGTCCCCGTCAACCGCGTGTTCGACCGCCGCCGCCACGAGATGCGCCGCGGCTGGCTCCGCTCCCCGCTCGCGTACCCGCCCGGGCCGCTCGCCGCGTACCGGCAGCGGCAGGCGCGGGCGTGGCGCACCGATCTGGACACCGCCCGCGCGCAGGGGTCCTCGCCGCTGGCGCTGGCGCCGCGCGAGGCCGCGTACCGGGCGTTCTGGGGCTGGACGGGCCTGCGCCGCAAGGCGACCCGGAAGCTGGAGGCGGACCGGGCCGCGGCGAAGGGCGGCGCCGACCGCCTGGCCGCGGGGTTCTGGAAGGCGACGATGGGGGACCGGGCGTGGCGGCGCCTGGACCCGGCCCTGTGGGACCTGGAGCTGTCGTTCGGTCCGGTGGTGGACGAGCTGCGCCCGGACCTGATCCACGCCAACGACTTCCAGATGCTCGGCGTCGGGGCCCGCGCGAAGCTGCGCGCGGAGGCCGCGGGCCGGGACGTGAAGCTGGTGTGGGACGCGCACGAGTTCCTGCCGGGCATGAAGTCGTGGAAGAGCCACCCGTGGTGGAAGGACGCGCAGCTCGGGCACGAGCGCGAGTTCGCGCCGTACGCCGACGCGGTGGTCACGGTCTCGGAGCTGCTCGCCGAGATGCTCCGCGACCGGCACGGCCTCGCGGAGCTGCCCGAGGTCGTCATGAACGTCCCGGACACGTCCGGGAGCGTGGAGCAGCCGGTGCCGGGCCTGCGCGAGCGGTGCGGGATCGGACCGGGCGTCCCGCTCATGGTCTACTCCGGCGCGCCCCTTGAACAGCGCGGCCTGCACATCCTCGTGGAGGCACTCCCGGACCTGCCGGGCGTCCACGCGGCGCTCATCGTGTCGTACCCGCAGTGGCGGTACGTCAAGCGGACGCAGGAGCGGGCCGCGGAGCTCGGCGTCGCCGACCGCGTCCACGTCCTCGAATACGTGCCGCACCGCCAGGTGGTCCCGTTCCTCTCCGAGGCCGACCTGGGCGTGATCCCCATCCACCACTGGGGGAACCACGAGATCTCCCTCATCACGAAGTTCTTCGAGTACTCGCACGCGCGCATCCCCGTGGTCGTCTCGGACGTGAAGACCATGTCGGGGCTGGTGCACCGCACCGGCCAGGGGGAGGTCTTCACCGCCGAGGACACCGCCGACTTCACGCGCGCCGTGCGGGCCGTCCTCGACGACCCGGAGACGTACCGCAAGGCGTACGCCGAGCGCGTCCCCCTCGGCGAGTGGACCTGGGACGCCCAGGCGAAGCGGCTCACCGACCTGTACGGGCGCCTCCTCGGCGCCGCCACGTAGGAGAGGAACACCCGAGACTGTGAACGCAGACCGGCACGTCGCCGTGGTGACGCCCTGGTACCCGGACCCGCAGGTGACCTACGCGGGGGCCTTCGTCAGGGCCCAGGTGGAGGCCGTCTCCGGGGGGTGCGCGGAACTGGACGTGTACCACCTGAAGAGCTGGCCGGTCGGCGCCGCCGGCGCCCCCCTGGACGCGGACCCCGAGGTCCTGGACCTGCACGCCCGGCTGCTGGCGCGCGCGGACGCGCCGCTGGCGACCGCGGGCGGCGCGGTCCTGCACCGGGTCCCGACGCTGACGCCGCGGGACACGGCGTGGATCACGCACTCGGACGCTTCATCGCGGTGGCTGCGGACGTTCCTCGGCGGGCGGCCGCTCGACGCGCCGATCGTCCACGCGCACGTGCCGGTCACCGGCGGCTGGGCGGCCCTGGAGAACGCCCGGCCGGACGCGCGCGTCTACATGACCGAGCACTCCTCGTTCCTCGCGGAGCTGCTGGAGCAGCCCGCGGCCCGCGCCCGGTACGAGCGGATCCTGGAGCGCGCGGACGGGTTCTTCGTCGTCGGCGAGCCGCTGCACGACCTGATCGCGGCCACGTTTCCGCGGTTCGCGGACAAGCTGGAGTACATCGCGAACCCGATCGACTTCGGGACCGCCCGCGCCGAGGCCCCGCGGGCGCTGCGCCGCTGGCTGTCGGTGGCGGCCCTGAACGAGCGCAAGCGGATCGACTACCTGCTGGAGGCGTTCCGGCGCTGCCGCGAAGCCGACCCCGGGCTCCGGCTCACGCTCGCCGGGGACGGGAAGCTGCGCCCGGTCCTGGAGTCCCTCGCGGAGGACCTCGGAGTGGCCGACGCCGTGGAGTTCCTCGGCTCGGTGGACCCCGCGGAGGTCCCGGGCCTCATGGCCTCGCACGACCTGTTCGTCCACACCAGCCGCCACGAGACGTTCGGCGTCGTCGTGGTCGAGGCCCTCGCGGCGGGCACGCCGGTCCTGGTGAGCCGCTGCGGCGGCTCCGACCAGGTGCTGCGCGGCATCGAGTCGGAGGCCGGGCAGCTGTACGACGTGGACGACGACCCCGACGTGCTCGTGGCCGCGTACCTGGAGCTGCGCGAGCGGCACCCGGAGAAGACCGACGTGGACGCCGCGCGGGAGCACCTGCGCGCCAAGTACTCCTACGAGACCGTGGCCGCCCGCCACTTCGAGGTCTGGGACCGGGAAGGCCGCCGATGAGGATCGTGTTCGTAGCACCCAAGAGCGCGTGGCGCCAGGCCCTCGCGGCCGAGTCGCGCGCCGCCGCCGACGCCGGGCACGCCGTGAGCGTCATCGCGGAGGAGTCCCCCGAGTGGGACGCCACCCCGATCGACCCGCGGGTCCAGGTCCGCTGGACCGGGTCGAGCCGGATCAGCGCCCCCGAACCGAAGGCCACGGCGCTGTTCCTGCGCAAGATCCCCCTGGGGGCCCTGCGGGTGGTCGGCCGGGGGCCGCTGCGCGGGCCCGCGGACGGGCTGTCGCGCTGGTGGCGGCGCACCGTCCTCGGCCCGCTCAAGCGCCGCCGCTGGCCCGAGACGAAGCGGCTGCGCGAGGCGCACCGGCGCACCGCCGTGGCCGCCGCCGTCGCGGAGGCGGAGTTCGACTGGCTGGTCCTCCACGAGCCGCAGGCCGTGGAGCTGGGCGTCGACTGGCTGCCGCGGCTCCTCGACGAGCGCCCCGAGCTCGTCACCACCTTCTCCTTCGAGCCCCGAGCGGAGGCCGCACGTGGCCGCTGAACGCCCGCGCCTGCTGTACCTGGCGTACTACTTCCCGCCCTCGCGCGCCAGCGGCGTCTTCCGCGCCCGCGCCACCGCGAACCACTTCGCGGAGCAGGGCTGGGACGTCACGGTGCTGCGCGCCCCCGACAAGTTCTTCTACGACATCGTCCGCTCCGTGGACGAGGCCCTCGTGGAGACGATCGACCCGCGAGTGGAGGTCCTCCAGCCCGAGATGGACTTCTTCGCGTGGGAGAACGACCTGCGCGACTACTCCTTCTGGCGCGGGAACTTCCCCGTCCTCGCCCAGAAGCGGTACCAGAAGCGCCTGGACCGGACCTTCCCCGAGCACTACGTCACGTGGGCCGAGAGCGCCGTCAAGACCGGCCGCCGCCTCCACCGCGAGCGCCCCTTCGACCTGGTGATCGCCACCGGGAACCCGTTCGCGTCGTTCTGGGCCGCATGGGAGCTGGAGCGGCGCACCAAGGTCCCGTTCGTCATCGACTACCGCGACTCGTGGACGCTCAACCAGTTCGACAACTCCGACAAGTTCCCGCCCGGGCACGCCGCCTGGAAGTGGGAGGACGCCATCCACCGCACCGCGAGCGCGACGGTCCACGTCAACGACGCGATGCGGGCCTGGCACGCCGCCAAGTACCCGTTCGCGGCCGACCGCATGCAGGTCGTCCTCAACGGCTGGGACCCCGACATCATGGACGCCGAGTCCATCGCGTCGGTCCCGGACGAGGCCCGGCCGCTGTCGTTCGCGTTCATCGGGACGCTCACCCACGTGCAGCCGATCGAGTCGCTCCTGGAGGGCCACCGGATCATGGCCGAGTCCGGCGCCCACCCCGGCGCGGGCCTGGACCTGTACGGCCACATCGGGTTCTTCTCCTCCCAGGAGATGAAGCTCCGCGCCGAACTGGGCCTCGACCGCGAGCGGCCCGGCGTCGCCTACCGCGGCCCGGTCCCCAAGTCGGAGATCGGCACCGCGTACGCCGCCAGCGACGTCCTCGTGTTCCTCAACGGCGGCTCCAAGTACGTCACCACCGGGAAGGTCTTCGAGTACATGGCGACCGGCAAGCCGATCGTCTCGGTCCACGAGAAGGGCTGCGCCGCCGAGGAGCTCCTCCGCGACTACCCGCTGTGGTTCGAGCCCGCGAGCCTCGACCCCGCCGACGTGGCCGCGTCGATGGCCGAGGCCGGGGACGCCGCCCGCAAGGGCGACGCCGACCTCGCGGCCCGCGCCCGCGAGTACGCCCGCTCCTTCACCAGGGAGGCGGCGCTCGCCCCGTTCGAGCAGTGGGCGCGCGAGCTCGTCGCCCGGAAGGCGGCACGACCGTGACGACCCCCGACCGCGTCCTGGTGGTGGCCTTCAGGAAGGCCGCCGTGCAGCGCGTCAACTCCTACCTCGACCACCTGCTCTCGCGCGGCGTGCCCGTCACCGTGCTCGTCGCCGACGGGCAGGGCTGGAAGCAGGCGCCGCGCTTCGACCCGCGCGCCGAGGTCCTCTCCATCGGCGACCGCGAGAACCGGCAGCCGTTCGTGTGGACGTACACGATGCTCGTCGAGCGCGCCCCCGGCGGCCTCTTCCGCCGCCTCGGGAACGCCCCCGGCCCCGTCGGCGGCGCCGGCAGGAGACTCGGCCGCGTCCACGTCAAGGCCGTCCGCAAGATCCGCAAGTGGTTCTTCTGGCGCGGCTACCAGGCCGTGCGCGGCCACAGCCTGCGCCGGATCGCCCTGCGCCGCCTGGAGCCGCTGCGCCTCGACGGGGTGCGCCGCGTCGTCGTCGCCGACACCGCGGCCGTCCCCTTCGGGTGGACGCTCGCCCGCCGCCGCCCCGGCCTGGAAGTGACGCGCGCAATGGACGTGAGCGACTTCGAGGCCCTCCCCGTCACCGACCCCGCCCCTGACCT
The DNA here is from genome assembly GCF_040644205.1 of Glycomyces sp. NPDC047010. Taxonomy (NCBI): domain Bacteria; kingdom Bacillati; phylum Actinomycetota; class Actinomycetes; order Glycomycetales; family Glycomycetaceae; genus Glycomyces; species Glycomyces sp. NPDC047010. Next base: position 555,338 of record NZ_JBEYVY010000001.1, on the reverse strand, counting down.
GGGCTCCGACCCCGCCGAAGCGGAGCGGCCCTACGCGCAGGTCTGATCCGGGGCCGCGCGAGGCCACTGCGAACCGAGGCCGCACCGAGACTGAGCCTTGGAAGAGGAGCGTTCCTTCCCTTCCAGGGCTTGGTTTCCAATGTTGCGGCACACGTGTTATGGCACCGTGACCTGATCCCGCATAACGGGAGGCTACGCTGCACACATGATGCGTTCTGTCATCCTCGCCGCCGCCAGGTCCTCGAAGATCGAGCGCCTCGTCGGCACCGCGCCCGTGTCCCGGTCGCTCGTGCGCCGCTACGTCGCGGGCGAGACGACGGCCGAGGCGGTCGCCACCACCCGCGCGCTCGCCGCCGACGGGCTCCTCGTGACCCTCGACTACCTCGGCGAGGACACCGTCGTCGTCGAGCAGGCCGACGCCACCCGCGACGAGTACCTCAGCCTCCTCGCCGCCCTCAAGGGCGAAGGGCTCTCCAAGGCCGCCGAGGTCTCCGTCAAGCTCTCCGCCCTCGGCCAGCGCCTCGACGCCGAACTCGCCTACGACCGCGCCCGCGAGATCTGCACCGCCGCCGCCGACGCCGGGACCACCGTCACCGTCGACATGGAGGACCACACGGTCACCGACTCCACCCTGGAGATCGTGCAGCGCCTCCGCGGCGAGTTCCACCTCACCGGCGCCGTCCTCCAGGCGTACCTGCGCCGCACCGAGGACGACTGCAAGGCCCACGCCGTCGCCGACTCCCGCATCCGCCTCTGCAAGGGCGCCTACAAGGAGCCCGAGTCCGTCGCCTACCAGCGCAGCCTCGACGTCGACCGCTCCTACGTGCGGTGCATCAACGCCCTCATGGCCGGCGACGGCTACCCGATGCTCGCCACCCACGACCCGCGCCTCATCGAGATCGGCATCGACCGCGCCCGCTGGTACGACCGCGACAAGGACTCCTTCGAGTTCCAGATGCTCTACGGCATCCGCTCCTCCGAGCAGCTGCGCCTCGCCTCCGAGGGCTACCGGATGCGCGTCTACGTCCCCTACGGCGACCAGTGGTACGGGTACCTCATGCGCCGCATGGCCGAGCGCCCCGCGAACCTCGCCGTGTTCCTGCGCTCACTGTGGACCAAGTCTTAGAGGATTCCCATCCGGGCCGCGGCGGCCGACCCCGCCCCGGCCCGGGTGAGCTGCGCCGCGACCCGTGGACGCCCAGCGCACGCCCCGCATTCGCGGCTCGCGCGACTAGCGAACGGCGACTACAGTTGCGAACGTGACTCAAGCCCCCGAGGACTTCCCCCCGGCCTCCCCCGAGCAGCCCGCCGCACAACCCCCGGCGGCGAACCCGCCCGGGCCCGCGCCGCTCGTGCCCGGACAGCGCAGCGCCTCCGACGCGCCGCGCCCCGTCCTGCCGCAGGCCGAAGGCGACCTCGGGATCCCCCAGGCCGCACCCATGCCCCCCATGATCGAACCCACGCAGCCGCCCTCCGCGCTCCCGGTCGACATGGCGATCCCCGGCATGATGCCCCCCGGCGCCGTCCCGCCCGGAGCCGTGCCCCCCGGCCACATGCCGCCCCCCGGCCCCCCGCCCGGCTACGGCGCCCACCCCGGCCAGGTACCGCCCGGCATCGGGCCCGGCCCGATCCCCGTCAGCGCCATGCCCCCCTGGCCCGGCGGCCCCGCCGGCTACTACGCGCCCCGCCCCGAACCCAAGCGCAACCGCCTCGCCACCCTCCTCGTCGTCGTCGCCCTCGTCGCCTCCTCGGTCTTCGCCGGCGCCCTCGTCAACGGCTGGCGCCCCGGCTTCGCCGACGACCCCACCGGCACCATCGACGGCCTCGCCGTCGAACCCGGCGAAGGCACCGTCCCCAGCCCCGGCCCCGACGCCTCCGCGTCCGAGATCCTCGCCTACCTGCGCGAACAGGCCCAACTCGTCCTCGACGCCCAGTCCGAGTCGCTCCTCAACGGCAGCATCGACGGCTGGCTCGCCGGCTACGACCCGACCCTGCACACCCAGATGACCGGCCGGTACGAGTCGCTCACCTCCATGCAGGTCTCCCGCTTCGATTACCAGATCGCGTCCGGCCCCATCGAGGACGCCTCCGGCGCCGTCCCTCTCTACGACATCTCCATCGCCCTCTCCTACTGCTTCGTCGAGCCCGCCGAGACCTGCAAGGCCGCCGACATCGTCTTCGACACGCGCTGGCGCGCCGACGACGACGGCATGCGCATGATCGAGGTCCAGAACTCCGAGTTCGGCCAGGGCCCCCACCCGTGGGAGGTCACCGACCTCGTCGCCGCGGTCGGCGAGCGCACCGTCACCGCCGTCCCCGCCTCGATGGAGGCCCGTCTCGACGAGGCGCTCCAGATCTCCGAGGCCGCGGCCGAGAACGCCGACCAGTGGGCGTACTGGGAGAAGCCCGACCGGTACGTCATCTACATCGCCTCCGACGAGGAGTTCGACACCTGGTTCGGCGGCATGTGGGACTCCGAGGACGTCCTCGGCTTCGCCCTGCCGCTCAACGGCACCAACGACGGCGAGCGCCAGCCGTCCACGTACGCCACCGTCATGGGCGTCGACCGCACCGGCTGGGGCGAGGGCCTCACCTCGGTGATCCGCCACGAGCTCGGCCACGCCGTGACCCTGTGGGCCGCGCCGTCCGAGCGGTACGCCGACGACACCTGGTGGATGGTCGAGGGCGTCGCCGAGTACATCGACCACGGCGACCGGGCCCTTGAGGACTACGACCGCATGTGGGACGTGCGCGACTACGTCGACCAGGGCGGCTGCGCCACCGACATCCTCCCGCCGGACGAGGACGACGACACCCTCGCGGGCTCGGGCAAGTACGGCTGCGGGTTCCTCGGCGTGCACTACATGATCGAGACCTACGGGGTCGACGCGTTCGCCGAGTTCTTCGGGATGACCGCGCGCGAGGGCACCCCCGCGGTCGACGCCGCGCAGACCGTCTACGGCAAGGACTACGCCGCGCTGATGGAGGAGATTACGGCCTTCATTGCCCAGACGGTGTGAGATCGGGTGTTGCCGGGTGGCCCGGACTGCCGTAACATGAGCAACATCCCAATCGAAAGACATCAACGTCACGCTTCGTGACGACCGACTTGTTTCGGTTCATAGGGCATTCGCGTCCACCGCACCTCTAACACATCACACAACCCCACGTCCTTGCACAGGCAATAGTGCTCGCAACAGCCCTCGACAGAACGGTGAGACACATGAGCGAACCCGGGGACCTCCTCGACGAGGTCAAGTTCTTGACGGTGACGGAAGTGGCCGAGTTGATGCGCGTCTCGAAGATGACGGTGTACCGCCTCGTCCACAACGGTGAGATCGCGGCGGTGCGGGTGGGGCGCTCCTTCCGCGTCCCCGAGAGCGCCGTGAAGACCTACCTCTCCGAGGCCCTCCAGACGGACGAGTGACCCCGCTCGGCCAGTCCGGGCCCCGCCACGCGCGAGCTGTGACGGGGCCTTCGCTCGAACTCGCCCGGCGAGGGGGCCGCCGGGGGGACGGGCTAGGCTGGTCGGGCTCTAACTATCGTCTAGTCAACACCTGTGAGGAAGCTCTATGGGCTCGGTCATCAAGAAGCGGCGCAAGCGCATGGCGAAGAAGAAGCACCGCAAGCTGCTCCGCAAGACCCGCGTTCAGCGTCGCAAGCTCGGCAAGTAACCGAGGCGACCGGCTTCCGAGCGCCTGCGGGTAGGCTGGGCCACATGCCAGAGTTCGATGCCGTGTTCGCCTTCGATGTCCGGGGCGTGATCTCGCAGATCATCGGATACGGGGCCGCGCTCCTGTCCCTGATCGCCGTCATCCACTGCGCAGTGCAGAAGCCCGAGGCGTTCAACGCCGTCGGCACCCTCTCGAAGGGCACCTGGATCGGGCTCCTCGTCGTGAGCATGGTGCTGGCGCTCCTCTTCGGCGGCTACGGCCGGCTCAACCTGTTCGCACTCGTCGCCATGGCGGCGGCACTGGTGTACCTCCTGGACGTGCGCACGGGCATCAAAGACATCGGCGGCAGCACCTACTAGGTGCCACCTCGCGCCGGAGCGAACTGACTTGCGGAAAGCCGCGCCAGCCCATGCTGGCGCGGCTTTCGGTGTGCCCGTGAGTGCTCGAATCGGTATACGGCCTAGTACTTGACGACGCCGCGGGCCATCTCCCGCAGCCGCGCGACGCGCTGCGCCGTGGGCGGGTGGGTCGAGAACAGGCTCGCCAGCCCGCCGCCGCGCAGCGGCGACTCGATCATCAGGTGCGACTGCTCCGCGATCCGGCTGTCGGCCCGCGCGGGCATCCGGTCGATGCCCGCGGAGATCTTCTCCAGGGCGCTCGCGAGCGCCAGCGGGTCGCCGGTGAGGCGCGCCCCGTCGGCGTCGGCCTCGTACTCGCGCGAGCGCGAGACGGCCATCTGGATCATCCCGGCCGCGACGGGGCCGAGGATCATCGTCAGCAGCAGCACGAGCGGGTTCGGCCGGTTCCCGTCCGAGGAGCCGAGCGGGATGAAGATCGCGAGGTTCGCGATCATCGTGATGATCGAGGCGAGCGCGCCCGCGACCGAGGAGATGAGGATGTCGCGGTTGTACACGTGCGACAGCTCGTGGCCGATGACGGCCCGCAGCTCGGCGGGCGTCAGCAGCCGCACGATCCCCTCGGTGACCGCGACGGCGGCGTTCTGCGGGTTGCGGCCCGTGGCGAACGCGTTCGGCTGCATGGTCGGGGCGACGTACAGCCGCGGCATCGGCTGCCCGGCGCGCTGCGAGAGCTCGCGGACCGTCGCGTACAGCTGCGGCGCCTGCGCCTCGGACACGGGCTGGGCCCGCATCGCGCGCAGGGCGATCTTGTCGGAGTTGAAGTAGGCGTAGGCGTTCATGCCGACCGCGATCACCGCGGCGATGAGCACGCCCGTGGAGCCGCCGAAGGCGTAGCCGATGGCGATGACGATCGCCGACATCGCGCCGAGCAGCACCGCCGTCTTGAGGCCGTTGTGGTGCTTCATGGTGGTTGGTTTCCCTCCTGGTGGGAAAAGCAACGTCCTGGTTACGCCCAGTATTTCTGGACGAACTGGGAATTCACCGGGAAACGGACGTGAAGTCCAACACGAGCTGCGGCGCGAGCGACACGGCCAGGAGCGCGACGGCCGCGATGACCAGTGCGGCGGTGTACCGGCGCGGAACGGGTCCTGACCTGCCGGTGAGCACTGCGCGGGCGAGCGGCAGGTAGTACGCGAGTCCGACGACCGCCCCGGCCGCGACGACCACGGCCAGCCATACCGCCGACGACGCGAGCACTTCGAGGACCGCGACCTTGGCCACGGTGCCAGCGAGCGCGGGTGGCAGCCCGGCCAGGCCGATCACCGCGAACAGGAACACCGAGGCGGGCACCGGCGCGGCCTTCCACAGCCCGCCGAGGTCGGCGACGGCCCCGCCGTCCTCCGAGCGCACCGCGGTCAGGGCCGCGAAGACCCCGGCCTCCAGGAGCACGAAGAACACCGCGTACGCGAACGCGGCCGAGGCCGCCGCACCGGCGTGCTCCCTCCCGGCCGCGGTGGCGATGACGGCGAGCGGCGCGAGGGCGTACCCGGCGTGGGCGATCCCCGACCAGGCGAGGAGCGGCACGGTGCGGCGCTGCACGAGCGCCCCGAGGTTCCCGACCGCGATCGAGGCGACCGCGAGGACCGCGACGACGGCCCCGGCGCTCGGCACGTGCGGCAGCCCGAACCCGACGACCCAGACGATCGCGACGGCGCCGCCGAGCTTGGAGGCGCTCGCGAGGTAGGTGGCGACGGGGAGCGGGGCGCGTTCGAGGACGAGCGGCGCCCAGGCGTGGAGGGGCGCGGCGGCGAGTTTGAAGGCGAGCCCGGCGAGCAGGAGCGCGGTCCCGGCGGCGGTGAGACCCGCGTGGGCGCCCTCGGCGGTGGCCGCGAGTCCTTCCAAGTGGACGGTCCCGGTGGCGGCGTAGAGGAGCGCGGCGCCCATGAGGGCGGTCGCGGAGGAGGTCACGGAGGCGATGAGGAAGGTCGTCCCGGCTTCGGCGCCGTCGCGGCCGGGGCGGGTGACGAGGACGTACAGGGGGAGCGTGAGGGTCTCGACGGCGACGACGAGGGTGACGAGGTCGCGGGCCCCGGCGAGCGCGACGCCGCCTGCGGCGGAGGCGGTGAGGAGGAACCAGTACTCGCCGGGCTGATTTCCGCTGACCGCGGCGACGAGGAGGGCGAGGGCGGCGAACAGGGCGGCGGCGCCCATGGCGGCGTCGTCGGCGACGTAGGAGTGCCACTCGCCGACGGCGAACGTCGCCCGGTCGGGCCCGATGCCGATCCACACGGCCGCCGCAGTGGTCAGGCCGAGGCCGGTCATGGTGGCGGCCTTGGCGAACCGCCCCGCGAACAGCGCGATGACGGCGGTGGCCGCGGCGAGGTAGAGCGGCAGCATCGCGGCGTGGTCGATCGCTTGGGCGCGCATCAGAGGAGGCCCTCCGAGAATAGGGTGAGGAGCGGGCCGGGGACGAGCCCGAGGAGGAGCGTCCCGGCGACGAGCGGGGACCAGACGGCGGCTTCGGCGGCGGAGACGTCCCCGATGCCGAAGGTCGCGGGCGCGACGGGGCCGTGGCTGACGTGCCTGAGCATCCGCAGCAGGTAGGCGGCGGCGAGGAACGCGCCGAACGCGGCGGCCGCGGCGAGGAGGAGCCAGGCGCCGCCCCGTTCCGCGGCGGCGTACACGGTGAACGCCTCGCCCCAGAACCCGGCGAGGCCGGGCAGGCCGAGCGAGGCGAGGGCGGCGAACCCGAGGAGCCCGGCGAGCGCGGGTGCGGCGAGGCGCAGGCCGCCGAGGGCGGTGAGGCTGCCGGTGTGGGTGCGGGCCTTGAGGGCTCCGGCGAGGAAGAAGAGGAGGGGGGTGACGAGGCCGTGCGCGAGGTTCCCGAACAGGGCGGCGCGCACGCCCGCTTCGGTCCCGGCGGCGAACGCGAGGACCACGAATCCCATGTGGCCCACGGAGGAGTAGGCAATGAGGCGCTTGATCTCGGGCAGGCGCAGGCACACGAGGCCCGCGACGACGATCCCGAGCGCGGCGAGCACCGCGAGCACGGGCGCGGCGTCGGCCGCGCCTTCGGGGGCGAGGCCCCCGGCGACGCGGATGAGGCCGTAGGTGCCGAGCTTGAGGAGCACGCCCGCGAGCAGTACCGACCCCACGGTGGGCGCGGCCGTATGCGCATCGGGGAGCCAGGAATGAAGCGGCCAGAGCGGCGCCTTGACGGCGAACCCGATCGCCAGGAGCGAGAACACGAGCAGTGAGACGTCTCCGCTTACCCCGCCCGCGGCGATGATCGCGCCGAGGTCGGCGGTCCCGGTATCGGCGATGGCGACAAAGAGGCCGGTGGCCATGAGCAGCGACCCGGCGATGGTGAAGAGCGCGAACTTCGCGGCGGCCCGCCGCCGGGTGGCCGGGTCCCCGAACCGGTGCACGATGCCCCACATCGGCAGCAGCACCGCTTCGAACGCGATGAAGAACAGCACGAGGTTGTCGGCGAGGAACACGAGCGTCGACGCGGCCTGCACGGCCAGCAGCAGCGCGGTCAGCACGGGCGACTGCCACCCGTCCCGCTCCTCACCCCAGGCTCCGGCGGGCACCCCGTGCACCGGCGCCGCCGCCAGGGGAGGCCCCCCGATTTCAACGCTACCCGCGCCGTCCTGAAGGGAACCTGAAGCGCCCGATGCAACCTGAAGGTGACCTGAAGTCGCCGGACTCGCCGCGCGCACCCCAAGCACCGGCCCCCCGCCGCTCGGGGACCCCCCGTTTTCAACGCTACCTGCGGGTTCCTGAAGGGGAGCTGAAGCGGGCTGAAGGGAGGCTGAAGCGCTCGCCCGGTCGGCGCCGTAGAGGTCGGTGGCGCGCTGCTCGGCGCCGACGGCGTTGTGGAGGCAGCAGAGGACGCCGAGGAGCGCGGTGAGGAGGGCGAGGGTCCAGGAGATGCCGTCGACCGCGAGCGCGAATTCGAGGTGCAGTGAAGGGGCCCAGGGGATCGCGAGCCGGTGCCACCAGGTCGCCCCGTCCCCGGCGATGAGCGCCCCGGTGTCCCGCCCGACCGGCAGCAGCGCCACCGCGGCGAAAGCGAGCGCCGCCGCCCCGGCCCCGATCCAGTGCGCGTACGGCTTCCGCCGCAGCCCCCAGACCGCGAGGGCCCCGACCGCGGGCAGCGCCGCGGCCACCACCAGCATCAACTCCACAGTCCCACCCCACTTCGGCATGCGCCCGCTGTGCCCGACAGTCCTCTTCGGTCAGACCGCCTCACCCCGCGGCGCTGGCGGCTCCGCCCGCCGCCGCGCGAACCGGGACCGCGCTCCGCGCGGTCCTGCCTGTCGCCGGGAGCCGCTGCGCGGCCCCCGCACGCCCGCGCTGCGGGCGCGGCGAGTTCTCCGGTCACGTCCACAGGCTCACCCCGATCGCGACCGCCGCGACCACGAGGGTTCCGGCAGCACTCAGGCGGAGGTAGCGGACCAGGCCGCCCCGGTGGCCCGCCGCGGTGTGCTCGGCCGCTACGACCGTGGCTCGTGCCGAGCCCTCGACGGCTCCGCCGTCGACCAGGCGCACGTCGAGGGCCGTCGCGGCGGCGCTGAGCGCCGCCGCTGCGCCGCGGGTCGCCTTGGACGCCAGGCGTTCCGCGTACAGGCCCTCGGCGAGCGGGCCGCGGGCGCGGCCCAGCACGCGCGCCGGGTCGCGGTCGGGGACCGGTTCGCGGGCGCGGCCGTCGCGCCACCAGGAGTCGGCGACCACGGCGATGCCGCCGAGCGTGGCGAGCAGCAGCAGCGCCATCAGGTCCCCGTGGAGCGCGGGCACCTCGAACGGCCCAGCGTAGTAGAGGGCACCGACAAGAACCGTGGCCGCGGTCAGCGCCCACAGGCTGAACGACTCGGCGCGCGGCACCGCCGGCAGCGCCGAAGGCCCGGCGCCGCGCCAGAACAGCAGCAGCCACAGCCGCGTCGCGTACGCCGCGGTCAGGATGCTCGCGCCGACCCCCGCCCAGAACACCACGACCCCCGCCGGGGTCCCGGCCTCGTAGGCCGCGCCGAGCACGGTCTCCTTCGAGTAGAACCCGCCCAGCGGCGGCAGGCCCGCCATCGCCGCGAGCCCGATCGTCATGGCCCAGAACGCGAGCCGCGAATCGCCCGGCCGCAGCCGCGTCGCCCGCAGCGACCCGTCCGTGCCCGCCAGGGCGATCACGACGCCAGCGGTCAGGAACAGCAGTCCCTTGAACGCCGCGTGCGCGACAAGGTGGAACAGCGCCGCGCCACCGGCCGCGACCGCCACGGCAGCGAACATGAACCCGACCTGCGAGACCGTCGACCACGCGAGCACGCCCTTGACGTCCCGCGCCGCCAGCGCGCACAGCCCCGCGCCGACCATCGTCACGGCCGCCACGACGGCGACAACGAGCAGCAGGTCCGCGGGCCAGGCCGGGAGGAGCCGGGTGAGCACGTACGCGCCCGCCGCGACCATCGTCGCGGCGTGGATGAGCGCGGACACCGGGGTCGGGCCGGCCATGGCCGGGGGGAGCCAGATCTGGAGGGGGAACTGCGCGGACTTCCCGATGCAGCCGAACAGGATCAGGAGCATCGCGAGCGCCGGGGCGTCGTGGACCTCGCCGATCCGGAAGGTGCCCGAGGCGACGCCGAGCATCATGACGCCGAGGACGAACGCCACGTCGCCGAAGCGCGTCACCAGGAACGCCTTCGCCGCGGCGCCCGGCGCCTCCGGGAGCTTCGCGTAGTGGGCGATGAGCAGGTACGAGCAGGCGCCCATGACCTCCCATCCGATGAGGAGGAGCACGAGGTCGTCGGCGGCGACGACGAGGAGCATCGCGGCGCAGAACAGGTTCACCTGGGCGGCGAAGGGCGCGTAGCGGGGGTCGTCGCGCAGGTAGGCGGCCGAGTAGAGCTGCACGAGGAAGGACACGAACCCGGTGGCGAGCGCGACGGCGCACGCGCCGGGGGAGAGGTCCAGGGCCGCAACGACTTCGATCGAGCCGAAGTCGGCGAGCGCATAGGACGCGTGCGGGTTGGCGAACGAGACGGCCGCGGCGCAGACGAGGGCGATCCCAGGGCCCGCGTAGGCGAGGACCACCGCGAGGTCCCTGCGGCGCACCAGGAGTCCGGCGAGCCCTGCGGCGGCGGGGGCGGCGATGAGGAGCCAGGCGAGGGCGGTCACCGGGGCACCCGCCGGTCCGCGGCGTCATCGGCGGCGTCGTCTTCGGGGAGGCCGTCGGTGTCGATGGAGGCGCGCTCGCGCCAGAGGTTGAGCACGAGCGCGAGCCCGACGCCGACTTCGGCGGCGGCGATGACCACGATGAACAGTGCGAAGCTCTGCCCGGTGTGGGAGCGGACGACGAGGTCGGTGGTGACGAGGACGAGGTGGACGCCGCCGAGCATGAGTTCGGCGGCGGCGAGCTGGAGGACGGCGTTGCGTCGCGTGAGGACGCCGTAGAGGCCGAAGGCGAAGAGGCCCACGGCGATCAGGTACCCGATCAGCGGATGCACCGGGACCTCCCGGCGGGGAGGGGATCGGTCGATCGGGGCCACATGGCCCCATCTTGGACCACGGGGGTCGTGAAAGTCCAGACCCGGGGCCGTGTCGATCCGGCCGGAACGCCGGGCCGCGGGCCCGGCGCGCCCCCCGGTCACCACCGGCCCCACGGTCCACGCCGGACCGGCCGGGGCGTCACCAGTCGGGGCGGCGGTGCTCCATGCCGTCGAGGATGAGGTCGAGGCCGATCGCGAACTCGTCGGCGTAGGCGTAGCCGGGCTTCATGGCGTGGTCCACGGCGATCTCGAAGAGGTGGGGGAAGTGGTCCGCGGCCTGGGCCATCATGCCCTCGGTGAGGGCCTGCATGTCGTCGCCGCCCGCGGAGTCGAAGGGGAGGGCGGCCTCCTGGATGGCGAAGCCGTAGACGTAGCTGTCGAGGAGCGAGATGGAGTGGGCCGCACCGGCGACGGTGAAGCCGTCGGCGCGCAGGCATCCGAGGACGGCGTCGTGGTGGCGGAGGGTCGCGGGGCCCGCGTTGAGCCGCGAGTCCATGAGGCCGACGGCCCAGGGGTGGCGGCCGAGGGCCGCGCGCATCGATCCGGCGCGGCGTCGCATGCCCTCGCGCCAGGGCTCGCCCTTCGCGGGGAGCTCCACCTCGGCGAACACGAGGTCGACCATGCCGTCGAGGAGCTCGTCCTTGTTCTTGAAGTGGTGGTAGAGGGCCATGGCCCGCACGCCGAGGCGTTCGGCGAGCTTGCGCGTGCTGGGGACCTCGCCGCCCGCGGCGTCGGCCATGCCGACGGCGGCGTGCAGGACCTTCTCCCTGGTCAGCGTGCCGCGGGCGGTGCCGTTGGCGGGTTCGTCGGTCACGTGGCGCTCCTGTCCGTCCGCCGTACTGTACACCGTACAGTTTTCCTGTACAGTGTAAAGGAGGAAGTACCCTTCAGCAGAGCACTCTTCAACCCAGGAGCACGTCATGGAACCCATCCCGCAGACCGGCGTCGGCAAGAAGGTCTGCATCGTCGGCGCCTCAGGCAAGCTCGGCCGCTACATGGTGCGGCACGCGCTCGACCGCGGCTACGAGGTCGTCGGCGTCTGCCGCGAGAAGAGCGTCCCCAAACTCGCCGACTACGCCGGCCGGATCACCGTCGTCGGCGCCTTCACGAACGACCGCGACGCCATCGCCGGCGCCGTCGACGGCTGCGACGCCGTCCTCTCCGTCCTCGTCCCCTGGGGCGTCCACGACTACGCGTCCGGCACGGCCAAGGCCGTCATGGACTTCGCGAAGCCCGGTGCGCGCCTGGTCTTCTCGTGCGGCTGGCACATCACCCGCGACGGCGAGGACAAGTACAAGCGCGGCATCAAGGCGGCCGTCGCGTTCGCCAGGTTCATGAAGATCACGCGCCTGGTGGACATCGCCGACCAGTACCGGGCCACGGACATGATCTTCAACAGCGACACCCGCTGGACCGTCGTGCGCGGCTCCGACCTCGAAGAGGGCGAGAGCCAGGGCCTCCCGGTCTGGAGCCGCCACGTCGGCGACCCGGTCCTGGAGAGCAACCTGACCCGCCGCACCGACTTCGCGCTGTTCATGGTCGCCGCCATCGAGGACGACGCGCTCGTGCGCGAGGCGCCCGCCATCAACGGCCGCCTCACCCCGTCGGCGCTCGCCCACGCGGCGGACGCCGCCTAGCGCAGCAGCAGGTCCGCCAGCGCGAACGCGAACAGCGCCACGGCCACGAAGCCGTTGGCGGTGAAGAAGGCCCGGTTGACCTTCGACAGGTCGCCGGGCCGCACGATCGAGTGCTCGTAGACCAGCGCGGCCGAGACCAGCGCGAGCCCGATCCAGTACAGGAGCCCGAAGCCGGTGAGCAGTCCGAACCACGCGAACAGGGCCACGGTGACCACGTGCGCGACGGAGGAGGCGTGGAGCGCGGCCTTCACGCCCCAGCGGGCCGGGGTCGAGCGGACGCCGATCTCGCGGTCGATCGCCACGTCCTGGCACGCGTAGATCAGGTCGAACGCGCCGATCCAGAGGCCCACGGCCGCACCGAGGACGATCGCCGGGCCCGAGCCCGCGAACGTCCCGGTGACGGCCAGCCAGGCGCCCACGGGGGCGACCATCTGCGCGAGGCCGAGCACGGCGTGCGGGTAGTTCGTGAACCGCTTCGCGTACGGGTAGACGATCAGCGGCGCCACGGCGAGGGGGCTCAGGTAGAGGCACAGCGGGTTGAGCAGGGACGCCGAGGCGAGCAGTACGACGAGGCTGACGGCGCAGCCGGTGTACGCGGTCTTGAGCGAGACCTTGCCGGTGACGAGCTCGCGCTGGGCCGTGCGGGGGTTCTGCGCGTCGATCCTCCGGTCGATGATCCGGTTGGCGGCCATGGCGAGGGTGCGGGCGGCGACCATCGCGAGGGTGACCAGGACCAGGTCCCACCAGGAGAACGCGTCCTCCAGGGTCATGACGGTGAGCGTCGAGAGGTACGCGAAGGGCAGCGCGAACACCGAGTGCTCGAAGGCGACGAGCTTCAGGAAGTCCTTGACGTGATTGGGTCTGGAGGCGGTGTCAGTCAATTCCGTATTCTTTCCAGCGTCGGTCCACGGTGGCCTTCACGGACGCGCTCATGCGCATCGCCTCGGGCCAGCCGCGCGTGTAGCCCTCCTCGGGCCACTTCGCGGTCGCGTCGATCCCGGCCTTGCCGCCCCAGAACTGGTGGTACGAGGCGTGGTCGAGGTGGTCCACCGGGCCCTCGGTGAGCAGCAGGTCCCGCGAGTAGTCCACGTTCCCCAGTGCGCGCCAGGCGACCTCGCGGTAGTCGTGCACGTCGCAGTCCGCGTCCACCACCACGATGAGCTTCGTCAGGCTCATCATCTGGAGGCCCCAGATCGCGCTCATCACCTTCTGCGCCTGCTTCGGGAACTTCTTGTCGATCGAGACGATCACGCAGTTGTGGAACACCCCTGCGGCCGGCATGTCGTAGTCCACGATCTCCGGGATCATGATCTTGACCAGCGGCAGGAACGTCCGCTCCGTGGCCTTCCCCAGCCCGTGGTCCTCCTGGGGCGGGGCCGAGGTGATGATCGTGTGGTAGACCGGCTTCTGCCGCATCGTCATGGTCTCGACGTGCATCACCGGGAACGGCTCCACCGGCGTGTAGAAGCCCGTGTGGTCCCCGAAGGGCCCCTCCGGCATCCGCTCGCCCGGCTCGGCCCAGCCCTCCAGGACGATCTGCGAGTTCGCCGGGACCTGGAGCGGCACGCTCAGGCAGTCGGCCATCTCGACCCGCTCGCCCCGCAGGAAGCCCGCGAACAGGTACTCGTCGATGTCCGGCGGGAGCGGCGCGGTCGCCGCGTACGCCATCACCGGGTCCGCGCCGATCGCGATCGCCACCGGGAGGCGCTCGCCGCGCTTCTCGGCCTCGGCGTAGTGGGAGGTCGAGTTCTTGTGGATCTGCCAGTGGAGGCCGATCGTGCGCTCGTCGTGCTGCTGGAGCCGGTACAGGCCCACGTTCCGCTTCCCGGTCTCCGGGTGCTTGGTGTGGGTGAGCCCGAAGTTGTGGAAGACCCCGCCGTCGCCGGGCCACACCTGGAGGCCCGGGAGCATGTTGAGGTCCACGTCGTCGCCGGTGAAGACGACCTCCTGGCACGGCGCCTTCTTCACGCGCTTGGGCGGCACCGACTTGAGCTGCATGAGCTTGCCGAGGCCGTCGCGGATGCCCGCCCAGCCGACGGGCAGCTCGGGCTTGGCGAGCTCGCCGATGCGCTGGCCGATCTCGTCGAGGTCGCCGACGCCGAGGGCCTTCGCGGTGCGCTCGGTGGTGCCGAACAGGTTGATTGCGAGGGGGATGTCGCTGCCCGCGGGCCGCTCGAACAGGAGCGCGGGCCCGCCGTCGCGGACCACCCGCTGCACGATCTCGGAGATCTCCAGGTGCGGGTCGACCTCGGCAGTGATCCGCTTCAGGTCGCCGTCGGCTTCGAGGGCGGCCAGGAACGACTGGAGGTCGTCGTAAGGGAACTTGGGTGCCACGGAGCCCATTCAACCACCCGGGGCCGGGAGCGCCCGGCGAGGCCGATGCGGAGTGAACACGGTCCTTCGCACGGAGTTCACGGTCCTGTCGCACCCCGGCGGTACGATTCCCTGTGATCTACTTAACGATACGGTACCGTATCGTTTCGAAATGCCGTAGAGTTCCGGGCAACACCAGGCCGCGCCCTGCGAAGCCCCAGGCTCACGAGCACGCGCCGCCCGCGCCCGGGACGTCACGAATCCCGCCCGCGGAACGTCATAGACGACAAGACACCACCCGCGGTATCGGCGCCGCGGCGACATCTCCGCACCACCAGGTGCGATCGCAGAAATGGAAACCCTGTGAGCGAAACCCGTTCCGTTCCGGCCCCAGCGGCGGGAACCGACGACGACCACGGCCACCCCCGCAGGTGGGCCATCCTGAGCGTCCTCGTGCTCAGCCTCATCGTGGTCGTCCTCGACAACACCGTCCTCAACGTCGCCATGAAGACCCTGGCAGAGCCCGACCCCGTCGGCGTCGGCGCCACCCAGAGCGACCTCGCCTGGATGATCAACTCGTACACGCTCGTCTTCGCGGGCCTCCTGTTCGCGTCCGGCATCATCGGCGACCGCATCGGCCGCAAGCGGATGCTCCTGGCCGGCCTCGTCGTCTTCGGCATCGCCTCCCTGCTCTCCGCCTACGCCACCACGCCCGACCAGCTCATCTGGTACCGCGCCCTCATGGGCGCCGGCGCCGCGGTCATGATGCCCTCGACGCTGTCACTCCTGCGCAACGTCTTCCCCGCCAAGGAGTTCCCGAAGGCCCTCGGCATCTGGACCGGCGCGGTCGGCATCGGCGGCGCCATCGGCCCGATCGTCGGCGGCGCGCTCCTCGACCACTTCTGGTGGGGCTCGGTCTTCCTCATCAACGTCCCGATCGTCGTGTTCGGCCTCATCGCCATCACGATCCTCGCGCCCGAGTCCAAGGGCAGCCAGGCCAAGGCCGACTTCGTCGGCATGGCCCTGTCCATGATCGGCCTCGTCAGCCTCACCTACGGCATCATCGAGGCCGGCGACGCCGGCTCGTGGGCCGGCGTCGAGGTCTGGGGCACCATCGCCCTCGGCGTCCTCGTCCTGATCGGGTTCGTCCTCTGGGAGCGGCGCATCCCGCACGCCTCCCTGGACATGAAGCTGTTCAAGAACACCCGCTTCTCCGCGTCCTCGGCGATCATCACCCTGACGTTCTTCGGGATGATGGGCCTGATGTTCTTCATGACCTTCTACCTCCAGATCCTGAAGGGCTACTCGCCGCTGGAGACCGGCCTGCTGTTCCTGCCGTTCGGCGCCGCGATGCTCGTCTTCGCGCCGCTGTCGAACACGCTCGTCAACAAGTTCGGCGCCAAGACCGTCGGCATCGTCGCGATGCTCCTGGTCATCACCAACTTCGCGGTGACCGCGTTCGTCTTCGAGGCCGACACCTCCGTGTGGGTCGTCATCGTCCTGTTCCTCATCACCGGCGCCGGCATGGCCAACCTCATGCCGCCCGCGATGAACACGCTGATGTCCTCGGTCCCCAGGGAGAAGGCCGGCGTCGGCTCCGCCCTCGCCAACACGCTCCGCCAGGTCGGCGGCGCCCTCGGCGTGGCCGTGCTCGGCACGATCATGGCCCAGGTCTACCGGACCCAGATCACCGACGCGGCCCCGCAGCTGCCGGACGCCGCCCGCGAGTCCTACGCGTCCACCTACGGCGCCCTGGAGTCCGGGGCGATCCCGGCCGACGCGGCCGCCCAGGTCGCGCAGGCCGCGAACGACTCCTTCATCCACGCCCTCCACACCACCGCGCTCGCCGCGGTCGGCGTCGGCGTGGTCGGCCTCGTCATCATCGCGCTGTTCTTCCCCGGGAAGCGCCGCGCCGAAGGGACCGAGACCCCCGCCGAAGCGGCCGAGCCCGCGCTCGTCGAGGTCTGAGGGACAATCGAGTCATGCGACCCGAGCTCCGCGATGCGACCGCCCACCACCGGGCCCCTGCGCCGACGACCCCCGCCAAGGGCCGCCCACGCAGCCAGGCGGTGAGCGAGTCCATCCTGGAAGCGGTGCTGGACCTCATCGCGGAGCACGGGAACGTCACCGACGTCAGCGTCGAGGGCGTCGCGGAGCTGTCGGGCGTCTCGAAGGCCACCATCTACCGGCGCTGGTCCTCCAAGGAGGAGCTCGTCGCCGCGGCCTTCGAGAGCATCAAGGCCCCCGCTCCCGAGGGCATCCCGCACACCTCGCTGCGCGACGACCTCGTGTACCTCGGCAACAACATGCGCCGCACCTACGGCCCCCGCGACATGAAGGTCGTGCGGTGCATGATGACCGTCTTCCACGAGGACCCCGAGTACAAGCGCCACCACGACCGGCTCGTGGAGCTGCGGCGCAAGTACGTGCGCGACACGTTCGCGTACTGGGCCGAACGCGGCGAGGTCGCCGCGGACCTCGACCTCGACCTGGCGGTCGCGATGTTCACCAGCCCGCTCCTGACGATCTTCGTCTACGGGCAGTACCCGCACCTCCAAGGCGACGACACCGTCGAGCGCTTCGTCGACAACCTCTTGCGGGGGCTCGGCGGCCCGCTCTGCGAGACCCGCAACCCGTAAGCGGCGCAAGCGCACTGCGGCCCCGACCGGTCACCGACCGGCCGGGGCCGCACTGCGTCGCACTCAGGTTTGCGACCGGGCCCCGCCGTCCCGCGGGGCCCGGTCTCCGGAAGGAACCGAGGATGTGGTCAGGGGGCCCGGCGATCCGCCTCCCGGAACGCCGGGCCCGGTACTGCCGCCCTAGTTGACGGGCGGGTAGGCGTTCTCCAGGAGCTCCTGGAACTGCTCGGACGACCAGTGGCCCGACAGCGGCATGTCGTCACGCGCCCCGGAGGGGTTGTTGCCGTTGCGGATGTTGCCGCCGTAGTCCGGGTCGCACATCTGGTCGAAGCCCTTGCCCTCGTCGTTCGGGATGGCCTCGGACGCGCCGTCGGACTCGCCCGGGGGCTTGATCCAGACGTAGGCGTCGATCCAGGACTCCGGGTCGGCCTGCGGGCGCTCGCCCAGGCCGGCTCCGGCCTGGTTGCACCAGTTGCCCTTCTGGAAGCGCTGGTCGATGCGGGACTCGTCAACGAAGGTCACCGGGTTCGTCGAGGTCGACGGGCCGGTCGGGCGGTAGTCGCCGCCCCAGCCGTTGCGGCTGGTGTCGATCAGCATGCCGATGTCGGAGTTGAACCCGTTGTCGATGAGCTCCTCGCGGAACGCCTCGGTGAAGTCCTTCTCGTTGTTGAAGTCGTTCCAGTCGACCCACGGGAGGTTCGGGTTCTGGTTCAGCGCCTGGCCGCCGACGACCTGGTCGACCGCCCAGTAGGGCTCCTCCAGCACCGAGTAGTTCGCGGTGTTCGAGATGAAGCCGTGGACGTCGTCCGCGGTCATCCCGTTCTCACCGATCAGCGAGCCGAACAGGGCCGCCGCGGCGTGGAAGTTGTCGTACTGCGCGTTCGTGTCGCCCCAGCCGATCCAGCCGTGGTGGCCGGCGTCGATGTAGTTGTACGTGTTCGGCAGGGAGCCC
This sequence comes from Glycomyces sp. NPDC047010, assembly GCF_040644205.1. Lineage (NCBI taxonomy): Bacteria > Bacillati > Actinomycetota > Actinomycetes > Glycomycetales > Glycomycetaceae > Glycomyces > Glycomyces sp. NPDC047010. The sequence goes on along the minus strand of NZ_JBEYVY010000001.1, from coordinate 537,225 downwards.
AGCTCCGCCGTCGCGTACGAGACGCCGTTCACGTAGTTGCCGTTGGCCTTCATCGTGTCGCAGTTCGCGGTCGCGGTCGCGCGCGGCGTCACGTTGGTGACCAGGTTCGGCAGCGAGTCGATCTCGATCACGTTGACGATCTTCAGGTCGGCGTACTTCGCCTGGCCCATGATGTCGACGATCGGGTCGATGTACTCGCTCTTGTAGCGGCCGATCTCGGTCGCGCCGAGCTGGCCGTTCGAGGCGAGCGCCGCGCAGTCGCGGCCCGGCAGGTTGTAGATGACGATCTGGATGACGTCCGCGCCCTGCGCGAGCGCCTCGTCCAGGTGGTCCTCCAGGCCCATCGACCCGGTGGTCGGGGAGCCGTTGCCGTAGATCGCGGAGGTCTGGTCCAGCCACACGCCGGTGGGCTCGTCGGCCACGGCGGAGCCGCCGGGCTCGGCCGCGGCGCGGTCGGACCACTGCGGGTTCACGTAGACCTGCGAACCGGTGTAGGGGTTGTCGACCTTGTCGCCGCCGCCCGGGTTGCCCGGGTCCTCAGTGGTCGGCGGGTTGCTGGTCGGCGGCTGGGTGGTCCCGTTGCAGACGTCGCCGTTGATGGTGAACTGCGCCGGCGTGGTCGAGGAGCCCGAACCGATGAAGCCGAACACCTCCTTGCTCTGGCCCGAGGCAATGGAGCCGTTCCAGCCGACGTCCTTACCGGTGAAGGCGGTGCCGCTCTGGGTGTAGCTGACGTTCCACGCGCTGGAGACGGTGGTGCCCGAGGGGAAGTTCCACTTCAGCTCCCAGCCGTTGATCGCCTCCTGCGCGGTGATCGTGACGTTGGCCTGGAAACCGGAGCCCCAGCTGCTGACGACCTTGTAGTCGACCTTGCAGCCTTCTTCGGCGAGTGCCTGGTTCGCCGAAGCGAAGGTGAGCCCGGTGGCGGCGAGCGCGGCGACCGCGACGCCGATGATGGCCAATCTCCTTCGTTTCTTAGGTACTTGCATGTTTCGATGTCCTTCGGGGTTGAAGGGCCGCGCGCGGGCGGCCCGGAACGGGTGTCCATCGAGGGAAGCGCTCCCAAGATGTGCATTGATAATCTCCGATATATAGATGGGCTGTCAAGAGGTCCGGCTGGATATTTCGCGCATGGGAGCGCTGGAGCCACCCGTTTCACGCCCGACCGGCCGCCCGGCAAGCGCTTGAATCAGTGAAAACGCTCCCGCGGAAACCAGAAGGGCTGCTTAGAAAAAGTTCGGGGCACGGCGGCGGGGCCGCGCGTCCTGCGCGGCCCCGCCGTCTTCCGGTGGGCGGAGTGCCGGTCCGCCCGTGTCCCCGCCTAGCTCACCGGCGGGTACGCGTTCTCCAGCAGCTCCTGGAACTGCTCCGAGGACCAGTGGCCCGACAGCGGCATGTCGTCCCGGGCGCCCGAGGGGTTGTTCCCGTTGCGCGGGTTCCCCTGGTAGTCGGGGTCGCACATCTGGTCGAAGCCCTTGCCCTCGTCGTTCGGGATCTCCTCGGAGGCGCCGTCCGACTCCCCCGGGGGCTTGATCCAGACGTAGGCGTCGATGCCCGCCTCCGGGCTCGCCTGCGGGCGCTCGCCGAGGCCGGCTCCGGCCTGGTTGCACCAGTTGCCCTTCTGGATGCGCTGGTCGATGCGCGACTCGTCGACGAAGGTCACCGCGTCGGTCGAGGAGGAGGGGCCGGTGGGCCGGTCCGCGCCGCCCCAGCCGTTGCGGCTGGTGTCGATGAGCATGCCCACATTGCTGTTGAAACCGCTGCTCACAAGCTCGTCGCGGAACGCCGTGGCGAAGTCGATCTCGCCGTTGAAGTCGTTCCAGTCCACCCACGGCAGGTTCGGGTTCTGGTTGAGCGGCTGCCCGCCGACGTTCTGGTCGACCTCCCAGTACGGCTCTTCGAGCGCCGAGTAGTTCGCGGTGTTCGTGATGAAGCCGTGGACGTCGTCGGCCGTCATGCCGTTCTGGCCGATGAGCGAGCCGAACATCTCCGCGGACGCGAAGAAGTTGTCGTACTGCGGGTTGGTGTCGCCCCAGCCGATCCAGCCGTGGTGGCCGGCGTCCAGGTAGTTGTAGGTGTTCGGCAGCGCGCCGAGCTCGGCGGCGGCGTAGGAGATGCCGTCCTGGTAGTTCCCGTTCGCGAGCATGGTGTCGCAGTTGGGGGTCGCGGTGGCGCGGGGCGTCACGTTGGTGACCAGGTTCGGCAGCGAGTCGATCTCGATGACGTTGACGATCCGCAGCGACGCGTACGCCGGGTCCGCCTGGATCTCGGCGATCGGGTCGATGTACTCGGTCTTGTACCGGTCGATCGCGTCCGCGGGCAGCTCGCCGTTGGAGGCGAGCGCCGCGCAGTCGCGGCCCGGCAGGTTGTAGATGACGATCTGGACGACGTCGGAGCCCTGCACCAGGGCCTCGTCGAGGTGGTCGCGCAGCCCCATGGAGCCGGTGGTGGGGGAGTCGTTCCCCTCGATGGCGCTGGTGCGGTCGAGCCACACGCCGGTGGGCTCGTCCGCGACGGCGGAGCCGCCCGGCTCGGCCGCGGCGTTGGCCGACCAGATGGGGTTGACGTAGACCTGCGCGCCCTCGTAGGGGTTGTCGACCTTCGCCTGCTGTGCCTCGACAGGGCTTTCTTCGACCGTGTTCTCCTCGGCGCCGGCGGTGGTCACCGCCAGGGCGCTGACGGTCGCGGCGGCGGCCGCCGCCGCGCCGAGTGCGACGATTCTCCTGCGGCCGCTGTGGTGTCTGCTTCGGTTGAGCGTCATGTGCCTTCCCTTTGCTGGTCGGGGCTGGGGAACGGCTCCGCGTGTACCGGGTGTCCACGGAAGCGCTCCCAACATCACATCGAAGTTTGCCTATGTATCACAGTGATGTCAAGGGGTTCACGACCGGAGAATCCGGAAAAGTCAGATTGGCGGCATAGATGGCGACTCAGGGTATTGATCCGACTTCACAGAGTGGGCAATTGCCCTAAATGGAACAAATCTACTCCGATGTGGATTCGGGCTCCCGATTCCGGGCATGCGAAAAGCCGGTCCGCTCGCGCGTCCCCCATCGTCCCGGAGGACGTGGTGCGCTGCGCTGGACCGGCTTGTGCCAGGCAGGTCTTCTGATTGGCGGCCGCTGCGGCGGCCCGGCGGCGGGTGCCGCGCTAGGACTGGGTGCTCCCCGATTCGAACGTGGCCTGTGCTCCGGCATCCCCTTCGAGCAGGGCCCGGACCTCTGACTCGCGGAACCGACGGTGGCCGCCCGGTGTGCGAATGCTCCCGATCCTGCCCGCCGCGGCCCATCGCGTGACCGTTTTCGGATCCACGCGGAACAGCGAGGCGACTTCGCCGGGTGTGAGTAGGCGGTCCTCGGTCTCCATGATTTCTTCCTCCCCGTGATGAAGACTCACTTCGTGCGTTAAACCCATTACACCACTATTCAGTCAAACCTGCCATGAGTTCTTGGACATACTTTCGGTCGGTAGGTATTGCCTGAACGTACCACGCGTATGTCAACGGCGCTCTGAGCTGTTTCCTTCGCTCTAGGAGTTCCCGGGTATGAGGTAGGCACAGGACCCAAGATGCAACTCCCGTTATCCTCATGGAGTGGACGAGATCGACCGGACCATCGTGAACCTCCTGCGGACCGACGGGCGGACCTCTTACGCCGAACTGGCGCGCAGGGTCGGACTCACCGCGCCCTCGGTGCAGGACCGCGTCGTGAAACTGGAGCGCAACGGCGTCATCGCAGGCTACAAGGCCGTGATCGACTCCGAGGCGATCGGACTCGGGATCACCGCGCTCATAGGCATCATTCCCGACAATTCGGCGGACCACCTGGACATCTGCGAACGCCTCCGCGCCATTCCGGAGATCGAGTCGTGCTATTTCCTCGCCGGTGTCGAGTGCTACCAGCTGAAGGTGCGCGTCCCGAAGATGGCGGACCTCGAACAGCTGATCCATCGGGTCGGCGCGATTCCCGGTGTGGCCCAGACGCGCACGACGATCACGCTCTCCACGAAATGGGAGGACCGGCCGCAGCCGATCCCCGAGGACGGGGACCTCGATGGAGTCGGCTGACCGCACCCGCGACCGCCTCTGGGTCAACTGGGCGATCACCGCCGTCGAGGCCGACGCGAACCGCTCCGCCGACACCCACCTCCTCCCGTTCCCGCTGCCGCCCGAGTGGGGCGTGGACCTGTACCTCAAGGACGAGTCGGCCCACCCGACCGGCTCGCTCAAGCACCGCCTCGCCCGCTCGCTGTTCCTGTACGCGATCTGCAACGGCTGGATCGACGAGGGCACGCCCGTCATCGAGGCGTCGAGCGGCTCCACGGCCGTGAGCGAGGCGTACTTCGCGCGGATGCTCGGCCTGCCGTTCACCGCCGTCATGCCCGAGTCCACCAGCCGCGCGAAGATCGCGCAGATCGAGTTCTACGGCGGCAAGGCCCACCTCGTGCGCGAGGCGTCCGAGGTCTGCGCCGAGGCCGAGCGGCTCGCGGCCGAGACCGGCGGGCACTTCATGGACCAGTTCACGTACGCCGAGCGGGCCACCGACTGGCGCGGGAACAACAACATCGCCGAGTCGGTCTTCGAGCAGATGCGCCTGGAGCGCCACCCGGTCCCGGCCTGGATCGTCGTCGGCGCGGGCACCGGCGGGACCTCGGCCACCATCGGCCGGTACGTGCGCTACCGGCGCCACGAGACGAACCTGTGCGTCGCCGACCCCGAGCACTCGGCGTTCTACTCCGGCTGGCGCGACCGCGACCCGGAGGCCACGGTGTCCCGCGGCTCGCGCATCGAGGGCATCGGGCGCCCCCGCGTGGAGCCCTCGTTCATCCCGGGACTGGTCGACCGCATGGTCAAAGTGGACGACGCGGAGTCGGTCGCCTGCATGCGCTGGGCCTCCAAGCACCTCGGCCGCCCCCTCGGCGGCTCCACCGGCACCAACCTCGTGGCCGCGCTCTCACTCATCGCCGAGATGCGCGAGGCCGGGCGCGGCGGCAGCGTCGTCACGCTCCTGTGCGACTCCGGCCAGCGCTACGCCACCACCTACTTCAGCGACGAGTGGATCGCCGAGCAGGGCATCGACCTCGACGCGGCCGCGATGCGGCTGGCCCCGATCCTGCCCTGACGGCAGCACTTGTGTGAGCGCTTACATCGGGTTACGATACCCGGCAAAACAAATCGATAGTCATCAGTACGTAGATATTTCTTGAATCGTTTCATGCGATCCCCGCCTCTCACAGGGGCCGCGGCGCCGGTGCGCGCCGCGGCCCTCGACCTTCGACGCACTGGAGCGCACATGTCCGACCTTCCGAACCCGCTCGGCGCCAAGCTGAGCCGCCGCTCGCTCGGCCTCCTCGCGGGCCTCGGCGCCGGCGCGGCCGCCGGGGGAGTCCTCGGCGCGGGCGCCGCGAGCGCGGCGTTCACCCCCGGCACCTGGTACCACCTCCAGTCCCGCTACTCCGGGCTGGTCCTGGAGATCGCCGGGGCCTCGACCGCCAACGCCGCCAAGCTCGTCCAGGGCAACCGCACCTACGCGACGAGCCAGCAGTTCCGCTTCGTCGCCGCCGACAGCGGCTACTACCGGATCGAGGTCCGCCACTCGGGGCAGGTCCTCGACGTCTACGGCAAGTCCACCGCCAACGGCGCCGACGTCATCCAGTACCCCTCCAACGGCCAGACGAACCAGCAGTGGCAGGTCATCGACGACGGCACCTGGCTGCGGTTCGTCAACCGCAACTCCGGCAAGGCCCTCGACGTCTGGGAGTGGAACATCGCCCTCGGCTCGCGCCTGTCGCAGTACGACTCGGCCGGCGGGATCAACCAGCAGTGGAAGCTCGTCCCTGCGGACGCGGCGCCCGCCTCGGGCGTTCCGACGATCTACATCGCCTCGGACTCCACGGCCCAGACCTACAACTCGTCGGTGTACCCGATGACCGGCTGGGGCCAGAAGCTCGGCGGCTGGATGGACGCGAACACGCGGATCGCCAACCACGCCATCGGCGGGCGCTCCTCGCGGTCGTTCATCGAGCAGGGGCGGCTGACGACGATCCTGAACGCGATCCAGCCGGGGGACTACCTGTTCGTCCAGTTCGGGCACAACGACGCGAGCACCGGCAACCCCGAGCGGTACACCTCGCCGGCCGACTACAAGATGTACCTCCGGGACCACTACATGGCCGGGGCCACGGCCAAGGGAGCGATCCCGGTGCTGCTCACGCCGGTCAACCGGCTCGACTACAACTCCTCGGGGCAGTTCAACGAGTCGTTCGCGACGTACGGCGCGAAGGTCCGCGAGCTGGTGAGCGAGACCGGGGTGTCCTTCATCGACCTCGGCGCCCGCTCGCGCGCGTACCTCAACGCGATCACGCCCGCGCGGGCCCAGACCCAGGTGTTCATGCACCTCGCGGCGGGGGCCTACCCGGCCTACCCGGACGGGCTGGCCGACTCGACGCACTTCCAGGAGTACGGCGCGAACCAGATGGCGCGCCTGGTGTCCGAGGGCGCGAAGGCGCTGAGCCGCCCGATCGCCGCGCACGTCCGCTAGCGCACCGGATCGTGCATCCTGTTTCCTATAGGATGCACGATCCCGCGGCCCCCGCAAACCACCGCGAAACCGTCACCGTTTCCAACATGTATCGACATGTATTGACTTTCGGAGATCCACTCGGTACCGTCCCGAAAGTAGCAACCGCTTGCCCCGCAGTCTCCAGCACGATTGAATCGTTTCATTCATGTTTGCCCGGCGAGCACCCTCCTCTCACTACGGAAGTGACCATGAGGTCCATGACTCCTCGACCCCCCTGGCGCCGCGCCCTCGCGGCCGCCCTGGCCGGGGCCACCGCGCTCGCGGGCGTCCTCTCCGCGGGCGCCCCGGCGCAGGCCCAGGACGACGACGGCATCACCGTCTACCTCGCGTCCGACTCCACCGTCCAGACCTACGACCCCTACTACGAGCCGCAGGCCGGGTGGGGCCAGGTGATCGACCGGTACTTCGACGAGAACGTCACCATCGCGAACCACGCCATCGGCGGCCGCTCCTCCCGGTCCTTCGTCGAGCAGGGCCGCCTCGACGCGATCCTGAACGAGATCCAGCCGGGCGACTACCTGTTCGTCCAGTTCGGGCACAACGACGCCACGGTCTCGGTCCCCGAGCGGTACACCTCGCCCGACGACTACAAGATGTACCTGCGGGACTACTACATCGCGGGCGCGATCGAGAAGGGCGCCATCCCGGTCCTCGTGACCCCGGTGTCGCGCCGCAGCTTCAACGCCGACACCGGCGAGTTCAACACCTCGTTCCCCGAGTACGTGGAGAAGGTCTACGAGCTGCACGAGGAGACCGGCGTCGCCATGGTCGACCTCTCGGCCTCCTCGCGCGCCTACCTGAACGAGATCGGCCCCGAAGAGGCCAAGTCGGTGTTCCTGCACGTCCCCGCCGGGGTCTACCCGAACCGGCCCAACGGGACCACGGACGACACCCACTTCCAGGAGTACGGCGCCATCCAGATGGCCCGCCTGGTCGCCGAGGAGACCGCCACGCTCGGACTCCCGCTGAGCGAGCACGTGGTGGACGTCGCGCCGCCGGACGCGGTCCCCGCGGCCCCGACCGGCGTGGTCGCGGCCACCGTGGCGAACGCCAGCATCACCCTCAACTGGGCCGACCAGGACGACGCCGACATCTACCGCGTCTACGTGCGCGAACCGGGCGGCGAGTGGCGCCTCGGCACCACGGCCACCGTCGGCGTCGGCCGCGTCTCCGGGCTCGAAGAGGACACCGCGTACGAGTTCGCGGTGGCCGCCGTCAACGGCAAGGGCGAGTCGTCCTACTCGGACGTCCTCGCGGCCACGACCGCGACCGCCGGGTTCAAGTACGACTTCGGCCCCGCGAGCCAGACCGTGGCCCCCGGGTACACCGAGGTCAACCGCGGCACCGCCTACGACGCGGCCAAGGGCTACGGCTTCACCACCGACATGACCAGCGCGATCGACCGCGACCGCGGCAACGCCGACGACCCGCTCGGCTCCGACTTCGTGGCCTGGTTCGGCGGCTCGTACGACTTCGCCGTGGACGTGGCCGACGGCCTGTACACCGCCCGCGTCATCACCGGCGACTACCTCGGCTCGGCGCGCACGAACCTGAAGTTCGAGGGCATCGACTACGGGGCGGCGAACGCCGGGTCGAAGTCGATCCTCATCAAGGACTTCGAGGGCATCATCGTCGAGGACGGCCAGCTCAACGTCAACGTCTCCGGCCAGACCGGGCACCTGAACGGCCTGGAGCTCACCAGGATCGGCGACGTGCCGGGTTCCGGGAACGAGGGCCCCGACGAGCCGTGCGCGGACTGCGCGGCCGTGATCGAGGACGTCGACCGCGCGCCGGTCGCCGTGGCCGCCGAGGACGGGAACTACCTGTCCTGGCGCAGCCTCGCGACCGACCCCGAGGGCACGGCGTTCAACGTCTACCGCGACGGCCGGCTCATCACCGCCGAGCCGACGGAGCTGACGAACCTCACCGACCAGGGCGGCACCGCGAACGCGACCTACTGGATCGCCACCGTGGAGGACGGGGTCGAGACCGGGTACACCGCCGAGTTCGGGGTGTGGGGCGACCAGTACGTGGACGTGGACATGCAGCGCCCCGCGGGCGGCACCACGCCCGACGGCGTCGCGTACGAGTACAAGCCGAACGACGCGACGGTCGCCGACCTCGACGGGGACGGCACGTACGAGCTGATCCAGAAGTGGGACCCGACGAACGCGAAGGACAACTCGCAGTCGGGCTACACCGGGAACGTCTACGTGGACGCGTACTCGCTCGACGGCGAGCTGCTGTGGCGCATCGACCTCGGCGTGAACATCCGCGCGGGCGCCCACTACACGTTCCTCATGGCGTACGACCTGAACGGCGACGGGAAGGCCGAGGTCGCGCTGAAGACCGCGGACGGCACCGTCGACGGGACGGGCGCCGTCATCGGCGACGCGGACGCGGACTACCGCAACTCCGGCGGGTACATCCTGTCCGGGCCCGAGTTCCTGACCGTGTTCGACGGGCAGACCGGCGCGGCGATCCAGTCCGTGGACTTCCAGCCCGACCGCGGGAACGTCACCGACTGGGGCGACGGCTACGGCAACCGCGTCGACCGCATCATGGCGACGATCGCGTACCTCGACGGGAACACGCCGTCGCTGGTGACCACCCGCGGCATCTACACCAAGATGGAGCTCACCGCCTGGGACTGGGACGGCTCGCAGCTGGAGCAGCGCTGGGCGTTCCGCTCGCAGGACTGGGGCGCGCAGTACTCCGGGCAGGGCAACCACAACCTGTCGGTGGCCGACGTGGACGCCGACGGGCGCGACGAGATCGTGTACGGGTCGCTGACGCTCAACGACGACGGGACGATCCTCCAGTCGGCGGGCCTGGGCCACGGCGACGCGCTGCACGTCTCGGACTTCGACCCGTCCCGCGAGGGCCTGGAGGTCTTCAGCCCCTTCGAGTCCATGAGCGCCTCGGGGAGCCGCGCCGCGGCGTTCCGCGACGCCGAGACCGGCGAGGTCCTGTGGGACATCCCGGGCGTGCGCGACACCGGCCGCGGCGCCTGCGGCGACATCGACCCGGACTACCCCGGGGCCGAGTGCTGGGCCGTGTCCGCGACGGGCGCCTGGAACTCGCGCGAAGGGGAGCTGCACGCCGCCGACGGGACGCTGATCGGGACGACCATCCCGTCCGCGAACTCGATGGTCTGGTGGGACGGCGACCTGGGCCGCGAGATCTTCGACCACGAGTTCGACGAGCCGTCGTACACGCCGATCTACCCGTACATCGCCGAGTGGGACGCCGAGACCGGCACCCAGGAGGAGATCTTCACCCCCGAAGGGGTGCAGACGAACAACGGGACCAAGGGCAACGCGGTCCTCACGGGCGACCTGTTCGGCGACTGGCGCGAGGAGGTCGTGCTCCGCAAGGAGTCGAACGACGGGGTGCGGATCTTCACCACGACGATCCCGACCGAGTACGCGATCCCGACGCTCATGCAGGACCCGCAGTACCGCCTCGGCGTCGCCTGGCAGAACATCTCGTACAACCAGCCGCCGTGGCCGAGCTTCTTCATCGGCTTCGACATGGAGGACCCCGAGTGGCGCCCGATCGCCGCGGAGTCCACCCGCGACGCCGCCGCCGCGCCGTACGCGTCCGGCTCGTGCGAGGTGGACTACCGGGTCGCGGCCGACTGGGGCTCCGGCTTCGTCGTCCAGATCAAGGTCACCAACACCGGTGACACCGCGATCGACGAGTGGGACCTCCGCTGGAAGTCCGGCGGGGTCGAGACGGTCGAGTACGACTGGGGCGGGGAGATCGCGATCGACGGGGACGCCATGGCCGCCGACCCGGCGTTCTGGAACTTCCCGCTCAAGCCCGGCCACACGAAGCAGATCGGCTTCCAGGGCACCGGCGACCCGGACGACCCGGGGATGTTCCTGATGAACGGCCAGGTCTGCGCGACCGCATAACTTGAATAGGGACGGCCCGGGCGTTCGCGTCCGGGCCGTCAGAACGCCCCCGGCGGCTTGTACAGGCGGCCGTGCCCGTTCGGGATCGACTCCCGGTCGTACAGGTCGATCGCCTTGCCGCGCAGCGAGGTCGCCGTCCACGACGCGGCGGCCAGCAGCATCACGTTGAACAGGTACAGGAACACCAGGAGGCCCACCGCGGTCGTCACCGCCTGGTAGGCCGGGCGGTCCGAGACGTGCAGCACGTAGATGCGCCCGGCGGTCTTGAGCAGCTCCATGCCGATCGACACCGCGAGCGAGGCCCACACGACCCGCCGCGGCAGCATCACGACGCGGGGGAGCGCCTGGAGCAGCACCGCCGCCAGCAGCGCGTTCGCAATCAGCCCCACCACCACCGAGACGGCGCGGACCAGCCACGCGAGGTTCCCGGTCACCTCGTCCCAGTCGAGCCACCCGATCACGAACTCCGCGCCCGCCGTGGCGCCGATCGTGATGAGCAGCAGCACCGCGATCCCCAGGAGGATGCCCAGGTCGATCGCCCAGCGCAGGAACGGGTTCCCCGGCTGCGCGTCCAGGCCCCACACGATCCGGATCGCCGCCCGCACCGACTGCACCCACGCCACCCCGGCCACCACCAGGGCCACCGCCGCGAAGATCGTCACGGACTTGCGGGAGGACTCCAGGACCCCGATGTCGATCACCGGCAGGTTCGTGGACAGCCACTTCTCGACCGAGTCGTAGATGTCGGGGAAGTTCAGCAGGTACCCGAAGATCGCGAGCGCCAGCAGCGACATCGAGAACGCCGCGAAGAACGCGTAGTACGAGATCGCGGCCGCCAGCTGCCCGCAGTGGACCTCGCCGTACCGCTCGCCGGCGCGCCAGGCGTGGTCGACCAGGTTGGACCGCCTGCGGGAGGCGTCGACGATCCGGTCCCACCAGGCGCCCAGGTCAGGGAATCTCACGTGCCGATTCTGGCAGAGCCCGGCGGCCCGGGGGCGTTCAGTCGCGGATGACCCAGGCGTCCGGGTCTTCGAGGAGCTTCGTGACCGAGGTCGGGAGGTCGTCCCCGGCGACCGACGCGAGGGACACGGATTCGAGGATGTTCCGCTCGGAGACGCGCAGGGCGATCCACACGTTCGTCAGGGCCGTCGCGGTGCCGCTGTAGGCGACCTGCTCGGGGCGCTCGCCCCGGACGCCCACGAGGGGGCCGTCGACGGCGCGGATGACGTCGGCGAGGCTGATCTGGTCGCCGGGCCGCGCGAGCTGGTGCCCGCCCTCGGAGCCGCGCTTGGAGGCGGCGATGCCGCCGCGGCGCAGCTGGAGCAGGATCGACTCCAGGAACTTGCGGGGGATGGCCTGGTCCTCGGCGATCTGCTCGGCCGACACCCAGCGGTCCCCGTACCCGGCCAGGGCCACGGCGGCGCGCAGTGCGTAGTCGACGCGGGCGGACAGGCGCATGAGGACTCCTCTCGGTGCCGCTCGGACGAGCGGTGCTTCCGACTCTATCTCTAGGGGCGCCGCGCTCCCGAGGTTCGCAGGGACGCTGTGAGGCGCCCGGTTCAGTCGTCGACGAGCAGGCGCAGGTACGCGGCGGTCTCGGCCGCGGCCAGGTCGGCGTCACCGGCGATGATCGCCTCGATCGCCACCGAGTGGTCTATGTGCGGCTCCTCGGCGAGGACCGGCCCCAGTCCGGCGCGCACGGTCTCGCGCAGCGACTCGGCCAGCTCGGAGTACAGCTCCGCGAGGAGCTTGTTGTGGCTCGCCTCGGCCACGGCCTGGTGCAGCGCGATGTCCGCGGCCACGAACGACTCGGTGTCGCCGACCTCGTGGGTCGCCTCGCGCTCGGCGAGGAGGATGCGCAGGCGGGTGATGTCGGCTTCGTCGCGGCGGTGGGCGGCCAGACGCGCGGCCTCGACCTCCAGGCCGCGGCGGACCTCCATGGCGTCCGACGCGGGGCTCGCGGCGATGCGGCGCCGCACGGCGGCGGTGACCTCGCTGCGGCCGACCACGAACGTCCCGGCGCCCTGGCGGATCTCCAGCAGCCCGGCGTGGGCGAGCGCACGCACGCCCTCGCGGATGGTGTTGCGGCCGACGCCGAGGAGCTCGGCCAGCTCGCTCTCGGTGGGGATGCGCGATCCGAGGCCCCACTCGCCGTCGCTGATCTGCTGCCGCAGCTGGTCGATCACCTGATCGACGAGGGCGGACTTGCGCGTCGACTGCAATGCCACTGGCGGACCTGACCTTCCCGGATCGGGGCCATGGCTTGCGGGGGGCCCGCCATGGGGGGTGTGCGTGTTTCCTGACACTAGAAGGATTAAAGCAGACAGCCGTCGCGATACCGTTGACAGGCCGTCAATTCATCCCATGAATTGACTCGATTCTATCCCGGCCGCCCGCGACCCAGCCCGCTCGCCGTGAATCGGTTCAGTCACGATCCCCCGGCACTCCTCCCGAGGGCGCGGACAGCGATTGCCGGCACCGCCCGACCTACCTGCCGCGAACACCCCGGCCTCGGAAGGAGACGTCCTCGTGACGACCGATGCCACTGCCAGCGCGCCCTCTGACGCGCCCGACAGCGACACCGCCCCAGACCACGCAGCCCTGGAGCACCCCGTCCCGCCGCCCGCCGCGGAGATCGCCGACCCGCCGCCAGGCCGCGTCGTGGCCGCCGCGGGCTGGATGCTCGTCGCCGGCGTCGTCCTCGCCGCCTTCAACTTCCGCACCGCCGTCACCAGCGTCGGCGCGATCCTCGCCGAGGTCCGCGGCGGCCTCGGCATGTCCGAGACCGTCGCCGGCCTCCTCACCACCCTCCCGGTCCTCGCGTTCGCCGGGCTCGGCGCGTTCGCGCCCCGCCTCGCCCGCCGCTTCGGCCCCCGGATGCTGCTCACCGGCGCGCTCCTGGCGATGAGCGCCGGGCTCGTCGCCCGCGCCTACGCCCCCAACACGGCCCTGTTCCTGCTGTTCAGCCTGTTCGCGCTCGCCGCGGGCGCGATAGGGAACGTGGCGATCCCGGTGATCGTCAAGCGGTACTTCCCCGACCGCATCGGGGTCATGACCACCCTGTACTCGACGACCCTCGCGGTCGGCACCGCCGTCGCGGCCGCCTCCACGGCCCCGATCGAGCACCTGGCGGGGGACTGGCGGTTCGCGCTGGCCGCGTGGGCGCTCCCGGCCGTGATCGCGATCGTGCCGTGGCTGCTGTGGCGCCCGGCCCCGGCCGCGCCGGGGACGGCGCCGGTGTCGCACCTGCCCGGGGCGCACCGCTCGCGCCTGGCGTGGATGATGCTGCTGCTGTTCGGCGCCCAGTCGGCGATCGCGTACATCCTCATGGGGTGGACGACGACGATCCTCGCGGCCGACGGGATGTCGGCGGCCGCGGCCGGGTCGATGCTCGGGGTGCTCACGATCGTGCAGATCCCCGTGTCGGTGGTCGTGCCGATCCTCACCGTCCGGTGGGGTCCGCGGCCGACGTTCCTGGTGCTCATGGCCTGCTACCCGCCCGCGATCGCGGGCCTGTGGCTCGGGGGCGGCGGGGCGCTGACGTGGCTGTGGATGGCGCTGTTCGGGGTCGCGACCTCGGTGTTCCCGCTGATCCTGACCCTGTTCGGGCTGCGGGCGCGCACGCCCGCGGGGACGAGCGCGCTGTCGTCGTTCGCGCAGTCGGGCGGGTACCTGCTGGCCGGGTCGGGGCCGCTCGCGGTCGGGTGGGTCTACGGGCTCACGTTCTCCTGGACCGTGCCGTTCACGCTGCTGTCGGTCCTGGCCGTGCTGCTGTTCGCCACGGGCCTGTACGTGACGCGCGAGCGGTACATCGAGGACGAACTGTCCCAGGCGAAACCGGTCGGCTAGACAAAAGCGCCCAAACGATCCCCCGCAGGCGGCGCCGCGCCCGGGCCGTGCCACGATAGTGCTGTGGACCACAGTGCTGTGGAGACCGGGAGGCGATCGTGACCAGCGAGGTCTTGTGGCTGCCGCGCCCTGACGCGGTGGAGACGACGAACATCGGCCGCTTCGGCCAGTGGCTGTCGCGGCGGGAGGAGCGCGACCTCACCTCTTATCCCGCGCTGTGGCAGTACTCGGTCGAGCGCCTGCGCCCGTTCTGGGGCGCGGTGTGGGAGTACTTCGGCCTCGGCTCCACGGTCCCCGAGCACCGGGTCCTGGCCGACGAGGCCATGCCCGACACGGTGTGGTTCCCCGACGAGACGTTCAACTACGCGCGCGCGGTGCTCACGGCGCCCGGCGTCGCCGAGGACGACGTGCTCGTGCGCGCCTACTCCGACACGCGCGGGCCGGTGGAGTGGACCCTCGCGGACCTGCGCGAGGCCGTGGCCCGCGCCCGCGCGGGGCTCGTGGCCCACGGGGTGCGCCGCGGCGACCGCGTCGCGGCGTGGATGCCGAACATCCCGGAGACGTTCGCGCTCATGCTCGCCTCGGCGAGCCTCGGCGCGGTGTTCTCCAGCTGCGCCCCCGAGTTCGGCGCGAAGGCCGTGCTCGACCGGTTCGCGCAGATCGAGCCGAAGATCCTCGTGGCCGTCGACGGGTACAAGTACGGGCCGAAGTCGGTGGACCGGACCGAGGACGTGCGCCGCGTCGTGCGCGGCCTCGAAGGGCTCGGCTCGGTCGTGACCCTCCCGTACCTGAACCCGGGCGCGGCCGTCGAGGGCGAGACCTGGGACCGGTTCTGCGCCTACGACGAGGGCGTCGCGTTCGAGCCGCTCACGTTCGACCACCCGCTCTACATCCTGTACTCCTCGGGCACGACGGGCCTGCCGAAGGCGATCGTCCACTCGCACGGCGGCATGGCGATCGAGCACGCCAAGATGCACTCGCTCCACCACGACCTCGGCCCCGGCGACCGGTTCTTCTGGTACTCCACCACGGGGTGGATGATGTGGAACTACCTGGTGTCGGCGCCGATCGTGGGCGCCGGGATCGTCCTGTTCGACGGGATGCCGGACCCGGCCGGGATGTGGCGCCTCGCCGAGGAGTCGGGGACGACGTTCTTCGGCACGAGCGCGCCGTTCCTCATGGCCTGCCGCTCGCGCGGCGTCAAACCGTCCGAAGAGGCCGACCTCTCGCGCCTCAAGGGCATCGGCTCCACGGGCGCCCCGCTCCCGGCGGTCGGCTTCGACTACGTGTACGAGTCGGTCTCCGCGACGGCCCAGCTCCAGTCCCTCTCCGGCGGCACGGACCTGTGCACCGGGTTCATCGGCGGCGCGCCCACGGTGCCCGTGTGGCGCGGCGAGCTGTCGTGCCGGTGCCTCGGCGCCGACGTGCAGTCCTTCGACCCCGAGGGCCACCCCGGGATCGGGCGCGAAGGGGAGCTGGTCATCGCCTCCCCGATGCCGTCGATGCCCGTGGGCCTGTGGGGCGACCCGCTCAAGCACCGCTACCGGGACACCTACCTCACCGACTTCCCCGGGATCTGGCGCCACGGCGACTGGATCACCATCACCGACCGCGGCTCCGCGGTCATCTCCGGGCGCAGCGACGCCACGCTCAACCGCGGCGGGGTCCGCATGGGCACCTCGGAGTTCTACGCGGTCGTGGAGGCCGTGGACGGCGTCGCCGACTCCCTCGTGGTCCACCTCGACGACGACGACCGGGACCGGCTCCTGCTCTACGTGGCACTCAAGGACGGCGTGGAGCTGGACGACGACCTGCGCCGCCGGATCACCGCGGCCCTGCGCGAGCAGCTGTCGCCGCGGCACGTCCCCGACGAGGTGCGGCAGGTCCCCGAGGTCCCGCGCACGCTCAGCGGGAAGAAGGTGGAGGTGCCGGTGAAGAAGATCCTCAAAGGCGTCAGGCCCGAGGAGGCCGTCGCCCGCGACGCGCTCGCCAACCCCGATGCGCTGCGCTGGTTCCTGCCCTCGTGAGCCCGCCCGCTCCCGCACGTCTGAGACGAGTGGAAATCGGAGTGACGTGGGGTCACTGGTAACCCGATTTCCTTCTGCGGCAAGGGAATTCAATTGGGTGTGTGCCCAGTCGCAGACGTGCGGTCGTTAGTATGTTTCGTGTCGCCCCGGTCGGTTTCCCCCGTAGCCGCCGGGGCGGCGCTATGCCCTCCGCTCCCCGGCGCCCCCGCGGGCGCTGTGCTCCAATGGTCCGCGTGACTGATGAGGACGCGATGGAGGTCGGGGTCGGGCCCTGGGAGGGGCCGCTCCCCGAAGGCGACCGGTACGACCCGGAGCTGCTGCGCGGCGGCGACCGCCGGAACGTGGTCGACGCCTACCGGTACTGGACCCGCGAGGCGATCGTCGCCGACCTCGACGCCCGCCGCCACGACTTCCACGTGGCGATCGAGAACTGGCAGCACGACTTCAACATCGGCACCGTCGTGCGCAACGCGAACGCATTTCTCGCGAAGACCGTCCACATCGTCGGCAAGCGCCGCTGGAACCGCCGCGGCGCCATGGTCACCGACCGGTACCAGCACGTCGAGCACCACGCCACCGTGGAGGAGTTCACCGCCTGGGCCGCCGCGGAGGGCCTCGCGGTCGTGGGCGTCGACAACCTCCCCGGCTCCGTCCCCATCGAAACGGCCTCCTTGCCGCGCAACGCGGTCCTCGTGTTCGGTCAGGAGGGCCCGGGACTGTCCGAACCGGTCCGCGACGCCTGCGCGATGGTCTGCTCGATCACCCAGTTCGGATCGACGCGCTCGATCAACGCGGGCGTCGCGAGCGGGATCGCCATGCACGCGTGGGTGAGGGAACACGTGTTCGAGCAGCGCTCATGAAGGTGCATCTGCAAGGAGCAGTGTCGGATACCTGACGCTTCCCTGGGGTTCACGGGGGCGATGCGCCTACATTGAGCCAACTGAACGTGACTTGGGGTAAGCTCGCCCGTGGCACAACCGAATAGGTTATTCCGCTGGTAGATAGGCGGAGTCGGGCAAAAGTGGAACGATGTTGTTACGCTGTAGCCCGTCGATCGGCCCCTCGGCTCACACCGTCCGGGCCCATCAGAAAACTGAAAGCCGAGTCATGCTCGTACGGTAGACTCGTGCCAGCCTGCGCCAGACGAACGATCGGCCAGGACCCTTTGACGGGAGGGGTGAGGATGTTGAAGAAGATTCTGACCTGGGGCGGACTTGCGTTCCTGGTGTTCTTTGTAGCCTTCAGGCCGGACGAAGCCAGCGGTGTCGTCGGATCACTCGCGGGAGGCATCCTCGATGCCGCCAACGGCTTCGCAGCGTTCTTCACGAACCTCGTGACCTGATCACGGCGACGCCATGACCGATTCCGGTGCAGGCGGCTCGGGGGACATGAAGGACACCGAGCCGCTGGAACCCCCCAGTCCCCGCGCCCCCTCCGACGGCCCCGCCCCGGGAGCCGAGTCCCCCACGCGCGAGTTCCAGTTCCCTCCGGGCGTCTCGCCCGGCGCCCCCGCCACCGCGGCCGCCGACATCGACGGCGTCCGCTTCGACGACAGCCCCGCAGGGGGGCTGCTCTCCGGCGTGCGCGCCCCGGCCGTCCCCGACGTCCCGTCGCCGATCTCGGCGCGCTACCTGTTCCCCACCGAGAAGTACCGCGGCGAGTGGCGCCGCCACTGGGTCCACCTCATGCCCTGGTACGTCATCGGCACCCTCTCGACCTTCATCATGGGCCTCGCCTCCGGCATGCTCACGAAGTGGGACAACGCGAACCGCGACACCGCCCTGTCCGTCACCGTCATCGTGTGGCTGCTGATCCTCGGCTTCGTCGGCTGGAAGATCCTCGACTGGTACATGGACCGGTTCATCCTCACCAACAAGCGGATCATGCTGATCCAGGGGGTCATCACCCGCTCGGTCGCCATGATGCCGCTCGGGCGCGTCACCGACATGAAGTACTCGCAGACGCCGATGGGCCGCATGCTCAACTACGGCGAGTTCATCATCGAGTCCGCGGGCCAGGACCAGGCGCTGCGAAACGTCCCGCACCTGCCGAACCCCAACGAGCTCTACCTCCAGATGTGCGAGGAGATGTACGAGCCCGAAGCGGTCGACGAGCGCATGGCCGAGCCCGAGGAGGACCTCATCCCCGAAGAGGAGGCCGCCGTCCCCAGCAAGAGCGGCGACGGCACCTGACCGCCCCCCGACACCGATCACGAGCACGCCCGCCGGCACCCGCCAGCGGGCGTTCCGCGTCACGGCATGACGGGGGACTCGTGGCATGAATCCGGGAGGCGGCCCTTGGCACCTACTTCGTATACTCGCTTTCGTACCAACCCTCGGTTGCCGATGACACCCATCTTTTGGCAGAATTCCGCCCTGCGGGGCAACTTTCCACCGGGGGTACGTCGTCTGTTGTTCGACCCCCCCAGGGAGACGCGTGAGCGAGGTCAAATCGTCTCAGGACGAGGAGTTCCGCGAGTACGTGGCGGCGCGCTCGGCCGCGCTGCACCGTGCGGCGTATCTCCTCACGGGGAACTGGGCGACAGCGGAGGACCTGGTGCAGACGACGTTGACGAAGACCTACCTGGCGTGGAGCCGGATCAGGACGACTGATTCGGTCGACGCCTACGCCCGCCGCATCCTCTACAACACCAACGCCTCCTGGTGGCGCAAGCGCTCCAACCGCGAGAAGCCCACCGAGGTGTTCGAGGACCGGGCCGACCTCTCCCGCGACTTCACCGAGCACGGCGCCGTCCGCGACGCCATGTGGCGCCACATCGCCGCCCTCCCCAAGCGCCAGCGCGCGGTCCTCGTCCTCCGCTACTACGAGAACCGCTCCGACGCCCAGATCGCCGAGATCCTCGGCATCTCGATCGGCACCGTCAAGAGCCAGGCGTCCCGGGCCCTCGCGGGCATGCGCAAGCGCCTCGGCACGCCCGCCGCCGCGCTCGGCGTGGCCATGGAACCGAGGGAGGCGGCGTGAACGGGGACATCGAGGCCCTCCTGCGCAGCGGGCTGGCCGAGCAGGCCGAGCGCGCGCCCAGGGCGGTCGAGGACCCGGCCCTGGCCGACCTCGCCATAGCCGGGGCCCACCGCATCCGGCGCCGCCGCCGCGTCGGCGCGGCCGCGGGCGGCGCGGGCCTCCTCGTCCTCGGCGCGGGCGTGTTCGCGTTCCAGCCGCTCATGGACATGCAGGACCAGGGCACCATCGCGGCCGACTCCTCCAGCACCGAAGAGGTCCGCAGCGACCTCGGCATGGAGTTCCTCGTCGAGGACGACGACGGCTACGCGATCGTCAACGAGGACGGCAAGACCATCCCCGTCGGCGCGGACGAGCCCGAGAGCGTGCTGCGCCTCCAGGACGCGTACGTCCTCCAGGACCCCGACCGGGACAAGACGGACCTCTACAGCCTCGACGGCTCCATGAGCGCGTCCTTCGCCTCGCCCGCGCCGGAGACGTACGGCACCGTCAACATCCCGGCCACCGAGTACGCGATGGTCACCCCGAACGCGGAGATGACCGAGGAGTCCTACGCGCTCAACGACGTCACCCTCGCCGCGGTCGCCGACGCGACCACGTTCTCGGTCAGCTACGACCTGACCCTGGTGAACTGGGACTCCTCGACCGCGGTGTTCACCGCCGACGTGTGGTCCACCACCGGCGGCTCCGAGAGCACCTACTACTTCAACGACCAGAACGACTGGAACCTCGCCTCGGTCGCCGCGGCCGGGTTCGAGTCCGTCGCCGTCATCGACTCCAGCAACACCGGTTACGTGTGCGTCGCGGACCTCGACGCCTTCGGCGGCGTCGCCCGCGAAGGCGAGGAGTGCGGGCCGTTCGAGACGGAGCGGATGAAGGACGACCTCGTGGCGACCGCCGGGACCGACGGCGCGCTTGCGACCGTCACCGACACGGTGGACCGCGTCGGCGGCGAGGTGTACTTCCCCATGGACAGCGTCGACCTGGGGGACTACCAGGACCAGTTCTACACCTCCAGCATGCTGTTCGCGGACCCGTACAACCGGTGGGAGATCTCGTACGACCCGGGCGACGCCACCTGGATGATGGTCGACTACACCGGCGAGACCCCGGTCATGTCGCTGCTCACCCCGCCCTCGGGCGCGGTGTTCCCGGTCATGGACTACGTCCGGTCGGAGTGACCCGGGGCTGAGCCCCACGTAACACAAGGGTCGGAATCCGCGGCCGTGACCCGGCGGACTTGCCATACTCGCTGCGTGGGTGGACTCGAATACTTGCTGACCGTCATGGTGACCCTCTTCGTCATCATGGACCCGCCCGGGATCGTGCCGATCTACCTGGCCCTCACGGGGACCATGGACAAGCGGCAGCGCAACCGGGCGGCACTCCAGGCGACACTGCTGTCGCTCGGGGTGATCTCGCTGTTCGCGCTGCTCGGGCAGCAGATCATCAGCTACCTCCACATCGACCTCGCCGCGCTCCAGGGCGCGGGCGGGCTCCTGCTGCTCCTCGTCGCCCTCCAGCTCCTCACCGGGAAGGCCGACGACCCGAACGAGGCCGCCACCTCGAACATCGCCCTCGTCCCGCTCGGCACCCCGCTCCTGGCGGGCCCCGGCGCGATCGTCGCGGTCATCCTGTTCGTGCAGCAGGCGCCATCGAGCACCGACTACCTGTGGATCGCCCTGGCCATCATCGTGATCCACTTCCTCATCTACCTGGTGATGCGCTTCTCCGGCGTCCTCGTGAAGATCCTCCGCCGCGGCGGCATCGAGGTCCTCACCCGCATCGCCGGCGTCCTCCTGGCCGCGATCGCCGTCCAACTCATCGCCGACGCCGTCATGAGCTACGCCGCCCACTTCGAAAGTTCAGCCGGCGCTACCGGTTGGTGATCACTTTAGGGTTCAATGAACCCATGACGACGATTCTCGACCTGCCCCTGCACCCCCTGGCGGTGCACGCGCCGATCATCTTCGTGGCGCTGCTCGTGCTCCTCGGCGCCGCATACCTGCTTATCCCGCCGCTGCGCCAGCGCGTCGGCTGGGCCGCGGCGATCCTCGTGTTCGTCGCGCCCGCGACCGTGTACGGCTCGATCCTCACCGGACAGCAGTTCGCCGACTTCACGTACGGTGCGGGCAAGTGGCCCGACGAGGTGCAGCAGCACCACGACAACGCCTACTGGCTCCTGTGGACGCTCCTCGCGCTCATCCCCGTGTGGTTCCTGTTCGCGGGCCTGGACCGCGGGCGCCGCGCCGCGCTGCTGCGCAACGGGGACGCCCCGAAGCCCGCCCCGTCGGAGGACGGCGAGACCGCCTCGGGCTCGGACGACCCGGCCGCGGGCGGGCGCAAGGTCATCATGTTCGTCATCGGCCTGATCGCCCTGGCGCTGCTGGGCCTGGCGGCCTGGTGGCTGTTCCAGACCGGGCACACCGGGGCCGAGATGGTGTGGGGCGGCGTGGTCCAGCAGTAGCCTGTGCGTGCGCGAGCCCCCGTCCCGGATCGGGACGGGGGCTCGCGTGCGTCTAGAACTCGACGAGTCCGATGATGAGGACCGTGAACATGAGCGCCACGGAGACGAGGGTGAGCCACTGGGTCACCAGGCGGGCCCGCTGCTCGGCCGCGTCGATCGCCGCGTGGTCCTGCGGCGGCATCCGCCGCGGCTCCCCGGGCAGCGCCACCGACTCGACCCGCCACCCGGGAGGCGGCGGCACGTTCACCGGCGGGCCTTCGTAGGCGGTCTCGTCGCTCATGGGGCAAGCCTAACGCCGGGCAGCATGCGGCGCCGCGGACGGCGCTGCGTTGGGCCCCCGGCACAAGGGTGCCTGTGGGGTGTGACAGTTCGAGGGCAGCGCGGGGCGCCGTGGGCGGCCGTTCTGCGGGCCCCCGGTACGAGGGTGCCGGATGGGTATGACGAAACGCCGTGGGCGGTGTCCCCCGAAAGGGGACACCGCCCACGGCGTTCGCTTACGGCCTAGTCCTCGCTCGGGGCCTGGCGGTCGTTGCCTCCGGTCGGGCGGCGGCGACGGCGTCGGCGGCGCGCGGGGGCGTCGCCTTCGGCGTCGGCGGATGCGGCCGGGGCGTCCGTCTGCGGCTTGGACTCGCGCGGGGCGGCGTCCTCGTCGGTGCGGATGCGTCGGCGCTGGCGGCTGCGCGGGGCGTCGCCCTCGGCGTCCGAGCGGCGCTCGGGACGCTCGCTGTCGTCACGTGAGGCACCGCCGCGGGGGGCGTTGTCGCGGGTCGAACCGCCACGCGAGCCGCCCTCGCGGGAACCGCCGTCGCGGCCGCCTCCGCGACGGTCGCTCTGGCCCCGGCCGCCCTCGCGGCCGCGCCCGCGCGGGCCGCGGGAGCGGCCCTTCTTGCGGGGCTCGCCCTCGACGTTCTCCTCGCGCTCGGCGGAGAGGCCGTCGCGCTTGCGGAGCTCGCTCGGGAGCGCCGGCGGGGCGCCCTCGGGGATGTCGAGGTCGGTGTACAGGTGGTCGGAGGTGTGGTAGGTCTCCTGCGGCTCACCGAGGTCGAGGCCGTTGGCCTTGACGATGATCTTCCAGCGGGGGAGGTCCTCCCACGTCAGGAACGTGACGGCGATGCCCGTCGCGCCCGCGCGGCCGGTGCGGCCGATGCGGTGCACGTAGGTCTCGGCCTCCTCGGGCGCGTCGAAGTTGATGACGTGCGTGATGTCGGGGACGTCGATGCCGCGGGCGGCCACGTCGGTCGCCACGAGCACGTCGATCTTCCCCGAGCGGAACGCCCGCAGGGCCCGCTCGCGCGCGTTCTGGCCGAGGTCGCCGTGGACCGAGCCGACCGCGAAGCCGCGGAAGTCCAGTTCGTCGGCGAGCTTCTGCGCGGCGCGCTTGGTGCGGCAGAACAGGATCGTGAGGCCGCGGCCGTTGGCCTGGAGGATCCGGGCCGTCACCTCGATCTTGTTGAGCGCGTGGGTCATGTACACGAGCTGCCGGGTCCGGGACACGGCCTCGTCGTCGGGGCCCTTGACGTCCGCGGCGACCGTGATCGGGCGGTTCATGTGGCGGCGCGACAGCGACATGATCGTGTCGGGCATCGTCGCCGAGAACAGCATGGTCTGGCGCTGCTCGGGCAGGAGCTTGAGGATCTTCTCGACGTCCTCGGAGAACCCGAGGTCGAGCATCCGGTCGGCCTCGTCGAGGACGCAGTGGCGGATGCCGTCGAGCTTGATGTGCTTCGACTTGTAGAGGTCGAGCAGGCGGCCCGGGGTGCCGACGATGATGTCGACGCCCGCCTTCAGGGCCTCGACCTGCGGTTCGTACGCGCGGCCGCCGTAGATCGGCAGGACCCGGATGGAGCGGGTCTTGCCCGCGTCCTCAAGGTCGCGGGCCACCTGGAGGCCCAGCTCGCGCGTGGGGACGAGGATCAGCGCCTGCGGGCGGCCGTCGGAGCCTTCGCCGGCGGACGTGATCCGGTCGATGATCGGGAGGCCGAACCCGAAGGTCTTGCCGGTGCCCGTGGGGGCTCGCCCGATGATGTCCGAACCGCGCAGGGCGATCGGGATCGCGTACTCCTGGATCGCGAAGGCCCGCTCGATACCAAGCGCTGCAAGCGCTTCGACGGTCTCTTCCCTAATTCCCAGGGCCGCGAACGTCGGCCCGTCGTTCACGGGCCGGTCGTTGTTCAATTCGTTCACTCTGTTCACCTCGTGGCGGAGGACGTCACCAGATCCGGGGAACTCGGCGCCACATCATGTCGTTTTACACAGCGGCGACGACCGCCGGATTCGGTGAGTCGCCGCTTCGCAGGAGCGGCCCGGTGAAGAAACCGGTACCGCTTGAGGACCGCCTGGTACAGGGATGCCCCGTCGGGGCCGCGGTCCCTTCCGTCCATCGTACGCTCTCCCGGCACCATCGTCTCGGTGCGCCGTTCCCGGGCGAGGCGCGCCTTCGCTCCCCGGCGCCCGATCCGGCCCTTCTGGCCTGCGAAGACGCACCGGACGGTCCGATCGGCGACACCCCCGTGAAGGCGAAGGCCGCAACGGCCCAGTGGTAACCTGCCCCGGTGTCCGAGACTTCAGATCCCGCCCCGACCGCCGCCCCGGCGACCGAGCCCCCCGGCCGCGAGGCCGTCGTCGAACTCCTTGGGCTGCTTGCCCTCGGCGAGCTGCTCGCGTTCGAGCGCATGGTCTTCGACGCCCGCCTCGCCCCCGACCTCGGCCGGCGCGCGGCCCTCTCGGAGGCGGCCGTCGGTGAGATTCGCAACTACCGGCTCATCGCCGACCGCCTGCACGCCCTCGGGGCGGACCCCGCCGAGGCCATGGCCCCGTTCCGCGAGGCGTTCCGCTCCTTCGACGCGTCCACCTCGCCCCGCGACTGGCTCGAAGCCCTGGTGAAGGTCTACCTCGGCGACGCCGTCGCCGACGACTTCTTCCGCGCCGTCTCGTCGAGCCTGGAGGACGCCGACCGCACCGTCATCGAGACCGTCCTCGCCGAGTCCGGCGCCGCCGACCTCGCCGCCGCCGAGATCCGCGCCGCCGTCGAAGCGGACGAGTCGGTCACCGGCCGCCTGTCCCTGTGGGCCCGGCGCCTCGTCGGCGAGGGCATCAACCGCGCCCAGGGCGTGGCCGCCGCCAACGAGCGCCTCACCGGGATCATCGTCGGCGACGGCGGCACCCTCGACGCGCTCCTGCGCCGCCTCACCCGCGCCCACCAGGACCGCATGAAGTCCGTGGGCCTCAACAACTGAGGCCGCGTCACCGTTTCGGCACGCCACTGAGGGTGCCGTTACCGAATCGAGACGGAACGGCCGCAACCCCGGCCTCCTCTGCACGCGTCTTCGGGGCGGAGGAGGACTTCAACATGCGGCTCACGAAAAGCCATGTCGTCAGCGGGGTGCTCGCCGTCGCGCTGCTCGGCGCGACGGCCACCGCCTGGTACTTCGCTGCGCAGGCGCGGACCCCGGCCCAGAGGGCCGAGGAGACGGCCGAACCCGACGACAGCGTCATCACCGTCAAGGTCGACCAGGAGCAGCTGATCGACACCCTCGAATTCGAGGCGGTCCTGGACCGGACCGGGGACTTCGAGGTCCCGGCGCCCACCGCCCCCGAGGGGATCGAGACCGCGCTGGCCTCGAAGCTCCCCGTGGAGGTCGGCGACGAGGTCAAGGCCGGGACCGTGCTCCTGGAGGTGTCCGGCCGCCCCATGATCGCCCTCGAAGGCGACGTGCCCGCCTACCGCGATCTCCAGGAGGGCGACACCGGCCCCGACGTGGAGCAGCTGCAGCTGGCGCTCCAGCAGATCTACGGCACCCCCAAGACCGGGACGTTCGACTCGCGCACCGCCTCGGACCTGAAGAAGCTCTACGACCACGCGGGCTACGACCACGCGACCGTGTCCGAAGAGGTCCAGACCGAGACCGACGATTCCGAGACCGACACCGGCGACGAGGCCCCCGAAGGCGGGGACGAGAACACCGGCGGCGCCCAGACGACCACTGTGGACCGCGTGGCGCTGCCCGCGTCCGAGGTCGTGTTCCTGCCCGACGTGCCCATGCAGGTCTCCAAGGTCAACGCCAAGCAGTCCGCGCCCGTGGAGGGCACCGTCCTGGTGCTCGCCTCCGGCGACTGGAAGCTGGAGGCCGAACTCGATGAGGAGGTCGGCTCCGAGCTGTCCAAGCTCGGCGACGGCGCCGAGCTCGAATACGGCAGCGGGCCCCTGGAGGGCCAGGAGGTCGGCGGCTTCGAGCTGGAGACCCGCGAGGTCGAGGGCGAGGAGTCGTTCGAGGGCGAGACCGAGACGGTCGAGAAGACCTTCGCGGTCTTCGAGTTCGACGCCGAGGCCGTCGAGGGCATCGAGGACCTCGCCCCCGGCGAGGAGCAGGAGGTCACGCTCATCCGCGCCCGCTCCGCCGAGGACGCGCTCATCGTGCCGCTCTCGGCGCTGTGGACCGACTCCGAGGACCGGACCATGATCACCGTGCTCGAAGCCGACGGCACCACCGAGCGGCACGTCGAAGTGGACGTGTCCCTGCGCCACGAGGGCCGCGGCGTGGTCGTCCCCGTCGAGGGCGAGCTCGCCGCCGGAGACGAGGTCGTGATCGCCTGGCGCGACCGGGGCAACGGCTGATGGCCCGCCGCCGGCGCGAACCCGAGACCGACACCGAGCTCCTGGAGTACGTCGTCCCTGACGGTGGCGGGGACGGCGACGCCGAGCCAGAACCCAAGGGGCGCAAGGCCCGCCGCGCCGCGAAGCAGGCCGCCAAGGCCGAGAAGCGCGCCGCGAAGGACGAGATCCCCAAGGCCCCCGGCCGCTTCGGCGTCCGCTCGATGGGCATCGCGTACGAGGCGATCCAGTCGCTGCGCGGACGCTCCATGCGGACCTGGATGACCGCGATCGGCATCGCCCTGGGCATCGCCGCCACCGTGGCCACCGTCGGCCTCTCGTCAACCTCGGCCGCCGCCATCGCCGAGCGCTTCGACGCGACCGAGGCCACCCAGGTCACCGTGTCGTTCTCCGACAACATGAGGGACGCCGGGTACGCCCCGACCCTCGAAGCGTCCCAGCGGGTCCGCGAGATCAACGGCGTCGCCGACGCCGGGATCGTCTGCGGCTCCAACGACGACCTCGCCGCCTCCCGCACCGAGGCCGGCGACTACGTGCGAGAGGTCCCCGTGTTCGGCATGGAGCCGGGCGCGATGGACGCGTACGGGTTCGAGTTCACCAAGGGCGCGGCCTTCGACGAGGGCCACGTCGCCCGCGGCGACCAGGTCGCCGTCATCGACGAGTCCGCCGCCCGCGACCTCGGCTACACGTCCCTCGCGGGCGGGCCGATGATCTACGTCGACGGCCGCGAGTACGCCCTCATCGGCGTCTACCAGGCGCCCGAGGGCGAGGCCAAGCTCACCGGCGCGGTCATCGTGCCCCCGACGCCCTGCCTCGAAGCCGACGCCGAGTTCGCGGCCGCGCAGGTCTTCATCCGCACCGACCTCGGCGCCGCCGACAAGGTCGCCGACACCGCCCCGACCGCCGTGTTCCCCGAGGGCCCCGACAACCTGTCGGTCTCCAAGCCCTCCGACCTCCGCTCCTTCCGCAAGGGCGTGGAGAACGAGATGCAGGCGCTCCTGCTCGGCCTCGCGGCCGTCTCGCTCGTCATCGGCGCCGTCTCGGTCTCCAACACCGCGCTCGTCTCGGTCATGGAGCGCCGCTCGGAGATCGGCCTGCGCCGCGCCGTGGGCGCCGCCCGGCGGGCGGTGGCGATGCAGTTCGTCTGGGAGTCCACGCTCATCGGCCTCATCGGCGGCCTCGTCGGCACGGTCCTGGGCGTGAACGTCACCGCGTTCGTCTCCCTCTACCGCGACTGGCAGATCGTCTTCGACCCCGGACTGTTCGCCGCCGGGCCCGTCATCGGCGCCGTCGTCGGCATCGTCGCCGGGGTCTACCCGGCCTGGCGCGCCAGCCGCATCCCGCCCGCGGTCACCCTGAGGACCTGACGCTCGTTAGACCCCGCGTGAACCTCATCGAGGACGCCCGGGACCTGTTCCTGCCCGCCGCCTGCGCCTCCTGCCGGAGCGCCCGGGCGGCGGGCGGCGGCGTCTGGAGGGGCCTGTGCCCCGACTGCGCCGCCGAACTCCGCGACCTGCGCCCGCGGCTCGCCACCCCGTTGCACGAGGCCCCGCCCACGGTCGCCGCCGGACCCTATTCAGGCGTCCTCGCCGAAGCGCTCAACGAGTACAAGGAGCGGTCCCGCCGCGAACTCGCGTCCGCGCTCGGCGCGCTCCTCGGCCGGGCCCTCGCCGCCGTCGCCGCCGAGGTCCCCGGGGCCGTGCTCGTCCCCGTCCCGCCCACCGCCGCCGCCCTCCGCGCCCGCGGCTTCGACCACGTCCTCGGTATGGCCGCCGGACTCGGCGACCTCCACCGGTGCCTGCGGGCCCGCCCGCGCCCCGACTCCGTCGGCCTCACCCCCGCCCAGCGCGAAGACGCCGCCAGGCGCAGCCTGCGCGCCACCCGCGCCGTGCGGGCGCTGGCCGCCTCCGGGCGCCCCGCGGTCCTCGTCGACGACGTGGTCACCACCGGCGCCACGCTCGGCGCCGCGGCCCGGGTGCTGCGGGACGCGGGCGTCGCGGTCTCCGCGGCGGTCGTCGCCGCCGCGGCCTGAAGTGAACTCCCGGGGTTTAAGGGACGCGAGTCCGGCAACCCTGTCCCTGTCGTGAAGCCGACATCCCGATCGGAGGGTTCGACCGTGAATGCGAAGAGTTATCTCGGTTCCGCCGGAATCCGTGCGCGCACCCCCGCACCATTGGAGAATTCCGGTAGCCGAAGGGTCGACTTTCGGTGACCGAGGGGTTAGTCTCGAAATCTCAGATCGGTAACGAGACGGCAGAGGCCAGTTGGCCCAAAGGTGAACGCCCCCTTGTGTAGAGGTGTTCTCATACGTCCTGACCGTGAAGGGAGGACACGCCATCCGCCGTACCGGAACTTCGGCTCCGGACCCAGCACGCACAACTACGTCAGCGCCGCCGCAGCGGGCGGCGCACCTGGGAGGTTCAGAGGTGGACATCGTCGTCAAGGGCCGGAACGTAGAGGTCCCCGACCACTACCGCGAGCTCGTCGAAGAGAAGATCGAAGGCAAGATCGCCAAGTACCTCGCCCGTTACGACGGGGAGGCGATCAAGATCGACGTCGAGCTCTATCACGAGCCCAATCCCCGCCAGGCCGACCACGCGCAGCGAGTCGAGATCACCTGCCGTCCCAAGGGCGCGGTCATCCGCGCCGAGGCGTGCGCCGGGGACTTCAGGTCCGCGTTCGAGCTCGCGGCGACCAAGCTCGGCCACCAGCTCCGCAAGACCTCCGACCGCAAGCGCGTCTCGCGCAGCGGCGCCAAGGCACCGATCTCAGTGGCCGAGGCGACCGCGAACGGCGGCGGCCGCATCCCCGAGGGCGCGACCCTCGTGGCGGAGCCCGACGCGAAGGAGCGCGCCGCGCGCGCCCGCTTCATCTCCGAGGACGTCGACCACTTCGACGGCCTCGTCGAGGACCACCTGCCGGGCCGGATCGTCCGCGAGAAGATCCACCCGGGCGAGCCGATGACCGTCGACGACGCCCTCCAGAACATGGAGCTCGTCGGCCACGACTTCTACCTGTTCCACGACAAGGAGACCGGCCGCCCGTCCGTGGTCTACCGCCGTAGGGCGTTCGACTACGGCCTGCTCAAGCTCGACCTCTAGGACCGAACGCGGAAGCGGGCCCCGGCGGATGCCGGGGCCCGCTTCCCGTGTCCGATTACAGGGCCGAGCCGGACTTCCAGTCGTCGAAGGACTGGATCCAGAAGCCCCAGCCGTTGTTCCACGGCATCTCGCGCGGGGAGCCGGTGACGTCGACCGGGTCGCCGCGCTGGGCGATCCCGTAGAACCACTCGGCGTTCCCGTCGCTCGCGTTCAGGCAGCCGTGCGAGAGGTTCGCGGAGCCGAGGCTCCCGTTCCAGGGCGCGCCGTGGACGAACTCGCCGGAGGCGTTGATGCGGGTGGCCCACTTGACGGGCGTCGAGTAGTAGCCCTCGTCGCCCTCCTCGCGCCCGGGCGAGACCATGACCTTGTCCGCGAACTTCTCCATGACCAGGTGGACGCCGGTGGCGGTGTAGTACTCCCACTCCTCGCCGTTGCCGCCGCTGATCGGGATCTCCTTCTCCACCTCGCCGTCGAACTTGACGGTCATGGTGTGGGTCTCCAGGTCCGCGTGGGAGGTCTGCGAGCGGCCGATCTCCATGACCGCCTCGAAGTTCTCGTCGCCCCAGGTGTCCCCGCCGAGGAACACGCCGTCGAAGTTCGCCGTGAAGGTGACCTTCTGGTACGGCTGCCAGTACTCCTTGGTCCGGTAGATCGCCTGCGAGTCGCTGATCCAGTTCCACGCCCCCTCGTGGCCCAGCTCCGACTCGACGACGAGGTTCTTCTCGACCTCCGCGCGGTCGGGGGCGTCCTCGGTGAAGAACACGATGATCGGTGCGCCGACGCCGACCGTCTCGCCCTCCACGATCGGGGTCACGTCGGCCACCCCGAAGCCGGTGCCGTCCCGGCGCTGGGTGGTGAAGGTCTGCTCGAACTCGGTGACGGTGCCGTCGGAGCTGACGGCCTTCGCGGCGACGGTGTGCACCGAGCCGGCGTCCATCACGCCGTTCGAGGTCCAGGAGGTCAGGTCCTCGGTGAAGTCGCCTTCGATGGTCTTGGACCGGTCGGAGGTCACGTTGACCTCTTCGAGGATGCCGTCCACCACGGAGATGTTGAACGGCTGGGACGGATCATGGTCGTCGACGGCGTCGAGCGACACGACGGGCACGATCGGGGCCGGCGTGAACGTCCCCTGCTGGGGTTCGGCGCACGCGGTAAGCGAGAGCAGCGACGTCGCCGAGGCAGCGGCGACGAAGGACCGGCGTTTCAAAGGGGGTTCCTCCACAAAGCGAAGCGACGCGATAACTATATCTCCGACGCCCGGCCCCACCCGTTGGGTTGCACGTTAGTCGCTGCTCAACACAGCCCACACCAACGTGTCGCGCCTGCGGCCCGCCAGCGTCGGCAGTCCGCCGCGCTCCACGCCCTCCAAACGGAAGCCCGCGCGGCGCAGCACCGCCTGCGAGGCGGTGTTGTGGAGGTCCGTGCCGGCCCACACGCGGTCGAGCCCGACCTCGCGGAACGCCCAGCGCCGCACCAGGTTCACCGCGCGCGTGGCGTACCCGCGGCCGCGCACGGACGCGCGCAGGTCGTACCCGATCATGCCGGTGCCCACGATCCGCGCCACGTCGTACAGGCCGATCGTCCCCTGGTAGCCCTCGCCGTCGTCGATGACCATGAGCGCGCTGCGCCCGCGCAGCCACTCGACGGCCGCGCGCCACTCGCACACCTCGCGGGCCTCCGCGGCGCTCGGCGGCAGCGGCAGCGCGGCCCCCGCGTACACGTCGGGGCTGGAGCGGTGGCGCAGGTGGGCCTCGAAGTCCCCGGAACCGAGCGGCCGGAGCGTCACGACCCCGTCGGAGAGCGTCCCGCCGGGCAGGTCGGGCAGGACCCGCGGGGACGGGCCGGTGCCGTCGCCGGGGAGCAGGCCGAGGGTGAGCGCGGAGGTCCCGTCCCAGGCCGCGCCGCGGGCGACGCCGCCGTCGGGCCGGAAGCCCGCGCCGAGCGCGGACCGGATCGCGGCGTGGTCGCGCACGGGCGGGCGCGCTTCGAGCCGGTGCGCCCCGGCCTCGAACACGATCGGTGCGAGCGTGCGGAGCATCGCCGAGGCGAGCCTCTTGCCGCGCCGCTCGGGGGCGACCCAGTACCGGACGTTCGCGACGCCGGAGCCTTCGACGGCGAGCGCGCCCCAGACCGCCTCGCCTTCGGGGGACACCGCCACGGCGTCGGGCTCGAACCCGCAGTCCACGGTGGTCCCGGGGTCGGCCAGCCGCAGCACGAACGCCGTCGTCGCGACGGGTCCGAAGAATTTCACGTCCTCAGAAAAGCAGCCCCGGCGCGGTGCGTCAACCGTTTGGGGAGTCTGATCTGCACCGGATGTCCCCGATTCAGCGCGCCAGTTCCTCGGGGAACAGGCTGGCGATCACGGAGTCGCGGCGCCCCAGCGGGCCGCTGCGCATGCGCCGCCGTACGCCCTCCACGGTGAACCCGGCCTTCTGGGCGACGCGCAGCGACGCCTCGTTCTCAGGGTCGGCCCGCCACTCGATCCGCTCCAGTGCGAGCGCGTCGAACCCGAGGCGGCACAGGCGCTTGACGGCGGCGGTCATCCAGCCGCGCCCGCGCGCCCACGGCGCCGTCAGGTACCCGACCTCGGACTCGCCGGGCTCGCGGAGCATGAGCTCCACGGACCCGCAGTACCGGTCGTCCTCGTCGGCGAGGACGTACAGGACGCGGTCGCCGAGGTCCCAGGCGCGGCGCTTGTCCTTGAGGAACTGCTCGGCGTCGGCGCGGCCGTAGTCGCGGGGCATGGGGGTGAACCGCTGCACGTCGGGGTCGGCGCACGCGGCGGCGATGCCGTCGAGGTCCGCTTCGCTGACGGGCCGCAGCCGCAGGCCCGCGGCGCCCGTCTCCAGGTCCGGCTGCGGGGCGGTGAAGAACGCGGCCTGGCGCTTCATGATCCCGTAGTGCGCGGGCGGGTCGTCGGGGGTGCGGAGGTCCCCGGGCAGCATCCCGCCGATCCAGCAGTCGCGGGTGGCGCCGCGCTGGTTGACGCCGCCTCGGGAGACCCCTTCGACGGTGAACCCGGTGCGCAGGGCCGCGAGGCGGGAGGCGTGGTTGCCGACGATCGCGTCCCACGCGATGCGGCGGGCCCCGAGCCGGTCGAACCCGAACGCGACGGCCGCGCGGATGCCGCGCTGGGCGACGCCGCGGCCCCGCGCCCACGGCGCGGTCACGTACGTGATGGTCATCTCGCCGGGGAAGGACTTCGTGAGGGCCATCGACCCGACGAGGACGCCGTCCTCCTCGACGGCCCACCGCGGGTTCTCCCCGCCCCAGTGGCGCCGCTGCACCTCCACGTACCGGTCCCGCGCGGACCCGGTCCAGGGCAGGGGCATGACGAGGAAGCGCTCGATGAGCGGGTCGGCGTAGATCCGGGCCAGATCCGGCAGGTGCCGCTGCTCCCAGGCGACGAGCCGCAGGCCGTCGGCGTCGAGGGTGACGGGTTCCATCCGTCGATTCTCGCAGGAGGCTCGTTTCGGCGGGACTGGGGAACGTGAGTTCTAGGGCGCGACTATCCCTTTGGTGCCCTGTCCCGCTCGTATTCAGACACGGCGCGCTTCAACAGGTGCACCAGCTGAGCATTCATCGATCGGTCTTCTGCCGCGGCAATGTGCTTGACGCGCTGGTGCAGATCATCCGGGATACGAACTGTGAAGGTCGCCATGTAACCATTATGGTGTTAAAATGGTTGCATGGCAAGATTTCGCATGTACCCGACGCCGCGCCAGGAGCATCAGATGCTGCTGCATTGCGCGCAGGCGCGGTATGTGTGGAATCTCGCCGTCGAGCAACGCTCCTACCGGGCCCGGCATAAGGGCTTCACGCCCCGGTACGTTGAGCTTGCAAGGCAGTTGACCGAGGCCCGGGCGGCGAATGAGTGGTTGCGAACGGGCAATGCGGAGGTGCAGCAGCAGGCGCTTCGCGACTTTGACCAGGCCCTCGCCCGCCGGTTCGCTGGAGAATCCGGGGAGCCCACTTGGCGGAAGCGGCACCGGAACGAGGGCTTTCGCGTTGTGGGGACCGACAGGGTTCCTGCTTTTGAGGTCGACGGCACCCCGAAGCTCAATACAAGCGGTAAGCAGGTCATGTCCCGGTCGGTCCGAGTCGAGAAACTCAATCGCCGCTGGGCGCGAGTGAGCGTTCCGGGCTGCGGCCAGGTCCGGATACGCCTCTCCAAGGGTCGGAGCCTGCCGGTGGCGAAGACTTTCCGCGTCACCTTTCGCAACGGTCAGTGGCATGCGGCTTTCGCGATCCTGCCGGATCCGAAACCTGCGCCAGGGAATGCCGCGGTCGTGGGTGTCGATCGGGGCGTGACCATTACCGCCGCCCTATCGGATGGCCGCATCCTCAACTGTCCCCAGCTCACGAGTGCGGAGCGTGCTCGGCACCGCAAACACCAGCGCCGCGCTGCCCGCGCCCCGAAAGGGTCGGACCGGCGTGCCGCCGAGTACGCCAAAGCCGCGAAGATCAAGGTCAAAGAGGCCGCCAGGCGGAAAGACTGGGTCGAAAAGACTTCAACGATGCTCGCAACCGAGTTCGACGTGATCCGGTTCGAAAAGCTCGACATCAAGAACTTGACCGCTTCCGCCAAGGGCACGCTGTCCGAACCCGGTCGCAATGTCGCGGCCAAGTCCGGTCTCAATCGGGCGATCCTGGCCCAAGGCTGGGGCGCGCTGAGGTGCCGAACGGAACAGAAGGCCCCGGGCCGGGTCGAAGACGTCCCAGCCCCCTACACCAGTCAGCGCTGCTCTGCCTGCGGTTGGATCGAGAAGCACTCGCGCAAGAGCCAAGCCGAGTTCTCCTGTGTTTCCTGCGGATTCGCGTGCAACGCCGACCTCAACGCAGCCATCAACATCGCGGCAGGACATGCCGGAGGGGCGACCCCGCGGCAGCGGGTGAGTGCCCGTGAACCTCAGCCGGCAACGGCTGGAATCCCCGGCTTCCAGCAGGGGAGGATGTCAAAGGCTCCGATTGTGTCCCCTCGGCGGCGGGCATCGGGAGCGGTTACCGGCGACGCGTAGTATTGACCGGGAAATCCACCCGATCTGGTCAAGACGTTGCTGGGGGCTGATCTTCCGTGTCGTTGTTCGAGAAGGTACTGCGGGCCGGTGAGGGCCGCGCGCTCAAGCGACTCAACGCGATCGCCGATGCGGTCGACTCCTTGGAAGACGAGTACAAGGCGCTCACCGACGCCGAGCTGCGCGCGCTCACCGACGAGTACAGGGAGCGTCTGAAGGACGGCGAGACCACCGACGACCTCATGCCCGAGGCGTTCGCCACAGTCCGCGAGGCGGCCTGGCGCGTGCGCGGGATGCGCCACTACCACGTGCAGCTCATGGGCGGCGCCGCGCTGCACCAGGGCAACATCTCCGAGATGAAGACCGGCGAGGGCAAGACCCTCGTCTCGACCCTCCCCGTCTACCTCAACGGGCTCACCGGCAAGGGCGTCCACCAGGTCACGGTCAACGACTACCTGGTCCGACGCGACGCCGAGTGGATGGGCGAGATCCACCGCTTCCTGGGCCTGTCCGTCGGCATCGTGCTCCCGGGCGAGGGCTCGGAGAAGCACCGCGAGGCGTACCTCGCCGACGTCACGTACTCCACGAACAACGAGCTGGCCTTCGACTACCTGCGCGACAACATGACCGGCTCCGCCGACAACCTCGTGCAGCGCGGCCACCACTTCGCGCTCGTCGACGAGGTCGACTCGATCCTCGTGGACGAGGCCCGCACGCCGATCATCATCTCGGGCCCCGCCGAGCACTCCAAGCGCTGGTACACCGAGTTCGCGAACATCGTCCGCTCGATGAAGCGCGACGAGCACTACGAGGTGGACGAGGGCAAGCGCACCATCGCGATCTCGGAGTCGGGCGTCGCCCGCGTCGAGGACCGCCTCGGCATCGAGAACCTCTACGACTCGGTGAACACGCCGCTCGTGGGCTACCTGAACAACGCCATCAAGGCGCAGGAGCTGTTCGAGCGCAACCGCGAGTACATCGTCTCCGAGGACGACGAGGTGCTCATCGTGGACGAGTTCACCGGCCGCGTGCTGCCGGGCCGCCGCTTCAACGAGGGCATCCACCAGGCCATCGAGGCCAAGGAGAAGGTGGAGATCAAGCAGGAGAACCAGACGTTCGCCACCACCACCCTCCAGAACTACTTCCGCCTGTACGAGAAGCTCGCGGGCATCACCGGCACCGCGCAGACCGAGGCGTCGGAGTTCAACAACGTCTACGGCATGGGCGTCATCCCGATCCCCACGAACAAGCCGATGATCCGCCGCGACCAGCCCGACGTCATCTACAAGACCGAAGAGGCGAAGTACCAGGCCGTCGTCGACGACATCGCCGAGCGCCACGAGACCGGCCAGCCGGTCCTGGTCGGCACCGTCTCGGTCGACAAGTCCGAGATGCTCGCGCGCCTGCTGAAGAAGCGCGGCATCCCGCACAACGTGCTCAACGCGAAGAACCACGCGAAGGAAGCCGAGTACATCGCGCAGGCGGGCCAGCGCGGCGCCGTCACCGTCGCCACGAACATGGCCGGGCGCGGCACGGACATCATGCTCGGCGGCAACCCCGAGTACCTCGCGGCCTCCGACCTGCGCGCGCGCGGTGTGGACGACGCCGACGAGGAGACGTACTCGTCCGCGTGGGCCGACGCGATCGAGAAGTTCGAGGAGACGGCGAAGGCGGAGGCCGAGGACGTCAAGGACGCGGGCGGCCTGTACGTGCTCGGCACGGAGCGCCACGAGTCCCGCCGCATCGACAACCAGCTGCGCGGCCGCGCGGGCCGCCAGGGCGACCCGGGCGAGTCCCGGTTCTACCTGTCGCTCTCCGACGACCTGATGAAGCGGTTCAACGCGGACGCGGTGCGCGCCATGATGAACCGGATGCGCGTCCCCGACGACGTGCCGATCGTGTCGAAGCTCGTGACCCGCCAGATCGAGTCGGCGCAGTCGCAGATCGAGGGCCACAACGCGGAGATCCGCAAGAACGTCCTCAAGTACGACGAGGTCATGAACAACCAGCGCACGGTCATCTACGACGAGCGGCGCAAGGTGCTCGACGGCGAGGACGTGTCGGAGCAGATCGGGCACTTCATCGACGACGTCCTTGAGGCGTACGTCGCGGGGGCCACGAGCGAGGGCTACGGCGAGGACTGGGACCTCGACGAGCTGTGGTCGGCGTTCAAGCAGCTGTATCCGATCGCCTTGTCGCACAAGGAGGTCGTGAAGCAGGCGGGCGGGATCGACGAGCTCGACGCCGAGTCGCTGCTGAAGGCCGTCAAGGAGGACGCGCACGAGGTCTACGGCGCGCGCGAGGACGAGTTCGGCGAAGAGGTGCTGCGGAAGCTGGAGCGGCGGGTGCTGCTCCAGACGATCGACCGGAAGTGGCGCGAGCACCTGTACGAGGTGGACTACCTCAAGCAGGGCATCAGCCTGCGGGCGTACGCGCAGCGCGACCCGGTCA
Source organism: Glycomyces sp. NPDC047010 (assembly GCF_040644205.1). Lineage (NCBI taxonomy): Bacteria > Bacillati > Actinomycetota > Actinomycetes > Glycomycetales > Glycomycetaceae > Glycomyces > Glycomyces sp. NPDC047010. Next base: position 500,226 of record NZ_JBEYVY010000001.1, on the reverse strand, counting down.
TCGAGTACCAGCGCGAGGCGTTCGACATGTTCCAGACGATGCTCGACGGCATCAAGGAGGACACGGTCCGCTTCCTGATGAACGCCGAGCTGAAGGCCAAGCCCGCCGAGGGCGGGGCCGCGGCCGAGCCGGAGGCGACGATCCGGGGCCTGGAGCCGCTGCGCAAGCCGGAGATGCTGCTCCAGTCGGCGCCGTCGATGGACTCCGCGAGCGGCGTCCAGGAGGAGGCCACGACCGAGGACGGCGCGGTGTTCAAGCGCCCGCCGAAGCCCGTCGCGGGCCAGAAGCGGGACGTGAAGCGCACGCCGGGCGCGGGCCAGAAGGGCGCCGCGAAGGTCGCCCCGAAGTCGGCGCGTTCGGCCGGGCCGCGCAAGGCGGCCACGGCGCCGCCCGCGCAGCAGGCGAACCCGGGGCAGCGGCACGCCGACAAGACCGGTCCGAACGCCCCGTGCCCGTGCGGTTCGGGCAAGAAGTACAAGCGCTGCCACGGCGCGCCCGGCGGCACCGCAGACTAAGGGCATGGCGCGAATCTACGTACCCGCATCCGTCTCGATGCTGCGGGAGCTGGTCGGCACCGGTGAACTCAAGCCGGTGTCGGCCGTCCACACGGTCACCTCGTGGCTGCGGCGCGAGGCGCCGGGGGCCGACGAGGAGGACCTGGAGTACACGGCGTTCGCGGATGCGGCGCTGGCGGCGCTGCCGCTCCTGGCGGGCGGGGTGCCGCGGCGGATCGTGGTCTCGGCGGACGTCCCGGACGACCGGGTCGCGGAGCACGCCGAGGGCACGGGCGCGGACTTCGACGGGGACGTGAAGCTGAAGCGGGTCGCGGCGGTGCACGCGGACGACGCGGACGCGGCCGAGGAGGTCGCGCGGGCGCTCGCCGCGGAGGAGCCGGACCTGGACGCGGTGGAGGCGCACGTCCTGGACTGGTACGCCCCCTCCGAGGTTCAGGACTTCTTGGCGGCCTTGGACTGAGCCTTCGCGGGCTTGGGGAGCAGGAACCCGTAGGCGAAGACCGCGCAGAGCGCTCCGGCGAACATCGCGGTCATCGACCCGTTGTACTGCCACTGGAAGCCCAGGGCCAAGGTTGCGACATCGAATGGATCGATTGCTTCGACGCCGACGCTGAGGAGGACCTCGACGCCGATCTGCGCGATGATTGTGGACACGAGCCAGATCGCGCCAGCGAGTGCCCCGGCGAGCAGGTGCCCGAGGAGCTTGACACCCGCCTTCTTCTGGCGCAGGTACAGGAATGCGCAGATGCCGCAGGCAATCCCCGCGATGAACGGGACGGCCGTGCCGAGTGTCCCGTATTCGTCGAGCGGGTCTGAGAACAGGCTCTTCATCGAGGCGGCTTGCAGGATTCCGCGTGTGTACATGAGCAGCAGGAGCAGCAGGGTAGCGCTCAGTCCGGCCGTGACCATGACTGCGTTCTTCGGAAGCGCGAACAAGCCGCCGACCAGCGCAGAGCCGAGCATGATGAGCCCGATGACGAGCGCGATGTCCGAGTCGGCACTGAAACTGAGATAGCCGGCGACCCCGGTGGCAATGCCGGTTGCGAGCGCGCCGAAGAGTACACGGGCCTGGCGTGGCCCCTTGAACAGCCGAACGGCGATCACACTGGCGACTGCGCCCGCGAACATGGCGACGATAATTGGTGAGAACAGGCTGTTCGCGAGGATCACGACGCCGGTGTCGTCGAGGCCGTCGGCCATTCCGGTGAGGCGGTATAGGGAGTAGAAGACGCCTGCCAGGGAGGCGACGGCGGCGGCGCCGAGGACCCACAGTGCGACCCGGCCCGGCCGGGGACCGGCTGCGGCGGGGGCGGACTCGGCGGTGGCGGCTTGCTGCTCCTGCGTGTTGGTCACGACCCCAGAGTACGGATGCGGCGCCGTGCCGCATGCCGCGGTCGGGCGGGTGTGGCCCGGCGCCCCCGAGCCCTGCTTTTGTTCGCATCGCACCAGTTCACAGGGGCCGGACTGTGCGAGGATGGCGGTAGCGTCACCGGTCTAGTAACCTCGTGTTCAAAGCTCAGTGAACGTTAAAGCCGTCGAATCAACGGGAGTGTGCGATGGACGCCTTGTTTACGGTACCCACACCGGAGAACGAACCGATCAACTCGTACGCGCCCGGGACGCCCGAGCGCGAGAGCCTCCAGAAGAAGCTCGCCGAACTCGCCGCCACCCGCCTCGACCTCGACCACCACATCGGCGGCCAGTGGCGCCGCGGTACCGGCGCCGAGATCGACGTCGTCCAGCCCCACAACCGCCACCACGTCCTCGGCACCACCCGCGAGGCCACCGCCGGCGAGTGGGCCGACGCGGTCGCCGCCGCCAAGGCCGCCCGCCACGACTGGATCCGCACCGACTTCGCCGACCGCGCCGCCGTCTTCCTGCGCGCCGCCGAACTCATCTCCGGCCCCTACCGCGACGTCCTCAACGCCGCCACCATGCTCGGCCAGTCCAAGACCGCCGCGCAGGCCGAGATCGACGCCGCGTGCGAGCTCATCGACTTCCTGCGCTTCAACGTCAGCTTCGCCGAGGGCATCTACCGGCAGCAGCCGATCTCCTCCAAGGGCCTGTGGAACCGCATGGACCACCGCCCCCTCGACGGGTTCGTCCTCGCGATCACCCCGTTCAACTTCACCGCCATCGCCGGGAACCTCCCCACCGCCCCCGCCCTCATGGGCAACACCGTGGTGTGGAAGCCCTCGGTCACCCAGCAGTTCGCCGCGCACTTCGTCATGCAGGTGCTCACCGAGGCCGGACTGCCCCACGGGGTCATCAACATGGTCACCGGCGTCGGCGAGCACTCCGAGACCGCGCTCCTGGACCCCGACCTCGGCGGCATCCACTTTACCGGCTCCACCCGGACCTTCCAGCACCTGTGGTCCACCGTGGGCCAGAACATCGGCGGCTACCGCACCTACCCGCGCCTGGTCGGCGAGACCGGCGGCAAGGACTTCATCATCGCCCACCCCAGCGCCGACCCCCACGCGCTGGCCGTCGCGATGGTCCGCGGCGCCTACGAGTACCAGGGCCAGAAGTGCTCCGCGCTCTCGCGGACCTACGTCCCGGCCTCGCTGTGGAAGAACGGGCTGCGCGACGCCGTCGTCGGCATGACCGAGGACATCGCGTACGGCGACGTCACCGACTTCGCGAACTTCGGCGGCGCCGTCATCGACGCCCGCGCCTACGCCAAGCACACCGCGCTCTTCGAGCGCCTGCAAGGCGACGCGAAGGCCACCGTCGTCACCGGCGGCACCGCCGACGACTCCCAGGGCTTCTTCGTGCAGCCCACGCTCATCGAGTCCGCGGACCCGACCCACGAGCTGTTCACCGAGGAGTACTTCGGGCCGATCAACGCCGTCCACGTCTACGACGACGCCGACTTCGACACCGTCATGGGCCAGGCCGCCGACATCGCCCCGTACGCGCTCACCGGCGCGGTCTTCGCCACCGACCGCGGCGCCATCGCCCGCGCGAGCGAATCCCTCCGCTTCGCGGCCGGCAACTACTACATCAACGACAAGCCCACCGGCGCGGTCGTCGGCCAGCAGCCCTTCGGCGGCGCCCGCGGCTCGGGCACCAACGACAAGGCCGGCTCCTGGCAGAACCTCGTCCGCTGGGTCAGCCCGCGCTCCATCAAGGAGAACTTCGTCCCCCCCACGGAGTACCGCTACCCGCACCAGGGTTAACAGCACGCCGAGGGGCCCGGACCGCACGGTCCGGGCCCCCTTTCTATGCTTGCCCCATGACGAAGCGTGAGCATCCGCTGAAGGGCGAGTTCGACACCGGCGAGGCCCGCTGGGAGCGCACGACCCACGAGGACGGCACCCCGGCCGCACTGGAGATCGGGTACGCCGACAACGGGCTCGTGGCCCTGCGCATGGCCGAGGACCCCGAAGGCGACATCCTGATCTACACCCCGTCCGAGTGGGAGGCGTTCGTCGAGGGCGTCCGCGACGGCGAGTTCGACCTCCCCACGTGGGACGACGAGCCGATCGTCGAGATCATCGAGGACGACGACGAGCCCGCCAAGCCGTAGTACCGACTTCTTTTGAACGCCCCGGAGGCCCGTCCTCCGGGGCGTTCTGCATCCCTCGAAAGTGCCAACTTCAGAAACCGCGTTCCAGTGTGTATCCCACCGGTCTCAGGAACCTCTTCCCTGGTGAAAGCCGCGATAACCGTCCAGCCCGTGGCGTTCGCGGCATTCCGGGCTTGAGTGCCGTTCGACCTATCGGACCGGCCGTGGACCCCACGTCCGGCAGAAGGTGAGGAGAATCGATCTCGAAGAGATCCCCCTCCTCGCCCGACAACCGCATAGACCCCGAAGACGACCTAGAGGAGCTCCCATGCGATTGGTGTTCGCCGAGAACGAACCCCATCTGAAGCCCAACCCGCGCCGCGACCACATGTCCGGCGTCCCCGAACTCGCCTACTCCACTCTGGACCGGCACGGCGGCCGCGTCCTCCTGCCCGGCCAGGTCGTCCGGACCGCGGGCAGCTCGGCCCCGGTCGGGACCATCTACCGCTACGACCGCCTGCTCGTCGACGAGTCGGTCCTCAACGACGACGCGGCGCGCCGCAAGCTGGAGGGGGCCATCACCTCGACGGGTCTGTCCCTGAAGAGCCAGGCCGCCAACCCGGTCGTCGCAGGCGGCGGCCCGTTCCGAGTCCCGGTGGTGAGCACTCACGGCGACCAGGCCGCGGTCGACGCCTGGTCGCTGCTCCAGCGGCTGAAGACCGACACGAGCGACGCGAGCCTCCCGAAGGAGCTGCTGGCGAAGGTCCGCCTGGAGCACCTGATGATCTGCTCCAAGGGCACCATCGGCGTGGGCAGCGGTGAACCGCCCCTGCCCGGGCCGCGCAAGCACTCCATCGGTCGAATCCCCGTGGACATGGTCGCGCCGATGCCCGAGCGCAAGAAGCTCGACCGCCGCCTGCGGGTCGCGGTCCTCGACACCGGTGTCCCGTCCGGCCACCCGGCCTTCGACATCTCCGACCGCAGTGAAGGCAAGGACACGTTCGTCGTCGTCGACCACGCCTTCCAGACCAAGCTCGGGCAGCACAACGACTCGCCCGCACCTCCGCTCGACGACCCCTGGGACGGCCCGGTCCACGAGCCGACCCTCCTCGGCGAGGTGGCCAGCCACTTCGGCCACGGCACCTTCATCACCGGGCTGCTGCGCCAGATGTCCCCGGACGTCCAGGTGTACTCGCTGCGGGTGGTCCACAACGACGGCCTCACCTACGAGCACGAGATCATCGGCGCGCTCCACCATGTGGCGGACCAGATCGAGGCCGCCCGCGGCGGCGACGCCGAGGCGTTCGGCGTCGACGTGGTCGTCCTCGCATCCGGTTACGTGGACGAGGCCGCCGACGACATCCCGGGGGGCGGCTGGATGGGCGAAGCCGTGAAGCGGCTGACCAAGCTCGGCATCCCGGTGGTGGCCGCCGCCGGGAACCAGTCCTCCGACCGGCCGTTCTACCCCGCGGCGTTCGCCGCGCACGACCAGCCGGAGAACGCCGCGCCGATCATGAGCGTCGGGGCCCTGAACCCCAACCTGGAGATCGCGATGTTCTCGAACGAGGGCCCGTGGGTCTCGTGCTACGCCACCGGGGCCGGGTTGGTGAGCACGTACCCGTGCGAGGCGGCCGGTTCGCTCGAACCCGAGCGCCGCGCCAAGTCCACGATGCGCAACCGCTTCCGCGAGAGCTACGACTTCGACGACTTCTCGTCGGGGTACGCGGTCTGGAGCGGCACCTCGTTCGCGGCCCCGGTCGCGGCGGCGTACCTCCTGAACGCCATCGCCGAATCCGGTGTCGAGGAGATCCAGGACCCGGTCAAGGCCGCGGAGCGCGCTCACGCGGCCCTCGCCCGGCTGAAGAGTCGCTAGCCTGAAGACATGAACACGATTCCGGCTCAATCGGTGGCGGCGGTCGACTACGACCGGTACGCGCGGCTCTACGTCGCCGCGCGTGCCGGGGACCGCGTTGCGCAGCGGACCCTGATCGAGGAGCTCACCGAGCCGCTCTGGCGAGTGGCGCGGCGGGCCGGCCTCGACCGGGAGAGCGCCGCCGACGTGGTGCAGACCGCATGGCTTCGCCTGTGGCGCACCAAGGACGGGCTGGACAAGCCTCGCGCGCTGACCAAGTGGCTGCGCACCACGGTCAGCCGCGAGGCGTGGAACGTCGCCGGGCACGCGAGGCGCGAGGTCGCCTCCGACCCGCTCGACATCAAGGAGCCGATCGTGGACGGCATCGAGGACGAGTTCGTCCGCGATGACGAGCGGGAGGCGGTACGCCGTGCCTTCCTTGCACAGGACGACAAGTGCCGGGCGCTGCTCGCCTACGTGGCGGCGTTCTCCCGGCCCGACTATGACGTCATCTCCGAGGAACTCGGGATGAAAAGGGGGAGCATCGGGCCCACTCGGGGCCGGTGCTTGGACAAGATGAGGAAGACCCTGCTGGACGACCCGTCCTGGGGCGCAGGTGAGGAGCGGTATGCAGATGGAACCTGACAAGCGGGACCAGGGCGAGTTCGAACCGTTGGACTCCTGCGACGAGCGGATTCTCGCCGTCATCAACGAGCTCCACCATCGGGACGACCCGATGCCGACCGATCTCAACGAGCGGGTCGAATTCGTACTCGAACTCGAAGCGGCGCTCGACGCCAGAGTCGCGTCGGTATACCGGCCCAAGGAACTGACGCTCGTCCGAGGGGATGCGGAACTCGCAGTGAACCAGGGTGATCCCGCATCGATCACCTTCGACTGCGAGACCGTCACCGTCATGGTCACGCCCCGGCCTTCCGCAGTGCAGGAGATCCGACTCGACGGCTGGATCGGCCCCGAGGGCACTTATGTCGTCGAACTCAGGAGTCCGCAGGGAACGCGGCGCGCGAAGACCGACGAGACCGGCCGATTCGTGCTCGAAGGGCTCCCGGGCGATGAGATGTTCCAATTGGTCATCCGACCGGACGAGGCCCTTCAGCGGGAAGGGCTTCCAGCGGTGGTCGTGACCCCGGCGGTTCGTCTGTAACATATGAAGAATGCTTCAAAGCGCTTGGCGACTGTTCTCACAAGGCCAGCGTCTGAACCGCCGCGGCCGGACCATCGAAGCCGCCGAGGCGCTTGAAGAGGCGCTTTCACTGCTGGACTGGGATCCGCAGCGGATTCCGGATTCCGGCACCGCTCGGGCCCGTCTCATCGGGAAAGTCCTGACGCAGTTGGCGATCAGCTATACCGCTCTTGGCGATGCCAGCCGTGGCCAGCGGATGCTCGACTACGCCGACCTCTGCGTGTTCCCTGACGACCTCGGCCTGCTCCTGCACCAGCGCGCGTTCATTCTGTGGCAGCGCGGTCGGCTCAACGACGCGCTTCACTGGTTCGCGGAGGCCGAGCCCCATCTGGCCGCGAACGGCCCCGACTACATGTACGCCGCACTGTTCCACAACCGGGCCGCGGTCTGGCGCGACCTGGGCGAGCTGCACAAGGCGATGGAGAGCATCCAGCGGGCCCTGACCGTGTACGAGCGAGTCGACATCCCGCTCAATCGGGCGAAGGCGATTCTCGCTGAAGCCTTGGTGTGGCTCGATCTCGGCGACGTCACCAAGGCGCTCCTGACCTTCGACGAAGTACGGGAGCAGTTCCGCCGGTACGCGCCCGACCTCGAATCGTTCATCGACGCCTCATATGCGGAAGCCCTGTTCTCGGTCGGCATGTACCGACAAGCGGCCGACCGCTGGGCGGAGGCGACCGCGGCGCTGCGCCTTGCCGGGAACCGCAGGACCGCCGCGATCTACGAGTTCTGGCGCGCGGTCGCGGCATTCGAGGTCAACCGGTTCGGACTCGCCGAGCAATGGGCCCGCCAGGCGATGGACTCCCTGTACGAGCAGGGCAACGAACCGATGGCCTTCCTCGCGCGCCTGCTGATCCTCCAGGGCCGCTTCGAGTCCGGAGAGACGGGCCCGGAGTTCGCCGAGAAGGTCGCCCGGCTCTGCGATGCGCTGGAGCAGCGGGGATGGACCCTGCGGCTCGAACAGGCCAAGATCCTCGCCGCCCGCGCCAAGATCAAGGCCAAGACGTTCGAAGGCGTCGAGGAGCTGCTCAACGGCGGGTCCGGCGGGCCCGGCCACGATGCGCTCGCCGAGGACCTCGCGCGGTACCTCGCGAAGGCCGAACTCGCGATCGCGCGAGGGCAGGACCCGATGCCGGAGCTGCGTGCCGGGCTGGATCTCCTGGACGACTACCGGACCACCTTCGGCTCCGTCGAGTTCCAGGCGGGGGTCTCCGCGCTCGGCGTCCAGTTGTCCCAAACGGGGCTGGGCTACACCACGAACCACGGCACCCCCTCCGACATGCTCCGCTGGGCCGAGCGCAGTCGGGCGCAGGTGTTGCGCGTGCCGCCCGTGAAGTCGTCGGGCACACCGGCCGCCCGAGAGGCGCTCGGTCGCCTTCGCCAAGCCCGCCAAGAAGTCTGGGACCTCCAGGTCGAAGGCAAAGATGCTACCGAGTCGCTCGCGCGCGTCGGGGAACTCGAAGCGCAGATCCGCGACTACGACCGCGCCAAGCCGGGCCCCGGCGAGCAGGCGGAGCGGATCGCGCCCGAGGCGATCCATGAACTGGCGCAGTCGCGTGAGACGGTGGTGGTCAGCCTGTTCGAAGCAGGCGGCAATGCCCGCGCCGTCCTCGTGGGCGGCAACGGCATCCGGCACGTCGAGGTGATGCCGCTCGACGAAGCCGCGGAACTCGGCAGCCGACTGGGGGCCGACCTCGACGCCCTGCGGCGGACCTTCCACCACCCGGAGCGCCTGCGGCAGAGCGTCGTGGGGTCCATGCGGCGCAACGCCTCCGCGATGTCAGCGGGGCTCCTCGACCCGATCGCGGACTACGTGGGCGACCGCCAGGTAGTCCTCGTCCCGCACAGCAAGCTCGCGTGGGTCCCCTGGCCCATGCTGCCGCTGCTGCGCGGGCGGCCGCTCACCGTGTCGCCCTCGGCCGAAGCCTGGTGGCGCGCAGTGCAGAAGCCCGCCGCGACCGGGCCGGCGCTGGCCGCGGCCGGGCCCGGGCTCGGGCGGGCCGGGGAGGAGATCGAGGCGATCGCGAAGCTCTACCGCGACCCGGTCCTCATCCACGCCGACGAGTCCGACCCGGAGGCCGTGCTCAAGGCCCTCGACGGCGCGTCCGTCGCCCACCTGGCCGCGCACGGGCACCACGAACCGGACAACGTCCTGTTCTCCCGCTTGGACTTCGGGCTCGGGCCGCTGAACGCGTACGAGCTGCTGGGCCTCGACCAGCCGCCGCAGCACGTGGTCCTGTCCGCGTGCGACCTCGGCCGGTCCACCGTCGAGGTCGGGAACGAGACGCTCGGGTTCACCGCGGCGCTCCTGCACGCGGGGACTTCCACCGTCGTCTCCAGCCTCGCGAAGGTGCCCGACGCGATGGCCGCGGAGATGATGGTCGACTACCACCGCCGCTGCGCCGCAGGTGCGAGCCCCGCCGAAGCGCTTGCGGCCGTGGGGGAGCAGCGTCCGTGGCACCCATTTGTCGCGTTCGGGGCGTAGGCTGCCCGGATACCCCCCGGAAAGGCTTCCCCGAACCGATGTTCCGCAACCCCGACCACCGCCTCCTGCTCATCTCCGTGGCCGCGAGCCAAGTCGGACTCCAGATCGCGTACTTCTCGGTCTCGATCATCGCCGTGGTCGTGCTCGACCTCAGCGAGGCCCAGATCGGCGTCCTCAACGCCATGGACCAGATCGCCCTGGTCATGTTCGGGCTGCTGGTCGGCGCGTGGGTGGACCGGATGCGGCGCAAGCCGATCATCGTCGTCAGCGAGGTGCTGCGGGCGGTCGTGATGCTGACCGTCCCCGTCGCGTGGGCGCTCGACGCGCTCGCGATGTGGCAGCTGTACGCCGTCATGTTCGGGCTCGGCCTGGTCTCGGTGTTCTTCGACGTGGCGCAGGGCAGCTACGTGCCGATGCTCATCGACAACGACCGCCTCGCCGGGGCGAACTCGCGCATCCAGGGGCTCCGGTCGGCGTCCGACACGGGTGGACCGCTCGTCGCCGGGCCGCTCGTGACGCTGCTGACCGCGCCCGTCGCGGTCGCCGTCGCCGTCGCGGGCTTCGCGGTGTCGGCGTTCAGCATGTGGCGCATCAAGTTCACCGAGGCCGAACCGGTGCGCCGGGAGAAGCCGCATCTGCGCGCCGAGATCGCGCAGGGCGTCAAGTTCATCCTCAAGGACCCGATCATCCGCACCGTGGCGTTCTCCAGCGCCTGGTGCAACCTGTCCGTGGGCGCGTTCCAGGCCATGCTCGTGGTGTTCCTGATCCGCGACACGGGCCAGCCCAGCGCGGTCGTCGGCCTCGTCCTCGCCGGGTCCGGGGTCGGCGGGGTGCTCGGGGCGATGCTCGTCGGGAAGATCTCCGCGAAGGCGGGGATGGGCCGTACTGCGCTTGTGGCGCTGGCGCTCTCGGGGCCGGGCATGGCGGTCGTGGCGCTCTCGGGGCCTGGGTGGGGCGCGGTGGCCGCGTTCCTCGGGCAGGCGCTGTTCGTGGGGTCGATCGTGGTGTTCAACGTGAACGTCGTGAGCTACCGGCAGGCGGTCACGCCCGACACGATCCAGGGCCGCGTGAACGCCACGCAGCGGGTGATCACGTGGGGTTCGATGGCCCTCGGGTCGATCGCGGGCGGGTTCGTCGGCGAGGCGATCGGCGCGAAGTCCGTCCTCCTCATCGCCGCCGGGATGCTCTTCGCCGGGTGCCTCGTGCTCCTGAAGACCCCGATCCGGACCCTCAAGGAGCTCCCCGAGGAGGGCTCCGGGCTCAGAGAGGTCCACTAGCGCTGCGCCGCAGTAGCATCGGACGATGACTTGGGACCCTGACGCCCCCGGCGTGCTGCGCCTCCCGTCCGGTCGCCTCGTGCGCGGCCGCGGCCTCGCCCGGCCCCTCCCCGAAGGGCCGGAGCCGCAGTTCGCGCTGTACCTGCTCGGCAAGGAGCCGCCCGCGGTCGCCTGGGACGCGACGTGGGTCCGGTGGCCCGACTTCCGGCTCCCCGCCGACAAGGACGCCTTCACCGCGGCCCTCCGCGAAGCGTGGCGGCGCGCGGAGACCGAGCGCGTCGAACTCGCCTGCCACGGCGGGAACGGCCGCACCGGCACCGCCCTCGCGTGCATGGCCGTCCTCGACGGCGTCCCCGCCGCGGAGGCCGTCGCATTCGTGCGCGCCGGATACTCCCCGAGAGCCGTCGAGACCCCCTGGCAGCGCCGCTTCGCGTCGCGTTTCGGGTCCTGAGACGGGTAGGCGTTTGCAGCGGCGTTGGCATAAGGTGGGGACGCGCATCACCCCCACCGCCGCACCGCACACCCCAAGAGGCCGCACATGACCCCACCCGCACCGCCAGAGCGCCCGACGCTGCGCCGGTGGCTGCCGGTCGTCGCGGTCGCGGCCGCGCTGCTGATCGTCGGGATCGCCGCGCAGGGCACCGGGCTCCAGTGGGACGAGGCGCGGATGCCGTTCGACGGGGGCGGCGGCGTCGAGGTCGCGCCGTCGATGCCGACCTATGGAGAGCCGTCGCTGGGGCTCGGCGACGGGGGCCGGGAGGGCGGCTCGTTCCCGTCGTGGATCAGCTGGCTCATCCTCGGCGTCCTCGCGGGCGTCCCGCTGCTGCTGGTCCTGCTGCTCCTCGTCAGGCGCCTCCTCAGGTGGGTCGCCGACGCGCCCGAGTCCACCGGCGTGCCCGAACCCGAACCCGAGCACCTGGTCCGCGACTTCGCGCTCGTGGACGACGCCATCGCCTCGGCGCTCCAGGAGATGGACCTCGGCACGGACGCCAGGTCGGCGATCATGGCCTGCTGGATCCACTTCGAGCGCGCCGCCGAAGGCGTCGGCATCGAACGCGACGCCTCCGACACGCCCGCGGACCTGGTCCGCAAGCTCCTGCTGCGCCACGACCTCGACGGCGCGGCCCTGAACCGGCTCACCGAGGCGTACCTGCGGGCCCGCTACTCGCCGCACGACGTCGGCGAGGCCGACCGCGACCGCGCCCGCGACGCCCTCGTCGCACTCCGGGCCCAGCTCGGCGTCAGGGAGGCGCAGTGAGTGACCAAGCGCCGCAAGGCACCTCCGTGAAGGAACTCCTCTCGCCGTTCGGGCGCGTGCGGCTGTGGCCCGCCGTCGGGGCCGTCGCGCTCGCCGTGCTCGCGTGGGCCCTCGCCTACATCGGCGGCGTCGACTTCGCGATCTGGCAGCTCGTGCTCCTCGCCGTCGCCTCGCTCCTCGTCCACTCCGTGGTCTCGGGTATGCGCGCCGACACCGAGCCCGCGCCCGAACTGCGCGCCCACACCGTCAACGAGCCGTCCTGGCGCCCCTTCGCGGACGTCAACCGCTGGGAGGACCGGTTCATCTTCGCCGAGGCCAAGCCCGGCCGGTTCGCCACCACCAACGCGAAGCAGCAGCTCACCGAGCTCGCCGCTGAGCGCCTGCGGCTGCGCCGCGGCCTCTCGCTCGCCGCGCAGCCCGCCGAGTGCCGGGCCGCCCTCGGCGAGAGCGCGTACCTGTTCCTGACCGGCCCGGTGCCGGACTGCCCCTCGCCGCAGCAGCTCGGCGCCTATCTGAAAGCCATCGAGGAGATCTGAATGAACGAGACCCCGCGCATCAGCCTCGACCAGGTCGCGCACCACGCCGAAGCGGTCCTGAAGTCGGTCCGCTCGGTCATCGTCGGCAAGGACGAGCCGCTGCGCCTGGTCCTCGCCGGGATCCTCGCCGGCGGCCACATCCTCCTCGAAGACCTCCCGGGCCTGGGCAAGACCCTCACCGCCCGGTGCTTCGCGCAGAGCCTCGGCCTCGACTTCCGGCGCCTCCAGTTCACGCCCGACCTGCTGCCCGCCGACGTCACCGGCTCCCTGCTCTACAACCAGAAGACCGGCGAGTTCGTCTACCGCAAGGGCCCGGTCCACACCAACCTCCTGCTCGCCGACGAGATCAACCGGACGCCCCCGAAGACGCAGTCCGCGCTCCTCGAAGCGATGCAGGAGCGCCAGGTGTCCGTCGAGGGCGAGACCCACCTCCTCCCCGAGCCGTTCACCGTCCTCGCCACCTCCAACCCCGTCGAGTTCGAGGGCACCTACCAGCTCCCCGAGGCCCAGCTCGACCGGTTCCTCCTGCGCGTCTCCTTCGGCTACCCCACGCCGGAAGAGGAGTGGGAGGTCCTCCAGCGGCGCATCGGCCGCCGCACCGAGAGCGTCGAACTCGACCCCGTCATCGACGCGCCCACCCTCGTCGCCATGCAGCGCGCCCTCGAAGACGTCACCGTCGAGGACTCCGTGGGCCGCTATATCGTCGCCGTCACCACCGCCACCCGCGCCCACGCGCAGGTCCAGGTCGGCGCCTCCCCGCGCGGCTCGCTCGCGCTGCTGCTGGCCTCCCGCGCGCTCGCCGTGCTCGCCGGGCGCGATTTCGTGACCCCCGACGACGTCAAGGGCGTCGCCGGGGCCGCGCTCGCGCACCGGATCACGCTCAAGCCCGAGCTGTGGATGCGCCGCATCGACCCCGCCGCGGTCGTCGCCGACATCTGCCGCGGCGTCCCGGCCCCGCAGACCGCCCAGGCCCCGGCGTACACCGCGCAGCCGCGATGACGATGGACCCGGTCCTGAGCCTGCGCACCGACAACCCCCGCGAGGTGCGCGCGGCCCAGGTCGAACCGCCCGTGACGTGGCGGCGGACCAAGGCCCTGTCGCGGGCCGTCGCCGTCGCCGCGGTGTGCCTGCTCGCGGCCGTCGCCTTCGGCCGCGTCGACCTCGTGCTCATCGCCGCGCCGTTCGCGATCGGCACCGCCGTGCTCCTCCAGCGCCGCCCCCACCGCCCGCCCGAGGTCCGCATGGCGCCTCTCGAAGGCACCGGCACCGACCTCACCTGCGCCGAAGGCGCCACCGCCGCGGCGCGCGTCATCGTCGCCAACCCTGAGCCGGTCCCCGTCACCACCGTGGTCACCGCCGTCGCCGACCCATGGATCGACCTCCACACCGGCAAGGGCGACTTCGCGTCCGCGCTGGCGCCGCAGTCCGGGCGCGACCTCGTCGTCGCCGGGACGGCCCGCCGCTGGGGCGAGCACCGTCTCGGCCCGGTCCACGTCCGCTCCGTCGCCTGCGGGGGCCTCCTGGAGACCACCGTGCAGCGCCTCCCGGGCCTGACCGCGTGGGTCGTGCCCGTGCCCGACTGGTTCGACTCGGCCGAGTCCCTGCCGTTCGCCGAGGGCGTCACCGGCGTCCACCGGTCCCGCCGCGGCGGCGACTCAGGCGAGCTCGCCGAGGTCCGGCTGTACCAGCCCGGCGACCGGCTCCGCCGCATCGACTGGCGCACCTCCATGCGCACCAGGGACCTGTACGTCAACGCCACGCTCTCCGAACGCGACACCGACGTCACCCTCGTCCTCGACCTCCAAGTGGAGGCGGGCGTGTCCGGGGGCCTCGACGGCGCCGCGTCGATCGCCGACCTCACCGTCCGCGCCGCCGGGGCCGTCGCGTCCCACTACGCGCTCCAGGGCGACCGCACCGCGTGCGTCGAGTTCGGCGCCCGCGGGCGCCGCATGCGGGCCGGGGCCGGGCGCCGCCACGCCGCCGCCACCCTGCGCTGGCTCGCCGCCGTGGAGATCCCGCAGGACCCCGTCCCGCCCTCGCCGGAGATGCTCCGCCGCCAGCTCGCCGGGCAGCGCAGCCTCAACGTCGTGTTCACGCCGCTGCTCACCGACCGGTCGATCGCGCTCATCGCGGCCCTCGCCCGCGCCGGGCGCCCCGTCCTGTGCGTCGACACCCTCCCACCGCACGTCTCCCCGCCGCGGAGGACACATTGGACCCCGTACGCGGAGCGGCTGTGGCGCCTCTCCCGCGACAACACCCTCATGGAGCTGCGCGACCTCGGCGTCGCCGTCGAGCCCTGGCAGGGCGCGGCCTCCCTCGACGCCGTCCTGGCCCAGCTGACCCGGAGGCGGTACCGATGAGCCCCTTGACGACGCTTGCGAGTCGAACATGAGCGACATCCAGCGCGGCCTCCTCCAGGCCCTCCGCGACGGCGCCCGCGAGCGCGCCAAGGCCGGACGCGCCGGCGGCGTCTCGTGGGCCCGCCGCGTCGCCCCCGCCCCGGTCCTGCTGCGCCTGCTCACGGCCCTCACCCTGTTCACCGCCAGTGAACTCGCGGTGCCGCCCGAATGGGCCGGCGCCGGGTTCTACGTCGCGGTCGCGGCCCTCCTCGCGCTCATCGCGGCCCTCGCCCCCGCCGGGGCCGCGCCCCTGGTCGCCATCGGGTTCACCATCGCCGCGTGGCTCGTCTCCGACGCCCTCGACGGCGACGGCTCTCCCACATTGTGGACGGCCGCCGGGCTCGCCTGCCTGCTGTACACCGGCCACTCCGCCGCCGCCGTGGCGCAGCGTTTCCGAACGACTACCGCAATGGACGGTGAGATCATCCTCACCTGGGCCAAGCACCTCGGACTCGTCCTGGCGTCGACTGTGGCCATCGCCCTCACCCTGGCGCTGTTCACCGCGTATTTCACCGGTCTCACCGCAGGTCTCGCCGTCGGCGCGGGCATCGTGGCCGCTGTCACCGTGATCTACGTCCTCGCGCGTTCACTACACAAGGCCACCTGAACCGGGCCAGAATTGAACACGTGAAACGTATAGTCGTGATTGGTGCCGGTCACGTCGGTTTTTACGTTGCCGAACGCTTGAGCAAGCTGCTGAAGGGCGACATCAAGCGCGGTCAAGTAGAACTGATGGTCATCGACCCCAACCAGCACATGACCTACCAGCCGTTCCTGCCCGAGGCGGCCGCTGGTTCCATCTCCCCGCGACACGGCGTTGTGCCGCTCCGACAGGCCCTCAAGCACTGCACCATCCTCACCGGTGCGGTCACCGAGATCAAGCACGCCGAGCGCAAGCTCATGGTGCAGCCTTACGTCGGCCCCGCCCGCGAGGTCGAGTACGACGAGGTCATCGTCGCCCCCGGCTCCGTCTCCCGCCCGCTCCCCATCCCCGGCCTGGCGGACACCGCCATCGGCATCAAGTCGATGGGCGAGGCCATCTGGCTGCGCAACCACGTGCTCCAGCGCTTCGACATCGCCGCTACCACCGAGGACCCCGACGTGCGCCGCAAGGCCCTCACGTTCCTCACCGTCGGCGGCGGCTTCGCCGGCGCCGAGACCCTCGGCGAGCTCGAAGACCTCACCGCGAACATCGTGAAGAACTACCCGATGCTCGACGCGTCCGAGATCAAGTGGTACCTCGTCGAGTACGCGAACAAGATCCTCCCCGAGGTCGGCCCCGAGATGGGCGCCTACGCGGCCCGCGAGCTCACCAAGCGCGGCGTCGACATCCGCCTCGGCACGACCCTGAAGTCCTGCGAGGGCGGCCACGTCGTCCTCACCGACGGCGAGGAGTTCGACTCCGACACCATCATCTGGACCGCCGGCGTCATGCCCCACCCGCTGCTCAAGCAGACGGACCTCCCGATCGGCCCCCGCGGCCACCTGGAGTGCAACACGCGCCTCCAGGTCGCCACCGGCGTCGAGGCCGGGAAGCACACCGTCGGCGAGGTCGTCGAAGGCGCCTGGGGCGCGGGCGACTCCACCCAGGTCCCCGACACCTCGGACTTCCCGATGGACTGGTGCACCCCGTCCGCGCAGCACGCCGTCCGCCAGGCGCGCACGCTCGCCGACAACGTCTACCGCAGCCACGTCGGCCGCGAACTGACGCAGTACGAGCACAAGTACATCGGCTCCGTCGCGGGCCTCGGCCTGTACAAGGGCGTGGCGAACACCTACGGCTTCAAGGCCAAGGGCCTCCTCGCCTGGCTCATGCACCGCGGCTACCACCTGTCGCGCGTGCCCGGGACCGGCCGCAAGGGCCGCGTCCTCGCTGACTGGATCGTCGGCTTCTTCACGAAGCGCGAGATGGTCCAGCTCGGCGAGATCCAGGCCGGCCGCGAACCGTTCGAGGCCATCGCCGCAGGCACCGACCCCGCACGGGCCGCCAAGTCCGTCGGATAGTCGTTACAGTTGGAGCACCACGGGGACACACCCGTGGTGCTCCGGCCTTTTGCGAGGTGGAAAACTGGTGTCCATGAGAGCACGTGTACTCGTCGTCGACGACGACCCGGCGCTGGCGGAGATGCTCGGCATCATCCTCCGGACCGAAGGCTTCACCCCCACGTTCGTCGTCGACGGCGAGAAGGCCCTCGCCGCGTTCAAGGAGCACCGCCCCGACATCGTCCTCCTCGACCTCATGCTCCCGGGCATGAGCGGGATAGACGTCGCGAAGGCGATCCGCGGCGAGTCCGGCGTGCCGATCGTCATGCTCACCGCCAAGTCCGACACCGTCGACGTGGTCCTGGGCCTCGAATCGGGCGCCGACGACTACATAGTGAAGCCCTTCAAGCCCAAGGAGCTGGTGGCCCGCATCCGCGCCCGCCTGCGCCGCGGCGACGACGTCACGCCCGAGCGCCTGGAGATCGGCAAGCCCGGCCTCCAGGTCCAGATCGACGTGCCCGCCCACCAGGTCACCCTCAACGGCGCCGAGGTCAAACTGACCCCGCTGGAGTTCGACCTGCTCGTGGCGCTCGCCCGCAAGCCCCGCCAGGTCTTCACCCGGCAGGTCCTGCTCGAACAGGTGTGGGGCTACCGCCACTCCGCCGACACGCGCCTGGTGAACGTCCACGTGCAGCGCCTGCGCGCCAAGATCGAGCCCGACCCCGAGCGCCCCCAGCTCATCCAGACCGTGCGCGGCGTCGGGTACAAAGCCGGACTCGGTTAGACCATGACCGCGGGGGAGGACCGGGCGCGCGAGCGCCCGGTGTGGCTGCGACGGGCATGGGGGAGCGCCGCCCGCTGGGCGGGCCGGGCCGCACGGCCCCTGATCGACCGCTTCCGGGCCTCGCTCCAGCTGCGCGTCGTCTCCTCGACGCTCATCGCCTCCACGGTCCTCGTCCTCATCTTCTCGTTCGTCGTGGCCGGCTCGGTCACCTCCGGGCTCCTCACCGAGCGCCAGGAGACCGCCGTCGAGGAGACCCTCAACGCCGTCGAGCGGGCCGCCGAGCAGCTCGGCACCTACACGTCCTCCTCCGACTCCGCGCTCGCCACGACCATGCAGCGGATCGTCAACGAGCTCGCCGAGGACCCGGTGTACGCGCCGGTCATCGTCCTGCGCACCGACGACGGGCAGGTCACCCGCTCGCACCCGGCGTCCTCGGAGGCCGAGCCCTCCGAGGAGCTCCAGGCCGACGTCGCCGAGCGCAAGACCGCCATCCAGTACGAGAACTTCGCGCTGGACGAGGAGGGCACCATGCCCTACCTGGTCGTCGGCTCCTACATCGACCTGAGCCTGGACTTCGAGCTGTACGCGTTCTACCCGCTCGAATCGCAGCAGGACGCCATCAGCCTCCTGCGCACCAACCTCGCGCTCGCCGGGGTCGCGCTGGTCCTGCTCCTCGGCGTCATCGCCGCGCTCGTCACGCGCCTGGTCGTGACGCCGGTGCGCGAGGCCGCCCGCACCTCCCAGCGCCTCGCGGCCGGGCTGCTCCACGAGCGGATGGAGGTCCGCGGCTCCGACGACCTCGCGCGGCTCGCGGGCTCGTTCAACCTCATGGCCGAGAACCTCCAGAGCCAGATCAGGCGCCTGGAGGAGATGTCGATGATGCAGCGGCGCTTCACCTCCGACGTGTCGCACGAGCTGCGCACGCCGCTCGCGACCATCCGCATGGCCGCCGACCTGCTCTACGACAACCGCGACGACTTCGACCCGGTCACCAAGCGGTCCACGGAGCTGCTCCAGCACGAGATCGACCGCTTCGAGGAGCTGCTCCAGGAGCTGCTGGAGATCTCCCGCTTCGACTCCGGGTTCGCGTCCCTGGAAGTGGACGCCGTGGACGTGGGCCGCATCGCCGACGACGTGGTCGAGGGCCTCTCGCACCTCGCGGAGGACTGCGGCGTGCAGGTCACCGTGCGCAAGCCGCGGCGGCGCGTCATCGCCGAGGTCGACCCGCGCCGGGTCCAGCGCATCCTGCGCAACCTCGTCTCGAACGCGATCGAGCACGCCGAAGGCAAGCCGGTCGTGATCACCGTCGCCGAGTCCGAGACGGCCGTGGCCGTCGCGGTCCGCGACCGCGGCGTGGGCCTCAAGCCCGGCCACGCCGACCGGGTCTTCGACCGGTTCTGGCGGGCCGACCCGTCCCGCAACCGCCGCACCGGCGGCACGGGCCTGGGCCTGGCGATCAGCCTGGAGGACGCGAAGCTGCACTCCGGGACCCTCCAGGCCGTGGGAGAGCCCGGCCGGGGCACGCTGTTCGTGCTCACGCTGCCGCTCCAGGCCGGGAACCGGGTCATCACCTCGCCGATCCCCCTGCGGCTCGACGGCCCGCGCCCCGGCGCGGGGAAGGAGGCCACCCGTGCGACGCAGGACTAGCCTCGCCGCGGCGCTCGCCCTCGGGACCGCCTGGGCCGCATCGGCCTGCGGCATCCCCACCGGCCGCGACCCGGAGGTCGTCGACGACGCCCCCACGAACTTCGGGGAGTCCTCCGGGACGGCCGCCGAGACGTTCGAACCGACCACCGAGGCCGACGCCACCGTCCAGAACTTCCTCAAGGCCGCCGCCGGGGACCCCGCGAGCCGCGACGACCGCCTGAACAAGTTCACCGCCTCGGGCACCGAGCAGTTCTCCGACGCGGCCACTGGCATCCGCCTCCTCGACGACATCCAGGTGTCCGTGGGCGGCGGCAACCCCATCGAGTCCGCGAACGTCACCGTCACGGCCGCGGTCGTCGGCGTCTACCTCGAAGACGGCTCGGTGCGCATGAGCTCCTCGCCGAGCGCCTACGAGGAGACGTTCATGCTCGGACGCGACGGCGGCCTCCAAGACGTCTGGTCGATCGAGAGCCAGCCTTCGCAGGTGTCCCTGGACTACCGGCAGTTCCTCGACTCCTACCGGGCCTCGCCGCTGTACTTCCAGGCCGACGCGCCGCAGCTCCTCGTCCCCGACCTGCGCTGGATCTACGCCGACCTCGACGCCGAGACCGACCGCCGCCTCCTGCTCGACTGGCTCCTGCGCGGCCCCTCCGAGTTCGCCAGCCAGTCGGCGCGCAGCGCGATCCCCACCTCCACCACCGCGAAGACCTCGCCGCGCGACGGCGTCGTCGAAGTGGACCTGACGCTCGGCGAGCCCGTCGACGACCGGTCCGTCCAGGACGCGATCACCGCGCAGATCGCCTGGACCCTGAGCCTCTCGGACGGGTTCGTGCTCACCGCCGACGGCGACACCATCGGGGAGGGCACGCTCGCGGACTGGCGCGAGTGGAACGCGATCCCCGTGGACCTCCCGCAGACCGCGTACTTCCTGTTCGAGGAGACGGTCTGGCAGTACACGGCCGAGGAGGTCACCACCGAGGCCCCCGACCACTCCTGGGTGGGCTTCCAGGCCGACGGCCTCCGGCAGGTCGCGGTCGGCCCGGCCGACCAGCTCGCCGCGATCACCGCCGGGACCGCCGGTGACGTGCTCACCGTGGGCCCCACCGACTCCGCGATGGGCGCGGTCGGCGGCCTGGGGACGGTCCTGGCCGACCCGCAGTGGCACCCCGCGAGCGCGATCCTCGTCGTCTCCGACGGCGTCCCCACGGTGGTCAACCCGAACTCGCGGGCGGTGATCCAGCCGCTCACCGTGGGGGAGGCGGTCACGGCGATGGCGCTGGCGGCGGACGGGCGGCGCCTGGCGTACGTCGAGGGCGGCCACGCGTGGGTCGCGCCGCTGAACGTGGACGCCGACGGGAACCTCCAGGCGGGGGAGCCGCGGCGGATCGGCACGGACATCGAGGACGTCACCGACATCGCGTGGAGCTCCGAGAACTACCTGTGGGTGACCGGCAAGCGCGACGACGACACGCTGTTCAGGGTCGCGATCGACAACTCCCGGACCGACGTCCAGGCCGGCACGGCCGGGCTGGTGTTCTCCGAGGTCGCGGCCAATCCCGCGGACCCGGTGGAGTCGAACCTCAACCGCGGCGACCCGGTGCTGGTGGTCGCGAACGACACGCTGTACCGGGTCCACACGAGCGGCCCCGAGGGCGTGCGCAACGGCAGCCACGCCGTGGGCGGCACCGCGCCCTTCACGGTCCTCCAGTAAGTCGGCGGGCAGAGCGAAGGCCCGGAGCCGAAGCCCCGGGCCCGAAGTCGCGTCCGCTTACTTGTCGACCGTGAACCCGACGGACCGCACGTTGGTGGCGGCGGTCTCGATGTAGGCGATCTTGTCGACCGGGACGATCACCTGGCGCCCCTTGTCGTCCTCCAGGCGCAGGACCCCGCCGTCCTTCACGGCCTGCTCGATCGTGTCGGACAGGTCCTGCGGAGAAAGCTTGCTCTCCAGCACCAGCTCGCGCGGGGCGTACTGGACACCGATCTTGACCTCCACGGGCCCTCCTCAATCGAAATGCTCTGACCTTCGGTCCGAAGCAACACTACTCGCGGCGACCTCCGGTCCACTGCACGGAGCGCTGCGCCGAGAGCGAACGGCGCCGCCCCGAGAATTCACCTTCCGGGGGGAAGGCGGCTCAGGCTTCGCCGTCGCGCGGGAAGTGCGAGATGCCGCGCCAGGCGAGGGTGCTCATGAGCTGCACCGCCTCGTCCTTGGGGATCGCGCGGCCGGAGGCGATCCACTTGCGGGCCGAGACCTCGGCGTTCCCGAGCAGGCCCGTGGCGAGCAGCTCGGCGCGGGCCTTGTCCACGTGCGTGTCGGCCATGATCGTCTCGGCCATCGCCTGGACGCACTCGGCCTCCATCTTCAGCACCCGCTCGGACACCTCGGGGTCGTTGCGCTGGTCGGACTCGAAGACGAGCCGGAACGCCTCGCCCTGCGCGTCCACGAAGTCGAAGTACGCGCGCATGGCGCGGTTCACCCGCTCCTTGTTGTCCTCAGTGGACTGCAAGGCGTCGCGCACCTGGCCCACCAGCTCGGCCGCCCGGCCGTCGAGCAGCGCCAGGTACAACTCCAGCTTCGACGTGAAGTGCTGGTACAGCACGGGTTTCGACACCCCTGCGTTCTCGGCGATGTCGTCCATGGAGGTGCTGTGGTAGCCCTTGGAGACGAAGACGTCCTGTGCGGCACGCAGCAGCTGCGCGCGGCGTTCGCTCCTGGGCAGGCGGACCCGCCCCTCACCAGCGCTGTTCACGCCGCCACCTCTTCCCGGCTCATGTCGCCCATCCGTCACCCGCGGTCGCTTGCGGCCCGGACCGAGTCTACGGAAACCTTGAATACAGTCTCCCAGCGTACGGGGGCGACAAACGCGGGTTCGAGTCACTGGGCGCGCCACGGTACCTTGAGGGCGGGAATATGAAGGAGTTGTCTAGTGGTGTATGACCAGAACCGACCGGATGAGCAGCGTCCGACCGGGGAGGAACGGGCAGCCCGGAGGCGGATCGGGAGGTCCTGGGGACCGCCGGCCGAGGAGGGCGCCGAGACCGCCGACGCGGCCCGTCAGGGGATGGGGCAGGCGCCCGAGCAGTACCGGTTCGACCCGGACCGGGGACGGCGCCACCGCTACAGCGAGGACCCCACCGGACAGGTCCCGAACGTCCCGGTCGAGATGACCGAGACCGGGCCCATGGTCCCCGCGACCCGCCGCCCCGCGCCCGGAGAGCAGTTCGAGCCGATCCCCGCCGTTCCCCAGGCCCCCCAGGAGCAGGTCCCGGTCAACCCCTTCGCCCCGCCCGCCGCGAACCAGGAGTTCGGTGCGCCGCAGCCGAACCAGCAGTTCAGCGCGCCCCCGGCCCCGCGCGAGTTCGCCCCGCCGCCCGTCCAGGAGTACGCCCCGCCGCCCGCCGTCCCGCTGCCGGGCGCGAGCCAGGAGTACGCGCCGCCCGCCCCGCACCCCGAGCCGCCCGTCCCCCCGCAGCACCACACCCCGCCGCCGCCCGCGGCCCCCGCGCCGCCGCAGCAGAGCCAGCCCGCCCAGCAGTTCTACAGCGCCCCCGCACAGCAGGACTTCGGCGTCCCCCAGCAGCACCCCGGCTACAGCGCCCCGCCGCTGCCCGGCGACTACGCGCCCAGTCCCGCGGCCCCGCAGCCGTCCCCCGCCGCGCCCGGCCCCAACCAGGAGTTCGTCCACCCCCCGGCACCTGAACCCCAAGCGCCGCAGCAGCACTACAGCGCCCCCGCGCAGCCCCGGCACACCGGCCCCATCGAGGTCCCGCAGGCCCAGAGCGCCCCGCCCGCACCTCCCCAGGCCGCACTGCCCCAGCAGACCGCACCGCCGAGCCCGGTCCGGCTCGCGCCCGCCGAACCGGAGGCCACCCAGGAGCACCCCGCGGTGCCCATGGCCGCCCCCGCGGCGCCCGCCCCGGCCGCCGAGGCCCCGCGGGCGCCCAGCGCGCCGCCCGCGCCCGCGACCCCGCCGCCCCCGGCCCCGTCCGTCCCGGTCGTGGAGCAGCGCACCGACCAGTTCCCGATCGTGCCGCCGCCGCTCACCGAGGTCTCGCCCGCGGCCGTCCCCAGCCCGCCCGTCACCGAGCAGGCCCCGCTGCTGCGCACGCCGCCCCGCCCGCCCATCGCCGAGCCGACACCGCCCGCCACCGTGGAGAACACAGGACCCATGCCCGGATCCGCCAGCGCCCAAGTGCAGGACACCGAATCCGCCCGCCTCGTCGACGCCGTCCGCCAGGTCCCCGGCGTCCGCGACGCCTTCCACGTGACGGCCCCCGACGGCGCCTCCAGCCTCCGCCTCGAACTCGAAGAGGGCGTCGACCCCGACGAGGTCCACGCGGTGGTCTCGGCGGTCGTCAACGAGCAGCGCGCGGTCGAGCCCGGCCCGCAGTCCGGCGACGAGGCCGAGATCCGCGGCCACGTCGAGTCCGCGTCCACCGACATCGAGGTCGCCTCGGTCGGCCCGGTCGAGCTGCGCCGCGTCGAGATCGAGTCCGCCGGTCTCGAAGCCGAAGTGAGCGTCACGCTCGCCCTCGGCGGCACCGAGTCCACCGGCAAGGTGGCGGTCCCGCCGATCGACTGGCACATCCAGCACGCAGCCGCCGCGGCCACTGTGGAGGCCCTGCGCCCCCGCCTCGGCGCGGGGGACGTGCGCGTCGAGGTCGAGCACGCCTCGATCGTCCCGACCGGGCCGGTGAAGACCGCGGTCGTGGTCATCCTGTGGCTCGACGGCCGGTCCGTGCGGCGCCTCTCCGGCGCCTCGGTCGTGACCGCCGAACGCGCCCGGGCGGTGGTTTCGGCTACTTTGGGCGCGCTCGCAGCCGAAGTGGCACACTAGCTTCCATGAAACGGGCGCGGCTTGTCGACGCCGGGGAGGTCCGCACTCCTCGGCGACCGCACTCGCCGTGGCCCGGGATCGAGCACCAGGTCAGCCGCCGCAGGCTCTTCATCCGCCACACCCCGGCGACCGCGCCGGGCGCCGAGCCGGCCGTGTTCGTCCACGGCCTCGGCGGTTCGGCGCAGAATTGGACCGACCTCGCCGACGCGCTCTCCGATCGGCTCCGCGTGGACGCCGTGGACCTGCCCGGCTTCGGCCACTCGGCGCCCGCCCCGCGGACCACGATCCCGCTGCTGGCGCAGGACGTGGCCGCGTGGATCTCCGAGTCCGGGCGCGGCCCGGTGCACCTCGTGGGGCACTCGCTCGGCGGTGCGGTCGCGGTGTACCTCGCCTCGACCCGCCCGAACCTGGTCCGCACGCTGACGCTCATCTCGCCCGCGATGCCGTTCGGGAACCCGCGGCGCTCGCACCAGTCCCGGTACCTGCCGATGCTCGCGGTCCCGAACATCGCGTGGCTCGCCGACCGGGCCATGCGCGGGCGGACCCCGCAGCAGGTCGTGGACGACATCATCCGCGGCACGTGGGCCGACCCGTCCTCGATCGACCCGCAGCGCCGCCGCGAGGCGATCGCCGAGGCCCGCCACCGCCTCGCCGTCCCGTGGAACAACCAGGCGTACTTCCAGACCTACCGGGGCCTGATGGCCTCGTTCATGCAGGCCCTCGTGCCCGGCACGCACTCCCTCTGGCGCCTCGCCCGGGAGATCCAGTGCCCCACGCTCGTCGTGTGGGGCAAGCAGGACCGCGTCATCGACGTCCGCCAAGCGCCGCCGACGGCCCTGGCGATCCCCGACTCGCGCCTGCTGATCCTGGACCGCACGGGCCACGTCGCGATGATGGAGCGCCCCCAGGCCGTGGCCCGCGCGATGACCGCAATGCTCGACGAGGTCCGCAACGCCACCCCCGCCGACCCCGAGAACGCTTTGTCCGCATTTTGACCTCCTCGGCTTCCCGCAGGAAGGCGATTCCCGGCTAGCTCGCCGCTTGCACGGCGAGGGTACGGACGGGTTCCTGCTTCTTCCCTTGACGGGGATTTCCAGGTCTGCCGGGCTCGCCCGGTCTGATGTCCTGTCCACAGGCGTTTCGCGTCTCCGCCGGCCCGGCGGCGACGAGGCGCTGTCCTTCGCGCCTGATGTTGATCTCGGCGTTCGCGTCGCGGTCGTGGACCGCGCCGCAGCCGCACTCCCAGGTCCGGACGCTGAGCCCTGCCAGGCCCTTGGGCCCGGACAGGACCCCGCAGGCCGAGCACAGCCGTGTGGAGGGGAAGAACCGGTCCACCTTGGCGAAGGTGCGGCCTGCCCGGGCCGCCTTCGATTCGAGGAGGCCGAGGAACCTGCCCAGTGCCGCGTCGTGCACGGACTTGGCGGCGCGTCCCCTGGCCAGCCCCTTGGTGTTCAGGTCTTCGACGAAGATGCCTTGGTTCTCGGCGACGATCATCGCGACCTGCTTGTGGAGCCAGTCGTCCCGGCGGTCCGCGATCCGCTCGTGGACCTTCGCGACCCGCACTCGGGCCTTCGCCCGGTTCGCACTGCCCTTCACCTTGCGTGACAGCTCGCGCTGGGACTTCTTGAGCCTGCGTTCCAGCTTTCGGAAGAACTTCGGCGACTCGATCACTCTGCCCCCGCGCAGCACCGCGAAGTGCTTGAGGCCGAGGTCGACTCCGGTCATCGCGTCGGGGTCGGGCGGCGGCTCCAGCAGGTCCGCGCTGCCATCGACCGCTACTACGAAGGAGGCGAAGTACTTGCCCGTCGCGCTCTTGACCACGGTGACCGAGCTGGCTTCGGCCGGGAGCTCCCTGGACCAGGCGACCTTCAACTCCCCGACCTTCGCCAGGTACAGACGACCGGTTGGCTTGAGACTGAACCCGTTGCGTGTGTACCGTGCCGTCTGCCGGTGCGAGCGCCGCTTGAACCGCGGCGGGCCGACTCGGCCGCCGGCCCGTGTGCCGGTGCGCGAGTCGAAGAAGTTCCGGTAGGCCGCGTGGCAGTCGCGTAGTGCCTGCTGGAGCGGCACGGTCGACACTTCTGCGAGCCAGGATCGCTCGGGAGTCCGCTTGGCGGCGGTGATGAGCTGTTTGTCGAGCGCCGCCGTGGAGGGATAGGGGAGACCTGCCGCGTGCGCGGCCCTGCGGGCCGCGACCGCGTCGTTGTACACCGTGCGGACGCACCCGAACACTCGCGCCAGCGCCGAGCGCTGCGGCGCGGTCGGGTAGACCCGGAAGGTGTAACGCAGATGCACGACTGGACAACGACCGGGCAGGGCAACTGAAACGGCCTCGTTGATATGGCTGTAGTCACACACATGTACGAATTGATGAAATGTCCAGCATGAATCCGGCTCGGACATCGGTCCGCATTGTGAACCGGAACCGGTTCACACAATGATCGGGGGTCGGCCCCGCGGGGCGTCAACTGTCCTAGACTCGCCGGTGTGACTGAGGGACGGCTGGATCGCAACCGCAGGCTCCGCAGACGGCGGCGCTTCGTGCTGTTCGCGGTCCTCGTCGTCATGGCGGGCGCGGGGCTGTACTTCGCGTTCGGCGCCGTCGACACGGAGAAGCCGCAGGCCCTCGACGAGGACGAGCAGGTGGTCCCCACCAGCGCGGAGGCGGAGGCCGACGAGGCCGTGCCGCCGTCGCCCTCGCCGTCCCCGGAGGTCGCGAACGTGCCGCTGTACTTCTCGGGCACGGGGACCTGGACGTACGCCGAACCGGTGGACACCGCCGTGTTCGGCGACGCGGGCACGCTCATGACGTACAACGTGGCCGTGGAGAACGGCATCGGGCTCAACGCCGACGAGTTCAGCGACTTCGTCCATACGACGCTCGCCGACGAGCGGTCGTGGACCGCGGGCGGGGCGTGGCGGTTCCAGCAGGTCGGCGGCGGGGACGCGGACTTCACGATCTACCTGGCGAGCCCCGAGCAGCGCTCGTACCTGTGCGGCTCCCAGAACACGACGGTCTCGTGCCGCAACGGCGACGCGGTGGTCATCAACTCGGCGCGGTGGATCACCGGGGTCGAGCACTGGGACGGCACGCTCGACACCTACCGCGAGTACGCGGTGAACCACGAGGTCGGGCACCGGCTCGGGCACGGGCACGAGGTGTGCCCGGGGGACGGGGAGCTGTCGCCGGTGATGGCGCAGCAGACGTACCAGCTGGCCGGGTGCACGGGGAACGCGTGGCCGTTCCCGGACGGCGAGACGTACGTGTCGGGCCCGGCGGGGGACTACAACGGCCCCGACCTGCCGCCGGACGACTTCATCGACCAGTAGCCGCAGGCTCACCGCAAGTCCTGTCCCGCCATGCGGGACAACGAATCTCGCGGAGTGAAAGTCGGCACACCGCCCCGGGCGGTGGAATATCCACAGCGTGGACATGCATTATTGGTGATATGAGTTTGCCGCCGCTGGTCGAACCAGCCTCCGAGCTGTCGGTCGACGAGGTGCGCCGCTATTCGCGCCACCTCATCATCCCCGATGTCGCCATGGACGGTCAGAAACGACTCAAGAACGCCAAGGTGCTCTGCGTGGGCGCGGGCGGCCTCGGGTCCCCCGCGCTGATGTACCTGGCCGCGGCCGGGGTCGGCACGATCGGCATCGTCGAGTTCGACACGGTCGACGAGTCGAACCTCCAGCGCCAGATCATCCACGGCCAGTCCGACATCGGCCGCACCAAGGCCGAGTCCGCGGCCGAGTCGATCCGCGAGATCAACCCCTACGTGAACGTCGTCGTCCACAACACGGTGCTCGACAACGACAACGTCTTCGAGATCTTCGAGCCGTACGACCTCATCGTCGACGGCACCGACAACTTCGCGACGCGCTACATGGTCAACGACGCCGCGGTCCTCTCGGGCAAGCCCTACGTGTGGGGCTCGATCTACCGCTTCGACGGCCAGGCCAGCGTCTTCTGGGCCGACCAGGGCCCGTGCTACCGCTGCCTCTACCCCGAGCCCCCGCCGCCGGGCATGGTCCCGAGCTGCGCCGAGGGCGGCGTCCTGGGCGTCCTGTGCGCCTCGATCGGCTCGATCCAGGTCACCGAGGCCATCAAGCTGCTCACCGGGATCGGCGACCCGCTCGTGGGCTCGCTCATGGTCTACGACGCGCTGGAGATGACCTACCGCAAGATCAAGGTCCGCAAGGACCCGAACTGCGCGGTGTGCGGTCCGAACGCCACGGTCAAGGAGCTCATCGACTACGAGGACTTCTGCGGCTCGGTCACCGACGAGGCCGCCGAGGCCGTCGTCGGCTCCACGATCACGGCCCGCGAACTGGCCGAGTGGATCAAGGAGGGACGCGACATCGACCTCATCGACGTGCGCGAGCCCGCCGAGTACGAGATCGTGCGCATCCCCGGTTCGCGGCTGATCCCCAAGGGCGACATCGTGTCCGGTGCCGCCCTCGCGGAACTGCCCACCGAGAAGCAGGCGGTGTTCTACTGCAAGGCCGGCGTGCGCTCGGCCGAGGCGCTCGCCGCGGCGAAGGCCGCCGGGCTGAAGAACGCGGTCCACGTCCAGGGCGGCGTGCTCGGCTGGATCAACCAGGTCGACCCGAGCCTGCCCACGTACTAGCAGCGCTTCGAAGGGCGTCCGGCCGATGGCCGGACGCCCTTCGGCATGCTTTGGGTTGCTTCGCCTCGGTATGACTTTTCAGACACCCTTGCTCAGAGGATTCCGTTGAGGGCGCGTTGACTCCGGTTCGACCGGTTCCCTAGCCTTGGGGCCATGATCCGCAGAAGCGAACCTTCCTCCCGTCTGCTCCGTCCCTCCCGCCGCAACCTCCTGCGGTTCGGCGTGCCCGCCGCGGCCGCCCTGGTCGGGGCCGGAGCCGTGGCAACGGTGGCCGCCAACGCGTCGGAGAACGGCCTCGAAGCCATATTCGGGCCGTCCCGCGAGGAGCTCGAAGCGGACCTCAAGACCCGGATCGACGAGTACCTGGCCTCCACCGGCACGCAGGTCGAGGCGTCGGTCGCGGTCGAGCGCGGGGACATGCGCCTGGACTACAACCCCGACCAGACGCACATCACCGCCTCCATCGTCAAGGTCGAGATCCTCGCGATGGTCCAGGAGTATTGGGGCTCGGTCGAGGCGATCCCCGCGGACCACCTCGAACTCCTGAACCGCATGATCCGCGAGTCCCACAACGACTCCACGTCCACGCTCTACAACTACCTGGGCGGCGTCGACGCGCTCGTCGCCGCGCACGCGAGGTACGGTCTCCAGGACACCACCCCCGATCCCCAGGGCCGCTGGGGCGTCGGATGGTCCTCCGCCTCCGACCAGCTCATCCTCTTGGGCCTCAACCTCTTCGAAGGGGTCCTCGACGCCGAGCAGGTCGACCTCGGCCGCGAGCTCATGGGCTCCGTGATCGAGGAGCAGGCATGGGGGGTCTCCGCCGCCGCGAAGGACGGCGAGACCGTCTGGCTCAAGAACGGCTGGGACGTCGAGTCCCAGCTCGGCGGCCTGTGGGTGGTCAACTCCATCGGCGTCCTCGACGGCGACGGCGACCCTGTCAAGCTGGCGGTCCTCACCAGCGGCGCGGTCGACGACGTCGAAGGGATCCCCGTCGTCGAGGAGATCGCGAAGATCTCCCGCGACGTCATCCAGTACGAATAAACCAGGAACCGCATGACTCTCGAAGCCCCCCAGCGCGATCCGCAGTCTCGGAAGCGCCCCTCGCGGCGGACCCTCATCCGCGCCGCGGTCCCCGCCGCCGTCGCCCTCGCCGGCGGCACCGCCTGGATCGGCACCGCGGCCTGGGCCGCGGGCCCGTCCGACACCGAACTCGCCGTCGAGCTCACCGACCGCACCAAGGCGTACCTCGCCACGACGAGCACGCAGACGCAGGCGTCGGTGGTCGTCGGCCGCGAGAACCGCGTCATCACCACCAACAAGAGCCGCATCCACGACACGGCCTCGCTCGTGAAGATGGAGATCCTCGCGATGCTCCTGGAGAAGTACTCCACCGTCTCGGCGATCCCCGCCGAGAAGAAGGAGTGGGCGCGCACGATGATCACCCAGTCGCACAACGACAACGCCACGAAGCTCTACAACTTCCTCGGCGGCTGCTCGGCCCTCTCGGCCGCGCACGTGCGGTACGGCCTCAAGAACACGAAGGCGTCCGCTGACTGCCGCTGGGGCCTGACCACCACCACCGCGCCCGACCAGCTCCGCGTGCTGAACATGCTCACCGTCAAGGGCTACTTCAACCAGGAGAAGGTCGACTACGCGCGCTCGCTCATGGCCAAGGTCATCGACTCCCAGGACTGGGGCGTCAAGGCCGCCGCGGGCACCGGGGAGACCGTGTGGCTCAAGAACGGCTGGGACTCCCGCTCCTCCCTCGGGGGCCTGTGGGTCGTCCACTCCGTCGGGTACATCTCCATCCCCAACAAGCACGACGTGCGGATGTCGATCCTCACCAGCAAGGCCCCGAACTACGCCACCGGCGTCACGATCGTCGAGCAGCTCGCGAAGATCGCCCGCTCGGTCATCATGAAGGCCGTCATCTAGGGACGCGGAACGGCCCGGTCCGAGATGGACCGGGCCGTTCGCAATCCCCTAGTACCGGTAGTGGTCCGGCTTGTACGGCC
Source organism: Glycomyces sp. NPDC047010 (assembly GCF_040644205.1). Classification (NCBI taxonomy): domain Bacteria; kingdom Bacillati; phylum Actinomycetota; class Actinomycetes; order Glycomycetales; family Glycomycetaceae; genus Glycomyces; species Glycomyces sp. NPDC047010. Next base: position 469,288 of record NZ_JBEYVY010000001.1, on the reverse strand, counting down.
CCTCGACCGGGACGCCGATGTAGTCGGCCTGGCCCTTGGTCAGGGTCGTCAGCCTGACGCCGAGCGAGTCGAGGTGCAGGCGCGCCACCTCCTCGTCGAGGTGCTTCGGCAGCGTGTACACGCCGACCGGGTACTCCTCCAGCTTGGTGTGCAGCTCCATCTGCGCGAGCACCTGGTTCGTGAAGCTGTTGCTCATCACGAAGCTCGGGTGGCCGGTCGCGTTGCCCAGGTTCAGCAGGCGCCCTTCGGAGAGCACGATGATCGAGTGCCCGTCGGCGAACTGCCACTCGTGGACCTGCGGCTTCACTTCGAGCTTCTTGACGCCCGGCTCGGCGGCGAGGCCGGCCATGTCGATCTCGTTGTCGAAGTGGCCGATGTTCCCGACGATCGCCTGGTGCTTCATCCGGCGCATGTGCTCGATCGAGATGATGTCGCGGTTGCCGGTGGTCGTCACGAAGATGTCCGCGTACTCGACGGCGTCCTCAAGGGTGAGCACCTGGTAGCCGTCCATCGCGGCCTGGAGCGCGCAGATCGGGTCGACCTCGGTGACGATGACGCGAGCGCCCTGGCCGCGCAGCGACTCCGCCGATCCCTTGCCGACGTCGCCGTAGCCGCACACCACGGCGACCTTGCCGCCGACGAGCACGTCGGTGGCCCGGTTGATCCCGTCGACCAGCGAGTGCCGCACGCCGTACTTGTTGTCGAACTTCGACTTCGTGACCGAGTCGTTCACGTTGATCGCCGGGAACGGCAGGCGCCCCTCGCGCTCCAGCTCGTACAGGCGGTGCACGCCCGTGGTGGTCTCCTCGGTGACCCCCTTGAGCTCGCCCTCCTTGCGGGTGAAGCGGGTCGGGTCGTCCTTGAGCGAGCGGGCCAGCAGCGCGAGCACCACGGCCTCCTCCTCGCTGTCGGCGGTCGACGCCTCGGGGACGGCCCCGGCGGCCTCGAACTTCGCGCCGTTGACGACGAGCATCGTCGCGTCCCCGCCGTCGTCGAGGATCAGGTTCGGCTCCTCGGTGCCCCAGTCGAGGGCGCGCTCGGTGCACCACCAGTACTCTTCGAGCGTCTCGCCCTTCCACGCGAACACCGGGACGCCCTGCGGGGCCTCCGGCGTGCCCTGTCCGACGGCGATGGCCGCGGCCGCGTGGTCCTGCGTCGAGAAGATGTTGCACGAGGCCCAGCGCACGCGCGCGCCGAGGGCCGTGAGCGTCTCGATGAGCACCGCGGTCTGGATCGTCATGTGCAGCGACCCGGTGATCCGCGCGCCCTCCAGCGGGCGGTCCGCGCCGTAGCGCTCGCGCAGGGCCATCAGGCCCGGCATCTCGTGTTCGGCCAGGCGGATCTCGTGGCGGCCGAAGTCGGCCAGCTTGAGATCGGCGACCTTGTAGTCGTCGGCACGCAGCGTGTTCGTCATGCCCAAATGCTACGCGCCGCCCCCGTCGGCCCGGCCGAACGGGACCGTGGCGCGGCGCACCGCGACACGCCCGGCGCGGGGCCCGTGGGGCGCCCGTGGCTGGCGACACGGAAAAAAATTTGCCGCAACCGCTGTTTCTGCTTGACACTGCTGAGGCGGTGGGTAATATTGCAGATACGCAGCGTCACGGAGATGCGGGAATCCACAGGGTTCCAGACCATTTCCGCAGGCGCCACGGGGAAACCAAACCGGGGGGAGTGCCCGGCAGTCTGGGGTGGCTGCCGGGCACATTTTTTGCCCCGATTGGCAAGCGCTGTCCTGAAATTCGATTGCGCGGCACCCCCCATCTGCGGGATCGTCGGAGCGTGAGCAACCCTGACATCGAGATCGTCCCGATCGACCCGCTGAACCGCGACCAGGTCAGCGGCTGGATCCGGAACCAGCGCGCCGTCACCGAGCACGACCTGCCGGGCGAGCCCCTGCCGAGTCCCTCGTTCCAGCGCCTGCGCCTGCTGCTGTGGCCCGACGCCCTCGCCGTCGAGCGCTACGTCGCCGTCCAGGACGGCGAGGTGATCGGCTCCCTCCAGTACTCGATGCCGGTCCAGGACAACCAGCACCTGCTGGAACTCGAACTCGACGTCCGCCCCGACCGCCGCCGCGCCGGAGTCGGCACGGCGCTCGTGGAGTTCACCGAGCGGCGCGCCGCCGAACTCGGCCGCGACACGATCCTGGCCTTCGCCGTCGACCCGCTTCCCGACGGCCCGCAGTTCGACCGCTCCGGCCAGGAGTTCGCCCAGGCCCGCGGCTACAAGACCGTCGACCAGGAGATCCACCGCCGCAACGACCTCACCGTCGTCGGCGAGGACGAGCTCGCGCAGCTCTACGTCGACGCCTGGGAGAAGGCCGCCGGATACGAGCTGGTGCAGTGGATCAACGACTGCCCCGACGACGTCATCGACGGCTACGCGGCCCTGAACGAGCGCATGTACACCGACCCTCCCATGGGCGAGGAGCTCGACATCCGCCCCGCCGTCTACGACGCCGCACGCATCCGCAACCTCGAATGGACCACGAAGGAGCGCGGCCAGACCCAGTTCGTCAGCGCCGTCGTCCACGTCGAGTCCGGCGAGGTCGCCGGCATGTCCGGCCTCGGGGTCACCCCCGGCGAGGAACTGCACGCCTGGCAGCAGGACACGATCGTCGAGCAGAAGCACCGCGGCCACCGCCTCGGCATGATCCTCAAGATCGCCAACCAGCGCCTCATGCGCCGCTACCGGCCGCAGATCCGGTACGTCCACACCTGGAACGCCGAGGTGAACGACCACATGATCTCGATCAACGAGGCCATGGGCTACCGGGCCCTGTGCCGCGACCTCGACGTCCAGAAGAAGCTCGCGTAGTACGCAGATTCCCGCGTTGCAATGGGAAACGGCCCGGCCACGATGTGGCCGGGCCGTTCTTCCGTCTTCTAGGCGCTGGCGATGAAGAGCTCGCCCTCACCGCTCGCGACGACCGGTCCGGCGGTGCCCGCGGAGAACGCGGCGCGGCCGGGGGCCAGGGCCGTCGAGCCCTGGTCGTCGGCGACGGTGACCTTGCCGCCGGTGGAGATGCAGATGCGGGGGCCGTCGACGTCGATCGTCAGCGGCTCGCCGGTGAGTTCGACGCGGCGGAGCCGGAAGTCGTCGATGGGGACCGGCCAGGTGCGGACCGGGCCGTCGTCCTCGGGGGCGGTGCGCGGGTCGGCCATGGCCTGGAAGTCGAGGACGCGCAGCAGCTCGGGGACGTCCACGCGCTTGTTGGTGAGGCCGCCGCGGAGCACGTTGTCGCTGGCGGCCATGATCTCGACGCCGAAGCCGTGCAGGTACGCGTGCAGGTTCCCCGCGGGCATGTACACGGCCTCGCCCGGCTGGAGCGTGATGTGGTTGAGCAGCAGGCTGACCAGGACGCCCGGGTCGTCGGGGTAGGACCGGGCGAGGGACACCAGGTCGGCGCCGTCGTCGGTCGCGAGCTCCGAGGCGGCCTTCGCGGCGGCGTCGATGATCGCGCGGCACTCGTCGCGGGCGAGTCCGAGGAGGTCCGGGACGGCCTTGCGGAGCCCTGCCTTCTTATCGCGCAGCGTGGCCGCGAGCCCTTCGAGCTCGGGGACGCCGAGCGCCTCGATGTCGGCGGCGGCCTCAAGGGGGTCGCGGAAGCCGCACATCGCGCGGAACTCGGTGAGCGCCACCAGCATCTCGGGCTTGTGGTTGTCGTCCACGTAGTTGCGGTAGGCCATGTCGATGCCGATGCGCATCTCCCGCTGGTGGCCCGAGTGGGCCTGGCGGGCGTTCGGGTGCGCCTGGAGCGACAGCGGCTTCGCGGCGGCGAGCAGCTTGAGCAGGAACGGGAGCTTCGGGCCGAAGCGCTCGTGGGCGCGTTCGCCGAGCATCCCGGCCGGGTCGGAGGCGATCGCCGCGTCGAGGGGCCGCCCGTCGTGGAGGGTCGAGGGCGCGCTGTGGTGGGCGCCGAACCACTCCTCTGCCTCGGGCAGGTCGGCCGGGACCTCGCGGTCCTGGAGCCTGGCGATGTCGATCTGCGATCCCCACGCGTAGTTGCGGATGACGCCGTAGAGCCCCTGCACCGCCGCTCCTCACTCATCTCGATCCGGAGACCACAACTCTATCCGTTGGGCCCTTGCGTACCGTAGCCCGAGCCCTCGCGCGGATGACGCGGGGCACCTGCACGGCGCGGGCCGCGGACGGCGACACCGTCCGCGGCCCGCGACGCCTCGGTCACTCGCTGCCGAGCGTGAAGTCCTTCATCTCCGAGACCGCGGGGACGCGCATCGGGTCGAGGCCGTGCGCGAGCGCCAGGTACACCGACGCGAAGTCGGGCACGGCGATGAGCGACGCGAGCCGCTCCAGCGCGCAGCCGCCCTCGGCGGGGAGCACGTCGCAGCGGACGCCGCGGCGCCCGGCCAGGTCGGCCACGGCGTCGGCGCGGCGCGTGTCGGGCTTCGGGTTGGTGTCGTCGCCGTCGAGGCCGTCGTCGCGCATGAGCACGATCCGCAGCCGCGTCAGCTCGTCGGTGTCGTCGGGGTCCGCGAAGATGTCCTTCTGGCCCTCGGCGAGCGACCCGAACACGCCGTCGAGGAGGCCGACGCGGCCGCGGCCGACCTCGCCCAGCTCGCCGGAGACCACCGGGTAGCGGGAGTTCGCGGCGAGCATGTCGCCGAAGCGGCGGGCCGCGACGCCCGCGAGCGGGCTGGAGCCCCACACCACGGGGATGGACCCGGCGAGGTTCATCGCCAGCTCCTTCGCCGGGTTGACGTACGCGTCCGCGTCGGGGCGGCACCGCTCGGCGTCCTCGTCGAGGCGACGCGCGGTCTCGGCGATGTCCGCCTCCACGAGGTTCACGAGCCCGAGCTCCCTGGCGGCCATGAGGACCGGCACGGTGAGCGCCCACAGGCTGAGCCTGGCGGGGGCGCGGCGCGGGACCGCGACGAACGAGGCGCGGGCGCGCTCGGCGAGCGACTGGAGTTCGGAGTCGGGGGCGCCGATCGCGACGAGGCGGGCGCCGCGCCGGGCGGCGGCCTCGGCGGCCGCGAGGGCCTCGGGGCTGCGGCCGGACGCGGACACGGCGATGACGACGTCGGCGGCGCCGACCCAGCCGGGGACGCCCGCGGAGCGGTGCCCGAGGATCGGGACCGGGCAGCGGGGCCCGGCGACCGTGGCGAGGATGTCGCCGGTGCGGGCCGCGGTGCCGACGCCCGCGACGACGACCGCGCGGGGGCGGCCCTCCTCGGCGAGGGCGGCCAGCCCGGCGTCGGCGGCCAGCGCCGCCGACTCGCGCAGCTGCGGCCCGGCCGAGGCGAGCGCCCAGAGGGCCCCGCCGGGGCGGATCGCGTCGCTCAGGTCGCCTTCGATGCGCCGTTCGTCAGGGAGCCGGTCGCCGGTGATGCCGGCGATGCCGTCGTCCTCAAGACCCATGCTGTTCCTCCTTGGCCTGTCGCGGCCGTCGCGTTCGGGTTGCCGGGTGGGATCGCTCGGGGGATGCCCGCCGCGCCCTCGGCGCTGCTCGAAGTGCCCTGCTCGGCGGCCCTACTCGGTGGCGCCGTCGAGGAGCATCACGGGGATGCCGTCCTCGACGCGGAAGACCTTCGCGCACTCGGAGCACCGCAGGGCGTTCTCCTCGCGGTCGTAGGCGAGCGGGGCGTGGTGCGGTTCGGGGCAGCGCAGCAGTTCGAGGAGCACTGGTTTGGGCGCGGTGGCGGGCATGGCCTATTTCCTTACGATGCGGAGGATGTCGTCGCGCAGCCGTTCCATCGAGGCCGTGTCGGGGCCTTCGGCGTTCAGCCGCAGCAGCGGTTCGGTGTTGGAGGGGCGCAGGTTGGCCCAGGAGCCGTCTGCGAAGGAGACGGTCAGGCCGTCGAGGCGGTCGGTGGTGACGCCGTCTTCGGCGTCGAAGTGGGCGGCGACCTCTTCGATCTTCGCGTGCGGGTCGTCCACCTTGGAGTTGATCTCGCCGGAGGCGGTGTAGCGCACGTAGTCCTTCGACAGTTCGGCGAGCGTCTGGTCCGAGCCGCCGACGGCGGCGAGGACGTGCATGGCCGCGAGCATGCCGGTGTCGGCGAACCAGAAGTCCTTGAAGTAGTAGTGCCCGGAGTGCTCGCCGCCGAAGACCGCGTCCTCCTCGGCCATGACGGCCTTGATGTAGGAGTGGCCGACGCGGGTGCGCAGGGGGCGGCCGCCGTGCTCGCCGATGATCTCGGGGACGGCCTTCGAGGTGATCAGGTTGTGGCACACCGCGGAGCCGGGGTGCTTGGCGAGTTCGCGGGTGGCGATGAGCGCGGTGATTGCGGAGGGGGTGACGGGCTCGCCGTCGGCGTCCACGACGAAGCAGCGGTCGGCGTCGCCGTCGAAGGCCAGGCCGAGGTCGGCCCCGACCTCTTTGACGCGGGCCTGGAGGTCCACGATGTTCGCCGGTTCGAGCGGGTTGGCCTCGTGGTTGGGGAAGGACCCGTCGAGCTCGAAGTAGAGCGGGTCGATCTCCAGGGGGAGACCGGGGAGCAGGCGGTCGCCGAGGACGGCGGGGACGGTGTACCCGCCCATGCCGTTGCCCGCGTCGACGACGATCTTGAGCGGGCGGATCTGGGAGAGGTCGACCAGGCCGCGCAGGTGCTCGGCGTACGCGGCGAGGAAGTCCTCGTGCGTGACGGTGCCGGGCTTCTCGGCCTCGGGGGCGGGCTCGCCGTCGAGGATCGCCTGGGCCTTGTCGCGGATGTCGGCGAGTCCGGTGTCGAGGCCGATGGGCCGCGCGGCGGGCAGGCACATCTTGAGGCCGTTGTACTCGGCGGGGTTGTGGCTGGCGGTGAACATCGCGCCGGCGACGTTCCGGAGCCCTGCGATGAAGTAGAGCATGTCGGTGGAGCACAGCCCGGCGTCGAGGACGTCGGCGCCGGCGCGGGTGGCGCCGCGCGCGAAGGCTTCGGCGAAGCCGGGGCCCGAGTCGCGCATGTCGTGGCCGACGGCCCAGGTTTTCTCCCCGGTGACGGCGACGGCGGCCGCGCCGATCGCCTCGAAGACAGAGGACGTGAGCTGCGAGCCGACGAGTCCGCGGACGTCGTAGGCCTTCACGAATTCAGTGAGCTTGGGAGCCACGGGCTGCTGCCGCCTTTCGGGTGTGCATGCGGGGCCGATCGGGGGAGGGAGCCTCCGCGGACCCGCCGCGCCGCTGCGGAGGGGCCGCCCCCGCACACGAGACTAACCCTGCATGTCCTCATCGCCGGACACCACCCGGAGGTGACGCCGGGCACCGAATCCGGGGTTCGCGGGGCGGAAGCCCTGGCGCGGAGCCGGTTCGGCCTCGGCCAGGCGGCGGCTCGCGAGCGTCGCGGCGTCGTCGGGCTCGCCCGGGTCCTCGTGGCGCTCGCCGACCGCGGCCTCGCGCACGGCGTTGGCCAGTGCGACCAGGTCGTCGTCGGTGGGCATGGGCACGGCGTAGTCGCCCTGGTGCCTGACGAGCTCCCAGCCGTGGGGCACGGTGAGGCGCCGGGCGTGCGCATCACACAGGTCGTAGCTGTGGGGTTCTCTCGTCGTGGAGAGCGGGCCGACCACAGCCGTCGAATCCGAGTAGATATATGTCAAAGTGGCCACCGCAGGCTGGCGGCAGCCGTTCCGGGAGCAACGCCGATCCGACCTCACCCCACGAAACTACCACTCGCGGTGTCGAAGTCGGTGTTGCTGACCTGTGGCCGCGGATGGATTCGCGCCGCGGGGGCTCGCGGGGGCCGGTTTCGTCCGACCCGGACGCTAAGGTGGCCCCATGCGCAGAGATCGACACGGACGGGGGATGCGGGGCCCGCTGGCGCCCGGCTCGCTGCCGCTGCGGCGCACCCCGGTGGAGGAGTTCGACGCGCTGGTCATGGAATCGGTGGTGACGATCGAGCGGCGCCTCTCGGAGACGCTGGGCGCGAAGTTCACCGACCTGCGCCACATCGAGTTCGCGGTGGACGAGGTCCCGCCGGAGCCGCAGTCGTACGACGCGGACATCGTCGAGGACCGGGGCGTGCCCCTCTCGAAGCTGTACCCGGCCCAGCCGGGGACCGCGGCGGCCTCGCCGCGGATCGTCCTGTACCGCAGGCCGATCGAGCTGCGGGGCGAGGGCAAGGCGGACATGGAGTCGCTGGTGCGCTCGGTCCTGGTGGAGCAGCTCGCGTCGCTGCTGAACCTCCCGCCGGAGGACCTGGAGTTCTGAGCGGTGCTCATGCCTTGTTCGAGTGGGAATGTCGGACCTGCGGCATACACTGAAAACAAGGGGTCCCCCGGGCGGACATATCGGGAATATCCGGTTTCATGTTCCGCCGGGAGCGGCGAAGGGGCGGAACCGATTCGTCCCGCCCCTCCATCCGCTCGTAGGGATGTCCCTTACGCCGCCACCGGCACGCGGGGTTCGGGCGCGGGCTCCGTTGCCCGCGGTGCGGCCGGCTCGCCTCGGCGAGGTCCGACCAGTTCGTCCATCAGCGCCTCGCTGCGGCAGCCGCCCAGCAGGACGGGCTCCGCGTGCGGAGCCTCGGCCGTGAAGGCGAACTCCGACGCGAGCGCGGGGTTGATCATCGGGGTCGGCATGCACACCACCACCGGCAGTCGTTCGTGCCTGCGGCGCGCCGCCTCCCGGGCCTGGCGTTTGATCTTGCGGCGCTCCCGCTCCGAGAGCCCGCCCCAGATGCCGAATCGCTCGTCGTGGTCGAGTGCGTAGTTCAGACAGTTCTCTTTGACCTCGCACCGCGCGCAGATGCGTTTCGCATCGCGTGTGGAGCCCCCTTTTTCGGGGAAGAACGCCTCCGGGTCGGTCTGCGCGCACAATGCGCGAACCTGCCACTCCGGAACGTTACCCAACAGGTCGGCCAAGTAGTCACGGCCGTCCATATACGTCCGCCTCCTCGTTCGCGCACCGGAATCCGGTGCTCCCCCCTTGCAATCACTTGCACGGCACCGGAATGCGGACTTGAGGCGTGCACGCGTCCCCTCCCCTGAAACGCGTACGGGCCTGCGGCGGGCGCGCCGGTCGCCCGCTGGTGTGGTCAAGTCCTGCAATAGGTTCCGATGCCCCGCGGGCGGCCTGAAGATGGGGCCGCACCGCCTGACTCATCTCTATGGACGATGAGTGCTCATCGCTATTCGATAACGGTTCGATATCAGACGATAGCGCACAGTGATCCGAACGATGGAAGGACCCCTCAGACTCACGCTTGCGGGGGACCTTACTTGACAGGCTCCGCAGTGGAGGTTCGCTCGCCTTTTCCGGCCTTCTGTGCGAATGCGAGGCCGATGGCGGCCAGCACGAGCCACACGACGTCGAGCAGCAGCCTTTCGACCGTCGCCCTCGTGTCGATGAAGACCTGTCCTTCCTTCGCCAGTTGCCCGGCCTCGTCGAATCCGTACCGTGCCGCCGTCAAAGCCAGCAGCACTCCGATAACGATGTAGGCGGCGTAGACGAGACGGGTCAGGCGTCCGATCACCCGTCCGGGTTTCGTCGGGGGCGCCAGGAGGACCGCGAGCAGCGGCAGCGCCACGGGCAGGACGGAGAAGAGCGTGCCGCGGGCCTCGTCGGTGAAGCCGATCCCGGCGGCGCGGCTCATGGTGTCGTCGCGCGGGTCGAGCCCGGCGCCGAACAGCCACTGGGACAGGGCGACCAGGATGACGAGGACGGCGCACGCGAGGAGGACGGCGGCGACGGCGGTGCGGGTGCGCGTCGCGAGCTGCAGGGTCGGCATCAGATCAGGTCGTCCCTCTGCGACTGCTTCAACTCCTCGACCAGTCCCTTCACTTCCTGCGCGCGGTCCCTGGGGCACACCAGGAGCGCGTCGGGCGTGTCCACGATGATGAGGTCGTCCACGCCGACGGTGGCGACGAGGCGCCCGGCCGCGGGGACGACGACGTTCCGCTTCGACTCCGTCAGCAGCGCCTCGCCGGAGCCGCGCGGCTCCACCACAACGTTGCCGACCTTGTCGGCGGCCTTGAGGACCTGCCCGAGCGTGTTGTAGTCGCCCACGTCGTGCCAGTCGAAGTCGCCGGGGACGACGCCGACGCGCCCGGCCGCGGCCGCGGGCTCCATGACGGCGTAGTCGATCGAGATCTTCTCCAGCGTCGGCCACAGCTGCGAGAACAGCGCCTCGCGGCCCGTGGAGTCCCACGCCTTCGCGAGGGTGCGCACCGCGTCGTGCAGGGCCGGGCGGTGGCGGGCGAGCTCGGCGAGGAACACGTCCACGCGCCACACGAACATCCCGGCGTTCCACAGGTAGTTCCCGGAGGAGACGTACTCGACCGCGGAGACCTGGTCGGGCTTCTCCACGAACGCTTCGAGCTGGTACCCCGGGCCCACGGGCGCGCCGATGCGCAGGTAGCCCATGCCGGTGTCGGGGCCGGTCGGGTTGATGCCGATGGTCATGAGCAGGCCCGTGGCGGCCAGCTCCATCGCGCGCTCGACGGTCTTGGCGAACGCCTCGCCGTCGGGCACCAGGTGGTCGGCGGCGAACGCGCCCATGACCGCGGTCGGCTCCCGCTCGGCGATGACGGCCGCGGCCAGGCTGATCGCGGCGGCGGAGTCCCTGGGGGAGGGCTCGACGAGGATGTTGTCGCCGGGCACCTCGGGGAGCTGGCGGGCCACGTCGACCGCGTGCGCGGCGCCGGTGACGACGTAGACGTGGTCGGGCCGCGACAGCAGCCGCACCCGCTCGACGGTCGACTGGAGCAGCGACGAGTCGGTGCCCGTGAGAGGCAGCAGGAACTTGGGTCGTTGCGCGCGAGACAGGGGCCAGAGCCGGGTTCCGGAACCGCCTGCGGGGACCACCGCGTGAAGCATGCCAATAGTCTTGCACGCCCCTCCCACGTGCCCGTTCACCCCTGCGGCGGGCCGCGCGCGGTGACGCGGGCGTTGCGGCCGGGTGAAGGATCGGGCAACGTCCCCCGCCCACGGGCGGGGATACCGCTTGCCGTCGGTGTGCGGGCCGTGCAGACTGGTGCCGATCCGACCGCAGAGGAGCCCGCATGTCCATCCGCTTCGACGAAGCCGCCCGCACCTGGCACCTGTCCGGGGCCGGCCTGTCCTACGTCGTCGGCCTAGGCGACGGACTGCCCCGCCAGCTGTACTGGGGCCCGGCGATCCCCGACGGGGCCGTCCCGTCCCTGGTGCAGGAGTGGAACGAGGCATACTCCTTCGACGACCGCCTCCACACCGGCGCCGAACTCCTCGGCGAGCTCGGACCCCAGTTCGCGACCCCGTCCCTCCAGCTGCGGCACCCCGACGGCGCCAAGGGCTTCGCGTGGAACTACCGCGATCACTCGATCGAGGGGGACCACCTCGCGATCTCCTTCACCGACCGGGACCTCGTCCTCACCCTCCACTACCGCCTGTGGGACACCGGGGTCCTCGACCGGTGGGCCGCGATCGAGGCCGGCGCGCCGGTCGAGGTCTCGCGCTTCGACTCCGCGGCCTGGACGCTCCCGCACTGGGACGGCTACCGGCTCTCCCACCTCTCCGGCGAGTGGGCCGGGGAGTGGCAGCTGCGGCGCGTCGACCTTCCCGTCGGCGAGATCGTCCTCGGCTCGCGCCGCGGCAACACCAGCCACCAGGCCAACCCCTGGATCGCCCTCGACGACGGCACCGCCACCGAGACCACCGGGACCGTGTACTCCGCGAACCTCGCGTGGTCCGGGTCCTGGCGCGTCCAGCTGCGCCGCTCCGCGCAGGGCCGCGTCTCCGTCACCGGCGGCGCCGGGCAGGAGGGCCTGCGCTGGACCCTGCGCGAGGGCGAGACCTGGACGACCCCGGTCTACTCCGGGCTGTTCAGCGGCGAGGGCTTCGGCGGGGCCTCCCGCGCCTGGCACGAGCACCTGCGACGCCACGTCATGCCCACCGCCGACGAGGACGCGCCCGTCCTCTTCAACTCCTGGGAGGCCGTGTTCTTCGAGGTCTCCGAGGAGAAGCAGCTCCCGCTCGTTGACCTCGCCGCGCGCATCGGCTGCGAGCAGTTCGTCGTGGACGACGGCTGGTTCGGGCGCCGCACCACCGACAACGCCGGCCTCGGCGACTGGTGGCACAACCCCGAGCGGTTCCCCCAGGGCCTCACGCCCCTCGCCGACGCCGTCCACAAGGCGGGCATGAAGTTCGGCATCTGGGTCGAGCCCGAGATGGTCAACGCCGACTCCGACCTCCACCGCGCCCACCCCGACTGGGTCCTGCACCAGGCCGGCCGCGACCGGACCGAGCTGCGCCAGCAGATGGTCCTCGACTACGGCCGCCCCGAAGTCGCCGAATGGGCGTTCACCTGGCTCGACAAGCTCCTGGGCGAGAACCCGATCGACTACGTCAAGTGGGACCACAACCGGCCCCTCACCGAGGTCGGCCGCCCCGGTTCCGACGACCCCGACCGCGCATACTTCGAGCACGTGCAGGCCGTCTACGACCTCAAGGACCGCCTGCGCCGCGCCCACCCGGGCGTGCGCATCGAGGGCTGCGCCGGGGGCGCCGCCCGCGTCGACCCGGGCATCCTCCGCTACGTCGACCAGGTCTGGACCTCGGACAACACCGACGCGGGCGACCGCGTCAACATCCAGTACGGCTTCAGCCAGGCGTACCCGGCGCGGGCCATGGGCGCTTGGATCACCGACGAACCCAGCGGCTTCAACCACCGCACCACTTCCCTCCGCTTCCGCTTCCAGGTCGCGAGCGCCGGGGTGCTCGCCGTGGGCGGGGACCTCTCGGAGTGGTCGGAGGCCGAACTCGACGAGGCCGCCGCGCACATCGCGCTGTACAAGGAGCTGCGGCCGGTCGTGCAGCACGGCGCGCAGTACCGGCTCGGGGACCCGGAGGCCACCGCGCTGACGGGCGTCCAGTACGTGCTCGGCGACCGGATCGCGGTGCTGGCGTTCAAGACCCCGTGGCACTGCAACCGCCCGCTCGCGCCGCTGCGGCCCGCGGGCGTCCCGTCCGATTCGCGGTGGATCGACGAGGACACCGGCGAGACCCATTGGGGCGCGGCGCTCAACGCACTGGGACTGCCCCTGCGGTGGACCCCTGCGGACTGGGACTCCGCTATCATCAGACTGCGGAGAGTTGAATAAGACGTTCAAGTCGCCGAATACACACAGGACGATCACTGACAGTGATCGCCCTGGTGTATATGGCCGAAGTGCGTAGTATCTCTGCTATACCCCGGTTACCGAATGCCCCCGACTTGCACCGACCCCTTAGACTCACCGCAGTTCCGCCCATCCCAAGAACGAGAACATTTGGAGTTCCCTCGTGGCTTACCCGCCTGCCCCGGCGCCCGTCCCTCAGCCCGCCCCCGTGAAGCAGGGCAACGGCTTCGGCGTGACCGCTCTTGTCCTGGGCATCGTCGCGATCGCCGGCGCCTGGATCCCGATCGTCAACGTCGTCAGCATCGTCATCGCCGTCATCGGCATCATCTTCGCCATCGTCGCGCTGGTCGTCGCCGGCAAGCGCGCCGGCAAGGGCAAGGGGACCGGCGCCACCGGCCTGATCCTCAGCATCCTCGCCATCGGCGCCGCGATCGTCATGAACGTCGTGGTCTTCAACGCCGCCTCCGAATACGTCGACGGCGAGTACGACTCCTACATGGAGGACTGCACCGCCGACGGTCTGCTCTCCGAGGAGGAGTGCCAGCAGATCTGGGACGACACCATGGACCTGGGCTAACCTGAAGCCCCCCAAGGTGAACGACTCAGGGCCGCAGCGGTCTCGCTGCGGCCCTTTCCTTATGCCTCAGAACAGGCGCGGCTGGCTCTCGTCCACGGCGCCGCGGAGGTCGTCGTAGTCCAGGACGACGCAGCGGATGCCGCGGTCCTCGGCGAGGACCCGGGCCTGCGGCTTGATGGCCTGCGCGGCGAAGACGCCGTCGACGGGTGCGAGCAGCGGGTCGCGGTTGAGCAGCTCCAGGTAGCGGGTGAGCTGCTCGACGCCGTCGATCCCGCCCTGCCGCTTGATCTCCACGGCCACGTGCTTCCCGTCCGCGTTGCGGCACATGAGGTCCACGGGCCCGATCGCGGTCGGGTACTCCCGCCGCACCAGGCTCCACCCCTTCCCCAGCGGCGCCGTGTCCGCCGCCAGCAGCTCCTGGAGGTGCGCCTCGACCCCGTCCTTCTGGAGCCCGGGGTCCACCCCCAGCTCATGGCTGGAGTCGTGCAGCACTTCCTCGATCGAGATCTTCAGCTGGTCCCCGGTCTTCTTCGAAGTGACCGTCCACTCCGTCGCCCCCTCCACCACTGTGCACGGCGGCGTCATCCAGTTCAACGGCTTGTACGACCCCCCGTCGGCATGCACCAGCACACTCCCGTCCGCCTTCAGCATGATCAGCCGGGGAGCCATGGGCAGATGGGCGGACAACCGCCCCGTGTAATCGACCGAACACCGGGCCACAACCAAACGCATGCCCAGCACCCTACCGTCCGGGGGTCGGTTGATCCTGGGCTGGACGGGGCGAGCACCCGTTGAGTATCGTTCGGTTTTCTCCGGTATCGTGCCCGAATAGGAGGTCCGGATGTTCGGAGAAGATCTGGTGGCGCAGCAGCTGTCGCAGGCGCGCGATGCGGTGGCCGGGGGTCCCGGTGGTACTGGGGCGCAGGCTGAGCCGATCACGGCCGAGGCGGCCGAGGGGCGCATCAAGGTGACGCTGGGCGCCGACGGGCGGTTCGAGCGGATCAAGATGACGCTCAGTGCGCTGAAGGACGGGCCCGACGTGCTCGTCGAGGAGCTGAAGCGGGCCGCGAACGAGGCGCTCGACCGGCACGCGGAGGAGACGACGTACACCGGTCCCGTGCCCGACCAGGCCGAGATGAACGAGCGGATGGCGCGCATCCAGGACGCCTCCCTTCAGCAGTTCGCGCAGATGCGCGGTGAGATCGGTGATCTCATGGACCGAATCAGCAGAGGCAGGCGAGCATGACCGGTCTGAACATCGACCCCGAGACGATGCGGAAGTCGGCCGACGAGATCGAGGCGGCCCGCGACGACATCCAGTCGCTCCTCGACCAGTTCACGAGCGCCCTGGAGCAGTTCACGGACGGTTTCGGCGGCGACATGATCGGTTCGCTCGCGGGCCCGGCGCACGAGGAGTGCGTGTCGACCGCGACCGAGTGCTTCACCTCCAACATCGAGGCGCTCACCGAGTACGCGAAGGACATCCGCGAGATGGCGGACGAGCACGAGGCGGCCGACGGCAGGGTCGCCGAGTCGTTCAAGACCCTCCACGGCGAGATGAAGCCCTGACCGGGCAAGCACCCCAGGCGAGAAGGAGCCCCAGATGGGCATGCAACTGCCCGGCGAGTTGATCACCCTGCTCGGGATGCTCGGCTACGAGTGGCCCGAGTCGGACGAGGAGAAGATCTTCAACCTCGCCGGCGAGTGGACCGGCATGGCGGACCAGATCTCCGGCCGGGTCGAGTCGCTGAGCGCGGCCTCCCGGACGCTGATCGAGAACAACGCCGGCGGCGACATCGACGCCTTCCAGGCCCACTGGGAGGACGAGGAGTCGGCGATGAAGAACATCGCCGACGTCGGCGACCCGTCGAACGAGATCAACATCGGCCTGACGATCGCCGCCGGGATCATCCTGGCGCTGAAGATCGCGGTGATCATCCAGTTGGCGGTGCTCGCGGTGCAGATCGCGTGGGCGATCGCGACGGCGCCGGTCACGTTCGGGGCGTCGATGGCGCAGATCCCGATCTTCAAGCAGATCGCCGGGATGATCATCGACCAGGTCATCGACCAGGCCGTGAACGCGGTGCTCAATGCCGCCTAAGGGACCGAAGTCGGGCTCGAAGGCCAAGAGCACGATCGTCAACAAGGTGCTCAACGTCGACGGCACGTTCCGCACGCCCGAGCCGCGCGGCCGCTCGAACCACCCCGATCCGGACGTGCGCAACCTCGACAACAAGATCGACGACATCAAGCGCGAGGACAAGCCCCGGGACTGGGGCTCGATGGACTCCACCGGCGACAAGAAGAAGGACCACGACAAGCTCAAGGACCGCTGGAACGAGTACATCGACGAGAACCCCGACGGCTGGAGCAACAAGAAGCGGCAGCCGTGCGTCTCCGCCGTGTGGGACCGCGAGTCGGGGCGGGTCTACTACGACCACAACGTGAACAAGCGCGACAAGTGGAACATGGACCCCGACGAGCTCGACCCGATCCTGCGCGAGCGGTACAACAAGTCCCTGGACCGGGACGGCGACTTCTGGAAACTCCAGCCCCCCGACCAGGACCGGCACGGCGCGCCCGGCACGCACTCGGAGACCCGGGCGCTGAACCGGGCGCTCAAGGACGCCCGCGCTGACGGCCGCGAGCCGTGGATGGAAGACTTCATGATCCACAACGGCAACCCCAAGTCCAAGGAGTCCATGCGCTCGTGCGGCAACTGCACGCAGATGTGCGACGGCACCCACGGCTCCAAGGCCGGCTGGAAGTCGGACGGCTCCGGCGGGTACACCGAGGACACGAGCTGGAACGGTGATTTCTCCGTATGAGACCGAGTTACGACCCCGTCGCGCTGTCCGTGCCCGACGAGGAGATCCGCATCGACGGGAACCAGTCCTACTGGCGCGGCTCGGAGCGGTTCACCGGGTTCACCGGGGAGGAGCTCGACGACGGCGTCTACGAGTTCCAGAGCTTCAAGGACGGCTGGCTCGACGGCCCCAGCGGCCAGGTCACGGCCGACGGCGACCTCATCGAGGAGGAGTGGTACCAGGGGAACCACCTGTACGGGATCACCCGCGAGTTCCGCCACGACGGCACCCTGGCGAAGGCCACCGGCTACCGGTTCGGGTACCCGATCTGGATCGTGCGCTTCGACTTCGACGGCACCACCCCCCTGGAGACCGAGTACCCCGAGCCCGTCCACGGGCAGCGAGAACTGATCGGCATCCTCGAAAGCAAGCGCGAGTACCGGCCGCTGCGCGGTCCCGAGGACGCCGCGGACCTCTCCAAGCACTGAGGCCCCGACGGGCGCCGCCCGGCCGCGCCCGACCGGGCTCCTCACGCGACCGGGTCGGCGCGTCCCGTCTGCCAGCACCACGCCGCGATGCCGACGCGGTTGGCGGCGTTCAGCTTCGCCTGGATGCTGGCGAGATGCGTCTTGACGGTGCCGACGGAGATGAACAGCTCCGCGGCGATGTCGGCGTTCGAGAGCCCGCGGGCGACCAGGCGCGCGAGCTCGGTCTCCCGCGGCGTCAGCGGGTTCGGCGGCGGGCGGTGCGCCTCCGGGGCGAGGTGCCGCAGGAGCTTCACGGTGATCGCCGGGCTGATCAGCGATTCCCCGGCCATCGCCGCCCGCACGGCCTCCGCGAGGAGCGCCGGGCCCGAGCGCTTCAGGACGAACCCGCACGCACCCGCGCGCAGCGCCGCGTGCACGTACTCGTCGGCGTCGAACGTCGTCACGATGACCACGCGCACCTGCGGATCGGCGTCCGGCGCGGCGAGCAGCCGCGTCACGTCGAGGCCGTCGAGGCGCGGCATCCGGATGTCCACCAGCGCCACGTCGGGCCGGAGCGAACGCGCGAGCGACACGGCCCGCGCGCCGTCGGCGGCCTCGCCGACGACCGCCATGTTCGGCTGCGCGTCGATGAGCCTGGCCAGGCCGCGGCGCACGCGGTCCTGGTCGTCGGCCACCAGCACCCGGATGCTCACTCGGCCACCAGCGCGGTGACCGGGAGCGTCGCCTCCACGAGCCAGCCCGCGCCGTCCGGGCCCGCGCGGAACTCGCCGCCCAGCGCCTCGACCCGCGCGGCCAGGCCGATCAGGCCGGTCCCGCCGCGGCCCCCCGAACGCGGCAGCGAACGACCCGATCGCAGTGCGCCCGTGTCGGACACGCGCGCCACCAGGCCCGCGGGCCCGGCCGTCACCGAGACGGCGACGCCCGCCGCGTCGGGCGCGTGCCTCCTGACGTTCGTCAGCGCCTCGGCCACCAGCCGGTACACCGCCTCGCCCGTCTCACGCGGCACCCGTTCGGCCGCATCGGGATCGAGGTCGCACCGGACCGGGACGCGCGCGGTCTCGGCGAACCGGTCCGCGAGCTCCGGCAGGTCCGCGACCCCGTAGGTCCGCGCGCTCGGCGACCCGGTGCCCTCGCCGCGGAGCATCCCCACGGTCCGGTCCATCGCCGCGAGCGCCTCCAGCCCGGCCCGCTCGATCCGCTCCAGGGCCGCGTCCCCGCCGCCGCCCTCGGCGCGGGTGGCCTGGGCGTCGAGGACGATGCCGGTGACGTCGTGCGCCACCAGGTCGTGCAGCCCGGCGGCGAGCGCCAGCCGCTCCCGGCGCCGCACGTCATCCAGGGCACGCGCCCGGCCGCGCGCCACCAGCCGCACGAGGAGCCCGGTGCCCGCCGCGGCGAGGCCGACGACCGCGCCGAACGCGATGAAGAAGACGTACTCCGTGGCGCTGGCGCCCGCGCCGTTCAGCATCCGGAGCGGCTGCGCCGCAAGGGCGGCGGCGCCGAGCACCGCGGCGGCCCAGGCGCGGCCCGCCGGTGCGTGCCGCACCGCGAGCGCGATCAGGGCTGCGAGCGCCGCGCCCTCCAGGAGCATCCAGGCCCCGGCCGCGCCGGTGAGCGTCCCCCGGTAGAGGGCCGTGCCCAGGAGGGACGCGGCCGCCGCCGCGATGGCGGCCGGGCCGCCGCCGATTCGCCGTACTCGATTCATGCGGCGACCGTACCCAGTCGCGGCGATCCCGGCCCTCTGCCGAAAGACGGATTTCCGGGGCGCGCGGTCCCTCCCCCGACGGATGCCCGGCAGGGGCCCGCGGCGGCCACGCTTGACCGCACGTCAACGCAGTCAAGGAGAACCACCATGGTCCACACCCCGATCCGGGCCCGCGCCGAGCGCGGCCCCCTCGTCCGGGCGGTCGCCGCCCGGCCGCTGCTCAGCTTCTTCGTCCTCTCGTTCGTCCCGTCGTTCGCGTACGAGCTCGTGGTGATCCTCGTGCTGCGGCTTCCGCTGGTGCCGTGGATGTTCGCGGCACCGTTCATCGGGCCGTTCGCGGCGGCGTTCGCCGTGACGGCGGCGTCCGAAGGACGGGAGGGCGTGCGGGCGCTGCTGCGGGACCTGTGGCGCTGGCGGGTCGGCGGGCGCTGGTACGCGCTGGTGCTGCTCGGGCTCCCGGCGCTGCTCATGCTGTGCGTGCTGCCGCTGCCGGGTGCGGCGGCCGCGTTCGGGCCGGTGCCGGAGGAGGTCCCGGCGTGGGTGTTCGCGTTCGCGCTGGTCCTGGTCGTGGGCGGGCCGCTGGGGGAGGAGCCGGGGTGGCGGAACTTCGCGACGCCGCGGCTCCAGGCGCGGTTCGGGCCGGTGCGCGGGACGCTGGTGCTGGGGGTCATGTGGGGGCTGTGGCACCTGCCGCTGTTCATGATCGAGGGCTACAACCACGCCGGGGGCGGGCTCGGGGCGACGGTGGTGCCGTACCTGGTGTTCCTGGGGTTCACGGTCGCGATCGCGTTCCCGTTCACGTGGCTGTACAACCGCACTGGCGGGAGCGGGCCGCTCGCGGTCCTGGCGCACACGTTCTTCAACGTGACGCTGCTGCCGGTGCTGTTCCCGGGGGTCTCGAACGATCTCCGCTACGAGGCGGTGCAGCTCGCCGCTTTCGGGCTGGTGGCCGTGTTGCTGGTCACGGCGACGCGGGGGCGCCTCGGTCTGGCCCCGATTGTCGGTCGCCGTTCGTAGGATCGTGGCAGTCGAGGAGAGGAGTGGAGATGACCAGGTATTTCATCTCGTTCGACGAGGGGACGATGGTGATTCCGGAGGCCGACCTCGCTGCGGTCGGCGAGGCCGCGCACGCGGTGGTCGCCGCGGCCAAGGCGGCCGGGGCGTGGGTCACCGGCGGCGGGGTGATCCCCGGGGCGAGCGTCGTGGCGGTCGACGGCTCGGTCACCGAGTCGCCTGCGCCGGAGGCGAAGGCGACCGTGGGCGGGTTCGTGGTCCTGGACCTCGGCTCGCACGCCGAGGCCCTGGACTGGGCCGGGAGGTTCGCGGCGGCGTGCCGCTGCGCGCAGGAGGTGAGGGCCCTTATGGACGATCCGGAGGCGTGACGGCGACGAGCTCCACCTCGTAGCCGTCCCGGTCCTCCAGGTAGGCCGCGTAGTGGTCCGGGCCGCCCGCGTGCGGGTGGCGGTCGGGGAACATGAGGGTCCAGCCGTGGGCGGGGCCTTCGGCCGCCAGGCGTTCGACCTCGGCCGCGGTGCCGACGTGGAACGCGAGGTGGTTCAAGCCGGGCGCGCACCGGTCGTGCCGGTCGCCGCTCATGGCCGCCGACTGCTCGACCACCAGGTACGTCGCCCCGAGCCGCCAGCTCATCCCGCGGTCCCAGTCCTGGTGGACGCTGTAGCCGAGCTCCCCGAGCAGCCACCCGAACGAGCCCTTCGCCCGGCCGAGGTCGGGGACCCACAGCTCGACGTGGTGCAGCATGCCGTGGACCGGATTCTCCATGGCGGCAATGCTAACCGGGGCGCCGCGGCGAAACCCGGTTTACGCGCACCCGCGGCTCCGGGATCATCGGGGGATGGGTATCGAGATCCGCGATTACGTTGCGGCGGACGAGGACGGATGGCTCCGGTGCCGCGTCCTGGCGTTTCTGGGCACGTCGTACTTCGACGCCGTCGAGCCGCGCAAGCCCGCGATCGAGGAACCCGGCTTCTCACTGGTCGCGGTGGCCGGTGACGCGATCGTCGGGCTGATGGACGTCGCCGTCGAGGGCGCCGAGGCGACGATCGAAAGCGTCGCGGTGCATCCCGACCAACGCTCCGAGGGGATCGCGCGGGCGCTGCTCGACGCGGCCGTCGAGCGGCTGACCGGCACGGGCGTCGCCACGGTCGACGCGTGGACGCGGGAGGACCCCGGGACGCTCGCCTGGTACCGCGCCACCGGGTTCACCGAGGGCGACCACTACCTGCACGTCTACGCCGACCTGTACGCGCACCCCGAGGAGCCCGACCGGGCCGTCGGGTCCCGGCGGGCCGGGCTGCGGCCGGTGAAGGCGTTCCTGCACGCGGGCATCGAGGACGAGGCGCGGTTGCGGGAGGAGTTCTCGCGGGTGCACGTGTGCCGGAGGTTCGTGCGGCCTATTCCGGGACGAGTTGGGTGACCAGGGTGGTGATGAGGGCGTCGGTGCGGGGCCGGTCGAAGAGGTCGGGGAGGGTGAGGCGTTCGAGGATGAGCCAGTTCAGGGCGAGGTAGAGGTGGACGACGGTGTCGGCGTCGCCGGGCATGCCCGTGTCGAGGTGGAAGTCGATGTTGTCCTGGAGGTTGGCGCGGATCTGCTCGGTGAGGATCGTGCGCAGCTCGGGGCGGCGGGTCGATTCGAGGCGGAGTTCGAGCATCGCGAGCTGGCCTGAGGGGTAGGCGGTGATGCGGCCGACCATCTCGTGCATGAGGCGGTCGACCGAGGCGCGGGTGCGGGGGAGTGCGAGGGACTCGCCGATCACCTCGGGGCCCGGGTCGAGGCGCTCGAAGACGCGGCGCCCGGCCTGGACGAGGAGCGCGTCCCGGTTGGGGAAGTAGTTCGAGGCGGTGCCGGTGGGGACGGCGGCGCGCTGGTCGACGGCGCGGAACGTGAGCCCGCGGGCGCCCTGGTCGGCGAGCACTTCGATGGCGGCGTCGACCAGCGCGGTGCGGCGCTCGGGGTTCTGGCGCATGGGTTCCTCGATCCTCGGTTGACACCACTGCGGATGTAGTGGTAACTTCAAACCACTTCATTCATAGTACTTCAAACGGAGTGTGTATGCGCGAGCTGACCTACTACATCGGCGCCACCATCGACGGCTACATCGCCGGCCCCGGTGGCGAGTTCGATCGACTCCCGATCGAGCCCGACCTGTCCGCCCACATCAACGCCCTGCGGCCAGAGACGATCCCGACCGCGTTCCGCGAGCCGCTCGGCATCGCCGACGCGCCCAACAGGCTGTACGACACCGTCATCATGGGCAAGGGCACCTACCTGCCCGGCCTGGAGTCCGGGAACCCCAGTCCCTACTCGCATCTGAAGCAGTACGTCTTCTCCTCGATGCTCGACCCCGCGCTCGCCCCCGACGTCACCTTCGTCGCCGAGGACGCGCTCAAGACCGTCCGCGAGCTGAAGCGGCAAGAGGGCCAGGGCATCTGGCTCTGCGGCGGCGGCAAGCTCGCCGCCGCGCTGGTCGAGGAGATCGACGAGATCGTGCTCAAGCGCTACCCCGTGGTCCTCGGCGGCGGCCTCCCGCTCTTCGACGGCCCCTACGCGCCCCTGCGCCTCGACCTCGTCGAGAACCTCACCTTCGACTCCGGCATGTCCCTCCAGACCTACCGCGCCAGGTAGGCCGCCAGGTTGTCCAGAGAGGACCCCATGCCCTCGGCATGGTCCTCCGGCCGGATGCCGTCCGGAACGCCGGAAGCGGCCACCTCCACCGTCGCCCCGCCCTCGGCGGGCGCGACGGTCCAGGTCATCGTCATGGTCCCGGCGAACGCGGGGTCGTCGGAGACGAAGTCGATCTCCTGCACGACCCGCTCGCCGGGGACCAGGTCGGTGAAGCGGGCCTCCGAGACGTCGGAGTCCGCCGTCGACTTCCCCTGCGCCGCCGAAGGATCGTCGTACGTCAGCACCAGCCGGAACGACCCGCCGGGCCGCGCGTCGAAATGCTCGAACCGCCCCGTCATCCCCTGCGGCGGCAGCCACTCGACCAGCGCCGCCGGGTCCACCAGCGCCGCGTACACCGCCCCCGGGGAGGCCGCGATCTCCTTGGACGCCCTGTCGACTCGCACCATGCCCGCACCGTAGCACCGGGGCGGTGTCGTACCGGGTTCCTATGCTTCCTGGCGTGAACCTCAATGACTCCTCATCCGTCCCCGGTGAAGACGCCGTCGCGCTCCCGGAGTCCTGGACCGAGCACACCCTCGACCGGCGCGGGCGCCGCGAGCCGCGGCCGGTCGTGGTCGATGCCGATGCGCCGCAGCGGCTTCAGGACCTGTTCGGCAAGAACGAGCTGAACCTCCAGGCCCCGCTGGAGGCCGCCGCCGCGCAGGGCGGGCCGCTGGAAGCCTTGCTCAAGGCCGGGCTCGCCCATGAGCCCGACCCGGAGGCCGCCGCGTTCGCCGTCTCGCTGCTGATGCGCATGCACTGGCAGCGGGGCGGCGAGATCGGGCTGACCGCCCTGCACGCGTGGATCTCCCGCCACGGCCTCGCGTTCGCGACCGAGGCCCTCATGGAGCTGTTCGCGAACTCGCTGTCCTGGTACCGCGCGAAGGACCACCCCACCGGCTCCGTCCTCAGTTTCGGGCCTCACTCGACCTACAGCTTCGCCCGCAGCGCGATCACCTCCTACCCGGCGCTCGCCGACCTCCGCTCGCTCCTCGCCGCGCTCCCCGACGGCGAGTACGAGGCGCTCCGCGACCGCGTCGCCGCGCGCCGCACCTCCGAGGCGCACCAGGCGGTCGGCGCGGTCCTCATGCCCGACCAGGAGCAGTGGGTCCGGGACGCGTGCACCGTGTTCGCCTCCCGCAGCCGCCACGGCGCCAAGATCATCTGGACGTTCATCTCCACCGCCGAGCACCTCGAACTGTGCGGCGTCGAGTACCTCGACCACCCGCAGTTCGACGCCTCCGCGATCGCCCTCGCGGTCGACGTCCTCGGCACCGAGGCCCTCCCGGTCCTCACCGCCACCCTCGACGCCGAGTCCAAGCCCGGCGCCGAGGCCCGCGACCTCATGTTCGAGGCCATCGGCCGCCTCCCCTCCGACGCCGCCGTCGCGTACCTCCTGGAGCGGACGGTCCGGCCGCAGGCGCTCACCGCCCTGCGCCAGGCCGCCGCGCGGTTCCCGGTGCGGACGCTCCGGGCCGCCGCCGCGGTCGCGCCGACGGCGTCGCTGCCCGCGCGGGCCCGCATCGCGGGGCTGCTGCGCGAGTTCGGCATCGAGGACCGCATGTCCGCATTGGACGACGCGCAGCGCGCGAGCGTCGAGGAGCTGCTGGCCGCCGCGGCGCGGTACCCCGTCGCCGAGGAGCCGCCCGCGGTGTTCGCGGTGCCGCCGTGGGCGCCGTTCGGGAAGGCCGGGAAGACCGCCGTCGCCGGGCTCGTGCCGCCCGAGATCAACGAACTCCGCTGGGCCCCTGAGGAGCAGGAGCAGTGGGGGACGATGCCGGAGGAGGGGTACGCGTACGAGTACATCCGCGGCAACCCCGACATGTGGGAGCGGATGATGCCGCAGGGCCCCGACCCCGACCACTACTACTTCCCCGAGCTGCTCGCCTGGGGCCCTGAGGATCGCGCCCGCGCGGCGCTGCCGCTGTGGGCCGGGAAGTTCGAGTGGTCCACGACCGAGACGCTCTGCGCGATCCTCGCCCGCTTCGGCGACGAGGCCGCGGCGCAGGTCATGGACCTCGTCAAGAAGCGGCCCTCGCAGCGCGCGGCGATGATGCCGTTCCTGAGCCTCGACGCCGCCCGCCTCGCCGCCGACCTGGTGTCGCGCCCCCGCGGGGACCGCGCGCTCGGGCGGGCGTGGCTCGACCGGCACGCCGCCGACGCCGCGTCGCTGCTCATTCCCGACGCGCTCGGCAAGGCCGGCAAGCCGCGCCTGCGCGCGATCGACGCGCTCAAGCACCTGGCCGCCACGGACCGCGCACTGCTGGACGAACGCGCCGCCGCGTACGGCCAGGCCGCCCTTGAGGCCGTCGCCGCGATCGTGGACGCCGACCCGCTCGACCCGCAGCGCCGCGTCCCCAAGGCCCCGGCCTGGGCCGATCCCGCGATGCTCCCGCCGGTCCTGCTCGCGGGCCGGGAGGCCGCGCTGCCCGCCGACGGGGTGCGCACCCTCATGTCCGCGGTCGCCCTGGACGACCCGGACCTGCTCTACCCGGGCGCGGAACCGCTTGTGGCCGAATGCGACCCGGCGTCGCTGACGGCGTTCTCGTGGGGCCTGTTCGAGCTGTGGCTCTCGGCCGGGTCGCCCTCGAAGGACGGCTGGGCGATGGACCAGCTGCGCCGCTTCGCCGACGACGTCGCCGTGCGCCGCCTCACCGACCTCATCCGCGAATGGCCGGGCCAGAGCCAGAACCGCAAGGCCGTGCGCGGCCTGGAGATCCTGGGGCACATCGGCTCCGAGGCCGCGCTGCGCTCGGTGCAGGCCATCGCCTCGAACGCGAAGTTCAAGGCGCTCAAGAAGACCGCGGCCGCGCAGATCGAGGTCATCGCGGAGCGCCTGGACCTGAGCCTCGACCAGCTCGCCGACCGGCTCGTGCCCGACTTCGGGCTGTCCTCGGACGCGCCGCTGGTCCTGGACTACGGGCCGCGCTCGTTCACCGTCAAGTTCGACGAGGGTCTGAAGCCGTTCGTGCTGGACGACAAGGGCAAGCGCCGCGCGAGCGCCCCGAAGCCCGCGGCGGCCGACGACGCCGAGCTGGCGCAGGCCGGGTTCGAGCGGTTCGCGCTGCTGCGCAAGGAGTTGAAGGCCGCGGCGACGGCGCAGGTCAAGCGCCTGGAGACCGCGATGACCGGGCAGCGCGAGTGGACGGTGCCGGAGTTCCGGCAGTACCTGGTGGACCACCCGGTGGCGTGGCAGCTCACGAGCCGCCTGGTGTGGCAGTGCTCGGACGGGGACGGCTGGCGGTCGTTCCGCCTGGCCGAGGACCGCACTGCGGCGGACGCCGAGGACGAGCCGTTCGACCTGCCGGAGGACGCCTCCGTGCGGATCGGGCACCCGGTGACGCTGGGCGCGGAGGTCGCGGCGTGGGCCGAGGTGTTCGCGGACTACGAGATCCTCCAGCCGTTCGAGCAGCTGACGAGGCTGGTGCTGACGCTGACGGACGAGGAGCGCGAGGCCGGGCGCGTCGCCCGCTTCGAGGGTGCGAAGACCGGCGCCGGGCCGCTCATCGGGCTGCTCAAGCGCGGGTGGAAGTACGGCGACCCGCGGGTGCGCAGCTACGGCCGCGGGATCTACTACGAGTTCCCCGAGGGCGGCTTCGTGCTCCTGGAGTCCTCGCCGGGCGTCCACCCGGGCTACGGGTACGACGACAACGAGCAGGTCTTGGAGAAGGTCATTGTGGCCCTGCCGGAGGAGGGTGACGTCGACCCGGTCCGCATGTCGGAGACGCTGACCGTGGCGGCGCGGATCGCCAGAGCGACCAGGTAGGGCGCGACGAGCCGGGCGGACGGGAGCACCGTCCGCCCGGTCGGTCAGATGCGGGCGTCGGGCTTGAGGGATTCGAGTCGCGGCCAGAGGGCGTCCGGGATCTCCGTCTCGAAGAGCGCGATCGTCTCGGCGATGCGCTCGGGGCGGGAGATGCCGACCACCGTCGAGTCGATCAGCGGTGAGCGGGTCGAGAACTGGAGGGCCGCCGCCGCGAGCGGGACTCCCGCCGCCTCGCAGGCTTCCGCCATCGCCGCCGCGCTCGCGGCGAAGGCGCCGTCCCGTTCGCCGTAGCAGTACTTCGGCTGCGCGGCCGGGCCCTTCGAGAGCATGCCGCCGCCGTACGGGGCCGCGTTCAGCACGCCGAGCCCGTCGGCTCGCGCGCCCTCGAAGAGGTCGTGGGCCTCGCGGTTGAGGAGCGTGTAGCGGTTGTGGTTGAGCACCAGGGCGAACTCGCCGGTGTCCAGGTACCGCCGGGTCACCGCGATGTCCCCCGCGGCCACCGCGAGGTGGTCGACCAGGCCCTCGTCGCGGATCGCGACCAGCGCCTCCAGGGCGCCGCCCGGGGCGAAGCCGTCCTGGGACATGAACTCCGGGTCGTGGAGGGCGAGGATCGGGACCCGGTCCAGGTTGAGGCGCTCCAGGCTCTCCTCAAGTGAGCGGCGGACCCGCGCGCCGGAGTAGTCGCCCGTCTCCGGGTCGGCGTCTACTTTGGTCTGCAGGACGAAGCCCTCCGGGAGGCCGCCGCGGCGGCGGACCGCCTCGCCGATCCGGCGCTCCGCCAGGCCGTCCTTGCCGTAGTTGTTGCCGGTGTCGAGGTAGTTGACGTCGCTGTCGAAGACCGCGAGGATCGTCTCGACCGCGCGCTCGTCCTCCACGTCGTAGCCGTAGGTCTCGGTGAACCCGGCGATGGTGCTGGTGCCGAAGCACAGCGGCGTGACGCTGATGCCGGTCTTGCCGAGGGTGGTGCGCTGCATGATCATCCGTTCTTCAGGGAATCCGTGCCCGCGTCGAGGCGCGCGGGGTCGAGGGCGTGCTCGATGACCATGACGCCCGCGCCGATCGCGCCGCTGGACTCGCCCGTGCGGGCGGCGGCGATGCGGAGGTGCCTGGTGGCCAAGGGGAGTGAGCGCTGGTAGATCACTTCGCGGACGCCCGCGATGAGGTGGTCGCCCGCGAGCGCGAGCGAGCCGCCGATGACGATGATCGAGGGGTTGAAGAAGTTGACGGCCCCGGCGAGGACCTCGCCGATGTCGCGCCCCGCCTGGCGGACCCGTTGCAGCGCGGGGATGGAGCCGGAGCGGGCCAGTTCGACCACGTCGAGCGAGCCGCCCGCGGGGATGCCCTCCGACGTCAGCGCGGTCGCGATGGCGGCGCCGGAGGCCACGGCCTCCAGGCAGCCGGTGTTGCCGCAGCGGCAGTGCGCGTCGTCGGCGCCCGCGACGCGGATGTGGCCCATGTCCCCGGCCGCGCCCTGGGCGCCGCGGTAGACCTGCCCGCCGACGATGATGCCGCAGCCGATGCCGGTGGCGGCCTTGATGAAGAGCAGGTGCTCGTACTCGGGCCAGGCGGCGAAGTGCTCGCCGAGGGCCATGATGTTGACGTCGTTGTCGACCAGCACGGGAACCGGGATGCGTTCGCGCACATAGGAGGGCACGTCGAAGCCGTCCCAGCCGGGCATGATCGGCGGGTTGACGGCGCGGCCGGTGGAGTGCTCGACGGGGCCGGGGAGGCCGATGCCGATGCCGAGGAGGTCGGAGACGGGGCGGGCGACCTCGTCGAGGAGCTTGCGGCCGTGCTCGACGGTCCAGTCGAGGACTGCCTTGGGGCCCAAGGCGATCTCCAGGTCGGCGTTGACGGCGGCGAGGACGTTCCCGGCCATGTCGATGACGGCGAGGCGGGCGTGGGTGGCGCCGAGGTCGGCGCCGAGGACGATGCGGGCGGCGGGGTTGAACGCGAAGGTCGCGGGGGGCCTGCCGCCGGTGGAGGCGGTCTCGCCGGAGGGGGCGATGAGGCCCGCGGCGAGGAGGGCGTCGACGCGGCCGGTGACGGTGGAGCGGGCGAGGCCGGTGAGCGCGGCGAGCTCGGACCTGGTGCGGGGCACGCCGTCCCGCAGCAGTTGGAGCAGGGTGCCCGCACCGGCGGCGGCCGCGGGGGCCGTCCGGTGCCGCTCGGTCGAACCATCAGTCACGGGACTAGTGAACCACACCGGTTCGGACGGGCTGGTGTCATAACTGTTTCATAACACGAACAACTTTTGCTTGTGCTTCGTCATAAGTCTGCCCTACGGTCGTCATATGGCTCACGTCACGATCACTCGGCCGACGACCTACCGCGCCGCCGTCATCGGCACCGGCTTCATGGGGCGCGTCCACTCGCACGCCATCGCCGCCGCCGGGGGCGCCGTCGCCGGGATCGCCGGCTCGACCCCCGAGCGGGCCCGCCGCGCCGCGCCCTCGCTGCGGGCGGAGGCGGTCTTCGACGACGTCAAGGACCTGATCGACGCCGTCGACGTCGTGCACGTCTGCGTTCCGAACCATCTCCACCACCGGATCGCCATGGCCGCCATCGAGTCCGGGAAGCACGTGGTGTGCGAGAAGCCCCTTGCCACGGACGTCGGGGCCGCCCGCGAGATGACCGAGGCCGCCGAAGCGGCCGGCGTCGTCGCCACCGTCCCGTTCGTCTACCGCTTCCACCCGATGGTCCGCGAGGCCCGCGCCCGCATCGCCGCTGGCGGTATCGGCCGCCTCACCCTCGCGCACGGCTCCTACCTCCAGGACTGGCTGCTGCGCCCCGACGACGACAACTGGCGCGTGGACGCCGACAAGGGCGGCGCCCTGCGGGCGTTCGGCGACATCGGGTCCCACTGGTGCGACCTGCTCGAATTCGTGTCGGGGGACCGGATCACGGCCGTCTCGGCGCAGCTGTCGACCGCGAACCGCCGCCGCGGGGGCCGGGACGTCTCCACTGAGGACATCGTGACGCTCCAGTTCGCCACCGCGGGTGGCATGATCGGCTCCACGGTCGTCAGCCAGGTCTCCGCGGGGCGCAAGAACCGGCTGCTCCTGGAGATCTCGGGCTCGGAGGCCACGCTCGCGTTCGACCAGGAGCGCCCCGAGACGCTCTGGATCGGCGGCCGCGAGGTCAACGGCGAGCTCATGCGCGACCCCGAGAACCTCAGCCCCGACGCCGCGCGCCTCGCCCGCGTCCCCGGCGGCCACGCCCAGGGCTACCAGGACTGCTTCAACGCGTTCGTCGCCGACACCGGCGCGGCGATCGCGGGGAACGCCCCCGACGGGCTGCCGGTGTTCGCGGACGGCCTGCGCGCCGCCCGCATCGCCGAGGCCGTCGCCGAGTCGGCCCGCACCCGGGACTGGGCGGAGGTGCCGCAGTGACCGACCTGCTGCTCGCCATGCGCGGCATCGACAAAGCCTTCCTCGGCGTCCCCGTGCTCTCCGCTGTGGACCTCACGATGGCGCCGGGAGAAGTCCACGCCCTGGTGGGGGAGAACGGCGCGGGCAAGTCCACGCTCATGAAGATCCTCGCGGGCGTCCACACCGCGGACGCCGGCACCATCGAGCTGGACGGCCGCGCCGTCTCCTTCACCCACCCGCTCCAGGCCCAGCAGGCCGGGGTCGCGTCGGTCTTCCAGGAGTTCAACCTCCTGCCGGAGCTGACGGTGGCCGAGAACGTCCACCTGGGGCGCGAGCCGCGCCGCCGCGGGCTCATCGACCGCCGCGCCATGACCGCGCAGACCGCGGAAGTGCTCGCGGACCTCGGCGTCGAAGACCTCTCGCCCGCAGCGAAGGTCGGCACCCTCTCCGTCGCGCACCAGCAGATCACCGAGATCGCCAAGGCCCTCTCCCAAGGGGCCGACCTCATCTGCATGGACGAGCCCACCGCGGCCCTCGCCGACGCCGAGGTCGAGCTCCTCTACCGCCTCATCGGGCGCCTGCGCGAGCGCGGCACCGCCGTCCTCTACGTCTCCCACCGGCTCAAGGAGATCTTCGACCTGTGCGACCGGATCACCGTCCTCAAGGACGGCCGCCTGGTCGACACCACCGCCACCGCCGACGTCACCCCCGACGACCTGGTCGCCAAGATGGTCGGGCGCCGCATCGAGGCCCAGTTCCCCGAGCGCCTGCCCGGGACGGAGACGGGAGACGTGAGGCTGAAGATCAGCGGCGGCGGGAACGACCGCATCGACGCGATCGACCTCGAAGTCCGGGCCGGGGAGATCGTGGGCCTCGCCGGGCTCCAGGGCTCGGGCCGCACCGAGATCGCCGAAGCGGTCTTCGGGATCGCCCCGTTCACCCGCGGCACCCTCGAAGTCGACGGAAAGCAGATGCGCATCACGAAGCCCCGCAAGGCCATCGGCGCCGGGATCGCGCTCGTCACCGAGGACCGCAAGGCCCAGGGCCTGGCCCTGCGCCAGTCCGTGCGCGCCAACGCCCGCATGGTCCTCGACGCCAACGCGCGCGTCCACTCCCGCGCCCGCCTCGCCCGCGTCACGGGGCTGCTCTCCAGCCTCGACCTCGTCGCCCGCGGCGAGGACCAGGAGGTGCGCTTCCTCTCCGGCGGCAACCAGCAGAAGGTCGTCGTCGCGAAGTGGCTCGCCGCCGAGCCCGGGATCATCGTCCTCGACGAGCCCACCCGCGGGATCGACGTGGGCGCCAAGCACAAGCTGTACTCGGTGATCCGCGAGCTCGCCGCCGAGGGCCTCGCGGTGCTCCTCATCGCCTCCGAGCTCATCGAGGTCATCGGCCTCGCCGACCGGATCGCCGTCCTCCACGACGGCCGCATCGCCGCCGAGCTCCCCGGCGGCGCAACGGAGCAGCAGGTCATGGCCTACGCGACCGGAAGGGGCCCGGAATGACCCAGCGCCTCCAAAGACCCCGCCTGGGCACCACCGCCCTCATCTACCTCGCGCTCGCGGGCGTCCTCCTCATCGGGGGGATCGCGGTCGCGGCGGACGGCGGGAACCTGTTCGCCACCGCGAACCTCGTCGACATGCTCACCCGCACCAGCCTCACCGGGTTCCTCGCCATCGGCATGACCCTGGTGATCCTGTGCCGGTCCCTGGACCTGTCCGTGGGGTACACCGCGGCGCTCTCCAGCCTCGTCGCCGCGACCACCATGGACGGGAACCCCGCGAACGTCCCCCTCGCGATCGCCGCGGTCCTCCTCGTCTCGGGCCTGGTGGGCGCGTTCAACGGCGCGGTCACCGCCTACCTCGGCGTCAACCCGTTCATCACGACCCTCGGGACCGGCCTGATCATCAAGGGCTACCTGGACACCCAGTACAAGGGCCCCGCCGGGGACGTACCGGCCGTGTTCCAGCAGTTCGGGTACACGCGCATCGGGCCCGTGCCGGTCTCGGCGCTCGTCATGCTCATCGTGGCCGCGGCGGCCATCTGGTTCCTGCGCTCCACGCGCACCGGCCACCACATGTACGCCGTGGGCGGCGACGTCGACGTGGCGCGCATGTCCGGCATCCGCACCGGCCGCACCCTCCTTGTGGCCCACGTCCTCTGCGGCATGACGGCCGGGGCCGCCGGGCTCCTGCTCGCCGCGCGCTTCGGGACCGGCTCGGCAGAGGCTTACACGAACCTCTACGAACTCGACGCCATCGCCGCGGTGGTCCTGGGCGGGACGCTCCTCCTCGGCGGCAAGGGCGGCGTCGCCGGAACCGTCGCGGGCGTGGCGATCCTCGCCGTGCTCGACACCGTGTTCAACGTCCTCCAGATCGACCCGTTCGCGAAGGACGTGCTCCGCGGCGCCGTCATCATCGCGGCCGTCGCCATCTACGCCCGCCGCCAGCTCGACCGCCACGCGAGAAGGCCCCGCTTCGCCGAAGGGAGGGCGTCATGACCCGCGCCCGGGAGCTGCTCGCGCGGGCGACGAACCCGACCGCGACCGTCTTCATCCTGCTCGTCCTCGTCTTCGCGGCCGTGTTCGCGATGAACCCCGGGTTCTTCGCGGGCCCCTCGCTCATGGCGTTCCTGAAGCAGGCCGCGCCCCTGGTGATCCTGGCCGCGGGCCAGTACTTCGTGATCGTCTCGGGGAACTTCGACCTGTCCGTGGGCGCGCTCGTGGGCGCCCAGGTCGTCATCGCCGCGCGCCTCATCGACGGCGAGGAGTCCCGGACGTTCCCGGTGCTCGTCGTCATGGCGCTCTTCGGGATCGCGGTCGGGCTCGTCAACGGGCTCATCACCACGGCCCTGAAGGTCCAGTCGTTCATCACCACCCTCGGGATGCTCCTGGTCCTGTACGGCGCCATCCGGCTCTGGACCGGCGGCGCCCCCACCGGCAGCCTCTCGGAGTCCTTCCGCGTGTTCGGCCGCATGGGCATTGAGGACGTGCCGGTCCTCGGCCAGATCCCGTGGGCCCTGGTCATCATGATCGCGCTCGGCGCGGGCGCGGTGCTGCTCATGCGCACCCGCTTCGGCCGCGTCCTCATGGCCGCCGGGGACAACGAGCGCGCCGCGGCCCTCTCCGGCGCCCGCGTCGACACCGTCCGCACGCTCGCATTCGTCCTCTCAGGACTGTCGGCGACCGTCGCGGGCGTGCTCATCGGCGGCTTCGCTGGCGTCTCCGCGCAGGTCGGCGACGGCCTGGAGTTCACCGTCATCACCGCGGTCGTGCTCGGCGGCGTCGTCCTCGGCGGCGGCCGCGGCTCCGTGCTCGCCGCGATGGCCGGGGCACTGGTCATCGAGGGCCTGTTCACCCTGTTCAACCAGATGGCGCTCCCCGCGACGCTCCGGCCCGCCGTGCAGGGCGCCATCATCATCGCCGCCGTCGCCTACGCGGCGCGGGCGCGCGCCCGACCCGTTCCGACCGCCACCACCGCAAGTCCAACTCCCTCATGAGAAGAAGGTCAACCACAATGCGGACAACCCGTATAGCCGCGGCAGCCGCGGCGTCCCTGGGCATCCTGCTCGCGACCGCCTGCACCACCGACACCCCGACCGACGAGGCCGACGACGCGACCACTGAGACCGAGTCCGGCGACGAGTGGTTCGTCCAGGCCGACTACGACGAGCAGCTCGCCCAGCGCGACATCGAACCCGAAGGCGACCCGGCGGCCCCGTGGCTCCAGGCCATCGAGCCCGAGTGGGTCGACACGGCCGCGTTCGCGCAGGAGGGCGGCGACGCCACCGTGTGCTTCTCGAACGCCTCGGTCTCGAACCCGTGGCGCGTGACCGGCTGGATC
Organism: Glycomyces sp. NPDC047010; assembly: GCF_040644205.1. NCBI lineage: Bacteria > Bacillati > Actinomycetota > Actinomycetes > Glycomycetales > Glycomycetaceae > Glycomyces > Glycomyces sp. NPDC047010. The sequence continues at coordinate 436,024 of NZ_JBEYVY010000001.1, read as the reverse complement.
ACCATGCAGCAGCAGGTCGAGGTCCTCCAGGCGGAGGGCAAGATCGGCGAGTTCCGGCACTCCGACGCCGGGGACGACGACGACCAGCAGATCAGCGACATCCAGGCGTTCGTCGACTCCGGCGACTGCGACGCGCTCATCATCTCCCCGTCGACCACCGCGACCCTCACGCCCGCAGTCGAAACCGCGTGCGAGTCGGGCGTCCCGGTGATCGTCTTCGACCGCGGCGTCAACACCGACTGCGCCGTCACCTTCATCCACCCGATCGGCGGTTACGCGTTCGGCGCCGACGCCGCCGAGTTCCTCGTGGACAACCTGGAGCCGGGCGACAAGGTCCTGGCGCTGCGCATCCTCCCGGGCGTGGACGTCCTGGAGAACCGCTGGGCCGCCGCCACGGAGGTCTTCGCCGGCTCGGAGCTGGAGATCCTCGGCGACGAGTTCACCGGCGGCGACGCCGCGGAGATCAAGAACATCGTCACGCAGTACCTCCAGCGCGGCGACGTGGACGGCATCTGGATGGACGCCGGGGACGGCGCCGTCGCGGCCATCGAGGCGTTCGAGGACGCCGGCAAGCCCTACCCGGTGATGACCGGCGAGGACGAGCTGTCGTTCATGCGCAAGTGGCAGGAGACCGGCATGACCGCGCTCGCGCCCGTGTACTCGAACTTCCAGTGGCGCACGCCGGTCATCGCCGCGACGATGATCCTCGCGGGCGAGCAGGTCCCGGCCGAGTGGGTGCTCCCGCAGGAGCCGATCACCGAGGCCGACCGCGACCAGTACCTGGAAGTGAACGCCGACATGCCCTCGCTGCACTACGCCAAGTTCGGCGGCGAGGACCTGCCGGGCTTCCCCGACGCCTGGCAGGACCGTTGAGCCGCATAGGCGTCAACACCTGGGTCTGGGCCTCGCCGCTCGACGACGAGGCCCTGGCCCGGCTCGCGCCCCGCATCCGCGACTGGGGGTTCGACGCGATCGAGCTCCCCGTGGAGTCCACAGGGGACTGGAACGCGGCGAAGGCGGCCGAGCTCCTGGAGGGGCTCGGCCTCGCCGCGACGGTGGTCCTCGTCATGGGCCCGGGACGCGAACTGATCGATGCCCCAAAGGAAACCGTCGCTGAGACGCAGGAGTACCTGCGCAGTGTCGTGGACGCCGCCGCCGCGGTCGGGTCGCCGGTGATCGCCGGTCCCGCGTACGCGTCGGTCGGGCGCACCTGGCGTATCGGCGACCGCGCGGCGGCGTACGACGAACTGCGGGCCAACCTCCGGCCCGTCGCCGAGTACGCCGCCGCGCGAGGGGTCACCCTGGCCGTGGAGCCGCTCAACCGCTACGAGACCAGCGTGCTGAACACCGTGGACCAGGCCCTCGAAGCGCTCGACGGCCTGCCCGGGACCGGGCTGGCCCTGGACGTCTACCACATGAACATCGAGGAGATCGACATCCCGGCGGCGATCGCAAGGGCCGCAGGGAGGATCGCGCACGTGCAGGTCTCGGCGAACGACCGGGGCGCGCCGGGCCGCGACCACCTCGACTGGCCCGCGATCACCGCCGCGCTGGACGGCGCGGGATACGGCGGACCGCTTGTCATCGAGTCGTTCACGGCGCACAATGCGACCATCGCCACCGCCGCGTCGATCTGGCGGCCGCTCGCGCCGACCCAGGACGCCATCGCCGTCGACGGCCTGACCTTTCTGAGGAGCCTGTATGCCTAGACCGATCACGCTGTTCACCGGCCAGTGGGCGGACCTGCCGTTCGAGGAGGTGTGCCGCCTCGCGGCCTCGTGGGGCTACGACGGGCTCGAAGTCGCGTGCTGGGGCGACCACCTCGACGTGGTGCGCGCCGCCGAGGACGACGAGTACGTCGCCGAGCGCAAGGGCGTCCTCGAATCGCACGGCCTGGGCCTGTGGGCGATCTCGAACCACCTTGTGGGGCAGGCGGTCTGCGACGACCCGATCGACGACCGGCACAAGTCGATCGTCCCGTCCCGCGTGTGGGGCGACGGCGACCCCGAGGGGGTCCGGCAGCGCGCCGCCGAGGAGATGAAGGCGACCGCGCGGGCCGCCGCGAAGCTCGGCGTCGACACGGTCGTCGGCTTCACCGGCTCGGCCGTGTGGAAGTACGTGGCGATGTTCCCGCCCGTGCCCGAAGCGGTGATCGAGGCGGGCTACGACGACTTCGCGGCCCGCTGGAACCCGATCCTCGACGTGTTCGACGAGGTCGGCGTCCGGTTCGCGCACGAAGTGCACCCCTCGGAGATCGCCTACGACTACTGGTCGACCCACCGCGCGCTCGAAGCGGTCGGGCACCGGACCGCGTTCGGGCTCAACTGGGACCCGAGCCACATGGTGTGGCAGGACATCGACCCGGCGGCGTTCCTGTGGGACTTCCGCGACCGGATCTACCATGTGGACTGCAAGGACGCCCGCAGGCGCTTCGACGGCCGCAACGGCCGCCTCGGCTCGCACCTGCCGTGGGGCGACCCGCGGCGCGGCTGGGACTTCGTGTCCACCGGCCACGGCGACGTGCCGTGGGAGGACTGCTTCCGCGTGCTGGGCCGCATCGGCTACTCCGGGCCCATCTCCGTCGAGTGGGAGGACGCCGGGATGGACCGCCTGCGCGGCGCCGCCGAAGCGGTGGAGTTCGTGCGCGGCTTGAACTTCGACCCGCCCGCCGCGTCCTTCGACAGCGCGTTCGGATCGGATTAGGCGTCCGGACCCGACCGCACCACCGGGTCCGAACAGGAGACTGCGGGCCGCCCTCCTCCCAGGGCGGCCCGCAGCGGTTTCCTCTTATGCGAACGAGAACAGGGGCGGGAACGCCAGGACCACCACGGCCGCCCACGCCGCGTACACCGGCATGTAGTTCGTCTGCCAGTCCTCCAGCTGCGCGAAGCGCTTGCGGCGCCTGATGATCGAGACGTACAGCCACGCCGTCCACGCGAGGTTCGCGAAGAGCACGAGGTTCTCGCCGAGCGCGGCGCTCTTGTTGGGCGTGAACCCCCACTCGGTGATGCGGCCGAGGATCGCGACGAGCACGAGCACGTCGATGAGCAGTGCCGCCACCACGAGCGCGAGCTGCATCCAGTCGAACACCCCGGGCTTCGCGGCGGAGTCGCGCGCGGAGATCGAGTAGAGGACCAGGCCGAGCACGACGGCCAGCAGCAGGTCGAACAGGATGAGCATGTCCCGCTCGACGTCGATCGCGTTGGTGGTCACCCCGATCGCCACGAGCACCGCGACGAGCGTGACGGCGAACAGCGGCGTGAACACGCGGGTGAGCACGGGAGCCATGTTCTCGATGACGCTCTGCTTGGCCTCGACCAGCCACGCCGCGACCACGACCGCGGCCGCGAACCCGCACGGCACCAGCCATTCGGAGACGAACACCTCGGCGTCGACGCCGATCGCGCCGAACACGCCCGCGGTGAACCCGGTGAGCACCCCGCCGCCGAGTCCGATGAGGACCAGGTAGATGAACCACTCGCCGGTGAACCGGATGAAGTCCATGCGCTTGCGCCCCGACCGCCACTCGCCGCCGGTGTAGGCGATGCCCACGACGAACCACAGCAGCAGCGGCAGGTGGATCGCGCTGAGCACGATCGACTGCGAGTCCGCGTCGAGCGGGTACGCGTTGTTGGCGACCGCGCCCACGGCGAACAGGGCCGCCACCAGGCCGATCGCGGCCTCGCTGAGCCTGCGGCGCCACGCGAAGTAGACCGCGAGCGGCGCGAGCACGAGCAGGCCGACGTTGCGGGCGTAGAACTCCCCGGAGTCGTCGAACCCGGCCCCGAACAGGGCCGGGAGCTTGACCGCGACCACTCCCAGTGCGGCGCAGACGATCATGACGACCAGGCCGCGCCGCCGCTCCTCGTCGGCGGCCCGGTCCCGGTCGGGGTCGAGCACGAGCTGCTTCCACAGCCGGTCGGAGTGCTCGCGGGCGAACTCCCGCGACAGCTCGTCCATGCGGCCCATGCGCTTGACGGCGATGAGGAACGCCTCGTCGGGCTTGAGGCCCGCCTCGGTGAGGTCGCCGACCCGCTCGCGCAGGTGGTCCTCCAGCTCGTCCACGTCGGCCTCGCTGATGGCCTTGCGGCGCAGCATGTACGCGCGCCACTCGGCGACCTGGGCCTCGATGTCGGTGTCGGTCATGTCAAGCCTCCAGCGGCGGCGCGGCGGGTCCGAGGGCGCGGGTGGCCTCCCAGATGTCCTGGAGCGCGTCGGTGACGGCGGCCCACTGGCGCCGCTGCTCGGCGAGCTCCCGGCGCCCGTCCTCGGTGATGGCGTAGTACTTGCGGCGCCGCCCGCCTTCGGGCGTGCGCCAGGTGGACTCGACGTGCCCGAGCCGTTCGAGCCGGTGCAGCAGGGGGTAGAGCAGGCCCTCGGTCCACTCCAACCGCCCGCCGGACCGCTCGGCGATCTGCTTGAGGATCGCGTAGCCGTAGCTCTCCTCCTCGGCGAGGATGCCGAGCACGAGCGGGGTGGCCGAGGCCGCCACGAGGTCTTTCGCGATGTGCATGAGGGGGCGCCTCCTTACCTAGAACTTCTATGCCTTGATGTTCTATGTATCGTAGATCTAGGGTTCCCGGATTGTCAAACGGCCCGGCCGGAACCCCGGCCGGGCCGCTCGAATCCCAGGTCAGCCGTTCGGCAGGATCACCGCGCGCCCGTTGATCCGCCCCGCGTGCAGCCGCTCGTACGCCTTCGGCGCCTCCTCCAGGGAGTACGTCTCCACGTGCACGTCGATCAGGCCGTCCCGCGCCAGGTCGAGCACCTCGATCAGCTCGTCGCGCGTGCCCCAGTACGGCGCCTTCACCGACACCTCGAACGGCAGCGCCCCGAACCCGACCGGCAGCGTCCCGCCGCCGATCCCCACGATCGTCACGTCCGCCTCCACGGCCGCGCACGCGCCCGCGGTCGCCACCGTCGGGCCCACGCCCACGAAGTCGAACACGGCCTGCGCGCCGATCCCGCCGGTCAGCTCCTTCACCTTGCCCGCCGCGTCCCCGTCCGACAGGAACGCCTCGTGCGCACCCACTTTGCGTGCCAGTTCGAGCTTGTCCTCCGAGACGTCGAGCGCCACCACCTTCGCGGCCGAGACCGCCCGCAGCACCTGCACCGCGACGTGCCCGAGCCCGCCGGTGCCGATGACGACCGCCGTCGAACCCGGCGTCAGCTTCGGCAGCGACTTCTTGATCGCGTGGTACGGCGTCAGCCCCGCGTCCGTGAGCGGAACGGTCTGCACCGGGTCGAGGCTCCCCAGCGGCACGAGGTGCCGCGCGTCGTCCACGATCAGGTACTCGGCGATCGCGCCGGGCGAGCCGAGGCCGGGCGGGTTGATGTCGAGTTCGCGCACGCGCTGGCAGTAGTTCTCCTCGCCCGCCGCGCACTTGATGCACCGCCCGCAGCCCCACGGGCCGTAGACGGCGACCGACTCGCCGACCTCGACGCCCGTCACGCCGTCCCCGAGCGCCGCCACGGTGCCCGCGCCCTCGTGGCCGAGCGTGAGCGGCAGCTTGTACGGGAAGCCCTCGGCGGGCCACTCCATGACGGCGATGTCGGAGTGGCACACGCCGGCGGCGGTGACCTTGAGGAGGACCTCGCCGGGCTTCGGCTCGGGCGTGGGGATCTCGACGACCTCGGGGGCCTTGCCGATCTCGCGGTATTGCAGGGCTTTCATGAACGCCTCCGTGCGGTTCGCTGGGCCCGCGAAACCGCAGTCCACGGGGCCTCCTGACCCGGTCACGGTAACCCGGATCACAGTGTCGGCGTCCGGTTTTGATCACCACAGGCGGGGGCGCGGGAGCGGTGTAGGTTCGGGCGCGTGGACTTCGCGAACGACCCCCAGGCGCTCCTGGAGCGCGTCAAGGCCCTCGGCACGGGCGGCCGCGTGCTCATCGGCATCGCCGGATGCCCCGGCGCGGGCAAGACGACCATGGCGGCGTGGCTCGCGCGCACCCTCGACGCGGGCGGCACGCGCGCCGTGCAGGTGCCTATGGACGGCTTCCACCTCGCGAACGCCGAACTCGTGCGCCTCGGCCGGCGAGGGCGCAAGGGCGCGATCGACACGTTCGACGGCGACGGCTACCGGGCGCTCCTGGAGCGCATCGCCGCCGAGCGCACCACCGTGTACGCCCCCGAGTTCGACCGCACGGTGGGGGAGCCGGTGGCCGGGTCCATCGCCGTCCCCCCGGACGCCGAAGTGGTCGTCACCGAGGGGAACTACCTGCTCGACGCCTCCGGCCCGTGGCCCGCGGTGCGTGCCGCGCTCACCGAGGTCTGGTACTGCGAGACCCCCGAGCCGCTGCGCCTGGAGCGCCTCATCGCCCGCCACGAGCGCTTCGGCAAGGCCCCCGGGCACGCCCGCTCCTGGGTCGCCGAGGTCGACGAGCCGAACGCCGAGCGCATCCGGGCCGCACGCGAGCGCGCGAATCTGGTTCTCGACTTCGAGGCGCTCGGCATATATTCGTGACATGCCGCCACTCGACGCCTCCGCGTTCACGGTCGGGGTGCTGGGGCCGCTCGCGGTCGGGACCGCCGACGGTCCCGTCGAGGTCGCCGGGGCCCGCCTCCGCGCGCTCCTGACGCGCCTCGCACAGGACGCGGGACGGCCCGTCTCCGCCGAGTCCCTCGCCGCGGCCGTGTGGCCCGAGGACGGCCCCGCCGACCCCGCCTCGGCCGTCCGCTCCCTGGTCACGCGCCTGCGACGCCTCCTGCCGCCCGGCGCGATCGGGTCCGTGCCCGGCGGGTACCGCCTGGAGGCCGACCCGGACGCCGTCGACCTCCTCCGCTTCGAACGCCTCGCCGCCGCGGGCCGCCGGGCCCTGCGCTCCGGCGACTCCGCCGCCCGCGGCCTGCTCGCCGAGGCCCTGGGCCTGTGGCGCGGGCCCGCGCTGGCCGACACCCCCGACGCGCTGAGCGCCGTCGCCGCGCTCGAAGAGACCCGCCTCGCCGCCGTCGAGGACTGGGCCGAGGCCGAACTCGCGGGCGGCGCCGGGACCGCACTGCTCCCCGCGCTCGCCGAGGCCGCCGCCGCACACCCGCTGCGGGAACGCCTGCACGCCTTGTACTTCCGCGCCCTCCTCGCCGCGGGCCAAGGGGCCGAAGCCCTCGCCCGCTACGAGACCCTGCGCCGCCGCCTCGCCGACGAACTCGGCGCCGACCCCGGCCCGGACCTCCAGTCCATCCACATGCGACTCCTCGCACCGGTCCCGCCGCCCGCGCCCGCCCGCACCCGCGGGAACCTCCGCGCGCCGCTCACCAGCTTCGTCGGCCGCGAACCCGAACGCGCCCAGATCGCCGCGGCCCTCGGCACCGCCCGCCTCGTCACGCTCTGCGGCCCCGGTGGCGTCGGCAAGACCCGCCTCGCCACGTCCGTCGCCGCGTCCACCGCCCCGCCCGGCGGCACCTGGATCACCGAGCTCGCGCCCGTCACCGACCCCGAAGGGGTCGCCCGCGCCGCCGCGGAAGCCGTGGGCGCCTTCGACACCGACCCCACCGAGCGCCGCGCGCCCGCCGCCACGCTCGAACTCATCACCGAGGCCCTCGCGGGCCGCCCCGCGCTCCTCGTCCTCGACAACTGCGAGCACCTCATCGGCGCCGCCGCCGACTTCGCGGACCGCCTCCTCGGCGCCTGCCCCGACCTGCGCATCCTCGCCACCAGCCGCGAACCGCTCGCGATCACCGGCGAGACCGTCTGCCACATCGGGCCCCTCGGCGCCGAGGCCGCGCGCAGGCTCTTCGCCGACCGCGCCGCCGCCGTCCGCCCCGGCTTCACCGTGGACGACGCGAACGCGGAAGACGTTGCGGCCCTGTGCGACCGGCTCGACCGCCTCCCGCTCGCCATCGAACTCGCGGCCGTCAAGCTCCGCACCCTAGACCTCCCGCAGGTCGCCGACCGCCTCGGCGACCGCTTCCGGCTCCTCACCGGCGGCTCCCGCACCGCCCTCCCGCGCCACCAGACCCTCCGCGCGGTCGTCGCCTGGAGCTGGGACCTCCTCGAACCCTCCGAAAGGGACCTCGCCGAGGCCGCCTCGGTGTTCGCCGGGGGACTCACGATCGACGCCGCCGAATGGCTCGGCGCCTCGCTCGACACCCTGACCTCCCTGGCGGACAAGTCGATCCTGCAACCCACCGGCACCGGCCGCTTCCACATGCTGGAGACCATCCGCGAGTACGGCCAGGACCGCCTCGCCGAGACCGGCCGCCTCGTCAAGGCCCACGAGGCGCACGCCGCCTACGCCCTCGAACTCGCCGAGGCCGCCGAGCCCCACCTGCGCGCCGCCGACCAGATCGAGTGGATGCGCCGCCTCGACGCCGAACGCGGGAACCTCCTGGCCGCCTTCCACTTCGCCGTCGGCGGCGGGGACGCCGACACCGCGGTCCGCCTCGCCGCAGCCATGTGCATCCACTGGCTCTACACCGGCGCCCGCCCCGAGGTCACCGCCTGGCTCGACGCGGCCCTGGCCGTCCCCGGCCCCGCCCCTGCCGAATCGCGGGTCGTGGTGCAGGGCATGGCCGTCATCAACCGGATGCTCTGCGGCTCGTTCCAGTCCGACGGCATCATCGCCGAGTTCGAGGCCGTCGTCACCGCCGCCGCGCCCTACCCCGACCACCCGCTCCTCGTCCTCGCAGAGCCCTTGCTGTGCATGTTCATCGACGAGCACGACGGCGGCTTCGCCGCGATCCAGGCCCGCATGGCCCACCCCGACCCGTGGGTCCGCGCCGTCCTGTGGATGCTCCGCGCGCTCCTCCTCGAAGACCGCGGCGAGATGACGGAGATGCGCGTGGACCTCGGCCGCGCCGCCCACGGCTTCCGCGAGACCGGCGACCGCTTCGGCCTCTACCACTCCCTCAACTGGCTCGCCCAGGTCGGCCTCATGTTCGGCGACCTCGAACCCGCCGTCGCCGCACTGGAGGAGTCCATTGCGCTGCAACGCGACCTGAGCCCCGGCGCCGCCGCGATCCAGACCCGCACCATCCTCGCCGTGGCCCTCCTGCGCCAGGGCCGCCACGACGAGGCCCGCGCCGGCATGGAGGCCGTGATCGCCGAGGCCGAGGCCGACCAGGACCACCCCTCGGCCGCCCGCGAAGCCCTCTTCGCCCACCTGGGGCTCGGCGACCTCGCCCGCATCGAAGGCCGCCTTGAGGACGCCGAACGCCACTACGCCTCCGCCGACTGGCTCCGCGCCGACGCGGGCGGCATCGTCCCTCCCCAGTGGAACGCCCTCATGTCGCGGGCCCGGATCTTCACCGCGCTCGCCAAGGGCGACAACGAGGGCGCCCGCCGCCGCCTCGCCGAAGCCTTCGAGTCCGCGCTCTCGGCCCTGGACATGCCCGTCCTCGCCAAGGTCGCCATCGCCGCCGGGTCCTTCGCCGCCGCCGGAGGCGACGACGCCACCGCCGCCGAGTTCATCGGCGTGGCCGACGAACTGCGCGGCGCCCCCGACCGCTTCGACGTGGACGCCGCCATCCTCGAACGCGGCCTCCGCGAACGCCTCGGCGCCGCCCCCTTCGAGGCCGCCGCCAAACTCGGCCGCACCCTCGACCGGGACGCCGCGCTGGCCCGCCTGGAGCGGGCGTGCAGAACGTGAACGCCGGGCCCGAAGGCCCGGCGCTCACAGGGTGTTTCCTGGTGTGATCGTGGTCTGTTTCCTTGCGGCCCAGGGCCGTCAGGTCCGCCGCCGGTAGGCCGCGACCGCGAGCGGCGCGAACACCGCGATGATCCCGGCGATCCACGCGAGGGTCACCGCGACCGGCGTCCCGACCGGCCCGCCGACCATGAGCCCGCGCGCCGCGTCCATCGCGTACACCGACGGGTTCACGTTCATCCACGCCTGGAGCCAGCCCGGCATCGAGTCGACCGGGGTGAGCAGGTTCGTGCCGAACGTCAGCGGGAACGTCACGAGGAACGCGATGCCCTGCACCGAACCCGGCTCCTTCATCACGGCGCCGAGCAGCAGGAACACCCAGCTCAGCGCGAACCCGAGCCCGATCGCCAGCAGGCACGCCGCCAGGGCCCGCACCGGGTCGGTCTCGATCCGGAAGCCGAGGATCGAGGAGAACCCGAGCAGCACCACGATGGTGACGACGTACCGGATCGCGTCCCCCAGCACCGCCCCGATGAGCGGCGCGGACCGCCCGATCGGCATGGACCGGAACCGGTCGAACAGGCCGCTCTTGAGGTCGGTGGAGAAGTTCGTGCCCGACTGGATCGACGCGAACAGCGTCAGCATCACCATGAGCGCGGGCACGAGCGTCTGGAGGTACGCGGCGGTGTCGCCCGCGAGCGCGCCGCCGAGGAGGAACCCGAACATGGCGGTGAAGATGATCGGCTGGAGCGTCACGTCGAGCAGCTGCTCGGGGTTGCGCATGGTCTTGATGAGGTTGCGGCGGGCGAGCGCGAGCGAGTGGCGCGCGAGCGCGAACGGGCGCTTGGCGGCGGCCGGGGCGTCGAGCCCGGGCGCGGCGGGCGCGGTGAGGACGGCGGTCATGCCGGGACCTCCGTTTTCTGGTCGTTGCTGGTGACGTGGCCGGTGAGCTTGAAGAACACGTCGTCGAGGTCGGGGAGGCGCAGCGACAGCTCGGTGACGCCAATCCCGGCGAGGGCGAGCTCCGCGACGATCGCGGTGAACACGAGCTCGTTGTCGGCGGGGACGGCGAGCACGCCGCGCTGGGGCGACTCGGGCTCGTGCCCGGTGAACCGCCGGAGCAGGTCGCCGACGGCGTCCATGCTCGCGGCCTCGCTGGGGCGCACGACGACCGACTGGCCGCCGACGATCCGCTTGAGCTCGGCGGGCGTGCCGTGCGCGATGACGCGGCCGTGGTCGAAGACGCTGATGGCGTCGGCGAGCGCGTCGGCCTCGTCGAGGTACTGGGTGGTGAGGAGGACGGTGGTGCCGTCGGCGACGAGCTTGCGCACGACGCCCCAGAGTTCCTCGCGCTTGACGGGGTCGAGCCCGGTCGTCGGTTCGTCGAGGAACACGGTGCGGGGCCGCCCCATGAGGCTCGCGGCGAGGTCGAGGCGGCGGCGCATCCCGCCGGAGTAGGTCTTGACGGTCCGCTTGGCGGCGTCGGTGAGGTCGAAATCGGCCAGGAGCCGCTTGGTGCGCGAGCGGATCTCGCCGCTGCGCAGGTCGAGGAGCCTGCCGATGAGCTGGAGGTTCTCCAGACCGGTCAGGTCGTCATCTACGGACGCGAACTGCCCGGTGAGCCCGATCCGGCGGCGCACCTCGTCGGGGCGGCGCGTGACGTCGATCCCGTCGACGCGCGCGACGCCGCCGTCGGGGCGCAGGAGCGTCGCGAGGACGCGGACCATGGTCGTCTTCCCGGCGCCGTTGGGCCCGAGCACCCCGAGGACGGTGCCCTCCTCGGCGGCCAGGTCGACCCCGTCAAGAGCGGTGAAGTCGCCGAAGCGCTTGACGAGCCCTTCGGTCTCGAATGCGGTGGACATGCGGGTTTCCCTTCGAACCGTGTCGGTTGACGGAACCCATGCTCCCCACCCCGCATGTCATCGGCAGTGCACCCGCATGTCACGCCCGCACGCGAGCGTGTCACCGCCTCAGACCCGGACGAACGGCCTGGTCAAGTGCGGTGTCGCGAGGTGGAGGTCGGCGTCGGTGGCGAGGATCTTCTCGCGGGAGCGCTTGGCGGCGGGGCGGTCCATTTCGTGGGCGTATTCGAGGGCGGGGTGGGCGAGTTGAATGGCGTGGACGAGGAGGTCGCCGGTGACGACGGCGAGGTCGCGGCCGGACTCGACGAGGACGCTCTGGTGGCCGGGGGTGTGGCCGGGGGTGGAGACGATCTTCTCGCCGGTGGGGAGCGGCGTGTCGCCGTCCAGGAGGCGGAGCCGGTCGGCGCGCAGCAGCGGCGCGATGATCTGGCCCTCCAGTTTCGGGTTGATCGCCTCGATCGCCTCGAACTCGTTGCGCTGCAACAGGTATTCGGCGTTGGGGAAGTAGGGGTGCTTGTCGTCGCCCACGACGGCCCAGCCGATGTGGTCGGAGTGCAGGTGCGTCAGGACGACGTGGGCCACGTCGGCGGGGTCGATGCCCGCCGCCGCCAGCTCCTCGGGGAGCCGCCCCGGCACCGGGGTCCAGGACTCAGCGGGAGCGCCCGCAGGGCCGATCCCGGTGTCCACCAACGTCACACCGCGGTCCGAGCGGATCGCGAAGGCCCGGAACTGGAGGATCCACTCGCCGTTCGCGTCGACCGCCTCGGGGTCGAGGGCGTCCGCGTCGGCCCACTGCTCGGGGGTCGCGTCGGGGAACGCCAGGGCGCGTGAGGAGAGGAACGGCCCCACCCCGTCCGTCAGCGCGATGATCTGGTGCGTCCCGAGGTCCAAGGTTGGCGTCATCGCACGATCCTGCCACACTGGTGTTCGCAAAAGCCACGATCAAAGGGGAGGCGCGATGGCGCGCGCAGCGGTCACCGGAGGCAGCGGGAAGCTCGGCAGGGCGGTCGTCCGCGACCTGGTCGAGCACGGATGGGACGTCGTCAACCTCGACCGGCGCCCCTCGCCCGACCACCCGGACCCGTTCGCCTTCCCGTACTCCCAGGTCGACTTCACCGACTACGGCCAGGCCGTGGAGGCCCTGACCCGCATCGACGACCGCTACGACGGCATCGACGCCCTCGTCCACCTCGCCGCGGTCCCCGCCCCCGGCCTCCAGCCGAACTCCGCGGTCTTCCGGAACAACATGCTCACCAGCTACAACGTGTTCGCCGCCGCCCGCCTCGCCGGGATCGAGAACATCGTCTGGGCCTCCAGTGAGACCGTCCTCGGCCTCCCCTTCGAGACCCCGCCCCCGTACCTTCCGGTGGACGAGGAGTACGCGCCCCGCCCCGAGTCCACGTACTCCCTGGTCAAGACCATGGAGGAGACGATGGTCGACCAGTTCTGCCGCTGGAACCCGGACCTGAAGGCCACGGGCCTGCGCTTCTCGAACGTCATGTACCCCGAGGACTACGCGAAGTTCCCGGCGTTCGAGTCCGATCCCGCACTGCGCCAATGGAACCTGTGGTCCTACATCGACGCCCGGGACGGCGCGCTGGCCGTGCGCCTCGGCCTCGAACGCGAGGGCACCGGCAAGGAGGTCTTCGTGATCGCCTCCCCGGACACGGTCATGACCACCCCGACCGCCGACCTCGTCGCCGCCCACTACCCGGACCTGGAGCTGAAGCGCCCGGTCTCGGGCCACGAGACGCTCCTCTCGATCGACAAGGCCCGCAGGCTCCTCGGCTTCGACCCCAAGCACTCGTGGAGGGACCACGTCTGACATGCGCCGCCCCCTCCTCCAGGACTACATCGAGGGGTAGCGGGGAGGGCGAAAGGGGAACGGCTGTCGGACCCCCGATCTACGATCGGGGCATGGCTGTTCCCTTCAAGATCTGCATCGACTGCACCGACCCGCACCTCCTGGCCGACTTCTGGGCCGCCGCGATGGGATACGAGGTCGAGGACCACTCGGCGCTCATCGCGATGCTCCTTGAGCAGGGCGTCGTCACCGAGGACCTCACGGTGGAGGTCCACGGCCGCAAGGGATGGAAGACCGTCGCCGCGGTCCGCGACCCAGACGCGCCCTTCGACCCCGTGCGCGGCACCGGCAAGGGCATGCGGCTCCTCTTCCAGGTCGTGCCCGAGCCGAAGACCGTGAAGAACCGCCTCCACCTGGACCTCCACTACGGGCCCGACGACTACGAGGCCGAAGCCGACCGCCTGGAGTCGCTCGGAGCGACCCGCCTCGGCGCCTACGACGAGAACGGCGCGAAGTGGATCCTCATGGCCGACCCCGAGGGCAACGAGTTCTGCTGCCACGCCTGACGACCGCGGGAGCGACTGGAGGCGGTTCGGCCGGACACCGCGACACACCGGGGCGGTAAATTCATCGCGGAACCAGCAGAAGGTGAATCGCGATGCCCGAACCCGACCCGAACGTCCGCCTCTCCAACGCCGAGCGCGAGGCCCTGATCGCCCGGCTCCAGACCGCCACGGAAGAGGGCCGACTCGACCTCCACGAGTTCGCCGAGCGCTCCCGCGAGGTCTACGAGGCCCGCACCTACGCCGACGTGGAGCGCCTCCTCACCGACCTCCCGGCCGAGGACCGCGCCCTCGCGGTCCCGCGCGCCCCGGCCGCCTCCGGGGACATGGTCCTCGAACCGTCCTACACCCACCTGAAGCGCCAGGGCGCCTGGATCGTCCCCGGCCTGATCCGCGTGAACCCCAAGTACAGCCGCGTCACCCTCGACTTCCGCACCGCCGAGTTCACCACCCGCGAGGTCGAGATCGCGGTCAACCTCGAATACGCCGGGCTCAAGGTCATCCTCCCCAAGGGCGCCCACGCGATCGACGACGGCGTCATCCTCGAAGGCGGCCAGGTCATCAACCGCGCCTTCACCCCGGGCGGCGGCCAGCGCATCCGGCTCACGGGACGCGTCCTGTACAGCCGCCTCAAGGTCCGCTACGAGCGCCGCTTCCTGTGGTGGCGATGGTGATCTGACCCCCCATAGACCGCATGTTCAGGTCGGCTCCCGGTCCGACCCGACCGCTTCAGCGGCGTCGCCGAGTCCTCTCGGCGGCGCCGCTTTCCGGTGTCACCCGGTCCGGTAGCAGATTGTTCGCTATTCGCCACGGGATGTCCCTCGAACGGCGTAACTCGCGCCCCGGAGGCTCGTTAATCCGACATCCCTTTCCCATCCACCCAATCCCGTATATTCCCACCGATTCCCACCGATTCCCACCGGTCGCACCGTCCCCACCGGCGGTGCGATGCATCATCGAAAGCGAGAAGGCCATGAGCACCATGGTTGTCTGCGTCCCGACCGTGCAAGCGGCCAGGGCGATATCAGCGAGCGCCTCCCGCATGGGGCAGGCGCTCACCGTCAGGACAGTGGACTGCGCGGCGTCGCTGCTGGTGCTGCGCGCGCCCATGCCCGGCGGCGACGCGCTGCTGGTGGCGTTCGCGCAGGCGTACCAGTTCGCCTGCCGCGCAGCGGCAGAGGCGAAGGAGGCGATGCCGCGGCAGCGCGCGGGCCGCGGGGGCTCGCTCCTCAGCAATCGCGAACTCGAAGTCCTCTGGGCGATGTGCGAGGGGCTGACGAACGCGGAGATCGGTGTGCGCCTGCACGTCTCGGAGGACACCGTCAAGACGCACGCGAAGCGCATGTACGGCAAGCTCGGCGCGCGCGACCGGGCGCAGGCCGTGGCGCGGGCGTTCCGGTCGGGCCTGGTCGCTTGAGGCGCGGTTGGCGGTTGACTACCGAGCGTCCCGACTGCGATACTCGGCAGCTCCCGGACCTCCGGCAGAAACGAGGCGATGCCCATGGCGCTCAATGAGGAACACCGCGAGGAGTGGTTCAGGATCCTCGGCGACTACCCGGACGACGAGAAGCCCGACCCGGAGGACCGGCTCGCGGTCGAGACGTCGTGCTCGGGGTTCCTCGGCAACATGTGGACGCGCGCGACGATGCCGGAGGTCCAGGGGGTGTCCCTCGCGGAGCTGGAGCTCGTGTTCATCCAGTTCTACCTCGGGCGCCCCGACCCGTTCGCGGCGGCGATGCTCGCCGCGATGACGGAGCTGGCCGACGCCCCGGGCGGTCGCAGGGCCGCCGTGAAAGCGCTTGAGCGCCTGGAGAAGCTGGGCGTGTCGCCGCCGTCGTGGTACGGGGAGGACATGAAGCTCGGGGAGTGCTGGAAGGCCGGCGACGTCTACGGCGACCAGTTGACGTTCTTCTGCGCGTTCCATGCGCCGAGCGGCGACCAGGCGCTGTCGTTCACCGTGGACTACTCGGAGTACCACTTCGACATGGTCGTGGACTGCGACGCGACCGACGACGTGGACCGGCTGCTGGCGCTGCACCGCGACCGCAACGGGAAGACCCCGGACCGGCTGTTCCAGCCGGTGGAGGCCGACCCGGCGGAGGTGTTCGCGGGGACGCGGCGGTCGCTCGACGACTGGGACCTGTTCTGCGTCGAGGGCGACGCGCGGCGGCTGGCGCCGCGGTTCCTGATGCTGCGCGAGCTGTGGCGGGCGCGGCTGCGGCAGTTCCCGCAGGTCGAGCCCGAGGAGGTGCGGCAGCCGACGGACGACGAGCTGTCGCTGTTCGCGTCCGGGTTCCTGAGCCACATGCTCGGGAAGATGATGCTGGAGGAGCACCACTTCGAGGCGATCCGGGAGCTGTGCTGGTTCCACGGTGTCAACGGGCCCAAGGTGAGTCCGACCCGGGCGTACGTGTTCCTCGAACGGTGGATGCCCGCGAAGTTTGAGCCCGACGACCCGGTGGTGGAGGCGGTGCGGGACCTGTTCATCCCGTTCCTGCGCTGGACCGCCTCGGCGACGGACCTTGAACCGATGGCGTGGCCGTACCTGAAGTTCAAGGCCGAGAAGTACCTGGGGGAGTTCCCGGCCTGGTCCTCGAAGGACCCCGACGTGGCGCGGTTCCCGCGCCCCCGCTCCCTCTAGGCGCACGCGACGAAGGCGGGCCGCAGGTGCGGCCCGCCTTCGGGGTGTTGTGAGCGTGGTTTCCGGTGCGCTTAGCGCTTGTTGAACTTGCTCTTCGAGATGACGTAGCCCAGGAGGCCCAGGCCCAGCGACCACGCGACGGTGAGGATCAGGTCGGCGCCCTCGACCGGGTTGTCGAACAGGAGGGCGCGGACGACCTCGATGAACGGCGTGAAGGGCTGGTAGTCGGCGAAGTACTGGATGACCGTGGGCATCGACTCGGTGGGGACGAACGCGGAACCGAGGAACGGCAGGAGCATCAGGATCATCGGGGTGTTCGACGCCTCCTCGACCGACTTGGCGCTCATGCCCATGCCGACCGTGAGCCAGGTGAGGCCGAAGGAGATCAGCGCCAGGACGCCGACCAGTCCGAGCCAGCCGAGCGGGGTCGCCTCGGGCCGGAACCCGATCGCGACGGCGACGGCCAGGAGCACCGCCATGCACAGGAACGACTGGATCACCGAGGCGATGACGTGTCCGGTGAGGACGGACACCCGGGCGATCTTCATGGTGCGGAAGCGGTCGACGATGCCTTCGGTCATGTCCATGGCCACGCCGATCGCGGTGCCCTGCACCGCGGCGACGATCGCCATCAGCAGCATGCCGGGTGTCAGATACGTCAGGTACGCCTCGCGGCCGCCGGTGGGGCCGCCGAGGCCGTCGCCGATCGTGCCGCCGAAGACGTACACGAACAGCAGGAGGAAGACCACCGGCATGCCCACGAGCATGACCGTCAGGGACGGGTAGCG
Organism: Glycomyces sp. NPDC047010; assembly: GCF_040644205.1. Lineage (NCBI taxonomy): Bacteria > Bacillati > Actinomycetota > Actinomycetes > Glycomycetales > Glycomycetaceae > Glycomyces > Glycomyces sp. NPDC047010. The sequence continues at coordinate 418,782 of NZ_JBEYVY010000001.1, read as the reverse complement.
CAGCATGTGCTTGAGCTGGCGGTTGAGCATGGTGGAGGTGTCGGACATGGTGTGGGCGAGCGTGCTCATCGGATTTCTCTTTCTCGGAGTCTCGGTCTGCGGAGGGGTGTTACGCGTCGGCCTTGGCCTGGCCGGTGAGGGACAGGAAGACGTCGTCGAGGTCGGGGGTGTGGACGGTGAACTCGTCCACTTCGATGCCCTCGCGGTCGAGGGTGTCGAGGATCTTGCGCAGCGAGTCGACGGACGCGTCGGTCGGGACCTGCAAGGTCAGCTGGTCGGCGTCGAACGAGCCGGCGTCGAGGACCCGGGCGGCGTGTTCGACCTGGTCGGCGCGGTGCAGGCGCAGGCCCACGTGGCCGCCGGGGATAAGCCGCTTGAGCTGCTCGGGCGTGCCCTCGGCGACGATCTTGCCGCCGTCCAGGACTGCGATGCGGTCGGCGAGCTCGTCGGCCTCTTCGAGGTACTGCGTGGTCAGGAAGATCGTGGTGCCGCCCTTGACGAGGTCGCGGATGATCTGCCACATGGTGCGGCGGCTGCGCGGGTCCAGGCCGGTGGTGGGCTCGTCGAGGAAGATGATCTTCGGGTCGCCCATGAGGCACATCGCGATGTCGAGGCGGCGCTTCATGCCGCCGGAGTAGGTGGCCGGCGGGCGCTTGGCGGCGTCGACCAGGTCGAACCGCTCCAGCAGGTCCTCGGTGCGGCGCCGGATCTCCTGCTTGGGCAGGTGGTTGAGGCGGCCCATGAGCCGGAGGTTCTCGCGGCCGGTCAGCAGGCCGTCGACGGCCGCGAACTGGCCGGTGACGCCGATGGTGCCGCGGACCGTGTCGGCCTGGCCCGCCACGTCGAACCCGCCGACGCTCGCCTGGCCGCCGGAGGCGGGGATGAGCGTCGAGAGGATGTTCACCGTGGTGGTCTTGCCGGCGCCGTTGGGGCCGAGGAGCGAGAAGATCGTGCCTTCGGGGACCTGGATGTCGATGCCCTTGAGCACCTCGGTCTCGCCGTAGGACTTGGTGAGGTTCTTCGCCTCGATCGCCAGGGTCTTGGTGGTGGTCATGATTCCTTCTTCCGGGGTGTTCGGTGGTGGTCTTCGCTTCCGGCTCGGTGTTCCTCGCCGGGCATGTGAGTACTTTGGCGGCGGCCGCTGACACGGTGCTGACACGGCTCTGACGGGGCGTCAGGGGCAATGTCAGAGATCCAATGTGGATAATCAGAGGGCAGGGCTCCGCCCCGGTCGGCACAGGTGCGGATTGAACGAGAGCCGTTGCGGCCCTCAGCTAAAAGCTGCTAGATGTCGAGGTCCTGGACGGGCGGCGCCTCGGCGCTGGCCGCGACCATCTCGTACAGCTCGGCCGGGATCTTCGCCTTGAGCTCCTGGAGCGTGTCGACCACGACGAGGGTCGACTCGCCGGTGTTCATCGCGTAGGTCTGCTCGCCGAGGCCCAGGAGCTTGCGCCACCCGGTCTCATCGGTGAGGTGCGTGTAGTCCGGGGTCTTCTCGGTGTGGAGCACGAACCTGCCGGACTTCGAGCGGTAGACGCGGAGGATCTCGGCGGTCCGGTTGTTCGAGTTGACCCACTCGCCGAGCTTGACCCCGGTGAAGCGCTGCCGCTGCCGGTTCCTCCCGGTGCCCGGGCCGACGCGGACGGTGATCTCCTCGTAGCCCTCCTGGCGCCCCTCCTCGGCGTCGACGTAGCGCCGCAGCGCGGTCGAGATGGCCTTGGAGAGGTTGCCTCCGGCGAGCTCCTGCGCCCGGTTGTAGATCGGCAGGTCGCTGTCGGAGACGTAGATCGTCTTGTTGGGCATAGCGGCATCTTAACCTCCTTCCAGGGGTCGTCCTCGGTATACGCATAGACTATACGTATACGTAGAGATGTGCAAGCCCGCCCCTCGAAATTCCCCCGGGCACGCGGAAAGGCGGCCCCGCGAGTGATCGCGGAACCGCCTTCCGATAGTCCTGAGCTGGCGTTACACGCCCTTCTGGGCCGCCAGCTGCGTCAACTGGGCCTTGACGGTCTCGACCACGTCCGCCGAGCCGGTGGGCACCGAGAAGCGGATCGTGGAGTTCAGGTCCGGGGCCAGCAGCTCGGCGGAGTTGTCCGCCGCGAACACGACGTCGGTGCTCGCCTCGCCGACCACGAAGACGACCTCCAGCTCGCGGATGCGCTCGTGGAACTCGCCCTCGGTCGCCCAGAACTCGACCTCCTGGTAGAACGGCACCGTCGCGCCCTGGATCGTGCCCAGTTCGAGGTCCGTCTCCTGGAACGCGAACCCGAGCGACTCCAGCGCCTCCCACACCGCCTTGTGGACCGGCAGCGCCTCCACCGTCAGCCAGTCCAGGTCGCCCTTGTCCAGGGCCTGGTCCAGCGCGAGGTGCGTCGAGACGCCGAGCTTCATGCCGCCCACCAGGGGCCGGTTCTCCACGTTGTTGAACGGGGTCTCCCACGGGACCTGCACCTCGAACGCGATCGGGTGCGCCGTGCCCTTCGCGAGGTCGAACTTGCCCGAGACCTCGGCCTTGAAGTACTCGTGGACGGCGCCGGGCGCGTCCTCGCCCTTCGAGTCGTCCTCGACCAGGGCGGTGAACTCGATCTCGACGCTCTCGACGGAGGCGTCCACTTCGGCGCCGGAGATCCGAACCTCGCCCTTGAGGGTCCCGCCGGGGACGACGTGCTTCTCGTGCAGGAGCGTGTCGACTTGGATGCCACTACCGAGGATGGCTTTGAGCTTGCTGAAGACCATTGGGGCGGTTCCTTTCGGAGGATCGCGGGAACGTCGCGGGGGAACACGGACAGGGGGCAACCGCATCGTATCCCGGAAGCCCAGGCCAGTGTGTGACAGGCGCAGCGTAGCCGCTACCCGACCGCGCCGATCCCGTGGGGCGCAAAAGGAACTATTCGCCCCCGCGCCGCTGCACGACCGGGATCGCCGGGTCGCCGGGGGACAGTTTCAGTCCCTCCCAAGGGATCGAGATGAGCCGCTGGCGCAGCAGCTCCCGCGACTGCTCCAGCGTCGGCTGCTCCACGAGCTCCCCGCCGCGGAACATCGGCGCCTGGAGGACCTTGTCGCCCGGCTGCGAGTCGGGAACCCCCTGGGACACCACGACCTCCTCGACCGCGGTCCCCGTCGGCTTGTGACGGCGCACCGCGATCTTGCGGCCCCCGTTGGTGCCCTTGTGCTCCGAGCGCTTCGCGACCGCCCGGCCCTCCACTTCGACCAGCTTGTAGACCAGCTGCGCCGTCGGCGCCCCCGACCCGACCACCACCGCGGTGCCCGCGCCGTAGATGTCCACCGGCGCCGCCGCCAGGGCCGCGATCGAGTACTCGTCCAGGTCGCCCGAGACCACGATCTTCGTGTCCTTCGCGCCCAGCTCGTCCAGCAGTTCCCTGGCGCTCGTGGCCATCACGTCCAGGTCCCCGGAGTCGATGCGGATCGACCGCAGCCGCGGGCCCGCCACCGCAACGGCGTTGCGGATGCCCTGCGTGATGTCGTACGTGTCCACCAGAAGGGTGGTGTCGGTGCCGAACGCGTCGATCTGCGCCTGGAACGCCGCCACCTCCGAGGTGTGCAGCAGCGTGAACGCGTGCGCGCTCGTCCCCGAGGTCGGCACCCCGTACCGGCGCCCCGCCTCCAGGTTCGACGTCGCCGCGAACCCCGCCAGGTACGCCGCCCGCGAGGAGGCGATGGCCGCCGCCTCGTGCGTGCGCCGCGAGCCCATCTCCAGGATCGGGCGCCCGCGCGCCGCCGTCACCATGCGCGCCGCCGCGCTCGCGACCGCGCTGTCGTGGTTGAGGATCGAGAGCGTCAGCGTCTCCAGGAGCACGCACTCGGCGAACGTCCCGGTCACCGTCACGATCGGCGAGCCCGGGAAGTACAGCTCGCCCTCGGGGTACACGTCGATGTCGCCCTTGAAGCGGTAGTCCGCCAGCCACTCGGCCGTCGACTGCTTGACGACCCCGCGGGACGTCAGGTCCTCCAGGTCGCTGTCCTCGAAGCGGAAGCGCTCGATCGCCTCCCCGAGGCGGCCGATCCCGGCCACCACGCCGTAGCGGCGGCCGGTGGGGAGGCGGCGCCCGAACACCTCGAACACGCACGGCAGCCCGGCGGTCCCGTCGCGGAGCGCGGCCTCCAGCATCGTGTACTCGTAGTGGTCGGTGTACAGGGGCGTTCGCGGCAGCGTGACGGACATAGGGGTGAGCGTAATGCACCCCGGCCCGGTCCGGGCCCGGTGCGCGAGCGGCCCTCGCGGACCGTCGAATATTCCCTCCCGCCGCAGGTCGGGAGCTTCGTCTCACGCTCTGAACGAGGGCTGGAGCGAGGGGGTGCCCGCGTGTACGCTTGCTGACGTGTTGCGGATCGCGCATGAGCTGGTCGAAGCGATGGTCGCGCACGCCCGCGCGGACCATCCCGACGAGGCGTGCGGCATCATCGCCGGCCCCGAGGGCACGGGAGCGCCTCAGAGGCACGTCCCGATGACGAACGCTGCCCGCTCCACCACCTTCTACGAGTTCGACTCCGAAGAGTGGAAGCGCGAGTACGACCGCATGTGGGACAACGACGAGGAAGTCGTCGTGGCCTACCACTCCCACACCCACACCGAGGCGTACCCGTCGCGCTCCGACGCCGGGATCGCCTCCCAGCTGGGCCTGCCCGGCGCCCACTACGTGCTCGTCACCACGAAGGACCCCGAGACCGCCGAGGTCCGGTCCTTCCGCATCGCCGACGGCGTCATCACCGAGGAGCCCATCGAGGTCACCGGCGCGCCCGAAGCGGTCCAGAGCTACAAGTTCGCGCACACCCCCGACTCCACGGTCTACGACTGTCACTGAGCGCCCGCCCCCGGGCGGACCAGGTCCATGCAGCGTTCGGCTGCGCGCCAGACAATTCGAGCGTCCACGAGGCTGCTCACGGAACAAAGGAAACCCGCATGTCCATCGAAGTCCGCATCCCGACCATCCTGCGCCCGCAGACCAACGGCGAGAAGCTCGTCTCCGGCGAGGGCGAGACGATCGGCGCGCTGTTCGCCGACCTCGACTCCCGCTACACCGGCCTGCGCGCCCGCGTGGTCACCGACGAGGGTGCGCTCCACCGCTTCGTGAACGTCTACATCAACGACGAGGACGTCCGCTTCATCGGCGGCCTGGAGGCCAAGCTGGCCGACGGCGACTCCGTGACCATCCTGCCCGCGGTCGCGGGCGGCATGTAAGACGGAGGGAACGCCGTGGCACGCTTCGACGACATCACCGCGACCACGGGCGGCACGCCCCTGGTCGGTCTGCCGCGGCTGTCGCCCGCCCCCGGGGTCCGGCTGTGGGCCAAGCTGGAGGGCGCCAACCCGACCGGCTCGGTCAAGGACCGCGTCGCCGCCAAGATGATCGAGGCCGCCGAGCGCGACGGCCTCCTCCACCCCGGCGCCACGATCCTGGAGCCGACCTCGGGCAACACCGGCATCGCCGTCGCGATGATCGCCCGCCGCAAGGGCTACAAGCTCGTCGCGGTCATGCCCGAGAACACGTCCATGGAGCGGCGCCAGCTGCTCGGGGCGTTCGGCGCCGAGATCGTGTTCTCCCCGGCCGCGGGCGGCTCCAACGCCGCGGTCGCGAAGGCCCGCGCGATCGCCGCCGAGCGGCCCGACTGGGTGATGCTCAACCAGTACGCGAACCCGGCCAACGCCGCCGCCCACTACGAGGGCACCGGCCCCGAGCTCCTCGCGGACCTGCCCGAGATCACGCACTTCGTGGCGGGCCTCGGGACCACCGCGACGCTCATGGGCGTCGGGCGGTACCTGCGCGAGCACGCGCCGGGCGTCCAGATCGTCGCCGCCGAGCCGCGGTACGGCGAGCTGGTGTACGGGCTGCGGAACCTCGACGAGGGCTTCGTGCCCGAGCTGTACGACGAGGCGGTGCTCGACCGGCGGCTGTCCGTCGGCACCGAGGACGCGCTGCGGCGGACCCGCGAGGTCCTGTCCGAGGAGGGGCTCTTCGTGGGCCTGTCCACGGGCGCGGTCCTGCACGCGGGGCTGGCGCTGGCGCGCGAGGCTGCGAAGGCCGGGCGCGAGGCGGACATCGCGCTGCTCGTGGCCGACGGCGGCTGGAAGTACCTGTCGACCGGCGCCTACTCCGACGTCTTGGACGACGCAGTGGACGCCCTCGACGGCCAGGTGTGGGCTTAGGGCCTGGCCTGCGGGTCAGACCGGCCGGGACCCGGCCCATTTGCCCGCTCGCTGCGTTGTCGGGGCCTTCCAATACAACACCGGTATTGGAAGGCCCCTCCGCCTTGCGAGCGAACAAATGGACTCGGCTCCCGACTCGCCCTGACCCGCAGGCCAGGCCCAACACATCGATTCCCGGGGCCGGGCCCGCGCGAGAGCGCGGGCCCGGCCTCTCGCTATCCGAGGTTCGCCTGGGCGGCGAAGGACGGGTCGATGCGCATGGTGCGGCCGATGTGGCCTGCCCAGGCGCGGGCCCGGGAGAGCGGGTGGTCGGGGAACTGGCGGTCGAACGCGGGGTCGTCGCCGCGGTGGAACGGGAGGCGCGAGCGCAGGGCCGGGTCGAAGGGGTGGGGCTGGGTCCAGTCGGCGGGCATGCCGAGCTGGGCCATGAGGGTCGCCTCGCGCAGGCCGGTCATCCCGGACTCGGCGGCGGCGTAGATCAACTGGGCGTACACGGGGGTCTTGGGGACCGTGTAGATCGCCATGAAGACCTGCCCGGCCGGGAGGGCCGGGTGGGGGACCTTCACGACCTGGTAGATCACCGGCACGCCGACGATCTCGTAGCGCTCCAGCTCGATGAGGCACCCGGCCTCGCCGTACATGCCCGCGAAGCCGCGGCGCAGCGTCGCGAGGTCGTACATCCACGAGGGCTCGAACGCCTGCCCCTCGACGGTCTTCACCTCGATCTTGTCGTCGCTGCCCGGGTTGGCCCAGGCGGTGGGACCGATCTGCTGGAGACCGGTGGTATCGAAGGAGATCGGCATTCGCCGGAGCCTAGTCCACATCGATGCGTGTCCATCCGCTCACGGCGCACCGCTCCCATGCGTCACAGCCGCCCCGGCCCGTCCCGCCCGCCGCGGCGGGGTCCGCGCCGCGCCGGTCCACTCCTGAGCAGTCCTCAGTGGGTTGCTAGCCTGGTCCGATGACCACCGGCGACCAGCGAACCCTGACCATCGGCGCGGCGAGCGGCACGGCCAGCGGAGTGCCGCGCCAAGGCGTTGCACCGCAACCGGAGTCGGAGTCCACTCCACGGCAGGGCCTGTCGATCCCGGTCGACCCGGCCTCCCCGAAGGCCGGTGTCGAGGGCCCGGAGGTGCGCCTGCGCCGCCTCGCGGGTGTCGCGGTCTGGGCGCTCGTGCTCGTCCTCGCGGGGGTCGCCTCCGCGATCGTGGGCCTGTTCAAGGTGTTCGGCTCGGGCCCGGACTGGTTCACGCCCGCGTTCATCTCCGTCGGCGTCGTGGGGATGCTCCTGGCGATGATGGCCTTCGCGACCGTGCGCTTCAGGGGCGTGCCGTGGATGTTCATGGCCGCGTCCTCGGTGACGCTTCTGGCCGCCTTCGCGATGCTGCGGCTCGCGTAAAAGCGCTTGCGTCCAGCGAAAATGTGGTGAGCGCCACGTTGTCATTTTGACGACATTCCCGTGGCGAGCAGGGGCGCGGAACCCCCGATTGGACGTACTCTCGGAGCCCATGAACGACGCGCCCATCGGGATCTTCGACTCCGGTGTCGGAGGTTTGACCGTCGCGCGGGCGATCAGCGAACAGCTGCCGGCCGAGCGACTCGTCTACGTCGGCGACACCGCCCATGTCCCGTACGGTCCCAGGCCCATCGCCGAGGTCCGCAAGCTGTCCCTCGACGTCTGCGACCACCTGGTTCAACAGGAGGTCAAGGCGCTCGTGATCGCCTGCAACTCGGCTTCTGCGGCGAGCCTGGCCGACATCCGCGACCGCTACGACATCCCTGTCGTGGAGGTCATCCGTCCCGCCGTCCGCCGCGCCGTCGCCACGACGCGGACCGGCAGGGTCGGGGTGATCGGGACGGTCTCCACGATCTCGTCGGGCGCGTACATGGACGCGTTCAACGCCGTCCCGGACGTCGAGGTGACCGCGGTCGCCTGCCCGGCCTTCGTGGATTTCGTGGAACGCGGTGTGACAACCGGCCGACAGCTCCTGGGCCTCGCCCAGGGGTACCTTGAGCCGCTACAGCAATCCGACATCGACACGGTCGTGTTGGGCTGCACCCACTATCCGCTGCTGTCGGGACTCATAGGACTGGTGATGGGAGAGGACGTGACACTGGTGAACTCCGCAAGCGAGTGCGCCCGCGAACTCTACCGCGTGCTCACCGAGCACGACCTGCTGACCTCCAGTGCAGTCCCGCCCGCGCACCGGTTCCTCGCCACGGGGGACCCGGAGGCGTTCACCAGGACCTCCAGGCGGTTCCTGGGGAACCTGTTCCCGAGCGCGGCCGCAGCCGTACTGGACAAGGTGGATCTGCCATGAAACTCACGGTCATCGGATGCGCCGGCTCGTTCCCGGCGCCCGACACCCCCTGCTCGGCCTACCTGGTCGAGGCGGGCGGCTACCGGCTGCTGATCGACTTCGGCACCGGCTCGCTCGGTGAGCTCCAGAAGCACCTCGATCCACACCTGGTCGACGCGGTCATCGTGACCCACCTGCACGCCGACCACTTCTTCGACGCGTGCGCCTACGCCGTCATGCGCCGCTACGCGCCCGAGGCCCCCGGCCACCCCGTGCCCATGTACGGCCCCACCGGGGTCGGCGAGCGCATCGTCGCCGCCTACGGCGGGCAGGGCGAGCTGTGCCACCCGTCGCTGCGCGACGTCTACGACTTCCGCGAGCTCGCGCCCGGCAGCTTCGAGCTGGGCCCGCTCAGCGTCACCGTCGACCGGGTCGCGCACCCGGTGGAGACCTACGGCGTCCGCGTCGAGCACGCCGGGTCGTCCCTCGCGTACACCTCCGACTCCGGGCCCTGCCAGGCCCTGGAGACCCTCGGCGCGCACTGCGACGTGCTGCTCGCCGAGGCGTCCTACGTCGAGGGCCGCGAGAACCCGAAGGACGTGCACCTCACCGGGAAGGAGGCGGGGGAGTACGCCACCAAGACCGGCGCCGGACGCCTCCTCCTCACGCACCTGGTGGAGCCGTGGAACTCCCGCGAGTCCACGCTGGCCGAGGCGAAGGCCGCGTACACCGGCCCCGTGGACGTGGTCCGGCCCGGGCAGGTCTTCGAGTTCTAGGCGCGCGGCGGCCCCGGCCGCCCGGCGGTTCAGCCGATCGGGTGGTCGGCGGGCCCGCCGACGCCGGTTTGGCACGTTCCCGGGATACGCCCGTTGCGCACGCGCCGTAGCGTCGAAGGATGTCGAGTCAACCCAGCCCCCCGCCGTACCAGGGGCCGCCCGGCGGCCCCCAGTACCCGCAGTACCAGCAGTCGCCGCCGCCGCAGTACTACCAGCCCGGCCCCGCGCCGCAGCCGGTCCCGTACGTTGAGTCCGGTGCGCCCCAGGCGCCCGGAGGCGGCCATCCGCCGTACCTGCCGCCCGGCGCGTACACGCCCGCGCCGCCGCCCCCGCCCCGCGGCGGGCGCGGCGCCAAGGTCGCGATCGCGACGATCCTGTCCGTGGTCCTCCTCGCCGCCGTCGGCGCCGTGGTCCTCTTCAAGTTCGTCCTCAAGGGCGGACCGGACCCGGCCGAGAGCTTCCCGGCCTCCGCGAGCATGTACATGGAGCTCAACCTCGACCCGTCGTTCGACCAGACGCCGAAGCTCCTGGAGCACCTCTCCAAGTTCGAGGACCTCGACTACGACTCCACCGACGACCTCCTGGCCGACCTCCTCGAAGAGTCCGGCCTCGAAGGCGTGGACGCCGAGAAGGACCTCTCCTCCTGGCTCGGGGGCCGCCACGGCCTCGCCATGTGGGAGCACGACGGGCAGCCGTACGCCGTCGTGAGCCTCGCCAGCACCGACGCCGGCGCCGCCGAGGACGGCCTCGCGAAGCTCCGCGCCGCCGCGGGCGTCGACGAGGACCAGATGGCCTACACCGTGGAGGACGACCACGTCCTCATGGTCGTCGGCGAGACGGGCGCGGCCGCCGCGCTCGACGCCGCCAAGAGCGAGGCCGGGTCCGACCCGCTCTCCGCGTCCGCCTCCTACGAGGAGGCCCGCGGCTGGCTCGACGGCGACCAGCTCGCCGTCTACTGGGTCGACATGGACGCCGTGGGCGAGCTCGCCGAGCTCACCGGCGAGGACGCGGACGTGTTCTCGCAGTTCTACTCCGGCCAGCTCATCGCGGGCTTCTCCGCGTTCGACGAGGGCTTCGAGCTGACCTACCGCCTCTTCGGCGGCGAGGACGACCCGTGGACCGGCTCCGAGGACCTCCTCGCCGGGATGGGCGAGCTGCCCGCCGCCGACGTCGCCGCCACCGCGTACATCCCCGAGAACATCGGCGACCTCACCAGCGAGTGGCTCGACGCCTACGAGGGCCTCTACGGCGTGGACGACTACGCCGAGCCCGTGATGCCCACCGGCGACCCGCTCACCGCCGACGAGTACGCCGAGTACCTCGAACTCCAGACCGGCTACTACAACGCGACGCTCACCGCCGAGGAGGAGACCCGCTACCTCGAACTCGACGAGCGCTACTGGATGGCCGGCACCGAAGAGGACCCGTGGGTCGACGACTACGACTACGGGCCCGACACCGAGGAGATCGAGGCCATGGTCACGAGCTTCACGGACCTCCTCGCCGGAGCCAACCTCTCCTTCGCCGGCGACTTCGACGCCGAGGAGGGCATGAACCCCGAGTCCCTGCTCGTCTCGGCCCACCTCGCCGAGGACCGCGCCGCCGACCTCCAGGCCCTCGTCGAGGAGTCCCTGGCCGGTGGGGACGCGACCCTCCCCGAGGGCGTCACCGCCGAGGGCTCCGAGATCTCCTACACCGGCAGCGAGACCGCCTCCGGGACCCTCGCCGAGGACCCCCGGTTCAGCGACTTCGCCGCCGTCGCACCCGAGCAGTCCGCGCTCGCGGTCTGGGTCGACCTCGCCGCCGCCGGCGAGACCTACCCGGACGACTTCCAAGGCGCCGAGGCGCTCTCGGCCTTCGCGTGGGCCCACGGGTCCGACGGGGGCGACGGCACCGGCGTCCTCCGCCTGTACCTGGCGGATTAGCCGCGAGCACAAGGGATCGGTCGCGCTAGGCTCGACAGCGTGACCGATCCCGCTCTGCACCCGCTGGCCAAGCAGTGGCCCTCCGCGGCGCGGCTCGTGCCCGAGCCGGGCTCGACGCGCTCGCCGTTCCAGCGCGACCGCGCCCGCCTCCTGCACTCGGCCGGGTTCCGGCGCCTCGCCGACAAGACCCAGGTCCACACCGCGGGCACCGACGACTTCCTGCGGACCCGCCTCACCCACTCCCTCGAAGTCGCCCAGATCTCCCGCGAGCTCGGGTCCGCGCTCGGCTGCGACGCCGACGTCGTGGACGTCGCGGGCCTCGCCCACGACCTCGGCCACCCGCCGTTCGGCCACAACGGGGAGGACGCCCTCCACGAGGTCGCCGGGCCCTGCGGCGGCTACGAGGGCAACGCCCAGACCCTCCGCGTCCTCACCCGCCTCGAAGCGAAAGTGGTCGACGCGGACGGGCGCTCCGCGGGCCTCAACCTCACCCGCGCCTCCCTCGACGCGACCTGCAAGTACCCGTGGCCCGCGCGGCCCGGGGTGCGCAAGTTCGGCGTCTACGAGGACGACAAGCCGGTGTTCGACTGGGTCCGCGGCGGCGTCCCCGAAGGCGTCACCTGCCTTGAAGCGCAGGTCATGGACTGGTCCGACGACGTCGCGTACTCCGTGCACGACGTCGAGGACGGCCTCCACGGCGGGTACATCAACCTCGCGAAGCTCATGGACGACGCCGACGAGCAGACCGCGGTCTGCGAGGACGTCGCGGGCCGCTACTCCGACGAGTCCACCGCCGCGCTCCGCGAGGCCCTGCGCGACCTGCTGCGCGACCCCGTCACCGAGGGCCTCCACGACTACGACGGCTCGTTCGCCGCGATGGTCGTCCTCAAGGACTTCACCTCGAACCTGGTGGGCCGCTTCGTCAACGGCGCCGTCCGCGCCACCCGCGACCGCTTCGGCGAGGGCCCCCTGCGCCGCTACGACGCCGACCTGGTCGTCCCCGAGCGCGAGCGCGTCCAGTGCGCGCTCCTCAAGGGCATCGCCTGGCGGTACGTGATGCGCCCCCGCACCGACGAGTCCTGGTACACGCGCCAGCGCGAGATCCTCCACGACCTCGTGGCGCTCCTGTGCGACCGCGGGCCCGAGGCGATGGAGCCGATGTTCGCGGAGCTGTGGCACGCGGCCGCCGACGACGCGGCGAGGCTCAGGGCCGTCATCGACCAGGTCGCGTCCCTTACGGACGAGTCGGCCCAGTCGTGGCACCGCCGCCTCACGGCGTCCTTATCTCTTGCGGAACACCAGGTCGAAGATGTCGCGCCCGGCCTTGACGCCGCGCCGCTCGAACTTGGTGACCGGGCGCCGCTCGGGGCGGGCCGCGAAGCCCTCCTCGGTGTTCTCCAGCGACGGCTCGGCGGTGAGCACGTCGAGCATCTGCTCCGCGTACTCGGCGATGTCGGTGGCGCAGTGGAACAGCCCGCCCGAGTGCAGGAGCCCCGAGAGGGTCGCCACGTGCTCGGCCTGGATGATCCGGCGCTTGTGGTGGCGCTTCTTGGGCCACGGGTCGGGGAAGTACACCCGCACCTCGTCCAGGGACTCCGGGGCGAGGCCCTCCCATAGGAGCGGCAGCGCGTCGCCCTGGTAGATCCGCAGGTTGCCGAGCCCGCGCTCCTCGGCCCGGTCCATGAGGTCGGCGATGCCCTGGGGGTACACCTCGACGGCGAGGAGGTCGCGGTCGCGGTCGGCGTCGCCCATCGCGGCGGCGGCCTCGCCGTTCCCCGAGCCGATCTCCAGGACCAGGGGCGCGGTGCGGCCGAACAGGGCGGCGGGGTCGATCCGGCCGTCCTCGGGCGTCCATTCCAGGCCGTAGCGCGGCCACAGGCGCGCGAACGCCTCGTCGTGGCGGGGCTTGTTGCGGCCCTGGCGGAAGTTGAACGTCAGGATGTGGCGGTGCTGCGGTTCCTCATCAGGCATAACCGCGCAAGTCTAGCGGTGGGGCCGCTGTGCCCTGCCTCGCGACCGCGGCCCGCCTCCGGACGGCGGGCCTCAGCGTTCGAGCTTCGCCGGGGCCTCGTAGGAGCGGCCGCGCACGCCCGCGGGCCCGTCGGGGCGCCTCGGGTCGGGGCGCGGCGGGGGAGCGGGCTCGTCGTCCTCGTCGTCGGCGAAGAGGAACGACTCGCGCGTGTCCTCCTCGACGTAGCCCTCGTCGGCGTAGTCGCCGTCCGGCTGCTCGGGCACGTAGGTCGGCGGGCCGACCTCCTCGTGCTCGGGCTCGGCGGTGAGCATCGCCTTGGGCCGCCTGGGGCGCAGGCGCTTCGCGCGCTCGCGCAGGAACCACACGTACCCGCCCAGGACCGCGAGCGAGAGCCCGGCGCCGATCCAGAATCCGGGTCCGGCGATCGCCACTCCGGCGAGTTCCAGCAGCGCAAGGGCTATGAGCACGTAGAGGATGCGGCGGTGTCGCCGCCGCCACCACTCGGCGCGCATCTGCCGGAGCCTGGCCTGCTCGTGCATCTCGGGGTCCTCGCCGGTCAACGACTGGTCGGAGACCAACCGTACCGAGTCGCCGCTGCGCGTGCCGCGCCGCTCCCACCCGCGCGCGGTCGAAACGCGCTGAGGCCGTTGGGAGTCAAGGAGATCGTTGAGTGAGCCGTCCGTTTCCTCCGGGTCTGCGGGGGCGGTTCCGGGATCGAGTGTGACGGTGCGGTGGGAGGCGGGACGTGACGGCCGGTGGCCCTCGCGGTCGAGCACGCGCGCGTCGGAGGAGGCGCGGTCCTGGATCATCCGCTCGTCGGGGTCGTACCGGCGGACCAGGGCCGGGGTCAGGGCCAGCAGGGCGGTTCCGACCAGAAGCGCCAGCAGTACCGATGCGGGCATCGCTCACCTCCTTCGCGTCGTTCGCATCACACCATGCGTCGCCCAACGGTACGCAATCGCCTGACGTATTTCCGACAGTTGCCTGGAACCCGGGCGGGAAGTCCCAATACCATCACACATGGTCACAATCGCATCACAATTCACGGCTATGACGGGTTTTTGCCCTAAACTCCGAGGAATGTCCTGTTCGCCGCCTGCCCGAACCTCGGCGGAGCGGGGCGCAACCGGAGGCCGACTCGATCGTTAACCCAAGGGAGACAGCGAGAACTCCTCCAATCAAGTCGACCCGCAACGCCTCGCCATCGAGGCACTTCCGAGCCCCCCGATCGTACGAGCTCGGCGCAACCAGGAAGGAGCACCGGCGCACGATGCCCGAGACCGTCCCCGCCGGCGATCCCCGCGGCCCAGGACCGGACGCCCCCGGCGACGTCCCCGCCGCGCTCTCCGACCCTGAGCTCATCGCCGCCACCCGCCGCGGCGACACCACCGCCTACGCGGTCCTCTACGAGCGCCACGTCCACGCCGCCCGCCGCCTCTCGCGCATCCTCAGCCGCGACCCCGCGGGCGCCGACGACCTCGTCTCCGAGACCTTCGCCAAGCTCCTCCACACCTTCCGCGAAGGCGGCGGCCCCGACCTCGCCTTCCGGCCCTACATGCTCCAGACCCTCCGCAACACCTTCTACGACCGCGTGCGCCGCGACAAGAAGGTCGAGTTCACCGACGACCTCACCGCCCACGACTCCGGCGAGATCTACGTCGACCCCGCCGTCGAGGGCCAGGAGCGCCGCTACGCCGCCCTCGCCTTCGGGAAGCTCCCCGAGCGCTGGCGGATGGTCCTGTGGCACACCGAGGTCGAGGAGGACTCCCCGGCCAAGATCGCCACGATGCTCGGCATGACCCCCAACGGGGTCTCCGCGCTCGCGTACCGGGCCCGCGAGAAGCTCCGCCAGAACTACCTGACCGAGCACGCCGCCGACTCGCCGCGCGAGGAGTGCCGGTGGACCGTCGACCGCCTCGGCGCGCGCGTGCGCGGGAAGCTCGGCGAGCGCGACGTGCAGAAGGTGGACGACCACCTCGACTCGTGCGTCACCTGCAACCTCCTGTTCGCGGAGCTGACCGAGCTGAACTCGGGCCTGCGCGGCGTCATCGCCTGGGTGTTCCTCGGCCAGGCCGCCAGCCCGTACCTCGCGGCGGGCGCCGTCTCGGCCGCCGGGCTCGCCGTCGGCGGGGTGTTCGCGTTCCTCGCGGCCCCGTTCATCAAGGCGTTCAACTGGATCCGCCGGATCGTGCAGCAGCTCGGCACGAAGGGCTCGCTCGCCACCGGCACCGCGGTCGCGGTGGTCGCGGCCGTCGCGGTCTTCGCGCTCACCTCCGGCGAGGAGGAAGAGGAGCCGCAGGCCGCGCCCGACGAGCCCGCCGTCACCGAACCGGTCGAGCCCGGCCCCTCGACCGAGGAGGACCCGGTCCCCGACCCCGACGACCCCGCGCCGGAGGACCCGGACGACCCGGAGCCCGAACCGGACCCCGAGGACCCCGCGGAGGAGCCCGCGCCCGACGAGGAGGACCCGGCCGCGTACGGCATCGCGCACGGCCTCGGCACGAGCGGCCTCGTCGCGGGCGGTGAGGCGATCCTCCCGATCCGCCTCGAAGCGCCCGAGAGCACCGGTGGCGCCTACGCGCCCCGGACCGAGCGCGTCCTGGAGTCGGGTCGGACCACTGAGTCGGTCGGCCACGGCCAGGCCGCCGGGACCGACCGCGTCACGCTCGACATCGTCTTCCCCGCGGGCATCACGCTCGCCTCCGAGACCGCCGACCCCGGCTGGACCTGCGTCGAGGGGGCCACCGTGCACTGCACGGTCCCGCAGATGCCGTCCCCGGCCGAGGCGAACCTGCGGGTCCTCATCGCGGAGGACGTCTCCGGCTACCAGACCTTCGAGGTGACCGTGGACGGCCCGGGGATCTCCGGGACCACCCGCCTCCAGGTGCCCATCGCGCCCGCCGGGAGCACCGTCGGGTACGCGAGCCTCGACGCCACCGGCGTCACCGCCTCCGGCAACACGTGGATGACCTGCTCGGTCCCCGGGTGCAAGGAGGCGTCGCTGCTCGGCGCGGGCGACCGCTGGCCGATGAAGGCGTACAAGCCGCAGGACGCGCCCGCCGGGCGCGAAGGCGAGGCCGCTTCCGGCGCGGTCCTCGACGTCCCCGGCGGCGCCACCGTCAAGTGGGCGGGCCTGTACTGGGCGGGCGCCCACGAGGACCTGCCGACCGACGTGTCCCTCCACGGCCCCGGCGGGTCCTGGACCTCCCTCTCGGCCGACTCCGTCACCGACACCACCCCGGGCGTGCAGGCGTTCGCCGACGTCACGGGCCTGGTGAACGGCGGCGGCGAGTACTGGGTCTCCACCGACAACCACCAGCTGCCGACCTCCGAGTGCAGCACCTGGCCGATCAGCCTCGACGCGCACTGCATCGCCGAGCAGCACTGGGCGGGCTGGTCCCTGACCGTGGTCTACGCCGAGCCCGGCGCCGACGCGAAGGAGGTCGCGGTCTACGACGGCGCGGCCGCCTCCGACACGGAGATCGAGATCGAGGACGGCGGCGAGGTCGACATCGCCGCGACCCTGTGGGGCGGCTCCGCGAACCGCCGCGGCGACAGCGTCTCCGCCGGTGACCAGCACCTCGGCCAGGCCGCCTCCTGCAAGGCGAACGGCGCCGTGAACAACCCGAACTGGTACGCGTTCGGCGTGGACGTGCAGGTCTACTCCGCGCACACCGGCGAGGCCGGGGTGATCCGCTTCGAGCGCGGCGACGACCCGTTCATCGTCGGCGTCGTGGCCGTCGCCCAGCCGCACGAGTGAGCCGTTCGGCCCTCCCGGACCGGGCCCGCGGCGGGTATCCTGGCGCTTGATGACCACTACCGGCACCCCTGCACCCGCGGGCCTCTTCGGACGAGTCCGGGCGCTGCTCAAGCGACACTCCCGCGAACTGAGCGGGTTCCTCAGCATCGGCGGCGTCGCCTTCATCGTCGATGCGGGCCTGTTCAACCTGCTGTACATCGGCTACGACTGGTCGTACTGGTACGCGAAGATCCTCTCCGCGGTCATCGCGATGACCTTCGCGTTCTTCGGGAACCGGCACTGGACCTGGCGCGAGCGCCGCGGCTCGGCCGCCGCCCACCGCCAGTACACGCTCTACTTCTTCTTCAACGCCGTCGGCCTGCTCATCAGCATGGGCTGCCTGTGGATCAACAGCCGCCTGGCCGAGGTCTGGCCGCACATCTTCGACACGAAGATCGCGGTCAACGTCGCCGGTCTGCTCTTCGGCGTCGGACTCGCCTCGATCTTCCGGTTCTTCGCGTACCGCACCTGGGTGTTCCGGCTCGCGCCGCAGCTCCAGGAGGCGACCGAGACCGCCTAAGAGGCAAGCAAAAGGCCCGCACCTGCCAGTGCGGGCCCTGCGTCTTCTACGGGCTTTAGGAGCCGTCGCCCTGGTTCGCGCGGCGCGTGCGGTCGTCCTCGGCGAGCTGGTAGAGCAGCGCCTTGGTCTTGTCGACCGAGGGGACGTCGATCAGGTTGATCTCGCCCTCGTCGGAGGCCGAGTCGATGTTCATGTCGCCGAAGCCGAAGATCCGCTCCCAGACGTTCTGGGTGTAGGACACGGTGTTGACGCGGGCGAGCGGGATGTGGCGGCTCTCGCGGGTCACGAGGCCCTCGCGCCACATGACGCGCTGGTCGGTGATGACGTAGTGGGTGGAGCGCCAGCGGATCCACGGGATCACCGACAGCCAGATGAGCAGGACCAGGGTGATGACGACCTCGGCCAGGATCAGCCAGATCTTCCCGTCCCAGTCGAGCTTGGTCGTGTAGGTGACGGCGATGGCGCCGATGGCCAGGAAGACCACGAACCAGAGGACCGGGCCGACGCCTTCCTTCCAGTGCGGGTGGGTGTGGAGCTTGACAACCTCGTCACGGGCGAGCTGGTCGTCGGGATATCCCACTGCGGACCTCCAGGAGTGAGAATTGCGGGCCGGGGGCGGTACGAATGTTCAAAAGCACAGTACAACACTTCGTCACCGGCTCCGTGACCACGATTGCGCGCACCCGTTCGCCTGCGCGCTAGGGGACCCAGCCGTTCTTCGCGGCGTGCCACCCGAGCTGGATGCGGGTGTCCACATCGGCCAGGTCCATGAGCTCGCGGACCCGCCGCTGCACGGTGCGCAGGCCGATGCCCAGTTTGGACGCGATGGACTGGTCCGTCAGGCCCGCAATGAGCAGGCCGAGCAGGACCGCGTCGTCCTCGTCGATGCGAACGCCCCCTTCGGAGGCGGTGGTCGCGGGGATGCCCGCGGTCCACAGCTGCTCGAACAGGGTCGCCGCGAGACCGGCGACCGAGCGGTTGCCGGTGACGATCGCGCGGGGCCGGTCGCCGCCGGGCTCCTCCATGACGATGGTGCGGTCGTCGACGATGAGGACCTTGAGCGGCAGGCGCTTCGCGAAGCGGACCTCGTCGCCGGATTCGAGGGCGTGGCGCACGTAGTCGGCGTACGGGTCGATGTCGAGCACGGCCCGGTCGAAGAGGATGCGGTGGACCACGCCGCGGGCCTGGAGGTCCTGGTGCAGCTCGTCCTCGGGGACGGGCAGGACCATCGGCGGGCGCACGAACGTGCACAGGCTCCGCTCCGCGGCGGCCTTGAGCTGGCGGATGC
Organism: Glycomyces sp. NPDC047010; assembly: GCF_040644205.1. Classification (NCBI taxonomy): domain Bacteria; kingdom Bacillati; phylum Actinomycetota; class Actinomycetes; order Glycomycetales; family Glycomycetaceae; genus Glycomyces; species Glycomyces sp. NPDC047010. The sequence goes on along the minus strand of NZ_JBEYVY010000001.1, from coordinate 400,033 downwards.
GGGAGCGGATCGCGGTTGCGCCGGTGACGACCTCCCACTGGCCGCCGCCCGCGTCGGCGGGCCCGGCGCGGTGGAGGTTGAGCAGCTCGCGCAGGGCCTCGTACTCGCCGAGGACCTCGCCGAGCTGGGAGGCGATGCGCCCGCCGAGGACGGCGTCGGGGCCGACGGCGCGGAAGCGCGAGTCGGCGACCATCGTCGCGAAGCCCTCGTCCACGAGGTGCGCGAGGACGGTCCGGACGCGGTCGACCGAGTGCGACGCGTCGGCGGCCAGCTGGGCAACGGTGGCCTCGGACCTGGTCAGCAGGAGCCGGTAGAGGGCCTCTGATTCAGGGTCGAGCCCGGTCGCGCCCGGCGGCTGCCGGGCCGGCCGGGTGCCCGAATGCTCGGGGTCGGTCAATGCGCCACTCCCTCGGGTTCACGCCCGCGGCCGCAGGTGGACGACGTCGCCCGCGGCCACCGTCTCCACCGGCCCGTCGCCCGGGTCGACCTGGAGTCGGCCGTCGGCGTCGATGGCGACGGCGCGGCCGGTCAGGTTGCGGCCGTTCGGGAACGATACCGCGACTTCCCGGCCCAGCGTGTCGGAGTTTTCCTCCCAGCGCTTCACCACCGGCCCGGGGCCCTGTGCGCTCCACGTGCGGTACACGGCCGCGACGTGCGCGAGGAACGTCGCGGCGATGAGCTCCCGGTCGAGGCTCTCGGCCCCCGCGACGAGCAGCGACGTGGCCTGCGGGACCGGCAGCTCCGCCTCGGTGAGCGACACGTTCAGCCCGGCCCCCACGACCACGGCGTCGCCCTCGGCCTGCGCGAGGATGCCGCACACCTTCCGGCCGCCGATGAGGACGTCGTTGGGCCACTTCAGCTTCGCCTGCACCCCGCACACGGCCCTCAATGTCTCTTCGAGCGCCACTGCGGTGGCGATCCCGAGCGTCCCCCACTGCTCGCGGGGCGCCTCGGGCCGCAGGAGGAACGACATGGCGAGACCGGCCCGCGCCGGGCTCTCCCAGCGCCGGTCCAGGCGCCCGCGCCCGCTCGACTGCTCCTCGGCGATGAGCACGCGCCCCTCGCCGGCCCCGAGCTTCGCGGCCGCCGCGAGGTCCGCGTTCGTCGATCCAGTGACGGCCACCACGTCAAGGCGGGTCCAGAAGTCGGACTTCTCCGACAACAGCGACCACAGGGCGTCGCGGTCCAGTGGCTTTCTCGTCGGTGTGTCCACGCGCATAGCGTAGCCACTCGGGAAGTCGATACGATCCGAAGCGTGACCGACATCGACTTCCACACGACCGCCGGGCGGCTCGCCGACCTGGCCGAGCGCCTCTCCGAATCGGCCACCGGGAACCCCCGGGCGATCGAGAAGCAGCACGAGAAGGGCAAGCGCACCGCGCGCGAGCGGTTGGAGCAACTGCTCGACGAGGGGTCGTTCGTCGAGCTCGACAGCCTGCGGCGCCACCACTCCACCAGCTTCGGCATGGAGGCCAACCGGCCCTACGGCGACGGCGTCGTCACCGGCTACGGCACCATCGAGGGCCGCGAGGTGTGCGTGTTCGCGCAGGACTTCACCGTCCTCGGCGGCTCGCTCGGGCAGGTCTCCGGCGAGAAGATCACGAAGATCCAGGAGCTGGCGCTGCGCACCGGCCGCCCGATCATCGGCATCTCCGACTCCGGCGGGGCCCGCATCCAGGAGGGCGTCGCCTCGCTCGGCGGGTACGCGGAGATCTTCTTCCGCAACGTGCGCGCCTCCGGCGTCATCCCGCAGATCTCGCTCATCATGGGCCCGTGCGCGGGCGGCGCGGTCTACTCGCCCGCGATCACCGACTTCACCGTCATGGTCGACCAGACCAGCCACATGTTCATCACCGGGCCCGACGTGGTCCGCGCGGTGACCGGCGAGGACGTCGGCATGGAGGAGCTCGGCGGGGCTCGCACCCACAACGCGGTCGCCGGCAACGCCCACTACCTCGCCTCCGACGAGACCGACGCGCTCGACTACGTCAAGCACCTCCTGTCGTACCTGCCGTCGAACAACCTCGACGAGCCCCCGGCGTACGAGTCGAAGGACTTCGAACTCGACATCACCGCCGACGACCTGGCGCTCGACACCGTCATCCCGAACTCCGCGAACCAGCCGTACGACATGCACAAGGTCGTGGAGTCCGTCCTCGACGACGGCGAGTTCCTGGAGACCCAGGCGCTGTTCGCGAAGAACATCCTCACCGGCTTCGGGCGCCTCGACGGCAAGCCCGTCGGCGTCGTCGCGAACCAGCCCATGCACTTCGCGGGCTGCCTCGACATCGACGCCTCCGAGAAGGCCGCCCGGTTCATCCGGTTCTGCGACGCCTTCAACATCCCGATCATCTCCTTCGTCGACGTCCCCGGGTTCCTCCCGGGCACCTCGCAAGAGCACGACGGGATCATCCGCCGCGGCGCCAAGCTCATCTACGCGTACGCCGAGGCCACCGTCCCCAAGCTCACCGTCGTCTGCCGCAAGGACTACGGCGGCGCGTACTGCGTCATGGGCTCCAAGGGCGTCGGCGCCGACCTGTGCCTCGCCTGGCCGACCGCCGAGATCGCCGTCATGGGCTCGCAGGGCGCCGTCAACATCCTGTACCGCCGCGACCTCGCCAAGGCCGACGACGAGCAGGCCAAGCGCGCCGAGCTCATGTCCGAGTACGAGGAGAAGCTGAACAACCCGTACGTCGCCGCCGAACTGGGCCTCATCGACGCGGTCATCCAGCCGCGCGAGACCCGCGCCATGCTCGTGCGCGGCCTGCGCATGAACGCCTCCAAGCGCGACGAGCTGCCCGCGAAGAAGCACGGGAACATCCCGCTCTAGAGCACGTCCGGGACGCGCGGCCCTCTCACCCACTGGGTCACCCAAACTGGTGAGGGGTCCGCGCGTCCCGTCGCATGCACACCCCGGCTACCGGCGGAAACCGCATTTCCCCCCGGAGCGGCGTGCACCACTCCCACCCCAAGAGTCCGATCCGGGTACCGTCTATACAGCTGGGAAAGCGGGACGAATCGTCCCGCCGGATATTGGGAGTGTGGGCGATGACACCAATCGGAGGAATGCTTCCCGGACTGCCGTCCCGGCGGTACGCGATCCTCATCGACGTCGGCTACCTCTACGCGGCGGCGGCGGAACTCCTGCTCGACGCCACCTCCAGGCGCGACTACCGGGTCGACGCCGAGAAGCTCATCAAGTCCCTCATCGAACGCGCCGCCATCCGCCTCTCCGACGGCGAGCTGCTCCGCCTCTACTGGTTCGACGCCGCCCGCGACCGGGTCCCCACCGTCGACCAGCGCGTCATCGCCAACATGGACTACGTCAAGGTCCGCCTCGGCAACCTCAACTCCCGCGGACAGCAGAAGGGCGTCGACGCCCAGATCCGCTCCGACCTGGAACTGCTCGCCCGCCACCGCGCCATCCACGAGGCGATCCTCCTCGCCGGCGACGAGGACATGGTCCCCGCCGTCGAGGTCGCCCAGGCGTACGGCGTCCGCGTCCACCTCTGGGGCGTCGAACCCCCCTACGGCACCAACCAGGCCGAACGCCTCGTCTGGGAGTCCGACACCGTCGAGACCATCGAGTCCGAGGAACTCAAGGCGTACTTCACCAAGAGCGGCACCGCCGCCGCGGCCACCCACGGCATGGTCGGCGCCCCCATGGCCGAGCCCGCGCCCGTCGTCCCCAACCCGGCGATGGTCTTCGGCACCCGCCAATCCGTGGCCGTCACCATGACGGCCGCCGACGCGCTCGCGCAAGCGGAGTCGGCACGGCCTAAATTCGTGCGCACCACGCAGACCGGCGAGAAGCTGGACCCCGAGACCGTCCGCTCCATCGGCGAGTACGTCGGCCACAAATGGCTCCTGACCAGGGGCGCCGACAACATAGCGGACCTCCTGCCCGGGCCCCAGCTCCCCACCGTCATCGACAAGGAGCTGCTAGTGGAAGCCGAGAAGGAACTCGGCTACTCTCTACGCGACCACCCCGAAGCGCGGATCTGGGTCCGCGACGGGTTCTGGGAGCGGGTGCACCGCGAGTTCGATTTCGACGAGGAGTAGCACGATGGGTCTGGAGCTCAAGGTCCTCCGAGGCAACCCGACGGACGAGGAGCTGGCCGCGCTGGTCGGCCTCATCACCGCGCTCCCGCGCCCCGCCGAGGAGGACGAGGCTCCCGCGCGCCGCGCCGCCTGGTCCAACCCCGGCCTGAAGCTGCGCGTGCGCCGCTCCTGGCGCGACACCGCCGTCCCCGCCCGCCGGGGGACCGAGCGTTGACCAGGCCCTTCGTCCTCGCGTCCCAGTCGCCCGCCCGCCGCGCGCTCCTCGAAGCCGCCGGGATCGACCCGATCGTCATCGTCTCCGGCGTCGACGAGTCCCGCGTCATGGGCCACGACCCCGCCGAACTCGCCAGCGCGCTCGCCGAACTCAAGGCCCAGGCCGTCCTCGACCAGGTCAGCCCCGGCTCGCTCGTCCTCGGCTGCGACTCCGTGCTGCACTTCGGCCACGAGATCCTCGGCAAGCCCGAAGGCCCCGAAGAGGCCACGTCCCGCTGGAAGCGGATGCGCGGGAACTCCGGGACGCTCTACACCGGCCACTGCCTCATCGACACCGCCGCCGACCGCCAGATCGTGCGCGCCTCCGGCACCGCCGTCCACTTCGCGGAGGTCTCCGACGAGGAGATCGCCGCGTACGTCGCCACCGGCGAGCCGCTCCACGTCGCCGGGTCCTTCACCCTCGACGGCTACGGCTCCGCGTTCATCGACCGCATCGACGGCGACCCCGGCACCGTGATCGGCCTGTCGATGCCCTTGCTGCGCAACATGCTCGGCGAACTGGAGCTGACGCTCCACCAGCTCTGGCGCTAATTCCGCGTCCACCCGGCGGCGCCGCGTGCGGGTCGCCTCGTACGCGTCCACGGCCTCCAGCTGCCATCTGCGGGCCGCCTCCAGCGTGAACGACCGGCCGTCCTCCACGTGCGCGAACGCCACCTCCGCGGCCCGGTCCGGGTCCGGCGCCACCAGGGCCTCCAGCAGCTCGGCGTGCTCCTGGCGCTGGCGCTCGGGGTCGCGTTCGACGGTGAGGTGGAAGACCCAGCGCATCCGCGCCTCCAGGGGCTCCATGATCTGCGCGAGCAGGGGGTTGCGCGCGGCGGCGACGAGCTCGCGGTGGAACGCGGCGTTCGCCTCGGTGCGGGAGGCGGCGGCCTCGCGGGGGAGGACGCAGGCTTGCAGTTTCAGGAGGTCCTCGGGTGCGGCGTTGGCCGCGGCGAGGCGCGCGGCGACCGGTTCGAGACCGGCGCGCACGTCGAACAGGTCCGCGATGTCCTTCGGGGTGGGAACGGTGACGATGCTGCCCTGGCCCGGGACGGCGGTGACCAGGCCGTCGGCGGCGAGCCGCTGGAGCGCCTCGCGCAGGGGGATGCGCGAGACCTCGAACTCGGCGGCGAGGTCGCGCTCGATGAGGCGCGCCCCCGGGCGCAGCCCGACGGTGACGATGCGCTCGCGCAGCGCCCGGTAGACCTGGTCGGCTCGGCTCATGGTGCTCCTCGGAGGTGGACGGAGGCCCGTCAACGGTATACGGTCCATGTTAGTGGTATACCGTTAACCGCGGGAACCGTTGAGGGAAGGACCGACACCATGACCGACCTGCTGCTGCGCGACGCCCGCCTCTGGGGCCGCGAGGGGCGCACCGACGTGCTCGTCCAGGACGGCCGCATCTCCGCGATCGGGGACGCCCTGAAAGACGAAGGCGCACAGGTCGAAGACCTCGCCGGCGCCGTCGTCGTCCCCGGCCTCGTGGACTCCCACGCCCACGTCGACAAGACCCTCTGGGGCGGCCCCTGGGTCCCCCGCACCGCCGGCCCCGGCCTCGCCGCCGCCATCGCGTACGGCCGCGACCGCCGCGCCGAGTTCGGCGTCCCCAACCCCGACTTCATCACCGCGCTCCTCACCAACATGGTCGTCTCCGGGACCACCCACGCCCGCTCCCACGTCGACGTCGACCCCGGTATCGGCATCGGCGCCGTGGAGGCCGTCCTCGAAGGCGTGCAGCGCCTCGACGGGCGCATCGACGTCGAACTGGTGGCCTTTCCCCAGACCGGCATCCTCGTCAGCCCCGGCACCGCCGAACTCCTCGAAGAGGCCCTCAAAGCGGGCGTCAAGACCATCGGCGGCATCGACCCCGCCGGGTTCGACCTCGACGCCGAGACCCACCTCGACCTCGTCTTCGCGCTGGCCGCGCAGTACGGCGCCGAGATCGACATCCACCTCCACGACGGCGGCGACCTCGGCATCCGCGAGTTCGACCTGATCATCGAGCGCACCCGCGCCCTCGGCTACACCGGCAAGGTGGTCATCAGCCACGCGTTCGCGCTCTGCGACGCCGACGACGCCACCCGCGCGCGGCTCATCGCCGACCTCGCCGAGCTCAAGATCGGGCTGACCTCCGTGGCGCCCAGGCAGATCCTGCCGCTGCGCGAGCTCGACGCCGCGGGCGTCACGATGGGCATCGGCAACGACGGCGTGCGCGACCTGTGGAGCCCCTACGGCACCGGCGACATGCTCCAGCGCACCCAGTGGTTCGCGCGCAACGCCGGGTTCAGCCGCGACGCCGACATCGAGCTGGCCCTCGAAGCCGCCACGTTCGGCGGCGCGCGCCTGCTCAAGGTCGACGGATACGGCCTCGCCGTCGGCGACACCGCCGACCTCGTCGCCGTGCCCGGGCGCACCCCGTCAGAGGCGGTCCTGGAGCACCGCGCGCGCACGCTCGTCGTCAAGAACGGCCGGGTCGTGGCGCGCGGCGGCGCGCTCGTCTAGCGCCACTTGATGCCGCAGCCCATCGACGGGTAGTGCGGCTCGTGCACCGGTTCGCCCTTGCGGACCAGCTCGATCGCGGACGCCAGGTACTCCCCGGTGACGGGCACGCCGTTGCCGGGGGTCGAGCCGTCGAACGCGCCGCGGTAGGCGAGTTTGCGGTCGGGGCCGTAGAGGAAGAAGTCAGGCGTGCAGACCGCGCGGTAGGCGCGGGCGACCTCCTGCGACTCGTCCACCAGGTACGGGAACGTCCACTGGGCGCGCGTGACCTGCTCGGCGAGCCCGGCCGGGCCGTCCTCGGGGTGGGAGGCGGTGTCGTTGGCGCAGATGGCGACCGTGTCCAGGTCGGCCTGGCCCGCGGTGAACGCGCCGAAGGTCTGCTCGATGTGGCGCACGTACGGGCAGTGGTTGCAGGCGAAGACGACCAGGAGAGCGGGCGCCTCGAAGCTCTCAAGGGACCGCACCTCGCCGTCGAGGTCCGGGAGGGAGAAGTCCGGCGCGGCCGTACCGAGCGGGACCATGGACGAGTTGAGGGCCACGGGAATCGCACTCCAGAGGTAGACGGTGGGTTCCATGTTAGAGACCGGGGTGCCCTCGCTCAACCACCGAAACGCAAAGGCGGCGGGGCTCCGGGCCAGGTGATCGGAGCCCCGCCGCGGGCCGTCCGTCTACCCCACTTCGGCGGACGGCCTCCTGGTGATGGCGGCGAAGTCGCTTGTCGAGCAGGCTTGGAAACCCGCCGCCACGCCATTTCCGGGCGTGGAATAAGCCTAGAACCACCCAATCGACTTGCGAAGTCAAAAACCCGACAAGTGCAGACATTGTCATTAGTGCATGAAACAGGGTGGGGGAGAGGGGATAGGGGTTTCCGTATTACTCCCCAGTGGACGAATCTTCCTCGTCTTGTATTGGTTCCCGTTGCCCCGGTGGGTATACCCTCGCGGACACTTCGACTTGCGCGATCCGCCGGAGCGCCTCGAAGATCGCGTCCCCCAGAACGGTCCCGACGACCATCGCCTCAAGAATCTCGTCGCGGTCGCTGCGCATCTGGAGCAGCTTGAGGTCGAACTCGGCCACGATCTCCGCCGCGCGCGCGTACTCGCCGGTCATGTCGACCATGTCCGAGAGCCCGAGCTCCCGCAGCCGCCCGATCGCGTCCGCGAGCGTCCAGACGTACCCGTGCTCCAACGGGACCGCGTTCCAGCCGCGGCCGCGCACGATCGCCTTCGCGGTCTCCACGTCCGCCTCCGCGGGCGCCTCGGCCGGGACGCGGTGCTGCGACAGGGCCCGGCTCGCGACGCCGAGCGTCGAGTCCAGGTCGCGGCGGGGGTCCTCGATCTCGGCGAGCACTTCGCGGACCTTCGCGATCGGCACCGACCCGACCTCGACCATCGCCCGCACCAGCCGCAGCCGCCGCACGTGCTCCTCGCCGTACTCGACCTGGTTGTGGCCGCGGCGCTCGCCGCCGGAGAGCAGGCCCTCGCGCACGTAGTACTTGATGGTCGCCGCGGGGACCCCGGTCCTCGCGCTGAGCTCGCCGATTCGCATGGGTCTTTCTTACCCGAAGCGGCGTTGACGATGGCCGATCTCAGGTGATAGTTTCACTATCGATAGTGAAACTCACACCAGGAGCACCCCATGACCGCCACCCTCGGGCGCCCGCCCGCGACCCGCAAGGGCCGGGCCGCCGTCCTCACCGTCGCGATCCTCAGCGTCGCGATCGTCCTGTACGCCGTGCCCGCCTACCTCGTTCCCGACGTCGACTCCCGCGTCGGCATCCGCGAGGACGTGCCGTTCCACCTGCCGTTCCTCGTCGTCCACGCCGCCACCGCCGGGATCGCGCTGCTCGTCGGCCCGTTCCAGTTCTTCGCCTCCATCAGGAACAACCACCCGAAGGTCCACCGGGTCCTCGGCCGCACCTACCTCCTCGCCGGGGTCCTGCCCGGGAGCCTGAGCGGCATCGTCGTCGCGTTCCTGACGACCGCCGGACCGATCGCGATGACCACGTTCGTGCTGCTCGACGTGTGGTGGTTCTACTCGGCGCTGCGCGCCTACCGGGCCGTGCGCGCCCGCGACTTCGCCTCGCACCGGGAGTGGATGCTGCGGAACTTCGCGGGGACCTTCGCGGCCGTCAACCTGCGCGTCTACCTCGGCCTGTTCATCGCCCTGCAACTGCCGCTGCTCGACGGGTACTACGGCGGGGACTTCGAGCCCTTGTTCGACACCGCCTACACTTCGGCGGTCGTCTCCTCGATCGTGCTGAACGTGCTCTTCATGGAAATCTACTTGCGGCGCAAGCGGAAGCGGGGCACCGTCGTTCAGAGCGCAGCCGAGGTCTGAACGCGAAGGAGCAACACATGGGCAGCGAAGCGTACGAGATCTCCACCGACCCCGACCGGCTCGACCGCGACTGGGTCCACCGGGTCATCTCCACGGACACGTACTGGGCCGAGGGCCGCACCCGCGAGGACATGGACCACGCGATCGCCCACTCCCTCGCGTACGGCGTCTACGGGCCGGAGGGACAGGTCGCGTTCGGGCGGCTCGTGACCGACCGGACCTACTTCGCATGGCTCAGCGACGTCTTCGTCGACCGGTCCGTGCGCGGGCAGGGGATCAGCAAGCTGCTCATGAACCGGATCGTCGCGGACGCCGAGGAGATGGGCCTGCGCCGCGTCCTCCTCGCCACCGGCGACGCCCAAGGGCTCTACCGGCAGTTCGGGTTCGACGACATCGGCGACGACTACTCGTGGATGTACCGGGTGTGGGACGCCCGGCCGTAGCGAGCGCCCCGTAGGTGGCCGAGCACTCGCCGGTCCATGATCGGCGGACGGTGGTCGCGCGGGCGCGCTAGGCTGGTGCGTCCCGAATTCGAGCGAGGAGCGCTGTGTCCCAGGAACCAGGTCCCGCCGACGACCGCCGCCCGGAGGACGTCGACACCTCCCACGCCGTGCCCGATCCCGATCCCGCCAACACCCCTGAGCAGGAGATCGCGATCGAGCAGGCGTTCGTCGACCGCGTGTACGCGCGCGTCGACGTGCTCCGCGGCGAGGCCGAGGGCAACCGCGACTCCGGTTACGCCCACCTCGCGGCCACCGTGCCCGGCGCCCGGTACGAGCGCGACGTGTTCGTGTACCAGGCCGCCCGCCGCATCGCCGACCTCGACTCCCAGCACGAGGGGCTCGTCTTCGGGCGGCTCGACTTCGACGACGGGAAGGTCCGCCACATCGGACGCCTCGGCGTGCGCGACGAGGAGTACCGCACGCTCCTGGTCGACTGGCGCGCCCCCGCCGCCGCCCCGTTCTACCGCGCGACCGCCGTCGACCGCCAGGAGGTGGCCCGGCGGCGCGTCATCCGCTCGTTCGGCCGCTCGGTCGAGGAGATCAGCGACGACCTGCTCAACGAGGACGCCGCCGAGCGCCTCCCCGTGATCGGCGACGGCGCGCTCATGGCCGCCCTGGGCCGCAAGCGGACCGGGCGCATGCGCGACATCGTCGCGACCATCCAGGCCGAGCAGGACGCCGCGATCCGCGCGCCCGGGCGCGGCGCCACCATCATCACCGGTGGGCCCGGCACCGGCAAGACCGTCGTGGCCCTGCACCGCGCCGCGTTCCTGCTCTACCAGGACCGCAGCCGGTACGAGGCCGCGGGCATCCTCGTCGTCGGGCCCTCCGCGGTGTTCATGAAGTACATCGGCCGCGTCCTCCCCAGCCTCGGCGAGGAGACCGCCGCGCTGTACTCCCTCGGCGAGCTGTACGCCGGGGTCGAGGCGGTCCGCCAGGACCTGCCGCAGGTCGCGGCCGTCAAGGGCGGCACGATCATGCTCCCGATCCTGCGGCGCCTGGTCCGCCAGACCCCGCCCGACGCGCCCGACGAGCTGCGCATGGTCTACCGCGGCGACGTGTTCCGCCTCGACGCCGCCGAGCTCGCCGCCGCGCGCGCCCGCGTCTTCGAGAAGGAGCCGCGCCCCAACCTCGCCAAGACCGAGGCCGGCCGCGCCCTCCTCATCGCCCTGTGGCGCAAGATCAAGCCCGTGATCCCCGACGCCGAGCCCGCGAAGTTCTCGCGCGACGTCGGCTCGCGCGGCGAGTTCCTCACCTTCCTCGACCACTGGTGGCCCGACCTCGACCCCGCCGAGGTGCTCGGCTGGGGCGGGGACGCGCGCCGCCTCGCGTCCGCCTCCGAAGGCCACCTCAAGCGCGAGACCGTGGACCTGGTCGCCGCTTCGCTGCGCGAGGCCGACTTCTCCATCCCGGACGTGGCGCTCCTCGACGAGCTGCGCATCCTCCTCGGCGTCAGGGCCCAGCCGCGCGGGCGGGACCGCATCCGCTCGTGGGACGGCATCCAGGAGGTCTCGACCGCCCAGGACCGCTTCTACGACCGGCCCGAGCGCCAGGCCCGCGATGCGTTCTACGAGGACTACGCGCACGTCATCGTCGACGAGGCCCAGGACCTCTCGCCGATGCAGTGGCGGATGCTCTCGCGCCGCGGCCGCGCCGCCGGGTGGACCATCGTCGGCGACGAGGCCCAGTCCAGCTGGCCGCGCCCGAAGGAGTCGGCCGACGCCCGCCGCCGCGCCGTCCCGCGCGGGAAGATCCACGAGTTCCACCTGACGAAGAACTACCGGAACTCCATGGAGGTCTTCGATTACGCCGCCGAGTGGGCCAAGCCGCGCCTGCGCAACATCGACCTCCCCGAGGCCGTGCGCGAGACCGGCATCCCCGTCGAGACCCGCACCGTCGACGCCGACGCGCTCCTCCCGGAGCTCGCCAGCGCCGTCGCCGAGGCCCTCGGCGCCGTCGAGGGCACCGTGGGCGTCATCGCGCCCTACGGCCGCCACGCGGAACTCGCCGCCGTCGTCACTGACGACCGCGTGACCCTGGTGGGCCCCTTGGAGTCCAAGGGCCTCGAATGGGACGCGGTGATCGCCGTCGACCTCGACGCCGTCGCCGCCGCCCACGGCCCCGGAGTCGCCTACGTGGTCCTCACCCGAGCCACCCAGCGCCTCAAGCGGATCGACCTCGCCTGAGGACCGTGTAGGCGAGCAGGCCCGCGAACGGCAGCACCGAAAGCCACAATAGGTCCGGCTTCGACTCGTCGGCGGTGTCGCGCCACTGCGACTCGGGGCGCATCAGCATGAGCGGCGACAGGCGTCCGGTGAGCCGGTACTCGGCGACCTCGGCACCGGGCTCGACGGCTGCGCCGCCGACCACGCCTCGGTCGTCCAAGTCGTACTCGAACGGAACCGTCGGGTCCCAGACCTCGGGCGCGCAGCGGACGACGATTCCGAGGCCCGCCACGGGCCGGTCGCATTCCCCGGCATCGGCCACCTCGGCCGGCGGCGCATGCCGCACCCCGACCGGTGCGCCGAACGCGGTCTGCACCGCGGTGACGCCGAACAGGGCGAGCAGGAACACAGCGGCGCCCGCCGCGGCCTGGAGCCGCGGCCGGCGGGCCTGTTCGGGTTCGGCGCGATGCACCGCAGCGGGCGCGGTCAGCCGCAGCGCCAGTAGGACCAGCAGGACGAGGCCCGCGGCGAGCACGAGCATCGCGGCCACGTCGTAGAGGATGTTCATCGGGCGCCTTCGAGGGGGAGCGGTCTGGGGGATCAGGCGTCGTCTTTGGCGGCCTTCTTGCGGCGGTCGTTCTTGCGGACGAGCCAGACGAGGAGGGCCGCGGCGAGGACTCCCGGTCCCATGTGGACGAGGAGGACGCCGATGAGGCTGGGGCCGCCCCAGTCCTCGGCGTACGAGGACGGGTCCGAGAAGTCGATGACGAAGGGCTCCATGAGGGCCCGCACGATGAAGAAGCCGCCGACGACGAACGCCAGGACCCACAGGACGCGTTTCATGGCACGACTCTAATGGGCCGGGCGGCGCTTCAGGTGCCTGGTGACTCCCACGGTCAGCAGGAGCTGGGCGATCCCGTACGTGGACATGACCGCCAGATCCGCGCCGGGGATGTCGTACCCGGCGACGCCGAGGCCCAGGACCAGGTCGGATACCACGAACAGCGCGCCGCCCCAGCCGGCGAGATGCCCTGCGGCCCGGGCGAACCCGAGTCCGGCGGCGGTCGCGGCCATCGCCACGAGCAGGAGGCTGTAGACGGCGATCGGCGCCGCGAGGGGGCCGAGCTGTGTCCACAGTGCGGTGATGAGTCCGGCCCAGAACGCGAAGTAGCAGATGAACACCAGGCGGCGGCTTCCGAAGGCGTGCAGCGCACCGAGTTTCACGAACGCGGCGAGGTACAGCACCTGCATGACCGCGAACAGGCCCATCCCGGTCAGGAACGCGGGCGTCCCGTCGACCAGCAGCGCGAGGTCCGCGGCGCACGCGAACACCAGCCCGGCCCCGAACAGCCGCGCCGCCGCCTGGCCCGGCTCGGCCACGGTGATCAGGTATCCGAGGAGCAGGAGCGTCAAGGCGCCCTTGCTGACCCACCTGACGCCGTCCCATCCGAGACCGACGGCCAGCAGCTCCACGGCCAGCGCCGCGCCGAAGACCCACAGCCAGGCCCGTGCGGGCACGCGTGGGGAGGGGAGGGGATCGCTCATGAACGGGGACGCTACCGCACCGCGCCGGTCAGTTGAGGTTCTGGATGTTGATGGTCTCGCCCTGCACGACCTTCTCCGGCCCCGGCCCGTAGAAGTTGTTCTGGAACTTGACCTGCTGCCCGGCCTGGTTCACCTGCGTCACCTGGATGGACCGCCCGGCCAGCCGCTCCAGCTCGCCGCGGAACGCCGGGTCCGCGGCGCACTCCTCCTCGATGGCCTTCGCCAGGTCGGTCATCGGGATCTCCTCGTCCCGGGCCTCCATGAGCGTCAGCTTGCGGTCGCGGTCCTTCGCGAACCGCTCCTTGACGTACCGCCCGGCCGCGATGACGCCTTCAACGGCTTTGCCCCCGGCCGTGCTGGCGGCGGCGGTGGCGATCGAGAGCAGAATCGGGTCCATGTCGGTGCTCCTTCGTCGAGTGCACCGACCAGCTTATTCCTGTTCGGCCACAGCGGCGGCGGTCAGGTTCCAGAGGGTGACGGCGTGGCCGCCGTGCTCGTAGCCGAGCGCGCCGACCGAGGCCGTGTCGATGGTGAAGTCGCGGCCGTCGCGGGGCGGGCGGCCGAGCCAGCGGGCGGCGGCGACGCGGAGGCTGTGGCCGTGCGCGACGAACGCGACGTCGCCTTGGACGAGCAGCGGCTCCGCTTCGGCGAGGGCTCGGTCGAGGCGGGTGGCGACCTGCGCGGGGGTCTCCCCTTCGGGGCCCTTGCCGCCGTCGGTCCACAGCGACCAGTGCGGGTCCTCGGCGGCGATCTCGTCGCTGGTGCGGCCCTCGTAGTCGCCGTACGCCCATTCGGCGAGGTCGGGGATGACGGCGTCGACGTCGAGCCCGGCGAGGTCGGCGGTGACCAGGGCCCGCTTGCGCGGGCTCGACCAGACCGCGGCGAACCGCCGGCCCGCGAGGAGCGGCGCGAGCGCCTTCGCCTGCGCCGCACCGTGCTCGGTGAGGTCGAGGTCGGTCACGGACGTGTGCTGGCCCGAGGCCGACCAGGTCGTCTCGCCGTGGCGGATGAGCACGATCTCTCCCATGCCCGCCACCCTAGCCGCCGGACCCGGTCGGCACGCGTGTTCAGACCGCCTCGGCGAGGAACACGCCCATGTACCCGTGCGCGTCGGTCCAGCACGCGGCGGGCGCGAACCCGGCGGCGCGCAGCTGCGACTCCAGCTCGCCGCGGTGGAACTTGACGGAGATGCCGGTGCGGATCTCCTCGCCGACCGCGAAGGACACGTCCAGGTCCAGGTCCGCGATCCGGACGGTCATCGGCTTCATGGCGCGCAGCCGCATGTCGATCGTGTCGGTCCCGCCGTCCCACAGGGCGACGTGCTCGAAGTGCGCGGGCGCGAAGTCGGCGCCGAGGCGCAGGTTGAGGACGTGCAGCACGTTCCGGTTGAACTCGGCGGTGACGCCCGCGGCGTCGTTGTAGGCCGCGAGGATCACCTCCGGGTCCTTGACGAGGTCGGCGCCGACGAGGAACCGGTCGCCAGGGCGCAGGGCCTCGCGCAGGTCCTGGAGGAAGCGGCCGCGCTCGGGGCCGGTGAAGTTCCCGAAGGTCCCGCCGAGGAACGCGACGAGGCGCGCGCTGCCGTTGTCGGGCAGCTGGGAGAGGTGGCGGGTGAAGTCGCCGACGATCCCGCCGAGCCGCACGTCCGGGTAGGCCGCGGCCAGCTCCGCGAGCACGTCCCGGACCTCCCCTTCGGCGACGTCGAAGGGCCAGAACGCTTCGAGGCGACCGGCGGCGGCGAACGCGTCGAGGACGGGGCGGATCTTCTCGGCGCGGCCCGCGCCGAGTTCGACCACGGCGACCGGGCCGGTGCCGAACGCGGCGATGTCGGCCGCGCGGTCGCGCAGGACCGCGCGCTCGCTGCGGGTCTGGTAGTACTCCGGCTGGCGCGTGAGCTCCCCGAACAGGGCCGAGCCGCGCCCGTCGTAGTGCAGGCGCATCGGGAGGTGCTTGGGGCGCGAGGTCAGGCCGCGGCGCACGTCGAGGCGCAGCGCGGCGTCGAGGTCGTCCTCGGCGATGCAGATCCGGAGTTCCTGGTGTGGCACGAGTCCATGTTATGCCGCCCGTGTCCGTATTGCGGGTGTGTGAACGGCGCGGGTCAGGGCGCGCCGGGGATGGTGCACGCGTGGGCGGCGATCTGGCTCGCGTACCGCAGCGCCGCGGCGATCACCGTGGAGTTGCCCCAGGACGCGAGGCGGTCGAGGCGCATCCAGCCCGCGGAGGTGAGCCAGCCGAGGAGGCCCGAGGTGTAGGCGTCGCCCGCGCCGATCGCGTCCACGAGGTCCACGGGCGGGGCGGTGGCCTCGGTGGTGTGGTTGCGGTGGAAGGCGACCGACCCGGCGTCGCCGAGGGTGACGACGACGAGCTCCGGCCCGGCGTCGAGCCACTCGCGGGCGACCCGGTCGACGGGCGCGCCCGGGTAGATCTGCGCGAGGTCGCGTTCGGAGACGCGCACGAGGGTCGACAGGCCCACGAGCCGCTCGGTGCGCTCGCGGACCTTCGCGGCTTCGCCCATGACGCCGAGGCGCAGGTTCGGGTCGAACGTGACGGGCACGGAGCCGCGGGCGCGGTTGACCCAGTGCTCGATGGCGCGCGCCGACGGCTCCAGGTACGCGGCGAGGGACCCGAAGTGGACGAGGTCCACCGCGCCGGGATCGGGCTTGGGCAGGGCCCGGCCCTCCCACGCGAAGTCGGCGGTGCCGGTCGTCCAGTAGTCGTAGCGGGCGGTGCCGTCGCCGTTGACGACGGCGAGGCCGAGCGTCGAGGGCAGGTCGGTGCGCTGGAGCCAGTCGCGGCGCACCCCCGCGGAGATGTGGCGGCGCCACACGCGGCGCCCGAAGTGGTCGCCGCCGACGGAGCCGACGAGCGCGGTGGGGATGCCGCGCCTCGCGAGGGCCACGGCGGTGTTCGCGGGGCCGCCGCCGCAGGTGGGGCGGAGCTGGCCGCCGGGTGCGGGCACGAGGTCGATGACGTTCTCGCCTGCCACGAGGATCAACGGGGGCTCCTTCCGGTCGGGCGCGGATGGCCGCTGCCCGAAAGGTTATTGCAGTGCCCCGAGGGCCCGGAAGTCGGATTCGCGCCTCGTTGGCGGCGTGCGTCCCGGTTCGGCCCCATCGCGGCCCGGCGGTGGGAGGACTCGTGGGCCACCCCGCGGCGGGGCGCCTCGGGACGCGCCGCAGCGGTCGTCCAGGATGGGGGCATGTCCAGCGAAGAGGTCAAGGCCGCCGCCGCAGAGGTCGACATCGACGAGGCCCGGGAGGCCGCGGAGGCGAACGCCGAGTCCGCGAAGTCCTCGCGCCCGCGGCCGCGGCGCATGCGCGACATGGCGCTGTCGATGGCGGTGCTGCTGGTGCCGCTCGGCCTGATCTACTGGGGCTGGGGCTGGATCGCCGAGGACCGGCAGGTCAGCGTCGTGGACACCGGCGAGAACTACGCGACGGCCGCGAGCCTGGGCCTGCCCGCGATCGAACCGGAGCTGAGCGAGGACTGGAAGCCGATCTCCACGCACCTCGCCGCCGACGGGACCGTCACGACCCTGCGCACCGGCTGGTACTCGCCCGAGGGCAACGGCCTCCAGATGGCCGAGACCTCCGGCGACGCGACCGCGGTCGACGAGGGCCTCACCGGCGCCGGGACGCCCGTTGAGGCCGCCGGGATCGAGTGGGCCTCCTACGACCTCGACAGCGGCGAAGCGTGGGTCGCGGTCATCGACGGCGCCACGGTCGTGCTCTCGGCCGAGACCGACGGCACGGCCGACCTCGACGACCTCGCGGCGGGCGTCGCCGCCGCTTCGTAAGGCCGCGTCCTAGTCCTCGTCGGCTTCGGGCTCCGTGCGGGCCCTGAGGCGCTCGCGGGCGCCCTCCAGGTGGGACTGGCAGCGGTCGGCGAGGGCCTCGCCGCGCTCCCAGAGCTTCAGGGACTCCTCCAGGGTCGCCCCGCCCGCCTCCAGGCGCTCGACGGTCGCGACCAGCTCGGCGCGGGCCTCCTCGTACGTCAACTGCTCGTCGCTCACGCGTCGTCCTCCGTCGTTTCCGTTGCCGTCTGTTCCGTCGCCTGATCTGTCGTGGTCGCCACGACCGCGGCCCGCAGCGAGCCCGCCGCGAGGCGCACCTCCACGGCCTCCCCGGCGTCGGCCGCGTCCCGCAGGACCGCCCCCGAAGCCGTGTCCGTGACGATCGCGTAGCCGCGGTCCAGTGTGGACTGCGGGGAGAGGGTGCGCAGCCGCGCCCGCAGGTGCTCCAGCTCGTCCGCCGACCGCTCCAGCCGCGAGTCGACCCGGGCCCTCATGCGGTGCACCAGGTTCGCCACGGCCTCCGACCGGGCCTCCAGCATCGACTCGGGCCGCGCCAGCACCGGCCGCGCCCGCATCGCGGCGAGCCCGTCCGACTCGCGGGCCAGCATCGCGTTCAGGGCCTGCCGCAGCCGGGTTCGGCTGATGTTCAGGCCGCGCTGCTCCTCGGCGAGGTCCGGGACCACCTTCTTGCCGGCCTCGGTGGGCGTGGAGGCGCGCCAGTCGGCGACGTAGTCGAGGATCGGCGTGTCCGGCTCGTGCCCGATCGCCGACACCACCGGCGTCACCGCCTCGGCGACGGCCCGGCACAGCGTCTCGTCCGAGAACGGCAGCAGGTCCTCCATCGAGCCGCCGCCGCGGGCGATCACGATGACCTCCACGTCGGGGTCCCGGTCGAGCTCGGCGAGCGCCGCGCACACCTCGGTGACCGCGCGCGGCCCCTGGACGGCGACCTCGCGGACCTCGAAGTCCGCGGACGGCAGCCGCGCCTTCGCGTTCTTCAGAACGTCGCGCATCGCATCGGAGGCCCGCCCGGTGATCAGCCCGATCCGGTACGGCAGGAACGGCAGCGGCTTCTTCCGGTCGGCCGCGAACAGGCCCTCCGCGGCGAGCAGCTTCTTCAGCCGCTCCAGCCGCGCGAGCAGCTCCCCGAGCCCGACCTGCCGGATCTCGCGCACGTGCAAGGACAGCGACCCGTTCTTGTCCCACCACTGCGCCTGCGCCCGGATCACGACCTGCGCGCCGTCCCGCAGCGGCGGCTCGCACGCGGCGACGGCGCCGGTGAAGTCCACGACCCGCATCGACACCTCGGACGACGGGTCCCGCAGCGTCAGGTACACCGTGCGGCCCCGGTGGCTGATCTCGGTGATCTGCCCCTCGGTCCACACCTCCCCGAGCCGCGCCAGCCAGTCGCCGATCTTCTTCGACACCACCCGCAGCGGCCACGGGTTCTCGGCGCTCATCGGAGCGCCGGGCCCGGTGGCCGGTGCGTCCTGGCCCTGCGCTGGGCTGCTCTGCTCTGCGGCGGTCACGTGGCCAGAGTAACTGGGGGGTGTGACGAAACCGGGCGTCCGGTTACCATCGAGGCGTGGCAGACCCGAAGCGAGTGTTGTTGGCCAAGCCGCGCGGGTACTGCGCGGGCGTGGACCGGGCCGTGGTGACCGTCGAGAAGGCGCTGGAGCTCTACGGCGCTCCCGTCTACGTGCGCAAGGAGATCGTGCACAACCGGCACGTGGTGGACACGCTCGCCGCGAAGGGCGCGGTGTTCGTGGAGGAGAACGCGGAGGTCCCGCCCGGGTCCGTCGTCGTGTTCTCCGCGCACGGCGTGGCGCCCGAGGTCCACGACCAGGCCGCCGAGCGCGGCCTCAAGGCGATCGACGCGACCTGCCCCCTCGTGACCAAGGTCCACAAGGAGGCCCGCCGGTACGCCGAGGACGACTACGACATCCTCCTCATCGGCCACGAGGGCCACGAGGAGGTCGTCGGCACCGCCGGCGAGGCGCCCGAGCACATCCAGCTCGTGGACGGCCCCGACGCGGTCGACGGCGTCCGCATCCGCGACCCCGAGAAGGTCGTGTGGCTGTCGCAGACCACCCTCTCGGTGGACGAGACCATGGAGACCGTCGACCGGCTCAAGAAGCGCCTCCCGATGCTCCAGAGCCCGCCGAGCGATGACATCTGCTACGCGACGCAGAACCGCCAGCAGGTCGTCAAGGACATCGCCGCCGAGTGCGACGTGATGCTCGTCGTCGGCTCCAAGAACTCCTCGAACTCGGTGCGGCTCGTGGAGGTCGCCGTGCAGCACGGCGCCCGCTCCGGGCACCTCATCGACTTCGCGCACGAGATCCAGGAGGACTGGCTCGACGGCGCCGCCACCGTGGGGCTCTCCTCGGGCGCGTCGGTCCCCGACAACCTCGTGCAGGACGTCCTCGCGCACCTCGCGCAGCGCGGGTTCACCAGCGTCGAGGAGTTCGAGCCGGTCACCGAGAAGATCACCTTCCAGCTCCCGCGCGAACTCGTCACCGACCTCCGCGCCGCCGGACGCGCCTAACTCGTCCCAGGACGGGCGCCGCGCCGGCGTCACCACCGGTTCCGGGGACTCGGGCGGGTCGCCCGCGACCTCCAGCTCGCTGAACCGCCGCGCCGTCACCAGCAGCCGCGACTCGACGCTCGCGACCGCCGCGTTGTACGAGCCCACGGCCGCCTCCAGGGATGAGCCGAGGCGCGCGAAGTGCCCCGCGACCGAACCGAGCCGCTCGTGCAGCTCCCGGCCCAGCTTGTGGACCTCCTTCGCGTGCCGCGCCAGCGCCTCCTGGCGCCACGTGTGCGCCACCGTGCGCAGCAGCGCCATCAGCGTCGCCGGCGACGCGATCACCACGCCCCGCGCGAACGCGTCCTCCATCAGCAAAGGGTCCCCCCGCAAAGCGGCGTCGAGGAACGCGTCCGCGGGCACGAACAGGACCACCAGCTCCGGAGTGTCGTCGAACGCCCGCCAGTACTCCTTGCCCGCCAGCGCCTCCGCGTGCCGCCGCAGGTGCTTCGCGTGCGCCTTCAGCAGCTGGTCGCGCCCCGCCTCGTCCTCGATCTCCAGGGCCTGGAGGTACGCCTGGAGCGGGGCCTTCGCGTCGACCACGAGGGTCCGCCCGCCCGACAGCCGCACCACCAGGTCGGGGCGCACGCCGCGCCCGTCCACCGAACCCGTGTGCTGCTCGGAGAAGTCGCAGTGCTCGACCATGCCCGCGGCCTCGACGATCCGCCGCAGCTGCACCTCGCCCCACTGGCCGCGCACCTGCGGGGACCGCAGCGCGCCCAGGAGCCGCCCGGTCTGCTCCCGCAGGCCCTCCGAAATGTCGGCGACGCCCGAGAGCTGGATCCGCAGCTGCGCGTACGCGTCCACGCGCGCCTTCTCCACATCGCTGAGCCGGGTCTCGTAGCGCTGCAAGGTGTCCGCGATCGGCGCGAGCACCTGCCCCACGGCCTCCCGCGAATGGTCGGTCGCCTCGTACGCCACCGTCCGCAGTGTCGCTTCGAGCCGGTGCTCGTTCTCCGCGGCGGCCTCCAGGCGGGCCGTCGCGGCCGCCAGCTCCGCCGCCTGGCGCGACCGCCCTGCGAACCATCCCCCGACCCCGCCCGCCGCGAGGCACACCGCCGCCAATAGGACCCACGTCATAGGGGCCAGTCTAAGCGGGCGGCCGCAGGTAGAGTCGGTACATGTTCCTGTGGTTGACCCTCCTGGTGATCGCCATCCTGGTCATCGCCTTCCTGGTCCAGTCCAACAAGAAGCGCGCCGCCGCCGAGCTGGCCGACGCGCAGGCCGAGGCCCGCCGCCTGCACGAGCGCCTCGGCGGGCAGACGATGAACCTCGTCGCCCCCGGCGACAACCTGCCCGCCGGGCAGGCCCTCGCCGACGCGGGCGAGCGCTACACGGCGACCGGCTCCCAGCTGGAGCAGGCCCAGACGATCAACCAGTACCGGCTCGCGGCCGAGACCGCCGTCGAGGGCCTGCACTACGTGCGCGCCGCCCGGCTGGCGATGGACCTCGACCCGGGCCCCGAGATCCCCACGATGCGCGGCCAGCGCCGCACCGGCGCGCTCACCGAGCCGGTGACCGCCGAGGTCGAGGGCCGCCGGTACACCGGCTCGCCCGACCCGAGCGACGAGAACCGCCACTACTACCCGGGCGGCAATGTGGACGGACGCCCCGTCCCGTCCGGCTGGTACAACACGCCGTGGTGGCAGCCCGCGCTGGCGGGCGCCGGTGGCGCCCTGGTGGGCATGATGATCTTCGACGCGATGATCTCCCCGGCGTACGCGATGGGCGCGGTCGAGGGCGGTTACGCGGACGGCTACCAGGACGGCTTCTCGGACGGCGGCGACGCGTCCGCCGACGGCGGCGACGGGGGCGGCGACTACGGCGGAGGGGACTTCGGCGGCGGCGACTTCGGGGGCGGCGGGGACTTCGGCGGCGGTTTCGAGTAGCCCGCACCGATTCGGCTTCGGCCCCCGCCCCGTGTGGGCGGGGGCCGCTCTCGTGCCCCAGGGTGCAGAAGGGGTAATGCGGCCACTACTCGACGTGAGTCCCAAGCGCCCCAACGCCTTCGCGCAACCTTCTTTGTGATCTTGGTCACTTGAAATGGTCTACGTTCCGTTTCCGGAGTGTTGACGAAGCGTTACTCCGCGCCCCGCGGCGTCCCGCTTCCGCCGGGCTGCGCGGGAATCTCCCGAGTTCAGGGGCTCTGCTCCCCGCTCCCGGTACGGGTCCTTCGCCCGCTCCGCCGCATACGGCCGTTACCGGTGTTGTGTCGGCCCGTGACCGAACCGTGCGAAGTGGGGCCTTGTGCGTTCGTTTGTGGACTGGCAACGTGTCCTCGTCGGCGTCCGCGCATCCACGCG
Source organism: Glycomyces sp. NPDC047010 (assembly GCF_040644205.1). Taxonomy (NCBI): domain Bacteria; kingdom Bacillati; phylum Actinomycetota; class Actinomycetes; order Glycomycetales; family Glycomycetaceae; genus Glycomyces; species Glycomyces sp. NPDC047010. The sequence goes on along the minus strand of NZ_JBEYVY010000001.1, from coordinate 377,984 downwards.
AGGCGCCGGTCGACCCCCCCCACTCCGGGCCGTACCCCGCGCCCGGAGCCCAACAGAACAGGAGCCGTCGTGACGAATCCGCAACGACGATGGCGCAGGGCGCTCGCGGCTGCGGCCGCGGGCCTGCTGGTATCGGCCATGCCCGGTACCGCGGCCTTCGCCGAGTCCGACACCGACGCACTCATAGACGACAAGGTCGCCGCCGACCTGCTGGCGGCGATCGAGTCAGAGGGCGAGGCCGAGATCTGGGTGCGCTTTGACGGCGCCCCCGACTTCGGCCCCGCCCTCGCCGCAGACACCAAGACCGAGAAGGGCTCCGAGGCCGTTGCAGCGGCCCAGGAGTTCGCCGAAGCCTCGCAGAAGGACGTGATCGACCTCCTGGAGCAGTCCGGTGTCGACTACGAATCCTACTGGGGCTCCAACACCGTGCGCGCCACCGGCGGCAAGGACCTCGTCGCCGACCTCGTGCAGGTCGCCAATGTGGACGCCCTCGTCCAGGCGCCCGAGTACGAGCTCATCGACCCCGTGCCCGAGAGCGGCTTCGGGACCACCGCCACCGAGTGGGGCGTCGACGCGATCAACGCCCCCGACGTGTGGGACCTCGGCTACGACGGCACCGGCGTCGTCGTCGCCTCGATCGACACCGGCGTGGACTACGACCACCCGGCCCTGGTGAACCAGTACCGCGGCAACAACGGCGACGGCACCTTCACGCACGACTACAACTTCTACGACGTCGCCAACGCGTGCGCCGGGGACGCCCCCTGCGACACCAACGGCCACGGCACCCACACCATGGGCACCATGGTCGGCGACGACGGGGCGGGCAACCAGATCGGCGTCGCCCCCGGCGCCGAGTGGATCGCCGTGAACGGCTGCTGCCCCAGCGCCGACGCGCTCCTGGACGCCGGGCAGTGGATCGCCGCGCCCACCAAGGCCGACGGCTCCGACCCGGACCCGTCCAAGGCCCCCGACGTGGTCAACAACTCGTGGGGCACCACGGCCTCCGTGGACGACCCGTTCTACGAGGACGTCGTGGCCCTGTGGCACGCCGCCGGGATCATCCCCGTGATGTCCCTGGGCAACAACGGCGAAGAGGGCTGCGAGTCGGCCGGTTCGCCGGGCCTGTACCCGAACGTGATCGGCGTCGGCGCCTACGACGCGGCCGGCGAGATCGCGTACTTCTCCGCCCGCGGCCCCGGCCGCGACGGGCAGGTCAAGCCCGACCTGGCCGCCCCCGGCGTCGCGGTCCGCTCCGCGATCCCCGGGACCGGCTACGGCCTCAAGAGCGGCACCTCCATGGCCGCACCGCACGTCGTCGGCGCCGTGGCCCTGATCCTCTCGGCCGCACCGGCGCTCGACGGCGACTACGAAGGGATCTACGAGGCCCTCACCGGCACCGCCGTCCCCGTGGACGACGACCAGTGCGGCGGCACCGCCGACCTGAACAACGTGTGGGGCAACGGGAAGCTCGACGCCCTCGCGGCGGTCCTCGCCTCCCCGATCGGCGACACCGGATCGATCTCCGGCACCGTCACCGACCAGGACGGCGCGCCCGTCGCGGACGCCGACCTGGTGTTCACCGGCGACTTCACCCGCCGCGCGACCACCGGCGACGACGGGGCGTTCACGCTCCCGGTCGTCCCGACGGGCACGTACGCGGTCACCGTCGACAAGTTCGGGTACGCGCAGACCACCGGCACCGTCACCGTCGAAGCGGACCAGTCCGCGGTCTTCGACGCCGTCCTCGACGCGGTCGACTCCGCGACGGTGAGCGGCACGGTCGTCGACGGCTCCGGCCACGGCTGGCCGCTCGCGGCCACCGTCGCGACCGAGGGCGGCGAGGTCTCCACGACCACCGACCCGGTCACTGGCGAGTTCTCGCTGACCCTCCCGGTCGGCGAGTGGGACCTCGTGGTCGACGCCGACTACCCCGGCTACCAGACCGTCACCACCGGCGTCGTCTCATCGAACGACCTCGTTGTTGAAGTGCCGATCACCGAGGACTGCACCGCGCCCGGCTACGGGTACGAGCCCCTCGGGAACGGCTTCGAGGGCGGCACCGCGCCCGCGGGCTGGACCGTCGTCAACCGCGCCGAGAACCCGTGGACGTTCGACGACCCCGGCGGGCGCGGCAACCGCACCCCCGGCTCCGGCGGGTTCGCCATCGCCGACTCCGACGAGCAGGGATCGGGCGGGAAGCTCCTCGACTCCGACCTCGTCTCCCCGGTGTTCGACCTGTCCGCCGCCGACGAACCGGTCCTGTCGTTCGCGACCGACTACTACAAGGGCTCCTACAACACCGTCGCCGAGGTCCTCTTCAGCCCTGACGCCGGCGCCACGTGGGAGACCGTGTGGGCCCCGACCGCGAACGCCCGCAACCAGACCGTCGAGATCGACCTCACCGAGTGGGCCGACTCCACCGCGGCGCAGGTCAAGTTCCACTACAACGACAACACCACGTGGGCGTGGTGGTGGGAGATCGACGACGTGTTCGTCGGCACCTCCCGCGACTGCACCGCCATCGAGGGCGGCCTGGTGCGCGGCACCGTCACCGACCTGGAGACCGGCGAGCCCTTCGCGGGCGCCGTGGTCACCCACACCGCGTCCGGCTACTCGGCCGTGACGGACGCCGACGGCTCCTACTGGACGTTCGCGCCCGGCTCGGGCCCGAGCGAGTTCAAGGCCGTCGTCGCCGACTACGGCTCCGCCACCGAGGACGTCGCGATCGTCCCCGACGCCGTGACCACCGCGGACTTCGGGATCGGCGTCGCGGACATCAGCATCTCCGCGTCGTCGGTCAGCACCTACGTCCAGCAGGGGGCGACCTGGTCGACCCGGCTGCGGCTCACCAACACCGGGACCGCCGACGGCGACGTCACGTTCTCGGTCTCCGACGGCGGCTTCGCCATCCTCGGCTACGGCTACCCCGGTGACACCTCGTGGCTGACCACGAGCGTCGACGCGGTCACCGTCCCCGCCGGGGCCACGGTCACCGTCACCGTCAAGACCAGCGCCACCGCCGACGCGGGCGTCGACCAGCCCGGCACCTACACGGCCGTGCTGACGGCGAACTACGTCAGCCCCAACGAGTCGCCCACAGTGGACGTCTCGATGCTCGTCGTCCCGACGGTCGAGCAGGGCAAGGTCACCGGGACCGTCCTCGCCGCCACCTGCGACGGCGACACCGTCCCGCTCGGCGACGTCCAGGTCCAGGTCCGCGGCGCCGACGGCGACCGCTTCCACTTCTGGACCGACGACAACGGGGACTACTCCTACTGGTTCCCCGAGGGCGACTTCACGATCATCGCCTCCAAGGACGGCTACGCCGCCGACTTCGGGAGCCTCGCGCTCCCGGCCGGCGACACCGCCGACCTCAGCTTCACCCTGGAGGAGCTGAACTGCTGAGACCCGACTGAACACCCGGCCCCCTGCCGCACCGCGGCAGGGGGCCATTTGCGTTGCGCCCTAGAGGAACGGGTAGTCCGTGTACGCCTCCGGGCCCCGCCCGTACATCGACCGGTCCTCCCGCACCGGCGTCAGCGCCGCACCCGTCTCGTACCGCGCCACCAGGTCCGGGTTCGCCAGGAACGCCCGCCCGAACGCGATCGCGTCCGCGCCCGCCTCCAGCAGTTCCACGCCCTTCGACAGGCCGCCGTCCGCCGGGATCGGCAGCGGGTCGCCCAGCTCCGGGTTCGCGACCAGCGGCCCCGCCCAGCGCCGGCGCAGCTCCCCGAACAGCGCCTCGCCCGGCAGCGCCCGCCCGACGTGCAGGTACGCGAGCCCCAGCGGCGACAACGCGTCGAGCAGCGCCGGGAACACCGCCTCGCTGTCGGACACGTCGATCCCGTTCCCCGTGTTCCACGGCGAGATCCGCAGCCCCGTCCGCTCCGCGCCGACCTCGGCGACCACCGCCTCCACGACCTCGACCACGAACCGGATCTTGTTCTCCACCGAGTCGCCGTACCGGTCGGTGCGCCGATTCGTGGACGACGACAGGAACTGGTTGAGCAGGTACCCGTTCGCCGCGTGGACCTCCACGCCGTCGGCGTCCGCCCGCAGCGCGTTCCGGGCCGCCGCCGCGAACTCGCCCACCGCCGCCTTGACGTCCGCCTCGGTCATCTCGACCGGGACCGGCGCCTCCTGATGCCCTGTGGGCGTGTGGATCCCGCCCGGCAGCCGCACCGCCGAGGGCGCGAGCGGCAGCAGCCCGCCCGGGTTGTTGTCCGGGTGCCCGATGCGCCCGCCGTGCTCGATCTGGAGGACCAGGAGCCCGCCCTCCGCGTGGACCGCGTCGGCGACGGCACGCCAGCCCTCGACCTGCGCGTCGTCGTAGAGCCCCGCGATCTCGGGGTACGTGAACCCGGCGGGGGAGGGGGTGCTCGCCTCGCCGACGATGAGGCCCGCGGTGGCCCTCTGGCCGTAGTACTCGGCCATGAGCGGGAGCGGCACGCCCGCGAACGTGGCGCGGTTGCGGGTCATGGGGGCCATGACCATGCGGTTGGGGAGCTCCAGGGCCCCGAGCCTCACGGGCTCGAAGAGGCGCCGGTCGGTGCTCGCGGAGGCGGTGCCCGCAGGGGCGGCGGTTTCGTTCGTCATGCGGGTACCGTAGAACCTGACACCCATGTGAGGTTCAAGGGATTGTGAGGCACGCCATGCGAATCGGTGAGCTCGCGAAGCGGACCGGCGTCTCCGTCAGGTCCCTGCGCTACTACGAGGAGCGCGACCTCCTCGCCTCCGAGCGCACCCCCGGCGGCCACCGCGAGTACGCGGACAGGGCCGTCGACCGGGTCATCCGCATCCAGGTGCTGTTCGCGGCCGGGCTCGACTCGGCCACCGTCGCCTCGGTCCTCCCGTGCATCCACGACGAGGACGGCGGCCCGAACGAGCTCACCACCGAGAGCCTCGCCCGCGACCTCATGGCCGAGCGCGAGCGCATCGACCGCACCATCGCCGACCTCCACCGCACCCGCGCGATCCTCGACGAGGTCATCGCCACCGCGGCCCTCCCCACCGCATAGCGAAGGGCCCCAGCGCTTCCGCAGTGGGGCCCTCCCGTCCTCAGTCGGCTACCGCCGCGCTACCACTCCGCGAACGTGCCGTCCTTCAGCCGCCACACCTGGTTGCGCCACCGGTGCCCACGCTCGGCCGCCTTCCGCACCGCCGCCTCGTCGACCTCGATGCCGAGCCCTGGTTTTGTCGGACGTGCGACGTAGCCTTCGTCGAATGCGAACACCGAGGGGTCCACCAGGTAGTCCATGAGATCGTTGCCCTGGTTGTAGTGGATGCCGAGGCTCTGCTCCTGGATGAGGAAGTTCGGCGTCGCGAAGTCCACCTGGAGGCTCGACGCGAGCGCGATCGGCCCCAGCGGGCAGTGCGGCGCCAGCGCCACCCCGTGCGCCTCCGCCATCGCAGCGATCCGCCGCACCTCCGAGATCCCGCCCGCGTGCGACAGGTCCGGCTGCGCGACCGCGATCCCCGTCGGCAGCACGTCCCGGAAGTCCCACCGCGAGTACAGCCGCTCGCCCGTCGCGATCGGGATCGACGTCCCCGCGGTGACCGTCGCCAGGTCCCGCGAGAACTCCGGGGTGAGCGGCTCCTCCACGAACAGCGGCATGACCGGCTCCAGGAGCGGCAGCACCCGCCGGGCCATCGCCGCCGAGAAGCGGCCGTGGAAGTCGATCGCGATGTCGAAGTCGTCGCCGACCGCCGCCCGCAGCTCCGCGAACTGCCCCGCGATCCGCTTCACCGCCGCGGGCGACTCGATCGGGCCCAGCTGCGCCGCGCCGTTGCACTTGACCGCGTCGAAGCCGTGCTCCTTGGCGCGCAGCGCGTCCTCGGCGAGCGCCTGCACGCTGTCGCCGCCGATCCACGAGTACACGCGCACCTTGTCGCGCACCGCGCCGCCGAGCAGCTCGTACACGGGCACGCCCAGGGCCTTGCCCTTGACGTCCCACAGGGCCTGGTCGATCCCGGCGACCGCGCTCGACAGCACCGGCCCGCCGCGGTAGAACCCGCCCTTCGTCATGACCTGCCAGTGGTCCTCGATCCGGGACGCGTCCGCGCCGACCAGCCGCTCGGCGAGCGCGTCCACGACCGCGGCCACGGCCTCGGCGCGGCCCTCGACGACCGGCTCGCCCCAGCCGACGACCCCGTCGTCGGTCTCGATGCGCACGAACAGCCACCTCGGCGGCACGAGGAAGGTCTCGATCTTGGCGATGTTCAAAGGAACCTCAATCTCTGGTGGAGGACTCGGGTGTGCGGCGGCGCTCAGCGGTGCCTGACCCGCCAGCCGCCGTCGACCGGCAGCTCCGCGCCGGTGACGTACGCGGCCTCGTCGGACGCGAGGAACGCGACCGCCGCGGCGACCTCCTCGGGCCGCCCCATCCGGTTCGCGAGCGTGCGGCCCGCCTCGTCGGCGATCGACTCCGGGGACATCCCCGCGAACTGGCGCGTCATGATCGGGCCCGGCACGACGGCGTTCACGCGCACCGCGGGCGCGTACTCGACCGCGAGCTGCCGCACCAGCGCCCCCAGCCCGCCCTTCGCCGCCGCGTACGCGGCGAACCCCGGATACGACGCGTGCGCATGGACACTGGACACCGCCACGACCGCGCCGCCCACGGCCGCAAGCGAAGGCGCCAGCGCCCGCATGCCCAGATAGGCGGCCTTCAACGTGACCGCCTGGACCAGGTCCCAGTCGTCCTCGGGCAGCTCGTGCGGGGCGCCGAACCGCAGCGCGTACGCGTTCGACACGAGCACGTCCACCCGCCCCTGCTCCCGCAGCACGATGCCCGCCAAGGCATCCCAATCGGCGGCCTTCGACACGTCACAATGGACGAACCGGGCCGACGCGATCTCCGTGGCGATCGACGCCCCCGCCGCCTCGTCCACATCCGCCACGTACACGGCGGCACCCTCAGCAGCGAAGCGCCGCACGCACGCCGCACCGATGCCCATCGCCCCGCCCGTCACCACCACGGACCTCCCCGCGAACCGGTTCACGCGCCCGCCCCGTCCGTCAAGTCCACCAGCGCCGCCGCCAGGCCCGGCCGCTCCCGCAGGATCAGCGCCGCACCCCCGACCGCGCCCGCCCGCGCCCCCAGATCCAACGCCGCAGGCACCACGTCCACATCCCTCACCAACGTCAGCGCATACCGCCGGATCGCCGTCCGCAACGGATCGAGCAGCACCTCGCCCGCCCGCGCCAGCTCCCCGCCGACCACGATCCGCTCCGGGTTCAACAGGTTGCACAGGCTCGCCAGCACCCGCCCCGTCGTCTGACCCACGTCCGCGAGCACCCCCTCGCACGCCCGGTCCCCGGCCGCCGCCGCCGACAGCACGTCCTCCACGGAAGCCTTCGCCCCCAGATGAGGACGCACCGCCTCCAGCACCGCCGGAATCCCCGCCCGCAGCACCAGGCACCCCCGGTTCCCGCACGCGCACGCCGGACCGTCCACGTCAACCGACGTGTGCCCCAGCTCCCCGGCCGCCCCCACCGCGCCCCGGAACAGCCGCCCGTCCAGGATCAGCCCCGCCGCGATCCCGCTCGACAGGCCCACGTACAGCAGGTCCCGTACGCCCTTCCCCGCGCCGCTGTACGACTCGGCCACCGCTTCCAGCCGCGTGTTGTTCTCGATCGCGACCGGCAGCCGCAGCCGCCCCGCGAACTCGTCCGCCGCATGCACATGCGACCACGGCTGGTCCGGCAGCGACGTCGACACGATCCCCGTCGCCCGCTCGATCGGCCCCGGCAGCCCGATCCCCGCGCCCACGATCCGGGCCCGGTCCAGCCCGTGGCGCTCGATCAGCCGGTCCAGCACGTCGGCGGCCACGTCGATCCGCTCGGCCCAGCCCAGACCGGTGTCCACGGGCTGCCCGGCGCTGGCGATCTCGTTGTGGCCCAGGTCGGAGAGGTGGACCCAGACGTGGTCGAAGGTGAAGTCCATGCCGAGCGCGACGGCCGCGGCGGGGTTGACGACCAGGGCCTCCTTGGCGCGGCCGTCCGTCCCGGGCCCGGCGGCGGCGGACTCGACGATGAGGCCGCGGGCCATGAGGTCGGCGACGATCGTCGACACGGTGGTCCGGGAGAGGTCGGCGCGGCGGGCGAGCTCGGCGCGGTGCACGGGCCCCTTGCGGAGCAAGAGGGTCAGCAGGCGCTCCTGGTTCGCCCGGCGCAGGGACTGGAGGGAACCGCTGCTTGTCCGGGGCATGCGGCGATCATACCCGTCGCCCATAAATCTGTGTCAAGAGTCTTGACGAACTTACGTCCACACCGTTAAATTTCGTCCACAGACTTTCGCAAACCCCTTCATGAAAGGCGAATCGATGCCTGCATCCCTCGGGACAACGCCGTCTCCTACTGCGCCGTCTCAAACCGCGCCGTCTTCCGGCACGCTCTCCCGCCGCGGCCTCATGCGCGGAACCGCCCTCGGCGCCGCCGCGGGCGCCCTGTCCGCCTGCGCCCCTTCGGCGGGCGGCGGCAGCGGCGGCACGACGCTCACGATCATGGCCCCGGAGAACGAGTTCAGCCCGGAGTTCCTCAAGACCGCCGAGCAGGAACTGGGCGTCACGATCAAGCGCGTCGAGGTCGACCCCACCAAGCTCACCGCGATGCTCGCCAGCGGCACCGCCCCCGACCTGGTCCGCGGCCTCGGCGCCGTCGAGACGCCGTACATCGTCGCCCGCGACCTCGCCCTGCCCCTCGACGACTACTTCGCGTCCTCCGAACTCCTCAAGGCCGACGACATCGACCCCGTCAACGACGTGTGGCGCTACGACGGCAGCGTCCAGGGCCAGGGACCGCGCTACGGCATGGCGAAGGACTACTCCCAGGACGCCATGTTCTGGTACAACACAGCGCTCTTCGACGCCGCGGGCGTCGCGTACCCCTCCGAGACCGAGCCCGTCACCTACGACCAGTGGCTCGACACCGGCAAGGAGCTGACGCAGAAGGACGGCGACACGACCTCCGTCTACGGCCTCTCCGCGGGCGGCCTCGGCCTGTTCATCAGCCTCGCGAACATGACCGCCTCCGCGGGCGGCAGCCTCCTGTCCGAGGACCTCGGCGCCGTCGACTTCTCGTCCCCAGAAGGGCGGAAGGCGCTCCAGTGGTACCTGGACTACGCCCGCGCGAAGGTCGGCTTCAGCCCCGTCGAACCCAACCCCGACGGCTGGGACTGGCCCCCGTACCAGACCGGCCGCCTCGCGGTCTCCTGGTCCGGCTACTGGTTCGGCGGCGCCGTCGCCGCCGAGGCCGACCTCGCCGCCACCTCCCGCCTCGCCCCCGCCCCGACCATGGGCGGCGAGCGCCTCAGCCCCTGCTTCGGCGCCACCGGGTACTGGATCCCCAAGGCGTCCAAGCAGCAGGACGAGGCGTGGCAGCTCTTCGAGTGGTTCATGGGCGGCGACCCCGCGAAGGAGCGCGCCGCCGGGGGCTGGGGCCTCCCGAGCCTCCTGTCCCTGCGCGCCGACCTGCCCACGGGCACGCCCGCGCAGGAGCAGGCCCTCGCCGCCGTCGAAGCGGAGGCCGACTACTTCAAGGTCCTGTCGTTCTCCCCGTACGTGAAGGTGGAGGCCCTCGACGCGGTCCTCAACCAGTACCTGCCCGACGCGATCAACGGCGACGCCACCGCCGCCTCGCTCGGCGACACCCTGAACGCCGACATGAACGCGCTCCTGGACGAGGGCAAGGAGCTCGTCAAGTGACCGCGGTCCCCGACACCGCCCCGCCCCCCGGGGCGCCCGCCCGGTCCCGCCGTCGCACGCGGGGCCGGGCGGGCCAGCGGACCCGCACGTTCTACCTCTTCGTGGGCCCGTGGATCGCCGGGTTCGTGCTCCTGACGGTGTTCCCGCTCGGGTACGCGTTCTGGATGAGCCTCACCAACACCGACGGGCTCTCCCCAAACTGGTCCTATGTGGGCCTCGACAACTACGTGCGGGTGTTCCAGGACGGGCAGACCATCGCCTCCCTGGGCCGCACCGGGATCTTCATGCTCGCCACGGTGCCGACGGGGGTCGCGGCGGGCCTGCTCATGGCGGTGCTCCTCAACCGCGACTTCCGCGGCCGGGCCCTCTTCCGGGCCCTGTTCTACCTGCCCGCGGTCGTCCCCGGCGTCGCCGCGGCCCTCACGTTCAAGATCATCTTCGACAAGAACGCGGGCGCCGCCAACGCCGTGATCGGCGCCGCGGGCGGCGAACCGGTCTCCTGGCTCGCCGACCCGTACGTGCGGTTCGTGCTCATCCTCATGATCCTGTGGGGCGTGGGCGGGTCCATGATCGTCTCCCTCGCCGCCCTCCAGGACGTCCCCCGCGAACTCCTCGAAGCGGCCAAAGTTGACGGCGCCGGACCCGTGTACTCCTTCTTCAAGATCACCCTGCCGCTGCTCAGCCCGATCATCTTCTTCCAGGTGGTCACCGGCGTGATCGGCTCGCTCCAGGTGTTCGTGCCCTCGCTGCTCCTCGCGCCCGTCAACGGCCCGGCCGCGGTCACCGCCGTGCCGGAGGGCAACTACTTCTTCATGGTCCACGTCTACGCCGAGTACTTCGCCAAGAGCCACTTCGGATACGCCTCCGCGCTCCTGTGGGTCCTGTTCCTCTTCGTCCTGCTCATCACCGGACTGGTCTTCAAACTCGGGAACCGGGCGGTCTTCTACGGCGGGGTCGACCCGTCCGAACCGAAGGAGGGCCGGTGACCGAGCGCATCGCCCGCCGGGCCCGCGTCACGGCCCTGTACGTCTCCCTCATCACCCTCGCGGTGGTCTTCTCCGGGCCCCTGGGCTGGCTGATCCTCACCTCTTTGAAGGCCCCGAGCGAACTCTCCGTCTTCCCCGTCCAGTGGTTCCCCGCGGTCCCGCAGTGGCGCAACTACATCGACGCCCTGACGTTCATCGACTTCCTCGGCTACGCCCGCAACTCGCTGCTCCTCGCCACCATCACCTCGGTCCTCACCACGGTGTCCTCGGCGTGGATGGCGTACGGCTTCGCCCGGCTCTCGGCCCCGGGCAAGAAGTTCTGGTTCGGGCTCCTCATCTCCACGATGATGATGCCCGGCATCATCACCCTCATCCCGACCTACCTGATGTTCGCGAAGCTCGGCCTCGTCGACACCTACGTCCCGTGGGTCCTCTGGGGGCTCTCCGGCGCCGCGTACATGGTGTTCCTGTTCCGGCAGTTCTTCTCCGGCATGCCGAAGGAACTCGAAGAGGCCGCGATCCTCGACGGCTGCGGCCACGTGCGCATCTTCTGGCGCATCTTCATCCCGCAGTCCTGGCCCGTCCTCGCCGCGTGCATGGTCCTGACGTTCACCGCCAGCTGGGGCGATTTCATCGCCCCGAGCCTCCTCCTGAGCGCCGACCGCACCACCCTCGCCGTCGCCATGACCGCGGGCTACGTCAACGAGAAGGGCTTCCCCGTCCAGAACCTCCTGGCCGCGGGCAGCACGATGTTCATCCTCCCGGTCCTGCTCATGTTCCTGTTCTTCCAGCGCTTCTTCGTCCAGGGCTTCTCGACGTCCGGGTTGAAGTAGTCGTCCGGCGCCCGGCCTCGGCGAAGCTTGCGAGCAGTAAATGCGCATGGCCCCGGCCGGGCGCCGGTCACCGCCGGGGGCGGCGGACCGACCGACCGGTCAAGACACCGGTCCGCCGCCCCTCAGCGATCGCCAAGGCGCCGTTGACGAAGACGTACGGGATGCCCGCGGCCTGCCGCCGGGGCTCGGCGAACGTGGATCGCGCGTCCACAGTGTCCGGATCGAAGAGCACCAGGTCTGCCGCGAAGCCCTCCTTGACGAGGCCGCGGTCGGTGAGGCCCAGGACCGCGGCGGGGCGGCCGCTGAGGTGGGCCACGCACTCCGCGACGCCGAACAGGCCCAGCTCCCGGGTGTAGTGCCCGAGGTAGCGGGCGAAGGAGCCCCAGGCGCGGGGGTGGATCTTGTCCCCGGCGAGCACGCCGTCCGACGATCCCGTGTGGACGCCGTGGCGCATGATGGCGCGCACGTTCTCCTCGTTGCCCACGTGCATGAGGCACCCGGTCCCGAAGTCGTCGCGCAGCAGCAGGTCCAGGTAGAACTCGGCGGGCCGCCGCGTCCCGGCCGCCTCGGCGACGGTCTTGCCGACGTAGCCGCGCAGCCCGGGGTCGGTGACGCCCGCGATCTCGTACCGGTCCCAGTGGCCGGGGACGCCGTTGGCGCCGTCGGTGCCGGTGACGTCGAGTTCATGGACGATCCGCGCCCGCGTCTCGGGGCTGGCGAGCCGCTCCCGAAGGGCCCCATAGCCACCGGCGAGCGACCAGCTCGGCAGGAGCGCCGCGAGCATCGTCATGCCGGGAAGGTACGGGTAGGTGTCGAGGCTGACGGGCACGCCCTCGTCGAGGGCCTCGTCCACGAGCTTGAGGAGTTCGGCGGCGCGGCCCGCGTTGACCTCGTAGTTCAGGGTGGCGTGGGCGAGGTGCAGGGCGCACCCGGCCTCGCGGGCGATCTGGATCATCTCCGCGTAGCCCTCCATCGCACCCGCGCCGTAGCTGCGCTGGTGGGGGCCGAAGTAGCCGCCGTACTGAGAGACCACTGTGCACAGCTCCACGAGTTCCGCCGTGGCGGCGTACATCCCGGGGGTGTAGCTGAGCCCGGCCGAGAGCCCGAACGCGCCCTCCTCCATGCCTTGGGCCACTTGGGCTTTCATCGCGGCGAGCTCGGTGTCGGTGGGCGGGCGGTCGTCCCAGCCCATCGCGAGCATCCGGACCGTGCCGTGGGGGACCAGGTAGGCGGCGTTGACGGGGATGCCGCGGCCGCCGATGCCCCGGTCGAGGCGGTCGAGGAACTCGCCGACGGTGCGCCAGTCGTGCTCGACGTCGAGGCGGCCGTTCCAGGCGGCGATGGCGTCGCGCATCTGCGGCGCGGTCGTGTCGTCCACGGGCGCATAGGAGAGGCCGTCCTGGCCGAGCACTTCGAGGGTGACGCCCTGGCCGAGCTTGGCGAGGTGGTCGGGGTCGGTGAGGACGGCGAGCTCGGAGTGGGCGTGCATGTCGATGAACCCGGGCGCGAGCACGAGCCCGCCCGCGTCGATGACCTCGGCCCCGTCGAGGCGCTCGCCGATCCCGGCGATACGGCCGCCGCGGACGGCGACGTCGGCCCGGTAGAGGGGCGCGCCGGTGCCGTCGGCGATCTCGGCACCCCGGATCACGAAGTCTCCTGCGGTCACTGCGCGCCCCTCCCCGTCGGCAAAAGTCCGGCTAGTCTACGCAGGCCAGGGCGTCGACCTCCACCAGCATCTCGGCCCTCGGGAGGGTGCAGATGACGGTGGTGCGGCACGGGAACGGCGCGGCGGCGCCGATCTTCTCTTCGAGGAACGCCTCGTAGACCTCGTTCATGGCGGCGAAGTCGGCGCGGTCGGCGAGGTACACGCGGAGCGTCATGACGTCGGCCATCGTGGCGCCGCCCGCCTCGACGATCGCGGCGACGTTGTCGAGCGTGCGCCGGGTCTGGGCCTTCACGTCGCCGGGGAAGAGGTACTCGCCGGTGGCCGGGTCGACCGGGCCCTGCCCGGAGACGGTGAGCAGCGGGCCCTTGCGGACCCCCTGCGGGAAGGCGTGCGCGGGGGCGGGAGCGGCGTCGGTGCGGATCGCGATCTTCTCGGTCATATAGTGAAGATACCTTCCAATAAGCGGCGGCCCGACCAACGGCGGTGAACCCATGAACCACACCAGGCGCAACCCACCCTCCGCGAAGCCCGATCCGGCCGCGGAGCCCCACCTGGTCGCGAAGCCCGATCCGGCCGCGGGGTTCCGCCCGGCTGCGGCCCGCGGCGCGGCCGACCGCCGGGCCCGGCTCAGCCTGCCGATTGCGCAGGCCCGCCCGACCCCGGCCCGCGCGCGGGCCGGTCGTCGGCTCGGCCCGCACCCCGCGGAACCCTGCTCCACCGCGGTCCCCGGCGGGGCCGGTCGATGATGATGGACACCGCGCGCCTCGACGCGCTCCGCGACGAAGTCCTCGACTTCCGCCACAAGGGTGTCCCGGCCGCGGCCCACGGGCTCACGGTCGGCGAGTGGATCGCTTCGGGGCCCCCCACCCCCACCCTCCCCACCCCCCTCGTATCGATATCGGACCAGGCGCTTGAGCACAACCTGCGGGCCATGGCCACGTGGTGTGCCGAGCGGGGGCTTGCGCTCGCCCCCCATGGCAAGGCCACCATGGCCCCGCAGTTGTGGCGGCGTCAGCTGGATGCTGGCGCTGCCGCGATTACCGTCGCCACCTCCTTCCAAGCCGGCGTGGCCCGTCACTTCGGCGTGCCCCGCATCGTGATCGCCAACCAGATCGCCGATCCGGCCGAGCTTGCACGACTAAGCGTATGGGCTGGTCAAGGCACTGCCATCGGACTCTTTTCCGAAACACCCCTGACTTTCGTCAGGGGTACCGGCGCCGCGCCGCTGGACGTGTACGTGGAGCTCGGTAGCCCCGGAGGCCGGGCCGGGGCGCGGAGCATCGCCGAGGCGCTGGCCGTCGCCGCGAAGATCGAGGCCGACCCGCACCTGCGGCTCGCCGGGGTCGCCGGTTACGAAGGCGCCGTGGCGAGCGGGACCGATGCCGCCTCGATCGCCGCGGTCGACCACTACCTGGGCGACCTCGTGACCCTGTTCGAGGCATTGGACTTCCAGACGGACCGGCCCGTCCTCAGTGCCGGGGGCAGCGCCTACTTCGACCGCGTCGCCGCGATCCTCGGACCGCTCGCCGACCGGGCCGAGGTGCTCCTGCGGTCGGGCTCCTACCTCGTCCACGACCACGGCTTCTACGCCCGCATGACCCCGACCGCGCGCGGCGGCGACGGCCCGGAGCTGCGCCCGGCCCTCGAAGGGCGCTCGCGCGTGATCTCAAGGCCCGAAACGGGACTGGCGATCCTCGACGGCGGCCGCCGCGACTTCCCCTACGACCAGGATCTTCCGATCCCCTTGGGACTCAAGGGTACGGAGTGTCCGCAGATCAGCGACCAGCACCTGTTCCTCACGGGGGCGGTCGACCACCTCGCCGTCGGCGATGTCGTGCGTCTCGGGCTCTCCCACCCTTGCACCAGTTTCGACAAGTGGCTGCTGCTGCCCGTCGTGGACGAGGAGGCCGGGACCGTCGTCGACGCCGTCCAGACCTTCTTCTAGAACCCTGGGATGACGGGGGCTTCAGGCGCCCAGCGCCTCACGGATCGCGTCGACCGCCGGGCGGTTGCCCGGGAGCCACGGGACCGAGTCGAGTTCCTCGGGCGCGAGCCAGCGCAGTTCGGCGTGCTCCTTCGCGAGCGGCTCGCCGCCCGCGAGGTCGGCGTAGTAGACGCGCAGGAGGTAGCGGCCGTCGCCGGTGGAGAGGTCGCCGGTGACGCGTTCCCCGACGGTGATGTCGACGCCGAGCTCCTCGCGGCATTCGCGGCGCAGGGCCTCGGCCTCGGTCTCGCCGGGTTCGAGCTTGCCGCCGGGGAACTCCCAGAGCCCGGCGAGTGCGGGCGGGTAGGCGCGGGCGGCGGCGAGGATGGTGCGGCCGTCGCGGATGGCGGCGCCGACGACGATGCGGGGCGTGCTTGCTTCGCTCACCGGCAGGAGTCTAGGGGCAGGGGCCCGGAAGCGACGGATGGGTCCGTTGCCGTGCTGAAGGCGTTTCGTTATCTTTCGTACGAACGATGACGATGCGTGATTGCTAGTGAGCATCCTGTTGTTCATACGTTCGGTTGATATCGCATGGGCCGGGTGGTCAGGAATCGTGTCCGTCGGCACAGAACCAGACAAGAACTGTCCATGAATTTCCGGTATACCCGATTAATCCCGTTTGCCGGTCTGGACAGAAGCTGAACAACGCGGAAGACTCGGTTCAGAAATGATAAAGATCCGGCGACAATTCAGACACGAACGCCCCTCGTGACTGCCGGATCGCTGTCAGACCAACCTTACTGATCGGTCGCGGCCCTGCTCCGGCAGGGCGCAGCTCTGCTGGACGCGGCACTTCGGAACGGCGACGACGGATGGCGATGGTGCCATGGGGAGAACGGAGCAAGACGACAACGTGCTGCTGGATGCACTGAGGGAGCTCAACGGTTGGGTAGCGGACGACGGCCGCCTCTCGCGGTCGCTGCCGCTCGACGACTCCCAGCACGCCGAGCTCGCGGAGCAGATCAAGATCTTCGCCGACACGCTCGGCGTCCGCCCGGACGTGCGGCGGACCGACGAGGCCACGCTCATCGTGCTCGCCCGTGAAGGCGGGTTCAGCCTCACCGACGTGACCTTCGCCGGACGCGTCGAGACCGCCTACATCACCATGGCCGGGGACCTCGCCTCCGAGGAGACCGGCCTCGCCAAGGGCCGCTTCCGCTGGCTCAGGCGCGGCGAGTAGCGACCGGCCCGCACGCTGCACGAGCGGCGGACCACCACCCAACGAGGTGGCAACGACAAGGCGGACCGCCGGGAACCCCACCTCCCGGCGATCCGCCGAAACACACGAAGGCCCGCACACTGTGCGGGCCTTTCGCTTGCGACGGGGACGCGCCCCGCCGGTCAGACGTTGAAGCGGAACTCGACCACGTCGCCGTCGGACATGACGTAGTCCTTGCCCTCCATGCGGACCTTGCCCGCGGACTTGGCGGCCTGCATCGTGCCGGCCTCCACCAGGTCGTCGAAGGAGACGATCTCGGCCTTGATGAAGCCGCGCTGGAAGTCGGTGTGGATCTCGCCCGCGGCCTCGGGGGCGGTCGCGCCCTGCTTGATCGTCCAGGCGCGCGTCTCCTTCGGCCCGGCCGTGAGGTACGTCTGGAGGCCGAGGGTCGCGAAGCCGACGCTGGCGAGGCGGTCGAGGCCCGGCTCGGTCTGACCGGTGGACTCCAGGAGCTCCAGGGCCTCGGCCTCGTCGAGGTCGATGAGCTCGGACTCGAACTTCGCGTCGAGGACGACGGCCTGCGCGGGGGCGACGAGGGCGCGGAGCTTCGCGGCCAGCTCCTCGTCGGCGACCTGGTCCTCGTCCACGTTGAAGACGTAGATGAAGGGCTTCGCGGTGAGCAGGTGCAGGTCGTACAGCAGCTCGGTGTCGAGCCCGGCGGCGAAGACGGTGCGGCCGGAGTCGAGGACGGCCTGCGCGGCCTGGACGGCCTCCAGCTTCGGCTTGGCGTCCTTGCTCATGCGCGCCTCGCGCTCCAGGCGCTTCATGGCGTTCTCGACGGTCTGGAGGTCGGCGAGGATCAGCTCGGTGTTGATCGTCTCGATGTCGTCCACGGGGGAGACCTTGCCGTCGACGTGGGTGACGTTCCCGTCCTCGAAGACCCGCACGACCTGCGCGATGGCGGAGGTCTCGCGGATGTTCGACAGGAACTGGTTGCCCTTGCCCGCGCCCTCGGAGGCGCCCTTGACGAGCCCCGCGATGTCCACGAACGTGACGGTGGCCGGGAGGGTCTTCTCCGAGTCGTAGATCTCGGCCAGCTTCGGCAGCCGGTCGTCGGGGACGGCGACGACGCCGACGTTCGGCTCGATCGTCGCGAACGGGTAGTTGGCCGCGAGGATGTCCGAGCGGGTCAGCGCGTTGAACAGCGTGCTCTTGCCGACGTTGGGCAGGCCGACGATACCGATGCTGAGTTTCACGAGAACCGATTCTAGGCGGGGCCGCGCCGCGGGCATGCGGCGCGACCTCGCGATGTGGGCTCAGGCGGCCAGGAGGCCGACGCCGAGCGTCAGGGTCCCGGCCGCGAGGCTCACCGCGCCCGCGTAGAGGAGCGCGACGGCCTTGTTCGGCTCGGTGCGGCCCTTCCCGGCCATCGAGGCGAAGAACCCGCCGGACATGAGGATCGCGGCGGCGGGGATCCCGGCGCGGGCGATCCAGCCCCAGGCGCCTTCGAGCCCCGTGGCGTCGGCGAGGACGAGGCCGATGAGGCTGAAGATGACGAGGACGCCGGCGTGGGCGTGCCCGGCGCGGGAGAAGGACTTCTGGAACTCGGTGAAGGGCACCTTGCCGCTGGCGATCCGGACCAGGAAGGTGCCGCCGAACTCGATGGTGACGACGGTGAGCAGGACGATCCCGGCGAGGAGGCGGGAGGCGTCGCTCAGGGCGAAGGCGGACTCGAACATCAGGGGGCTTCCAATCTCGTGGCGGTTCTGATCTGAAGGTACTCAGATGTCTTGACAGTGTCAAGTTAAAATCTTGACAGTGACCAGTGGTGTTTGACACTGTCAAGATCCGCGGTACAGTGGTCACCGTGACCGACCGCTACCACCACGGGGACCTCCGCCGCGCCCTCATCGACGCCGCCGTCGAGGCCGTCGCCGAGGCCGGCCCGAGCGCCCTGAGCCTGCGCGCCGTCGCCAAGCGCGCCGGCGTCTCGCACGCCGCACCCGCCCACCACTTCGGCGACAAGGCCGGGCTCCTCACCGCCGTCGCCGCCGAGGGCTTCGACCGCTTCGCCGACGCGCTCGAACGCGCCTGGGAGTCCACCGGCGACTTCCACGCCGTCGGCGCCGCCTACGTCCGCTTCGCCATCGACCACAAGGCGCACTTCGAAGTCATGTTCCGACCCGAGCTCCTCCACGCCGACGACCCCGACCTCCTCCGCGCCGAGACCCGCTCCCGCGAGGCCCTCCACCGCGGCACCGGGGCCGTGCCGGGCGCCGTGTTCAACGTCCGCGCGCTGGCCGCCTGGTCGCTCGCGCACGGCTTCGCCGAACTCCTCATCGCCGGGAACTTCCCTCCCGGCGTGACGGAGCACCCGGAGGAGGCGTTCAAGGCCGTCGCCACCGCCACCCTCCTCGGCGAGTAGCCACCGGTCCGGCGACCGACCGGAGCGTCACGCCAATTTAAGTTGTACACAACTGAGTTGTGCGCTATCTTTTTCTCATGGACGCGACACCGAGACTCCGCGAGCAGGCGTGCTTCGCCATGTACGCCGCCTCCCGGGCGGTCGTCGGGCTGTACCGCCCGATGCTCGACCGGCTCGGGCTCACCTACCCGCAGTTCCTCGTCCTCATGCTGCTGTGGGAGGCCGACGGCCGCACCGTGGGCGACATCGCCGAGGAGCTCCAGCTCGACTCGGGCACCGTCTCGCCGCTGCTCAAGCGCCTGGAGGCCGCCGGTTTCGTCGAGCGCCGCCGCGAATCGGGCGACGAGCGCCGCGTCACCGTCCACCTCACCGCCAGCGGTGCCGAGCTGGAGAGCCAGGGCTGCGAGATCACCCAGGTGGTCGGCTCCGCCTCCGGCATGTCGTACGACGAGCTGATCGCCCTGCGCGACCGGCTCAACCAGTTCACCGCATCCGTCAGAAACCGCGAAACCGCTTCCGAGTAAAGGGGAAACACCATGGAACCGCTCTACGTCGCGCACGCCGTGTCCTCCGGTGAGGGCCGCAACGGCCACGTCGCCACCGACGACGGCCTCATCGACCTCGACCTCGCCATCCAGAAGGAGCTCGGCGGCCCCGGCGGCCTCACCAACCCCGAGCAGCTCTTCGCCGCGGGCTACGCCGCGTGCTTCCACAGCGCGCTCCAGGCAGTCGCCCGCGCCGCGAAGGTCGACCTCGGCGCCTCCTCCGTGGAGGCCAGCGTCGGCATCGGCAAGGAGGGCGAGGGCTTCGGCCTGAACGCCATCCTGGAGGTCTCGACCCCCGGCGCCCCCCGCGAGACCGCGCAGGCCCTCGTGGAGAAGGCCCACCAGGTCTGCCCGTACTCCAACGCCACCCGCGGCAACATCGTCGTGGAGATCGACCTCGTCCAGGCCGCCGGAGAGTAAGG
Organism: Glycomyces sp. NPDC047010; assembly: GCF_040644205.1. Classification (NCBI taxonomy): domain Bacteria; kingdom Bacillati; phylum Actinomycetota; class Actinomycetes; order Glycomycetales; family Glycomycetaceae; genus Glycomyces; species Glycomyces sp. NPDC047010. Next base: position 358,256 of record NZ_JBEYVY010000001.1, on the reverse strand, counting down.
CGCGCAGAAGAAGCACAGACGGAAAGGGCGGCCCCGGAGTCCGGGGCCGCCCTTCACGCGTCCTTAAGCCGAGGTCTTCCCCTTGCGGAAGATCTTGCGGCCCAGCCACACGAGCGGGTCGTACCGGTCCCCGGCCACGCGCTCCTTCATCGGGATGATCGCGTTGTCGGTGATCTTGATGTGCTCCGGGCACACCTCCGTGCAGCACTTCGTGATGTTGCAGTACCCGAGCCCCTGCTCGTCCTGCGCCGCCTCGCGCCGGTCGTCCCGCGCGTCGAGCGGGTGCATGTCGAGCTCGGCCGCGCGGATGAACAGGCGCGGGCCCGAAAACGGCGGCTTGTTCTCCTCGTGGTCGCGCACCACGTGGCAGGTGTTCTGGCACAGGAAGCACTCGATGCACTTGCGGAACTCCTGGCTCCGCTCCACGTCGACCTGCTGCATCCGGTACTCGCCCGGCTTCAGGTCCGCGGGCGGCGCGAACTGCGGCATCTGCCGCGCCTTCTCGTAGTTGAACGACACGTCGGTGACGAGGTCGCGCACCACGGGGAACGTGCGCAGCGGCGTGATCGTCACCGGCTCGCCCTCCTCGAAGACGTTCATGCGCGTCATGCACATCAGCCGCGGCATCCCGTTCACCTCAGCCGAGCACGAACCGCACTTGCCCGCCTTGCAGTTCCACCGCACCGCCAGGTCCGGGGCCTGCTCCGCCTGGATGCGGTGGACCACGTCGAGGACGACCTCGCCCTCGTTCACGGCGACGTCGAACTCGGCGAAGTCGCCGCCCTCGGCGTCGCCCCGCCACACCCGGAAGGTCCTCGTGCTCATCAGGCGTCCTCCGCTTCCGTCCGGTATTCCTCGGGGGTCATGTACTTCGAGAGCTCACTGGTGTCGAAGAGCCCCAGCAGCTCCGGGGTCATCGACGGCACGTCCTGCCGCGCCAGGGCGACGCCGCCGTCGCCGTCGAGCGCGGCCACCAGGTTGACCCGGCGCCACTCGGGGTCCATGCCCGGCGCGTCCTCGCGGGTGTGCCCGCCGCGCGACTCGTCCCGCTCCAGCGCCGCCTTCGCCGTCGCCACCGAGCAGACGAACATGTTCCGCAGGTCCAGCGCCAGGTGCCAGCCCGGGTTGTAGGCGCGCCCGCCCACGGCCGTCACGTTGTCGATCCGCGGCTTCAGCGCCTCCAGTTCGGTGAGTGCCTCCTCCAGCTCCGGGGCCTTGCGGATGATCCCCACGAGCCGCCCGTTGACCGCCTGGAGCGCCGCCTGGAGCTCGTACGGGTTCTCCCCGTCGTTCCCGAACGGCCGCAGCGCCTCCGCCTGCGCCGCCGCGATCTCCGCGTCGGTCAGCTTCGGCGGTTCCGAGGCCGTGGCGTGCTCCGCCGCGAACTCCCCGGCCCGCTTCCCGAACACCAGCAGGTCCGACAGCGAGTTGCCGCCCAGCCGGTTCGAGCCGTGCATGCCGCCCGAGACCTCCCCGGCCGCGAACAGCCCCGTCACCTTGGACGACGCCGTCTCCGGGTCGACCTCGACGCCGCCCATGATGTAGTGGCAGGTCGGGCCCACCTCCATCGGCTCCGACGTGATGTCCACATCGGCCAGCTCCTTGAACTGGTGGTACATGGACGGGAGCCGCTCGGTGATGTACTCGGCGCTGCGCCGCGACGCGATGTCCAGGAACACCCCGCCGTGCTCGGTGCCCCTGCCCGCCTTCACCTCCGAGTTGATCGCCCGCGCCACCTCGTCGCGCGGCAGCAGCTCCGGCGGGCGCCGGTTGCCGTCCGGGTCGGTGTACCAGCGGTCGCCCTCCTCGGGGTTGTCGGCGTACTGCGCCTTGAACACCTCGGGGATGTAGTTGAACATGAACCGCTCGCCGTCGGAGTTCTTCAGCACGCCGCCGTCGCCGCGCACCGACTCCGTCACGAGGATGCCGCGCACCGAAGGCGGCCACACCATCCCCGTCGGGTGGAACTGGATGAACTCCATGTTGATGAGGCTCGCCCCGGCCCGCAGCGCCAGCGCGTGCCCGTCGCCCGTGTACTCCCACGAGTTCGACGTGACCTTGAACGACCGCCCGATCCCGCCCGTCGCCAGCACGATCGCGGGCGCGGTGATCGCCATGAACCGGCCGGTGCCGCGCCGGTACCCGAACGCGCCCTTCACCTTCCCCTGCTCGATGAACAGCTCGGTGATGGTCGTCTCGTCGATGACCTGGAGCTTCTCCTCGCCCTCCCCGGCGGCCTCGTCGTCCTGCTGGAGCGAGACGAGCTTTTGCTGGAGGGTGCGGATGAGTTCGAGGCCGGTGCGGTCGCCGACGTGGGCGAGGCGCGGGTACTCGTGGCCGCCGAAGTTGCGCTGGCTGATCTTCCCGTCGGCGGTCCGGTCGAACAGGGCGCCGTAGGTCTCCAGCTCCCAGATCCGGTCGGGCGCCTCCTGGGCGTGGAGCTCGGCCATCCGGTAGTTGTTGAGGAACTTGCCGCCGCGCATCGTGTCGCGGAAGTGGACCTGCCAGTTGTCGTTCGAGTTCACGTTGCCCATGGCGGCGGCCGCGCCGCCCTCGGCCATGACGGTGTGCGCCTTGCCGAACAGGGACTTCGAGATGACGATGACGGTCTTGCCGGCCAGGCGCGCCTCGACGGCCGCGCGGAGGCCGGCGCCGCCCGCGCCGATGACGAGGACGTCGCAGGCGAGGTGCTCGACGTCGTTGATGTCGTTGTCGCTCATACGTTTCCCCTTAACCGATGAACCGGAGGTCGGTGATCCACCCGGCGGCCACGGCCATGACGTAGAAGTCCGTGAGCGCCAGGGACGCCAGCGTGATCCACGCCCACATCATGTGGCGGGCGTTGAGGGCGCTGGAGAGCGTCCAGAACCGGTACCGGACCGGGTGCTTCGAGAAGTGCTTGAGGCGCCCGCCCATGACGTGGCGGCACGAGTGGCAGCCGAGCGTGTAGCACCAGAGCAGGACCACGTTGGCCCACAGCACGAGGTTCCCCAGGCCGAGGCCGAACCCGTCGGGGGAGTGGAGCGCGAGGATCGCGTCCCACGTGTTGATGACGGAGATGAGGAACGCGGCGTAGAAGAAGTACCGGTGGAAGTTCTGGAGGATCAGCGGGAAGCGGGTCTCGCCGCTGTAGCTCGTGTGCCCGTCGGGGACGGCGCATGCGGGCGGCGACAGCCAGAACGACCGGTAGTACGCCTTCCGGTAGTAGTAGCAGGTCAGCCGGAACACCAGCAGGAACGGCAGGCTCAGGGCGGCGTAGGGGATGAGCGGGTGGTCCGGGAGGAACCGTCCGAAGTGGGCGGCTTCGGGGACGCAGCCGGTGGAGACGCACGGGGAGTAGAACGGCGTCAGGTAGTGGTAGTCGGCGACCCAGTAGTCGCCTTGGTAGAAGACGCGGAACGTCGCGTAGGCGACCCAGGCGGTGATGCCGAGAACCGTCAGGATCGGGCCGCGCCGCCAGTTGTCGGTCCGCAGGTTCCGCGCCTTGATCGCGGCCCGCGGCGACGAGACGGCGCTGTCTTCGGTCGTGGTCATCAGCGCAGGATAGCCCTGATCCCGTGACGTAAGTGCATGGGGTACATCACAATTACGAGCTTTTCTCTTACTGGGACTGTAGATTGCAAAGTTTCATTTGAGCACTCCGCGTGTCTCGTGGGGCGCATGAGCAACCGGCCCGCCCCTCCCGCCGATAGGCTTGGGCCCATGAGCGCACGCGGGATCCTGTTCGTCCACGCCCACCCCGACGACGAGACGGTCTCCACCGGGTCGACCCTCGCCCACTACGCCGCCCGCCCCGACGTGCACCTCACCGTCGTCACCTGCACCCTCGGCGAGGAGGGCGAGGTCCGCGTCCCCCACCTCGCGCAGCTCGCCGCGAACGAGGCCGACCAGCTCGGCGGCTACCGCTACTGGGAGTACCGGCAGGCCACCGCCGCGCTCGGTGTGGAGGACGCGCACTTCCTCGGGGGAGTGGGGCGCTGGCGCGACTCGGGGATGATGGGCCTGCCCTCGAACGACCATCCGCGGGCGTTCTGGGGCGCCGACGTCGAGGACGCGGCCGCCGACCTCGTCGCGGTCGTGCGCGACCGCCGCCCGGAAGTGCTCGTCACCTACGACCCGGTCGGGTTCTACGGCCACCCCGACCACGTCCAGGCCCACCGCGTCGCGATGCGCGCCGCCGACCTCGCCGCCGATCCGGCCTGGCGCCCCGACCTCGGTGAGGCCCACGAGGTGCGCAAGATCTACTGGACCACCGTCCCCCGCGCCGTCATCGAGGCGCAGTTCGCGGCGTTCGCGGGTGCGAGCGACAACCCGTTCGCGGACGCCGCGTCCGTGGACGACCTCCCCTTCGGGTCCCCTGACGAGGAGATCCACGCGTGCATCACCGCGGGGCCGACCGCCGCCGAGAAGAAGCGCGAGGCCATGGCCGCGTACGCGACCCAGATCGCCCCCGGCGACTGGCTCGACGTCCTCGGCGACAAGCTCGGGGACGGCGCGGTCGCCGCCGAGCACTACATCCTGGTGAAGGGCGAGAAAGGGCCCGGAGAGGGCCCGAACGACTGGGAGTCCGACCTGCTCGCGTGAACCGCGGGGCCGGGAACGGGGAGAGCGCGCCCCGTTTGGTCGCTTATTCGAACACGTTGACGCAGGTCGTCGCCCTGCATGAGGGGTTGGAACGCCGGTTTGGCACGCCGCTGTGCAATATCGCGTCCAGTTCTGCACTCACGGCCGATCCCCGAACGCCGAGGTCGCTGCACCAGCGCTTGACCCCGATTGAGGTCGAAGCTCTCGTCGCGGCCTTCCACGCGGGGGCGCGACAGCCTGCGCTGGCCGACCGCTACGGCATCGGCCTGACCAGCGTCAAGAAACTCATCCGCGAGGCCCGCCGGGAAGACTTGACCCGATGAGGTCAGTGAAACTCGACGGATCACAGCTGTCCGCTGGCTTTCATGTCAGAAACCGGATTGGCAGGACTGAGAGTTTCCTGGCCCCGTTGATTTGGTTCGCGAGGGTGAGAGCCTCTGCGTGTGACGCACCGAGGTCTTGCTGTGCTTCCACGCCGTTGAGCTTGGCGGGCAGATATCGGCCGATCTCTCCCGTCAACCGTGCCGAGACGCGCTCGTCACCATGGTGGAAGCAGATCACGTCTCCTGCCACCAGATTCTGGAACTCATCGCGGCCACGGTCGACGTGCACGGTTGCTGTCCCTGCCTGGAGCCTTCGGAACGTGGCCTCATCAATCTCGACGTGCGAGGTCGACCATGCGATGGTCGCCAAGGAATGCGTGTGCTGCTGGTACTTGCTGCTGCGAGACAGTCTGGTGAAGGCGGCCTCGGGAGCGTCGGCCTGCCTGAGCATGATCATGACGTAGAGCCACAGGGCGACATGCGCATGCAGGTTGAGATTCTGGTGCTGGTCGCCCCACTTGCCGGGGTTGCTGTGACCTTCAAGGTTCCGGGCGGACTTGGCGGCGTTCGCCCATGATTCAGTCCACTGGTCTAGCAGGTTCCGCATGGGATCGCCAGCCTGCTGGATGAGGAAGGTGAGCTGCCGCTTGTAGTCTTTGACCTGGTCAGGATCCGAACCAGGCCACTCGCGGAACACCGCTTCGAGCGGGAACAACCTGAGCATGGTCTTCATCTCGATGAACTGTGGTGGCTGGTGGATCGTGGACATGATCCGGGCGTTGGCGAAGTCGTTTCGGGCTAGGACGCTGACAAGCCGTCCCAGCCCGCCGACCCCACCGAGGTCGGAAATCGTGAACAGAGGATCGAAGCCTTTGAGGGTCCGATCGATATCGACGGACGTCTTCATCTGGCGCCATCGGTATCGGATAGGGATGTGAACGTCTCCGTTAGGCGACTCGGTCTTGGCGTCTTCGTGGAACAGGTGGATGGAGATCATGCCCGAAGCGCGCTGCGTCGCCAGTGCCACAACGTCACGCAGGTAGGTTGCCAGTTGAGTTATGTCGTCAGCGGTCTTGGGCGAAGCGAAATCTAGGACGATTTCATGGCTTTGGCGCACTATCCGTTCGCCGGGGTGAGGGGTCTCAAGCTGGTAGCGGTCGTTGATCGCGATGGTTCCGTGTTCGAACGGCTCGGGGCCTAGCGTGCCGACTTCGACGGCGAGCTCGAACCCTTGAATTCCTGTCTTACCCTCGTTGAGGAGGTGTCGTTCTTGGAAGCCATTGAGACCGGAAATGAGCTGGAGGTTCTCAACCTGGATCGCTGCCTTAAAGAAACGAGTCTCTTCGTCGCCTGTGAGTTCGATGCCGTCGTATGCTCTTTGTACAGACATGACCTTTCGCACGAACGGTTCCGGGCGGACCCCGCCAATTGTGGTCGTGGTGCCGTTGGTGTTCCTGCATCCCTCAAGTGTTATGTAACGGCTGCTCGATGCGCCGAGGATCCGATCGTATGAATCGGCTCCTGAAAGCATGAACCCGTTGAACGGGTTCTCGAACGTCCCGCGAAGTCGCAATTCAATCCTGCCGTCTTCCTTGAAGATGCAGTCGCCGTGGACCTTACGTTCCGGCGCTTCAGGCAGCCAGAATTCGCCTTCGAAACGGTCGAGTTCCACCATTATTTCTCCTCGTCAATCCGTGGTCGGACCAGATATGAACTCTATCAACGCCCGTCCGACGCACGGATTTGACCGTGTCCGATAAGGCCATTAGAAATCTGCTATCAGCGTTCGGCATAGAAGCGCGGATCGGTGTTGTTTTGGATTTCCTTATCCACGTGCTCGGCAGTGTCCTTCTGACGGCCTCGTCTGACCTGGGCGCTGATGGGGCGGCCGAGTTCGATGGTGAGCCAGGCGGCGAGGCGGTGGCGGACGGCGGCTCTCCAGCGGTCGAGGGCGTCGGGGCTCAGACCGTGTGCTTCGGCCCAGTCGCATGCATATTGGCCCTCGAGGTAGGTGTCTTGAATCATCTCGGACTCCTCCTGGGTGATCGCGCCGTCGGCGACGGCGCGGGCCAGGACGAGGTCGACGTGGCCGAAGCTCTCGCGTGGCGGGTGGGATTCGTAGACGTCTGACGAGAGCCGTTCCTGGTAGCGGTAGACCTCCTTGGTGTAGCGGCGGGCTTCGGTATGGGCGGCGTTGCACAGGCGCCTGACGAGGTAGGGCGCGGCGAGGTCCTCGGTGCCGATGGCGGCGGTGAAGCCCTCGATGGCTGCAGACTCGATGTCGGCGCGATCAGTTGAGTCGGGTGCGAACTTCTCGGCCCGGCGAACGGCGTTGCGCAGGCCGTGCAGGGCCAGGCCGGCGCAGACGAGGGTCCACGGTGCGGCCTCGGTGCGGGCGAGGCCGACCAGGTGCGCCCAGAGGCGGTCCTTGACTTCCTGGGTGACGCCGCGCCCGATGACGAAGCCCTTGGCTTCGGTGAAGGTCAGTTCTCGGTCAGGCAGGCCGGTGATGCCGGTGGCGTCGATGGCGATCTCGCCGGTGGTGCCCTCGGCCTCGGCGAAGTACTCGGCGATGGCCTCCAGCGGTGTGGCGGTGGTGCGCATGGCGTGCTCCTCGGTGAACGGTTCGAGACCGGCGGCCTCGGTGTCCTCCCAGGTAGCGCGCGCACCCGAGGGTGCGTCCAGTCGCCTGCGCACCCCACGCCTTGGGCGCGCGCACCCTGCGCCGCGCACCCTCACCTCCGGCCCGCGCACCCTTGCCGCGCACCCCGCGCACCCTCCCCGAAGATGCTGCCGAGCCGGCACTTTGGGTGCGCGCACCCGGCTGGCGGTGGTTTCGATCTGGCCGCGTGGTTTCGGCCTGTCGGGTGCGTGGGAGGTGCGCGCGCACCCGCGGAAGAGCCCGCGCACCCTGCCATACCCCTGTGAGTCGGCCGCAGGAGTGCCGGCTTGGGCTCTCGCCGGTGCGGGTGCGGTCCAGGCATCTGGAAGTGCATCCGACATCTGAGGAGGTGGTGTCTCTCCGGCACCGACCCCGCTGACGCGGGAGCCCGGTCGGCCCGGTCTTTCCCTCGGGCCGACCCCAACGGCTTTTCGCGCCGGGGGTGCGGGACGTGGGAACGGCTCACCAGAAACGCAGGGCTCGCCGAGCTCGATGGCTGCCGCCGGTCGCGGCAGCGCTCGCAGGGGCCACCGTGCTGGTGCTCGCGACGCCGGGAGTGGCGTGGGCGGACACCGAGCAGATCGTCACGGTGCTGAACAACCTCAGGATCTGGGTCGTCGGCATTGCCGGGACGGTCGTGGCGGTCATGCTCACGATCGCCGGCCTGCGCTACCTACTCGCCAGTGACCCATCAGAAACCGAGAAGGCGAAGACGGCCCTCAGAGCGGCCGCTATCGGCTTCGCGATCGTGCTGCTCGCGATTCCGTTCGTCGAGATCCTGAAAGGGATCCTGACCTATGAATAGCCGTGTAGCCCTCATCCAGAGCATTCTACTTCTCCCATCTCGCAGGTTCTTGTGCCGTCGGGTCATGTCATTTCTTGGCGCCTACTCCCCTCGCCTCGAATGTGTTGCTTCGCGCGGAGTGTGTGTCATTGACGTGATGCCTGAATCGAAAGACGAGGCGGTGTTTGATCATGCCTGATTGGCTGGTTGAAGCGCTCGAAGGATTCCTCGAATTCTGGCAGGGCATCTTTGGCGACATCCGCAGCGGGCTTATCAGCTTCCTGCTGGATATGGACTGGATCCATCTCTCGAATCTGTCCTGGGTGACGGGCCAGCCCCTCGCAACGGAGTTCTTGACCCTGGCATATGTCGGTTACGGACTCGTCATTGTCGTCGGCGGCCTCATGGTCATGTCTCACGAGTCAATACAGACCAGGTACACCATTCGCGAGATCGCTCCCCGGCTCGTTGCTGGTCTGCTCCTAGCGGGGTTGTCGGCGACGCTGGTACAGCAGGCAATGGACGTCAACAACAGCATCGTCGACGGATTCAGCACCATTGAGCACGACGCGGGCGGCAGCGGTGTCGAGGAGCTCGAAGACTTCCCCAACAAGCTCGATCCCGACGCGTGGTGGAACGCCGAAGCAGACTACGCCGATTGCGTCGAAGAGGAAGGCGAAGACTCTCCCTCCTGCGAGAAACCGAATGTCACGGTCGACATCCTGTGGATTCTCCTCACCACCATCTGCCTCTTGGTATTGATCTTCACCGCATTCATCCGCAACATCGTCTTCTTCTTTCTGGTGGTGTGCGCGCCGGTCGCCCTGGCGTGCCACGGCCTGCCGGTCACCGAATGGGCCGCGACGCTGTGGTGGCGGATGCTCGGCGCGTGCATGGCCTCCTCGATCGGCCAGGCCGCACTGGTGTGGGTATGGGTGAAAATGACATACGGCTTCTATTGGGGCCACCTCTTTCACATCCAGGTCGTTCACCTCTACCTCCTCGTCATCGTGTGGATGATGTGGAAAGTCCACCAGCAGGCATTCCGCATCGCGCGCGGCCGACCACTCTCGATCCCCGGCTCCCGGCTGGTGGGCGCGCTGGTGATGTCGAAGCTCATGGACGGTGTCGGTCGCGGTGAGTCGCGCCGCAAAAGCGACCAGCGCCGACCGGGACAACAACCGCCGAATCAGCCTGGGGACCGCTTCTCTGATCTGCCGCCCGAACCGCCTGGTTTCGGCGAGTGGGCCGGGTTCCGCAACGACGTTGATTCCCGCCCGGCGCAGACCGCTGTGACCTCGCCAGCGCCCGAGACCGGGCGGCAGTCACCGATGCAGGACGCCGCCCCGGTCGGTGTCGACGGGAGTCCGGTCGTCGGTGGCAGCTCTGCACCGTACACGCCGACCGCCGATGCCCCGCCGCGGCGGCAGCCGAGCGGTGGTGTGGTGTCTTCGCCGTTGGATGACGCCAGTCCTGATCCCGCTGCGGGGACCCGCCCCGCACCGGAGCCCGATCCGTTGGCGGGGGTGCCGGACGGCACCCTCATCGAACGGCGCGAGGCACCGCCGGTCGTCCAGGTCCGCCGGGACGAAGTAGTCCCGCTCGCGCAGCGGCGCCAGGAAGCCATTGAGGCGACTCAGCGCCGTGCTGAGGAGGAGGAGGCCCAAGGAGAGCAGGCGCGGGCTCGGGCCGAGCAGCAGCAGGCCGACCTGCGTCGCAAGGCGCAAGCGGCGATGGCGCGCATGGCGGCCGCGCCGGGCGCCAGGTCGCATACCGTCCCCGCCGCGGGCGAGGCTCATGCCGCGCCACCCCCGTCGGCAGGTAGGGCACCGGGCTTGGGTCCGGCCCTGGACCAGCAGCGCCTTGAGGGTGGTGAGCGGTGATGGAACGCGGAGTCTACGTCCCGGCCGATCTCGACTTGCCCGACAAGGTCTTGTTCAACCTCACCGCCCGTCAGGTCGCCGTTCTCGCTCCGGCGGCGCTGGCCCTGTGTGGCCTGTGGCAGGCCCTGGCCGACCAGGTCCACCCGGTGCTGTTGCTGCTGGTCTCCGCGCCGTTCGCGGCGGCGGCGCTCGCTCTTGCCCTCGCGCGCCGGGACGGCACGACGTTGGACCGGCTGGTGTGGGCGGCGATGCGGTCCCCGCGCCGGCCGCTCGCCGCCGGGCTCCCCGAGCCAGATGCTGTGCACGCCGCTGCAGCCGTGGCAGGGCGCAAGGGCGGACTGAGCCGGGTCCGTCCGGTCCCGGCCACGGTGGACGGCGTCGACAGCGATGGCGTCATCGACCTCGGCGGGCAGAGCGCGGTCGCGGTCGCGGCCGGGTGCGTCAACTTCGACCTCCGCTCGGACTCAGAGCAGGCCGCGCTGTGCGAGGCGTTCGCCCGCCTGCTGCACACCCTGGAGGGTCACCTGCAGGTGTGCGTGACGCAGCGGCCGGTCGACCTCACCGGCTACCTCGCCGGCCTCGACACCCAAGCCGCCGCGCTCGCGACAGGACCGCTGCAGTCTGCCGCCGAGGCGCACCGCACCTGGCTCGCCTCACTGACCGCCGGCCATCAGCTGCTGGGCCGCGAAGTCACCGTGATCGTCGCCGGCCCCGACCCCGAAGCAGCCACCCGGGCCGCAAGCCAGGTGGAGGCGTTCTGCGGCCAGATCGGCACCGACGCCCACCGCCTGGACCGCGCCTCGCTCGCCGAGCGCATCCGGTTCGGTCTCGACCCGTTCGGCACCGCCGACGCCGCCTTCGGGAGCTGGTCACGATGAACCGCAACCTGTTCAACCACCGCCGTACCCGCACCGCGCTAGAGGCCGACCTGTGGCCCGACACCGCTCTGTTCGAGATGCGCCGGGTCCGGATCGGCGACTCGTGGGCCGCGGTTCTGTTGGTGACCGGCTACCCGGCGACCCTGCCGTGGGGCTGGGCCGCGCACTTGGCGGTGCCGGGCTCGCGCGTCTCGCTCGCCCTCCACCTCGACGGCGTCCCTGCGCAGGTCGCGGCGATGCAGTTGCAGCGCAGGCGTTCCCGGTTCGAGTCCCAGCGCCGCTACCAGGCGGTGCGTGGCCGTCTCGACGACCCGGCCGTGGAAGCCGCCGCCGCGGACGCGGCCGACCTCGCCGCGCACGTCGCCCGCGGCCACTCCCAGCTCCACCGCCAGGCGGTGTACCTGACGGTGCACGCCGAGACCCCGGCCGAGCTGGATTTGGTGTGCGCGCGGGTCCGGTCGCGGGCGGCGGCGGCGATGATCGACGTCCGCCCGGCCACGGCCAGGCAGCTGCCCGGGCTGGTCGCGACCGTCCCGTTTGGGACCGACCCGGTCGCGGCCACCCGGACGGTCGACACGCCCACCGCCGCGGCGGCCTTCCCGTTCGCCTCACCGGACATGGACGGCCCCGTGCCCGACTCAGCGGTCCTGTATGGAGTGAACCTGTATTCGGGGTCGCCGGTCATGTGGGACCGGTGGGCATCCATGGACAACCACAACTCCGTCACCATCGCCCGGTCCGGGGCGGGCAAGTCCTACCTGACGAAGACGACGATCCTGCGCGAGCTCTACCAGGGCGTCCGAGTGGTCGTGCTCGACCCCGAGTCCGAATATCTCGCCCTCGCTGCGCACGTCGGCGGCACCGTCCACCGCCCCGGCAACCCTGGTGCGCGCTTGAACCCCTTGGCGATGCCGGCCGACGGCGAGGACGACGAGTTCGCACGCCGACGCCTGTTCGTCGGCACGGTGGTGGAGACGCTGCTGGGCGAGAAACTCACCGGCGCCGAGGCCGCCGTACTCCAACGGGCGACCGCCGCCTGCTACGAGGCGGCCGGAATCAGCGAAGGTCGGGCCACGTGGGCTCGGCGGGCCCCCGCGCTGGCCGACGTGGCCGCCGTCCTTGCCACCGACGGTGCCGGTGCCGATCTCGCCGCGCGCCTCGACCCGTGGGTCGGGTCCGGCACCGTCTTCGACACCAGCGACACCGCTTTCGCACCGGCGGGTGCGCGCTCGCCGCTGGAGGTGTGGGATCTGGCCTCGGTGCCGCCGGAGTTGGCCCCGGTGGTCACGCTGCTGGCCCTCGACCAGATCTGGCGCTCCCTGCGCCTCGGTGGGCCCCGGACCCTCGTGGTCGTGGACGAGGCGTGGCTGATGCTGCGCACCGGCCAAGGCGCTGCCTGGCTCTCCCGCCTGGCGAAGTCGGCCAGGAAAAGGAACTGCGGGCTCGCGGTCGTCACCCAGGACGCCGAGGACGTCACCGGCTCCGAGCTCGGACGCACTGTCATCCATAACGCGGCCACCCAGCTCATCATGCGCCAAGCCGCGCAAGCGATCGACGCCGTCGCGCAGGCGTTCAAGCTGACCGCCGCGGAGACCGCGCTCATCGGCTCGGCCCGCCTGGGCGAGGGCCTCATCCTGGGCGGGGGCCACCATGTAGCCTTCCGCGCGATCGCCTCGCCCGAGGAACACCGCCTCGCCCTGACCGGCCTGTCCGCCGGGAGCCGGTCATGAAGCGGCTCTTGGTGATCGGCGTGCTCATCGCGGTGGTCGCGGCCGGGTGCATGATCGTCGCCCTCGGCGCCGTCCAACAGGACCGCCACCACGCGATCGGCGCCGGCGGCTCCTGCAGCGCCGGCGACGTGGACCTGGAGGACGTCGCCGCCGCGCTCGGTGACGGCTACGGCACAACGCAAGCAGGCCACGCCGCCACCATCTGGGAGACCGCAGCAGGCCGCGGCCTGCCCGAACAGGCGGTCGTCGTCGCGCTCGCAACCGCCATGCAGGAGTCGGGCATCAGGGTACTCGCCAACCCGGCCGTCCCCGCCAGCTACGACCTCCCGCACGACGGCGAAGGCTTCGACCACGACTCCATCGGCATCTACCAGCAACGGCCCCATTGGGGTCCAGTCCAAGTGCTCATGGACCCGGCAGGCAGCGCCGGACTGTTCTTCGATGCGCTCGAGCGCATCGACGGCTGGGAAGACCTCCCGGTCACCGTTGCCGCCCAGAAGGTCCAGGTCTCCGCGTACCCGGATGCCTACGCCGATGACGAAGCCGGCGCACGAGCCGCCGTCAAGGCGATCGGCACCTGCGAGTGGATCCACCCTGTCGAAGGGTTCGGAGTCAACTCCGGCTGGCGCACGAGCGAACGCCCGCAGCACAACGGCGTCGATCTGGGGGCGCCGCGCGGCACCGCGATCCTCGCCGCCTCCGCCGGCGAAGTGGTCACCGTCGTCTGCAACGCCCACAACGGGGCTGGACGCCAACTCTCCTGCGACGTCGATGGTTCCCCCATCATCATGGGCTGCGGCTGGTACGTCGAGATCGCCCACGCTGGTGGAGTCCTCACCCGCTACTGCCACATGGGCTCCCGACCCAGCGTCAGCGTCGGTGACCGGGTCGCCGCGGGTGACCTCCTCGGCTATGTCGGCTCCTCCGGGCGCTCCAGCGGCCCCCATCTGCATCTGGAGGTGCACCGCAGCCACCAACCGAGCTTCGACACCGCGATCTCCCCTGTCGACTTCTTTGCGGGGAAGTCGGTGGAGCTGGGATGAACCCGTTCACTGATCTCGTCGCGGGCCTGAACATCCCGGTCGGAGTGTTGGCGTCGATCGGTGTCCTCGCCGCCGCGGTGCTGTCGCTGTTGATCCTGCGCGCCAGTGCCCGTCGCAGCAACGCGGCCGCGTGGCGGGACGGGGCCCGGTACGTCGTCATCGAGGCCCCGCCGGAAGTCGAGGCGAAGTCGGCGGTGCTGGCGTGGAACCACCTGAGTGCGATCGAGCACGGCCGGTGGCGGCGCTGGTGGTCGGGACAGCCGCACGTGATCTTCGAGTACTGGTTCACCGGTGCCCGGCTGACGGTGCGGATCTGGGTGCCCGGCACTGTGGCGACGAGCCAGGTGGTGCACGCGGTGGAGGCGGCCTGGCCCGGTGCGGTCTGCACCGTTGTCGACGCCGAACCGCCCCTGCCCACCGGGGACCGGGTCAGTATCGAGGGCGGTGCTTTCCGTCCGGCGAAGCGCGGCGTGGGTGCGCTGCCGCTCGTGGCGGGGATCGAGGCTGGTGAGGTGTTGCGCGGTCTGGTCGCCGCGGGCACTTCCAACCGGGCTGGCGACGTCCGCGTCGTTCAGGTCGTCGCCCGCCCGGCGGGCAGGGCTCAGGTGGGTCGGGCGGCCAAGACCGCTGCGGGACCGAAGGCCGGAGGCTCACTGTTGGGGGAGGTCCTCGACCTGGTCACTCCCGGGACCGGACACCACCCAAGGACCAGGAACGCGGTCCGTGAACCGGGATGGATCACCCAGCACCGCAAGCAGGTCGCCGACCGTCTCGCCTCAGGCGCGCTGTGGACGATGCAGGTCCGCTACGCCACCGCCACCACCGCAGGCAAGCCGGGGGCGGTCGCTGCGGCCCGGGACCTCGCCGCCGGGACGGCCGCCGTGCTCGGCGGCGCGTGGCGGCGCCAGAAGCACCGCTCTATCGGTGCGGCGGTGAACTCGTGGGCGGGCGGGGCGGGGGTGCTGGTCTCGGCCGCCGAGCTCGCCGCCGTCGCCCATGTCCCGGCCGACGCCGTCATGCCCGCGCTCGCCCGCGCTGGGGCCCGCCCGGTCGCTCCTGCCCCCGAGGTGACCTCGGGTGGCCGGGGTACGAAGACTTTGGGGGTCGCGGCGGTCTCGGGCCGCAAGGTCGGCCTGGCCGCTGCGGACGGGCGCTACCACGCGCATCTGATCGGCGCGACCGGCTCGGGCAAGTCCACACTCATGGTGAACATGATCTTGCAGGACATCCGCGACCGGCGTGCCGTGGTGGTCCTCGACCCGCATGGCGATCTCGTGCGCGACGTCCTCGACCGGCTCGACCCCGCCACCGCAGCCGGGCGCCTGGTCCTCATCGATCCCGCCTCCGATGCCCCGCCGCCGGGCCTGCCGCCGGTCGTGCGCGCCCCGGATGCCGAGATCGCCATCGACTACCTGGTCGGCATCTGGCGCATGCTCTGGCCCGACCACTGGGGGCCCCGCGCCGACGACATCGCAAAGCAGGCCCTGCGCACCCAGGCCCAACTCCAGCAACGGGACCTCGCCGGGCTCTCGGCGCTGCCGATCATCCTCGGCGACAGGGAAGAACGCGCGCCCCTGGTGACGAACATCAGGGACGACGAGGTCCTGCGCGGGTTCTGGAAGTGGTTCGATGCCCTTCCTATCGGCGTCCAGACCCAGGCGTCGGGGCCGGTGCTCTCGCGCCTGCGCACCCTTCTGTCGCGCCGGTTCATCCGCGACACCATCGGCGACCCGCTCGAGCAGTACTGCATCGACCTGCCCCGGGCACTGGACAATGCCGGGATCATCCTCGCCCGGCTCCCCAAGGGCGAGCTCGGCAATGACGCGGCGAAGTTCCTCGGTTCTAACATCGCCGCGCAAGTCTGGCAGGCCGTCCTGCCACGCCAGGCGCAGCCGATGGAGGCCCGCCGCGACTGCGTCCTGTACGCCGACGAGGGCCACAACTGGCTCCAGTTCCCCCAGATCCTCTCCGACATGTTCGCCGAGGCCAGGAAACTGAAGCTCTCCTTCGTGTTCGCCCACCAGCACCTCGGGCAACTCCCCAAGGAACTCGCCGAGACCCTCGATGCGAACGCCCGCACCAAGATCATCTTCTCGACCTCGCCCAAAGACGCGAAAGCCCTTGCCGCGCACACCCTCCCGCACCTGGACGATCACGACCTCATCCATCTCGGCGCCTACACGGCCGCGTGCCGCACCATCGCCGCCGGAGCGCCACTGCCGGCCTTCACCCTCCAGACCCTGCCGCTGCCCGACGCCGTCGGGGACGCCGACACCATCCGCGCCGGTGCGGCCCGCCACCGTGCCTTCACCTGGGAGAACGCATGAACACCAGCCGCCGCAGCCGCACTGATGCCGAAGCGCTGTCAGGGCTCGCCGCCCGCCTCACTCCCCGCGACTACACGCTCCTGGACTTCCTGGCACGCCACCGCATCGCCACCGCCGCTACTATCGCGGCGATCTTCTTCACCAACCGCCGCCGCGCCGCCTTGCGTATCCAGACCCTCACCGATCTGGGCCTACTCACCCGCTCTCGAGTCCCCGGATCCGGGGCGTACCGCTACACCCTTGCCTGGGCCGGTGCCGCGATCCATGCCCTGCGTACCGGAGCTATGCCGCCTAGCCGCGCCGAGGCTGCCTGGGGGGCACAGCGCCTCTTCCACTCCGCGCACCGCCCGCACAAGGAAGCCGTCAACGGCTTCATCGCCCACCTCCACCTCGACGCCCGCGCACGCGGCGGCGTCCGCGTGACCGAATGGCTCAACGAGGCTGAGGCCAGCGCCGAGATCATCGGCGCCCGCCCTGACGCGGCCGGCACCGTCGCCTGGGATGAGGGACGGATCTTGCGGTTCTGGTTCGAGCTCGACCGCGACACCGAACCGATCAGCGCCCTCGCCGCCAAGATCGCTCGCTACAAGACCGGCCGCCTCGCCGGTGTGCTCGGCGACCGCGTCCTCCTTTTCGGCCTGCCTGACGTAGCCCGCCTCGCCGCGCTCGAACGGGCCTGCCCCGCCACCGGCGACCTGACGGTCGCCGCCACCGTCGCCCGGGGCGTCCCCCAAACCAGTGACCTCTACGGCGGCGACAACGGCCTCCTGTCCGACGACCTGTGGCGAGTGCTGGGCGGTACGTGGACGAGTCTGGCGTCGCTGGCGCGCTGAACCGCCCACCAAGACCTGGTCCAGATGCAGGGGTCCACATCAAGGGTGCCAACAGGGCAGCCAATGACCCGTCCACCCATGAGGTCCCGCGCACCCTGCGTTCGCGCACGTCACGCCCGCAATCCTGATCGATCTATCAGGGTGAATATATGGTCATATACCCGCAGGCCCCGGCCCAGGCCGGCTCTGGTCAGCTTCGTCAGCTCCTCCGATCCTCTCAGTCCGCCCCGCGTCCCCATTCCCGCAACTGATCCGATCAGCCGACGGCCCATCGTCCTTGGGGCCGTTGGGGCCGCACTGATGCCTGTCCGGCAGACACTTCGACAACAACCGCGAACGTGGCGTCCAGCACCCGAACGTGTGGTATCACCAAGGAAGCGGGTGGTGCTACGAGCGAGTGAGCAACGGAGCGACCGCGCGGCGGCAGGCGCCGCTGATCCGCTGGAGCCGAAACTGTGACCGATCATCGACTCGTCCAGCAGCGGCTCCGAAACCGGCCGGGAGCAGCACAGATTGTTTTCCGGCCCCTCCAGGAGGCTCTATGACCGCAGCCGATGCCCACGACGACCCGGCCATTCAGGTCATCGCACCTGGAAGCGACGACCACTTCCTCCTTGACGCCGCCTTCAGCGCGCAGGTCCAACCCTGGTCGCTTCCGCATGCCATCAGTGCCAGCAGGTTGTGGAAGGTCGAAACCCGTTGGATTGAGGACAGCCTCAACGTCTCTGCCTCCGGTTCTCGTCCGCGCTTCGCTCTGCGCGTCACGACGCCTGCCAGCGTCGCCACCACAGTCATGGTCACCGACGACCAGCAACTCCTCCACGACCGTGCCCGGCAGATCGCGCAAGAATGGGTCAACCAGGACCAGATCGACGCGTGGTCGGCCAAAAACCTCCGCATCACCCCCAAACGACCCGGGCTCCCGGCACCGCCGACAAAGCCCCCTGCAACGACGTCGCATGCCGCCAACGCGGTGATCGGGGCCCTCAGCGTGGCGGCGGTGTTGGTGCTCGTTGTCGTCGTTGCTTGGCTGTTGTTCAGCATCGCGTCCCAACCTGCGCCAGCTCCTGCCCAGACTGAGCCCCTTACCTTGGACGACGATCAGATCCGCAGCATCGTCTGGGGCTTGCTGTGGGTCGCCTTGGCAGTCGGATCAACCATGCTCCTTATCCGCGAGATCCGCCGCTGATCGGCCTTATCCGGGGTCCGACTATCCAGCCCGGGGATCTGTCCTCGTCGTTGCCAGAGCATCGACCTGCATCACTGGTGGTTCTGCGGCGGGCGCTGGGTGCGCGCACCCTCGCGCACCCAGCGCGGAAGGGCCCGCGCACCCTGCCATATAGAAGCGTCACCATTTTTCAACCGCATATCCGAGCCGCAGGCTGCGCCTGAGCACACCGGGAGTCGTCCCCGGACCTCCCACCACGAATGTGGTCGGAACCGGAGAACCCCGCCCCGCTCCCGCGTACCGCGCTCACCACCGGCACCGCGCCACACGCTCAACCCCAAAGGGGTGCGAGTCCTCGGCCCCTGCCGTTCCCGCCTCCCACCCGCACGCCTACCGGCGCGCGGGCCTTCGTCGTGCCATCGCACGACTTGATGAACAAGGAGTTCGACATGCCCTACCGCGATTGGAAGGAAGGCGACCGCTGCAAGGTGAAGCCGGTGCTCACCCTGCCAGCCGGGGTGCGTTCGCACTGGAAGATCAAGAGTCCCTACCGCATCACTGCCACCATCAAGAGCCTCCAGATCACGCGTTTCGGCGTCGTCGCGATCGTCGTCCTCGATCAGCACAAGCAACTGACGGTCGATCCCTGCGACCGGGAGCAGGCGTTCACCCTGTTCACCCTCCATGCCCCCGAATGCCAGTGCCGCGGCTGCCGGCTCCGTCCCCACGACCGGCGCTCCTGGCCGCGGCCGCTGCGCGCCGGGCGCTGGCTGTGGCGCACCTTCACCGGCAAGGGCCGCAAGCCCCGGCACACGCCGAAGAAGGCGCTGAAGCCCAAGGAGGGCTCCGTCAAGTAGCACACCCGGCAGCGGCCCGACGGCGCTGCCTTCGCCACCCCATAGGGCGCAGCCGACGGCTGCGCCCTGTCCCGTGCCCCGATTTCTGGGGCCAAGCGAGAGGACGCACCTCATGTTGAGCAACGACGCCATCGTCCAGGGCTTGAACACCCTGGTCGCCCCCACCCTCGGCCACACCGCTTCCTACAACGGCGGTGGCCTGCCGCGCCTGTTCGCCTGCTGGGAGGCCCCGGCCGCCTTCGCAGTCTGCAAGTTCCTGCCCGCAGCGACGCACGCCATGTTCCAGGCGGTCTTCGGACGCGGCGTCTTCGGCTTCGACGAACTCGTCGCCTCCGGCGTGCCCGACGCCTGGCTGCCGAAAGCCCTGGCCGGCCCGGTCTCGGAGTGGAGCGACGGCAGCGCCGACCCCCTCGTGGGCGTCGGCCTCGTCGGCACCCCCGGCACCGCCCTCAATTGCGAGACCCGCAGCGCGTGGATGGCCCTGGCCGAGGGTGCCGCGCTGCGGTGGGAACACACCCACCACCCCGCCACCAACCGCCCCAGCGGCTTCATCGAATGCACCGCCCAGGACGCGTGCGGGCGGGTCGAGGCCAACACGCCGCTGTGGTGGGAGGCCGAAGGGATCCTGGCCCCGCTCGAACGCTTCCGCGCCGCGATCAGCGGCTGGCCCCCCGTCCTGCCCGACAACCGCCCCCGCCCGGCCGTGGCCTGTCCGCCCAGCACCGGCTGGGCCGGCCCGCGCTGAACCCGCCCCGCACCGATTGCTTCTGGCGGCGCACCGACCAGGTGCGCCGCTTCCCGTTTCCGCACCAGCGAAAGGACCGAGCACATGAGCACCGACACCACCGTCCCCGAGCAGACCGACCGCACGCACGCGGCCCGCATGGCCGCCACGATCTGCGAGAGGGACTGGGACACCGTCCTCGAACGCCTCCCCTGGATCGACGGGTACCAGAACGGCCCGCTCACTGACGCCGCCATCGGCCTCCACGCGGCCGATGCCGCTGCGACCGAGGCGATCGGCTACGCCCGCGCCGCCCAGGACACCTACGGGAGCCTGACCGACCAACACCGCCGCCAGTTGGAGGGCGCCGAGGAAGCACTTGCCGTCTGCGGGTACCTGCACCCCTCACGGGTGCGCCTGCTCGGTGAGACCGCCGAAGCGGCCATCACCGCCCGGCACGACGCCCGCGGCGCGCTCGCCGACCTCCTGTACACCGCCCGCACCGTCCTCGAGGACGCGTGAGGACAACCGACAACCGCAGGGGGTCGCGACGTCGCGGCCCCCTGCTTCCATGCCCGGCACCATGCCGGGCGGCATCGAGAAGGGAAAGCACATGTTCGAGATCAGTGACGCCGAGCGGTCCATGCTCCGCGAGGTGATCCACCTCGAAGGCGGCCACATCGACGAAGCCGAAGCGCTGCGGCGCATGTACGAGGCCACGCGACGAGCCCACCTCGCCGCCTCCTCCAGGATGGACCGGCACTGGGAGCAGATGATGCGGCTCAACCCGCTGAGCCCGATGCCGTTGACGGGCCTGGAGACCTACGAGCTGCGGGTCGTCCCGCGCCTCTCCTACCGGCAAGGGCTCGTGACCGACTTCCAAGGCATCACCATCACCGCCACCGCCCACGCGCCGGCCTGTCAGCGCCTGTCCGCCCTTCCATCGGGTGCGGCCGAGATCGTGCCGGTGCCCGGATTCACCACGTGGCTGCAGGAGCGGGCCGAGCAGGCGGCCGAAGCCGAACGCGCCGAATACGGCGTCGAGGTCGCCGCCCAGACCGGACAGTGCGTATGCCTGAACGGGACGCTGGTGTTCGCACCCCGGCTCTACCCCGATCAGCCTGAGGACGTGGTCTTCCTTGTGGGTCCCGAACTGCAAGAGCGCTACAGCGGCGCCTTCGAGCGCTGGCACTTCACCGTCGAAGCGGTGAACGACCTCGACGAGATCGGCCGCCGCAAGGACCACCGCTGGATGCACCTGAGCGTGGACGAGGTCTGCACCTGCGAACCGCCGCATGAGGAATGGGAGGCGTGCCCTGTCGCTTCGGCCGACCTCACGTTCGACTGCGACCGAGACTGCCAGATCGGATGCGACTGGGTCCTCCACCCTCAGGGCGATCACGCCCAGCTGCAAGTCCACGGCACCGAGATCGACCTCGGGCCCCTCGGGGAGGACTGCACCGTGTTCTTGGCCGACGACGTCATACCCAAGATCCGCACCTGACCGAGCAAATCACCCAAGCCCACCAACTCGCAACACCGTCGGCACCGACGGTGCTGCACCGGTCCCTCCGGCCGCGACCACCTGGTCGCGGCCGTCGCCATGTCCACCAACCGAGGCGCACCCGATCGGGTGCGCCGCCTCCCGTTTCCGTACCTGCGAAAGGACCTAGCACATGAGCACCGACACCACCGTCCCCGAGCAGACCGACCGCACGGATGGCATGGAGATCATCGCCGCCTTCCTCCTCTGGCAGTTCGAGCCAGAGGAGGGGCCGTGATGTACCAGGTTGACCGCGAACTGTTCGAGGCCGCGCTCGAGAGCTTCGACCCGAGCCACGGCCTTGAGATCGAGGCCGCCTATCCAGAGCGGCGGGTGTTCCGCACAGACTGCATCGCCGTCACCGGGATCTTCCCGGGCCTGGCGATGTTCCTATTCGAACTCGGCCGCCTCGCCGAACAGGGCGACAACGACGTCCTCGAGGACCTCGTCGCCGACACCCAATGGGACACCTTCGGGACGGAGCTCGTCCTCTACTTCCCTGGGTGGGTCTTCGAAACCACACCACCCGCATGACCGGCTGGCTGCGCCAGCCCCTACCCGATGACGGCCGCAACCGACCCGGTTGCGGCCGTCGCCGTATGCAACCACGAAAACGAAGGGACCACCATCCATGTCCGACACCAACACCGAAGCGCCGCAATCCGATCCGGACGATCGCCGCTGTGCTGCGAGCGACTGCGAGTCGGGCCAGGCCCCGCCGGCCGGTTACGACACCTGCGACGACTGCGCCACTGCCGCACTCGTCGACCGCGGACAGGCGCACCTGCAGGAGCAGATCGCCGAACTTCAAGCGCGCCTGGCGAGCCGCACCAGTCTCACTCCGTGCCTCGAAGCCCTGCTCGAGCGATTCGGGCCCGGCGCTCGGCTCGGCATGGCCGCAGTGCACGACTTGAGGCCCGGGGACGTGTTCGCCTGGCCCTGCGCCCAGATCCGGGCCGTGACCGAGGCCGATCGGCACGACTACGGACAGCGGACCGTCGAGATCGCCTACACCCACGACGCCGAAGAGCCCCTGCCCGCCTACGAAGTCCACCTCGTCCTGCGCCCGGCGGATCCGCTGGTGCCCTGCGGCGGATGCGGGCGGACGTTCATCGACGGCTGCACGGAGCCGTGCCACGACCGGTTCATCACCGAGGACGAGATCCGCGCCGTCTTCGCCGAATCCGGCATGACCGCCCTGACCGAACCCGACCCGGCCTAGCCACCCGGACACGGCTCCGGCCATGGCGAACCGAACATCCCCGCGCAGCGCCCGCGCCCCGCCGCCAGCGCTCCGCCCAGGCACTGCCGCCTAGCTTGGCCCGGCCCGGCAGTCGCGGTGTCCTCCACACCGGCCTCGCTGCGGGGCCCGACGCTGCGATGCCCGACCGAGGCCCGCGGCCCGCACGCCCGCACACAGCGGGCACAAACCGCCATTTCCAAAGGCACACAACCGAAAGGAACCTGTCCATGAACTACACCCAGAACGAGGACGGCACTGACACGGTCACGGCCGAAGAGGCCGAACGCCAGCGCGTTCGCGATCTGCTGAAGACGTTTCGCGCAGGATTGGAAGCACTCGACGATGCCCAGGACGGGGAGTGGTCCAACCTGCAGCCCGAGATCCTCGCGACGCTCATCGCGGGGCACCGGGAACTCGCCCGCCACGTCAGTGCCTTCGCGTCCCTGGTCGAAGAACTGTGGCCCGAGAACGTCGGCCGCCACGCCACGGTGACCGCCGCGCAGATCAGTGCCGCTTCATACCCGCTGGCCTCGCTGTACGGGCAGATCACACATCTACCGATGGCCTCGTAGACGGAGCGGCACCTGGCCGCGCCGGGCCTGAGCACTGCAAGAGCATCACGCCCTTGCAGCAAGAGGCCGAACGAGTCCAACGCATACATCGCTGCCGCCGCGCTTGATACGCGGCCGCAGTGGCGGTGTCCTGCAACCGCCCCCACCCGGGGCCGATACCCGCTGCGCGCCCGAACACGGCCCGGCAGCACGCGCGCCCGCCTCAAGCGGGCCGCAAACCCGCAACCAAGCGAAGCACCAACATGAAAGGAGCCGGTCCATGACCGACACCACCAGCACCGCATCCGGCGACGACGACGCGATCGAGGCCGAAGAGACCCAACGAGTCCACGACGCCATCACTGCCTTCCGCGAGGGCCTGGCCACGCTCAAAGCAACCGAGGGCGCGGAGTGCAACTACCAGTGGCAGGCCCTGCTCGCCGCCTGCGTCGACGGGCAAGTCGCCCTCACCGAATTCGCCGGCGGCATCGCCGCCTTCATCGGCGACTGCTGGCCCACAGCGATCGGCAACGCCGCCGACGAGGCCGTCGCCCAATCCCGCCGCGGCGCCCACGCGCTGGCCGCCGTCTACGGCCAGTGCACCCACGTCCCCCAGGTCGAAGACCTGGGCGTGCCGGTGAACGCGGCCGAAGCCGCCTAGAAACCGATGCGAACGCGGGGACGCCCACATCGGGCGTCCCCGCCCCCGTGCAGCCCGGTGCTGCAGCCTCCTCCCTTGCGTTCCCACCCGATCCGAAAGGACGCCACTGATGTTCACACCCATAGAGTTCGTGCGGCAGCGGGCCGCCATGATCGACCAGCTCGGCCGGGCCGACCCGACGCTGATCTTCCACAACACCAGCTTCCTCAGCGACGTCACGGGCCTGGACGTCGACGACCTGGACAGCGACGGCCGGTGGTTGTGCGAAGAGCAACGCAACGCGCTCATCGCCGCCGACATGTACCTGTTCACCCCCGAGCTCGCCGAGTGCGCCCGACAGGCCATGGCCCAGCTCGGCCCCGGCGAGCACCTCGACCTCGACCCGCTCCCGCCCGGCGCGGTCTTCGCCTTCACCGAACCGGTCCGACACCCCGGCGGCACGGGCGGTCGACTCTGCTCGGTCATGCTGCCCATGACCCGACTCGCCTTCGCCAACAAAGACAACCCCGAAGCGCCGCCCCTCCAGACCAGTCTGCTGTCCTACACCCTCCGGTCCGACCTGCTCGCACACGTGCGCGATCGAATCGCGGCCGGTGTCGAGGTCGACCACAACCGCAAAGCCGAAGCCGCACTGCTCGAACGCAGCACGCCTTGGCGGCTGATCGGTTTGGAGGTGGCGCACCACGCGAAGGAGTTCGCGACGTGGGGGATGTTGCTGCGCTGCGCGGTCACGTTCGCCCGCTCCCCGGGGATCGCCCAGACCGTGCGCGCCCCGATTCCCCGGGGGGTCGCCCGCGCTGCGGCGCGGGCCGCCGCACCGGTCCCCGATACCGGCATCCGTGTCGTTGACCTGCGGTCCCGGCCCGCCACGGTGCCACGCGAGGAGAGCGAGGAGTCGGGCCGGACCCTCCAGCACCGCGTCATCGTCCGCGGCCACTGGCGGCACCAAGCCTGCGGACCGAACCGCTCCGAGCGGCGCCTGGTCTGGATCGACCAGCACCTTCGCGGCCCCGAGCGTGCCCCGATCCAGGGCACCGAACGCGTCTACTTCGGCCGCCCGCCCCACTAGAAACCGCACCGATACCCAACCACCGCAACAAGAAAGAAAGTGAGGACCCTGTCATGTACGGACTACCCCAGTGCGCCTGCGGGGGCACTGTGTTCAACGACGACACCGGCAAATGCGACGACTGCTCGGCCGAGGATCGGATCGCCGAACTCGAAACCGAAGCCGAGCGCCTGCAAGAGCGCACCGCCTCGCTCCAGCAGGACCTCGACCGCTCGCGAGCCGACCTGGAGCGCACCGAGGCGCACATCGGCGAGCTGGAGTTCCTGCTCCGGCTCGGTGCCGCCCAGCCGCTCGACGACCTTGCTGCAGCGCTCGGTCCGGGCGGGTGCTTCCGCGTCTGCCGGGCCGACCAGATCCTCCCTGGCGACCGGATGCTGTGCCCCGTCCGGGCCGTCACCGCCGCCCGCGCCTCCCTCGTAGTCGAGGAACTCGTGGTCCTGGAGTTGGCGGGTGGGGCCCGGAAGGAAGCCGCTGCTGCGCAGCGGTTCGCGGTGTGGACACCGCCCAATCCGCACCAGCCCTGCACCGGCTGCGCCCGCCCGCTGTTCTGCGGCTGCAGCCCCGGCTGCCCGGCCGACGGGCACCGCGCTGCGCGGTTGGCCCTGGCGCTCAACGCTGCAGAATGGCCCGAGCCCGGCCGTTACCGGCCCCCGAGCCCGCACCGGCCCGCAGCAATACAGGTATCCACGGCACACACAACGCTGCGCGGCGAGGTCACCGGCTGGGAGGTGTCAGTGCGGCTGCGTCCGGCCGCGTGGGCCACCGGCTGGCCCGGCATCGACGCCATGCACGCCCGCCTCGCCCGGGCGATGGACACCTTGCCCGATCCGGTCGACGCCGCCCAGTTCACCGTCACCGACGCCTCCCTCGACTGCCGGGACGGGGAGTGGGACCTGGCCTGCGCGGCGGCGGTCTTGACCGCATACGGCCGCACCGACCCCGAGCGGGTCGCGGGCGCGAGGCTCTGGGCGCGTGTCGAACCCGACGGGGCGCTCCAGACCCCGAACGGACACTACGACAAGGTTGCCGCTCTCGCGCAGCGCAGCGGACACCCCCTGGTCACCGCCGCAGACCGGAGCCACTGCGGTGCCACCGAAGACGTGCTCGCCTTCGCAACACTCACCGAGGCGGCCGCCTGGATGGCCCGCCCGCCCCGGCCCTGAACCACCCTCTCCTGGGCCGTCCAAGCGCCCGGATCCGATCTGCCGACAAGGAGGTGACCGACACCTGACCGAACCCGCCCGGAGGTGCGAACGCACTGGTAGCGGGCACTGAACCTGGCTCGACATCCTCCGGGAGTCGAGCCATTGTCATGCACATCAAAACCATCCTGAAAGGACAGCCCGTCATGGCTGCGAACCAACCCGACCCGGCGATGCGCGCCATCGCCACCTTCCTCAACGACAACCCCGGCTTGCACGACCTCGACGCGATCACCACTGCGGCCGGAGTCAGCAAGCCGGTCGCCGGCAAGGTCCTCAAGCACCTGGTCGACTCCAAGCCGCCGATCGTCGAGCTCGACGCCACCGACCCCAAGCGCAAGCGGTGGGCGTGGGTCCTGCCCGCCCCGACGAACACCGAACCCGAGGACCCGCACGGCGACGACGCCGCCGAACCCGACAGGCCCGAGGAGGCCCCGAAGCCCGCGCCCGAAGCGCCGTCCGAGACTGACAGCGAACCGCCTGCCGCCGACTCGGCTGCGGCCGATCCCCGACCGGAGCCCGCCGGAACCGACGCGCCCAGCGCCGGTCCCGAACAGGGGACCGAGCCCGCCGCGGACAGCGACTCGGCACCCGTGACCGACGCCGAAAACGGAGGTCGGGACGCGGAAGGGGTGAGCATCCAACCGGTGCTGCTCGAGCACGACCCGATGGTCATGTACATGGCTCGTGCCCTGGCCGACGCTGCCGAGCCGTTGACCACCAGGCAGGTCGCCGAGGCGGCGTACATGCCCATGGGCACCCGGGAAGTGCTCACCGCGCTCCGCGCGCTGCACGCCAAGGGACTGGCGACGTGCTCGAAGCCGTTCTCGCCGAGCGACGAGGACTGCACCTGGCAGCGCCAGGAGGGCATGGAGCCGGACGCGTTCATGCGCTCGGCCCGAGGGGTTCCGATGTCGGCCGCGCCCGACCACGTCACCTGCCCCACCTGCGGGCACCGGGCCGCCATCCCCGGCGTCGCCAAGTCGCGCAAGCGCAACAGCGACCTGCGCTCGGACGGCACCCGGAAACTCCCGGCCGGAGGTCTCAAGCGCCTGGCGAAGGAGTGGCTGAGCCAGCCCGAGAACGCCGGAGTGCTCATCACGCCCGGGCAGCTCAAGCGAGCGCTGATCACCAAGCACGGCTCGACGATCAACCCGAACTGCGACGGCGCGCTGCGCCAGCTCATGGCCGACCAGTTCACGAAGGAAGACCCGACCGACAACGACAAGCGGCCCCTGCTGGTCGAAGAGGAAGGCGTGAAGCCGCTCACCTACGCCATCCGCGACGCGATCGCCTGACCGGCGGCCGGTCGCTACTTCCGTAACTCGGTGGTGCCGCTGCGCTGCCCGCGACGGCAGCAGCACAGCGGCACCACCGATCCGCACAAGCAGGAAGGAGTCTGATGTGGATCGCTCCGCATCACATGACCTCGGCGAGGGATTCCTCGCCCTCCCCGCATTCGAACGGAGCACTGGCCGCTGGGGGACGGTCTATCTGGCCGACGCCGACGGCGAGCCGATCGCATTGCGCCGCGCCCCCAAAGGCGCGCCCGCGGCACTGACAGCCACACCGCTGCCCGACACCGACGGCATCGAACTGCCGCTCAAACGAGAGCTGCTGGGAGCCGGGATGGTCTTCACCGAGCCCGCCACCGCGAGCGGAGGGCCAGTGGTCGGAGTCCGCCCGCCGGACGGGCGAGCGACC
The DNA here is from genome assembly GCF_040644205.1 of Glycomyces sp. NPDC047010. Classification (NCBI taxonomy): domain Bacteria; kingdom Bacillati; phylum Actinomycetota; class Actinomycetes; order Glycomycetales; family Glycomycetaceae; genus Glycomyces; species Glycomyces sp. NPDC047010. Next base: position 330,487 of record NZ_JBEYVY010000001.1, on the reverse strand, counting down.
GACTGGCTCTTCCCCTCCACCGTGGGGCGGCTCTTGCAGCGGCGAGTCCGCCTCGAAGTCCACGAGGCCGCGCCCGCTGCGGATGCCTCTTCCCAGGAGGTGGCACCCCGGTGAGCGAGGAGATCACCATCCGCCTCGGCGAAGGCATCCTCAGGCGCTTCGCGGTCCGGACCTCGCACGGGCCGGTCGTGGCCGTCCGTCTGCTCGCCGACGGCACGCTCGTCCAGTTCGAACCCGAACGAGCCCCGGACGACACGGTCACGCTCGTCGCCGTCCACCTGCACCACCGCACCAAACCGGGCCGCAAGCGCCGCGGGCGAGTACTCGTACGCCGCACCACCATCGAGACGCCGATCGTCCTCGGACACGGGCGGCTCGTCGTCTTCGCCTCCATCGGAGCCGCACCGGTGGACGCGGTCACGATCCGACCCAAGGACCCCAGCGAGGGACCGTGGCTCAACGAGGCCGCCATCGCTCAGGTGCACGGCAAGCCCGTCCGACTCGAGGCCCTCCACCACCCGTTCGCCAGCCACCACAGCTGACGAGCCTCCCAACAGATTCCGAAATGGAGTGATCAGTATGGCTGTAGCCAACCGCGTCCTCGCCGAAGGACGCCTCACCGTGTACGAACCGCACCTGCCGGGCACCGACGACCAGCTCAGTGGCATGGTCGGCGTCGTCTCGCCGATCACCGGGCAGCGCCGCATCCTGCACGCCGTCCCCGTCGAACTGGCCGGGGCACTCATCGCCGTTCCCAGCGCCACCACCGGCACCGACGCCACGGACGCGCCACAGGCCGCGTGTGCACCGGGAAAAGCCACGGCAGTGCTCGCTGTCGGGCGCTTCGGCGCGAACACGCCGATCCCGGGCAGGCCGGGCCCGGCCGACCTCATCGGCTGCGGCCCAATGGACGGGAGCGGCCCGTGCGAACTGCGAACGGAGGCCGAGCGCCTCTGCGGGTGCCTGGTGCGCCTCGAAGTCCACGGCCCAGGCTGCGCATGCGCACAGGCGCTCGAGTCCAGTGCCGGACCGGCGACGGGCGCCGGTCATGGCTGAACTCGACACCACGAGGTGCCTGGGTGAAGGCGTCTTGACCTGGCTGACCGAAGAGCGCACGCTCGGGCGCTTCGGTTCGGTCCAGCTCGCCCTCGAAGACGGCGAGTACGCCCACTTCGCGGGCGCTCCGGTAGGCGCGCTGGCGCGCTTGAGCGCCACGGTCCTGCAGGTACGGCACGCGGTGCTCCCAGTCGACCAGCACCGAAAACTCGCGCCGACGCAACCGAACTGGGGTGAGGAGATCGATCTGGGGATCGGGTGGGTGTACCAACCCGACCTGGCCGAACTCGGAACGATCGCCATCGGCCTCGCACCGCTCGCCGAGTTCTGGCGCGGCAACGAATGGCTTTCGCCCACGGCCCTGTACCGGGCCCACAACCACCACGTCCGTCTCGACCTGCACCCGTACCGCGGGTTCACCAGGGACATGACGAGAACGGCGGACGCCGCCTAGCAGCAGCGCCCGCCATCCGACCGAAACACATCCGATCACGGTGCCGCCAAGTTCTGACTGGAATCTGGCTTGGCGGCACCACACCACACGAAATGGAGCAGTGCAGTGAACCTGCCACGTTACGCCTCGCTGGCGCAGTGGGCCTCCCTCGACGGAGGGACCATCGCCGCCCTCGCGCCCTATCTGATCGGCCGGCCGCCGGTCGAGGAGCTGGTCGTCGTCGCCGGCAACCGGTCCGGCCCGGCGCACATGTCGGTGCGGCCTCTGGCCGTCCTCGACGACACCGAAGGTTGCGAGCAGCTCATCGGCGAACTCGCCGCCGTCGCCCCGACCTGGGCGTGGTTGGTCGGCTTCGCCGCCGACCTGACCGACGTCGCCGCCGCCATCGCCGGGCTCCTCGACGGCCTCGCCGCGCTTGACATCGACTCGGCCCACCGCCTCATCGCCGCCACCGCCGATGGCACCCGATGGGGTATAGCGGCCGATCACGTCGACGAGGTCGACGAGGTCGAACTCACCGCCGTCGCCAGCCTCGACAGCGGCCTCGCTCGGCTCGCGGCGCTCGCGGCGCGCGCCCGCTGCGCCCAGCGGGCCGAAGCCACCGCCATGTCGCTGCGGAACCGGACTGAAGCGGAGGCCGACAGCATCGCCGCCGCCGAGCACGTGATCACGAAATTCCGCGACCTGGCCACCTATGGCTCGCTGCGCGAAGCCGACCGGGTCCAGTTGCGCGGCGCCCTCGCGGCCACGGACGCGATCAGCGCGGCCGAGGCGACCAGTCTCGGACTCGCGCTCGCCGCGGACGCCGACCTGATGGCCGAGGCGATCGACCGGATCTGGCACGCACCCGACCAGGAACAGGCCCGACTGGGCCTGTGGTGCCGCATCGCGGCCCACACCACCGGCGAGGCCCGGGCCGCAGCCGCGACGCTGGCCGCGCTCGCAGCCTGGCGCACCGGCGACCCGCTCGCCCAGACGGCCTGCGAGATCGCCCGCGCTTGCGACCCGAAGGGACCCTTGGCCTACACGCTCGCCCAAGCACTCGCGTGCGGCATCCCCGCGTCCTACCTCGCCCCCGTGAGCGGAACGCAGGAACAGGCGTCACCGACCGCCGCCAGCATCGGTGCGATCAACGCGGCCGAGGGCGAGGGCGAAGCGCTCAACGCCAAGCTGCACGTGATCGTCGAGCATGCGGGGGAAGCGACGCTGTTCGGGCTCGTCCGCGACGGCGAGGTGGTGAACCTGGCAGTCCTCGAGGAGCTGACCGAATCCGTCGTGAAGTCCCACCGGGCCACCGGCGAGATCGAGGCCGCGCTGGGGAGCGCGGCCGAGGACCTCCGTAATGGGCACCTCCAAACCCCAGCCAGTGACCTCGTCGGCATCGCCTACTGCGACAACGCGGATGCCTGGGGCGGGCGCGGACGCCTCTGTGCGGCCGTGACGGCGGACGGCGTCGTCCACCGCGTCGCCACCATCGGAGGACCGGCCCGGGGCCGCTGGTACGCACGCGACGACGAAGACGACGACGCCTGGACGAGGGGGCTCGCCGCCGTCCTCGACGCTCTGGCCGGGCCCTCGGTCCACGAGGGCGGTGACCAGCGGTGAACGACATCGACACCGAGCACCACCAGAGCCTGGGCACCGGCCTCAGACTGGCCCTGGCCGGTTTCCTCGACGGCGGGCCCGGGGGCCTGTGGGGCGTATGGAACCTGCCTGACCGGTGGCACCTGGAGGACCTGCCCGATCTGTCGGCCACCTTCATCGAGCACCAGATGGCCGGCTGCGACCTGCGCGAAGGGATCGCGCTGCTCGCCGCCGAACTCGTCGCAGCGACCAACCCAGCAACCGAGACCGACCTGGTCGGGCTCGCCCTGATCTGGCCCGGCTTCCACTCCCGCTTGGGGACGCTCGGGATGTGCCTGGCATCGGTGGGCGACACCGCGCACCAGATCGTCTGGCCCGCAGCCGAACTCGAACCAGTCGGCGGGACCGTACCCGCCGGGGACCTGGCCGGGACCGAACGCGGGACGGTTCTCGCCGCCCTGGCCGACCTGTTCGCCGCCCTCACCGCAGGGCCCGACCGGGACGGGGGCCAGCGATGAGCCGGGCCTTCCACGAAGCCTGCAACACGGCACTGCGCACTGCCATGGCCGACCTGATCAGCAAGCCACAAGCTGGCTGGATACTCCTGGGCTGCATCACGACCGATGACGGCCGAACCAGCTGGAGGCACCTACCCGGCCTCACCGCAGGACTCCAGGCCGCCTTCGACGCACGCGCCGCCGTAGAGGAGGCCACCTACGGGTCGATCTTCGATGCGGCCGCCGACCTTGCCGAGAGCCTCCCGCCCGACACCGCGCCCAGCGGCGACGGAGAGCTGCGCGGGATCGCGCTGGTGTGCAACATCGACGACACCGACTACGGCAGGGTATGCATCGTCGACGCGGTCTTCGACGACGCCTGGTCCCACACCGTCTTCTGGGCAGCCGCGACGGCGGCACCGAATTGGGAGATCCTCGCGCCGCCCGACCAGACCGCGTCCGATCGGTGGTGGGCACTGTTTGCGCTGTTGTCCGCGGTCTTGGCCCAAGCCGGGCAGGAGGAGCGGTTCGTCCGTGCCGATCAGGTGGCGCTGAGCGCGAGCCTCGCCGAGCAGCTCGAGGAGTACATGGCCGCTGGGCTCCACACGGTGTTCGTCATCGTGCGCACCCGCACCGGCTGGGAAGCCCTGCCCGCAACTGCCCTTGCCGAGCGCGTCGGCGCGAAAGTCCGGGCCGGAGCGCAACCGCTGGAGGCACTCCAGGCGCTAAGCGCCGAGATCGAGGCGAAGGCACCGGTGCCCGTCCTCGACCTGGCCGGGATCGGCACCGTCGTCCACGACTTCGACGACGGCTCCGTCGCCACCGGGCAGTACGAGGACCTATCCAAGATCACCGCGCACCTGGTCGCGCTGACCGACACGGCGCTCCACTCCGGAGCGTGGGTCCACGGCCAAGCCCGACCTGACTGGCAGATCCATCCGCGGGCGGCACTCCACACCGACTACATGCCGGTCGAGGCCGCTTACGCCGCCCTGCTCGAAGCGCTGCGCGGCAACAGCTCCGCGTAACCCAACCGATCAACCCCGGGGCAGGCGATGCACCTGCCCCGGGCCCAACGCTGTGCTCGGCACGCGAACCGAGCGCAGCGCCAATCGAGAAAGGAAGCACTGCAATGAAATCCAATCTGGACATGTCGGTGTACCACGCTCACCGACTGGCCGCGCGGGACCTCGCCGCCTTCGGCCCGTACGTGACCGAACGCCGCACCAAGACCGTCCTGGCTCTGGGCACTCGGGTCGGACAGCCGCGACTGCTGGCCTCGTGGCCGATCGATGAGTTCGCCATCGAAGCCATTGGCAGCGACGCCTGGGAGTTCTGGCCCAACATTGGTCTGGACGCGCTCACGGTCATGGTGTTCACGCTCGCGCCCTTCCAGGCAAACCTGGTCGCCTCCCGCCTGATGCAGGACGGGACGGTCCCCGAGATCCTGTCCGGCGCTCGCCTGGCGTGGATCTACGGCGACCGGTCCTGGGCCCGGCTCGACCGCTCCACCACCCTCCCTGCGCACGTCACGCCATTGCGGGCGGCCGATCCGGTCCTCGCCCGGTTGTGGGCGCTGCGCCTCCACGCGCTCGCATACACCCACAGCGATCCCGATCGCAAGAGGGCAGTACGGCTGCCGGACTTCTGGCAGATTCCTGACGGCGCGCACCTGGCGACCTGGGGCGGCTTCACATTGCACGAGTGGCTGCTCGACGACACGCCGCTGTGCGTCGCCGAAGCCCGCGACCTCGCCTACGCGCTGCTCACCGCCGACACCGGTTCGGTCGCTGCCGCCGCGATAGACCAAATTCTCGGCGCCTCGATCCCGGAGGCGGCCCGGATCGATCTGTGGGAACGTGCCGCCCGCGCCAGCACCGGCCCGGCCCGCTCCAGCGCCGCCGCGCTGGTCGCTCTCGGCCTGTGGCGCTGGGGCGACCCGAAGGCCGCTGCCACGGCCGCGCATGCCGTGGACGCCCACCGGCGGAACGTCCTCGCCTGCTTCATCGCCGATTTGATCGCCCAGTGCCCCGAGGTGCCATCGGGCTTCTTCGATTCCTGGCACCCGAGCGCCCAGACGGCCATCCGCGCCGACGGCCGGGCCTGATCAGCGCGAACGACCGCACCATCGTCGGCGCTGAACCCGCTTGAGACCCAACTTGACTCCGGCAGCCCCCACCAAGCGGCCGGGGCCCATCACCGAACCCGAAGGGAATCGTCCTTATGCACCACACTGAGAACCTGGTCATCTGCGACCAGGAAGCCATCATCCACGACTGGGGCTGCGTCTTCGAACGCTTCGGCTACCCGATCGCGCTCGTTGCCGACGTCGAGGACAACGACTACTTCGACGATCAAGGCGCAGCGACCTACTGGGCCACGCTCACCTACTGGCAGCATGACTGCCTCGACGGTCAAAGCACGGAGATCTGGCTCGAGGCCGGCGACTGGGGCATGTCGCTGTCCGGCGACCCCTCCCACCGGCACACGGACCTGCTCAACCTTGAACGGTTCCTACTGCAGCGCAACATGCCCTGGGCCGAGCCGGTCGACCCTCTTCACGAGATCATCCGTGCCGCCCGGCTCCTGCCTGCCTGCGCGGCCGCCTACACCCGCACCGACCAGGCCGTGGTCTTCCACGCCTGGCTTGCCCGGATCCGGGACCAGGCGATCGCCCTGTTCGGCGACGAAGCCGAGACTGCCGAGTTCACCGACGTGTTCGACGCCACCACCGCCCGCCTCGGCGACCTCGCCGCTGCACTCACCGCCACGGACCGGCCCACGCCGACCCTGCGCTCACCCAACCCTCCCGGCTTTGGCGACGCCAGCACCTGGAGCCCCAACAGCGACGAACCCACCGACACCGAAGAGGAGTGCGACCGATGAGCACCTGCGGCAAATGCGGCGCATCGATGCCGCAGAACGGGCCCAGCCTTTACTTCTGCACCATCGAATGCCAAGAGCAGTTCCAACAGGACGTGCCGCTGGTCGGCGGACCGCGCCACGAAGGCCCGACCACCATCCCCTGCCTCTGGCAGGACCTCACCGACACCCTCGCCGACGAACTGCAATGGCGACTCCGCCCGTACCTCGACCGCGCCGAGACCCTCTGGTCCGACCACTTCAACACGGCCACCGAGGACACGCTCATCGCTATCGATGGCGGCGTCGAGGAGTTTGAGGGCGGCGCCGAGGAAGCGGGCCTGGCCCGGATTGCCGACGGACTCGCGGCCTTGGCCCACGAGTCCGGTGGCGTCAACTTCGCCGGCCACCACTGGTGCTTCGCACGCGGTCACAACGGCATCCCGGCCATCGACCCGCCAGGCCCCGGACGACTCGCCTACACCACGCACCTGTCAGACCGACCCGGCCGCAACGGGACGCACGACAGGTCCGGGACCGCCGCGGTCCTGACCGCCCACCAACCCTGCTGCCCCAGGACCAGCACCATCACCGATCCAAAGGTCGATACCGCCCCCGTCGAAGCCTTCGCAGAGGCGATGGACGCGCACCTCGTCGCGGCTACGCGAGACCGCTCGACGGAGCTCGGGCCGGGACCGATGACACAGCACTGGCGGGTGTGCTCCTGCCTGGGAGGGTGCCTTCCCGGCGACGGAGGCTGGCGCGAAGCACCGGTCGACATCGTCTTCATCTCAGGCGACGACCTCGCCCGCGAATACTGGGAGCTCTTCCGAGCCCACCACTTCCAAGTCCGCGTGATGAACCCGCTCGACTTCATCCCCGGCCCCGAGGACACCATCGTCGAAGATGTGGACCTGTGGACCCTCCGCCGCGCACCGGAGAGCGGCGGGATCGAACTTGGCATCGACGGACACGGCCCTGTCGTCCTCAGTTCCGATCACGACACCAACCGGCTTCGCATGGTGACGGAACTGCTGCCCGCCTGGCGGCGCTGACCGCCAAGCGCCTGGGTGACGGCCAGGGCTCCGTGCCTCCGTGCTACCGCTTAGGAAGCGTGAACCTCCCGTCGAGAGGGTGGTGCCGTGGCCTTCGTCGCGGCATCACCACAAGCAGAACACTCTTTACCCTTACCTCAATAGTCCATTTTGGGCAGTGGTCGGCGACAAGGCGGGGCGCACGACTCGGTTGCCTCTTCGAAGCGCACCGTCTGCGGCGAACCCATCTGGCGGCAGCCAACTAAGCTCGCTGATGCGCACCTTGTCTTACTGCTTCGGATCACCCCCTCACTGGAGCCCCTCTTGCTCGAAAAAGTCCTCCGTGATCAGCTGGCTGTTCGCCTCGACCTGTTGGAAGAAGGGCTGCGGTTTGTCGGTACCGAGGAGCGGCTGATCGCTGCCGAGGATGGCAGCGAGGGCCGCGCTGACATCCTCGCGAGTGACCGCTTCGGCAATACCGTCGTGATCGAGGTCAAGCGCTCGGACGGCTCCTCTCGCGAAGCGCCGCACCAGGTGTTCAAATATGCCGAACTCCTCTGCCGAAACAAGGGGCTACCCCCTGACAGTGTCCGCATCATGGTTGTTTCAACGGAATGGCGCGAGCTCGCGAGCTCATTCAGTGGCTACGCGGAGCTGCCTGCCTTCGACATACGCGGGTACCGGCTATTGCTCGACGAAGCAGGGACCCAGCTCGTAGGCGCCGAGCCGGTCCGGCCGAAGCCGCCACCGCGTCCGGTAGTCCCCTCAGATGCGCATGGGGTATTCATCCTCAGCCCCGAAACCGACCGTGAGCGGGTCTGGCAGAGGCTATGCAATCAAGCCAAGTTCTACGGCATCGACCACCTACTCGGCTTCGATTTCACCGCACGCCCCGGCGCGCCGATGGACAAACATCAGCTGCTCTATGTGGTGCTTGGCCCAATCGATCCGGAGGATCCGCGCACTGCCAACATCGACACCGAGTTGGCCGAGGACGGGTCCGAGTACCGCGATCGTGAACACCAACTCCAGCACGCCGCCATCCCCCTTCTGCTTGCCAGCGTCACTGGAGCAGTCCCAGGCGAGCCCGCAAACCCCCGAATCCTCAACAACATGCTGCTCGACCACACACCTTGGGAATTCGACAAACGTGTGCGCCGCGGCGGCAAGTTCGCACTGCACGACCTCAAAGGCGACGCGCTACATTGGGCTGCCGCCGCCTCGGCGGGCTCGGGCCACCACCAGCAAATGTTCGTTGGCGTCGCGGACACCTCGAACAAGTCCGCGTGGGAAGCACTCAGACGCAAGGCCCGGATGGCGCTCGGAACCAACCCAGACTGGCGTGACCTCGTTGACGCGGCGCTCGGGAAGGTTCAGCGCGACTACCCAGAGGCCGACGTCTCCGTTGAGATCCTCAACCCAACCGACCTCATCACGGTTCTCGTCACTTCATGGCCCGACAAGATCGACGATCACCAGCCGCAGATCATTATCAACATCGCGAGCAGAGATGGCCGCGCTTACTTCGTCGGCGGCCTGCTCATGGCAACGCCTGGGATTGCCAACGTGCAGGAAGAAGTGCGGAGCGTCTACGCGAGCCCTCTCGCGTGGCATATAGCACGGTCTATGGATGAGGTCGCAGAAGCCGACATGGCGCTGCTCGAAGCGCTCGGATTGCACTACGTCTTGTTCGAATACCGCACTGAGCCTCGCTTCCATTGCCTTGTACACATCATCGAGGATGACCTCCCCACCACGCGCGAGCTGCCGCTCGGTCCCGAAGGACACCTGCCCCCGCCTGAACTGGTACCGCTGAACGACTTCCTCAACGCGAACCGCGGAGACATCGACGGCCTGGTTCGCCAGTACCGGCGAAGCGGCTGGGCAGGTCCTCAAGCCCAATAACGTTGGGACGGAATTACATACAGTTTCGCGTACCTGCGGGCGCAGGTGCCAGCGTCGTGGGGAGGCGTAGCAGCTACGGCTCCTCGCTGCGCGACAGCAGAAGCCGCTGACTCAGAGCTCCCGGCAATCGTTAGTCGACGAGGTAATGGGCCTCGATGTAGGCGACGGTGGCATCGTACGGCTCGCCGACCGGCTTCAACGCGTACTTGCGGAAGACCGCGGCGGTGGCGCGGCGGACGCCCCTGTTTCGGGCGTCGGCGTTGTCCCATGACCCGGCGAGGGTACGGGTGACGACTTGGTCGATCTCTTCGGCCAGGTGCCGCTCGGTCACGGTGAGGCCGGGTGGCGCGTGCTCGTGGATGATTCGCGTTAGGACCCCCACGTGGTCCTCGTCGAGCACGACGGCTTCCTCGGGGTGTTTGCCGGCGTTGACGATGGCGCGGGCGATCCGGAGCGCCTCGGATAGGAAGTCGAGGGCGTCCTGGGCGTTCTGGATGATCCGGTCTCGCAGCAGCTTGATCCGCTCTGCCAGGGCGGTGTACCTCGCCGATCCCGGTTCGACGTCGTTGTCGAGGGCTTCCTTGATCCGATCCAGGATCTCCTTCTGTGAAGGTGGCGTTTCCTTCTTATCCTTGCCCGGTTTGCGGCGGACGAGCGCCAGTAGCTCCTTGAGGACGGCGATCCCCTGTGCGTCGAGGACGAGTGGCTCTTCTTGGGGGGCGACCACGGTGAACGAGTGGACGTGGGCGTTGATGATCTCCAGGACCATCGGTCCCAGTTCGTTTAGGCGTTCCTTCCGTTCTTCATCGGACGACTTCTTGAGTAGCGTCGTGTAGACCGAGCCGAACAGTGCGAACCCGTCGCGGTACTTGGCGATCCGCTTGTCCGTGTGGATGAGCGGATACAGACGCGCGGCGAACCGGTAGTCCTTGGTGAACGCCTCGATGGCTGCGGGGTTGCCGTCGAGGAATAGGTTGATGACCCGCACGGACTCGTATCCGTGGTGGTTAAGGTCCAGGTCGTCGACGTCGGCGAGGAGGTCTTCAAGACGGTCGAATGCGGCACGGAATTCCTTGACCAGCTCGGACACGTCGGTGACGAACCCGCCGCCTTCGCTGTCGTCGGCTGCGGTGGGGTCGACGACGGCCCGTTGGACCTCCTCGGCTAGCCCGATGTAGTCCACGATCACGCCGGTGGTCTTCTTGAAGCTGTTCGGGGAGGTCCAGGGGCGGTTGGTGCGGGTGATGGTCTGGAACAGGTTGTGGTCCTTCATCGGCTTGTCGAGGTAGAGGACGCCCTCGTTGGGGGCGTCGAAGCCGGTCATCAGCTTCGCGGTCACCACCAGGAAGCACAGCGGGTCGTCAGGGGTGAGGAACCGCCGCTTCTGGTCCTCCTCTTCGGTCTCGGAGAGCCGGTGGGGCTTCATCTCGGCGCTCTCGGTCTTGGCGTCGGAGACGGAGATGTTCACCTCGGCGCGGATGCGGTCGTGTTTCTTGACCTCGGCGAGTATCTGCGAGGTCTCGTAGCCGGCCAGCAGCTCGTTGATCTTGTCCGTGTACGCCACGGCCAGTTCGCGGTTGTAGGCGACGACCTGGGCCTTGAGCCCATTGCGGTAAGCGCTGGACAGGTAGTGGTCCACGATGTGCTGGCAGACCGCGTGGATGCGCTCGGGGTTGGCGAACACCGACGTGAGGCGCCCGAACTTGCGGGACAAGGTCTCGGCGTCGGCATCGTCAAGATCGAAGTCATGCGCGAACTGGTCGAACTCGTCTTGCAGCGCTTGGTCGTTCATTTCGAACAGGACCGGGTGCGACTCCAACATGACCGGGACGGTCGCCTCGTCGAGCAGCGACCGGGTCGCCGTGTACCGGTGTAGGACACGACCCGGGTCCTCCTCACCACCGAAGAGCTCGAAAGTGTCCGTGGCGAGGTTCCTGATAGGGGTGCCGGTCATACCGAAGAACCGCGCATTTGGCAGCGCAGCACGCATCTGCCACGCCAGAGAATTTTCTTTTCGTGACTGGGTGCGGTGCGCTTCGTCCACGAGCACCACGATGTTGTCCCGGGTCGACAGGCCCTTGCCCGCATCGGCGAACTTGTGGACGGTCGTGGAGATCACGCCGCGCACGTCGTCGGACAGCAGGGCTCGCAGTTCGCTGCTGGTGCGGGGCTGGTGGAAGAAGTTGGCGCCCATTGCAGAGGTGAATTCCGCGGAGGTCTGCCGGACGAGATCGAGCCGGTCTGAGAGCAGGATGATCGTGGGGGACTCGGTGCGGACATCGTTCAACAGCAGCGAGGCGGCGAACACCATGACGAGGGTCTTCCCGCTGCCCTGGTGGTGCCAGATCAGGCCCTTCGCCCCGCCGTCGAGGACCCGCTCGTGGATCAGGTGCGCGGCCTCTAGTTGCGGGTAGCGGGGCAGGTACTTCTTGTCCGCTCCGTCTCCGGAGGTGTCGAAGAGCGCGAAGTTCGCGAGCATGTCCAAGACCGTGGTCGGCTTGAGCAACAGCTCGACGGAGCGCCTCACGTCCTCTCGTCCGGACAGATTCTCGTCGTCGGCGGTGGAGCGGAACGGTTGCCACAGGTGCAGCGGCGCGCTCGCGGCGCCGAACTTCAGCTTCACCCCATCGGAGGCGACGGCGAAGACATTGGGGGTGAAGAACCACGGATACTCGGTGGCGTAGACGTCGTTGATCTCACGGGCGGCGGTCGCCCATCCCGACTTCGCAGTCGGGGATTTGACCTCAACCACCACCAGCGGGAGCCCGTTGACCCAGTAGACGAGGTCGAAGCGCCGGGAGGTCTTGCCGGGGACGGTGATGGTCACCTCGTCTGACACGACGAGCGTGTTGGAGCTTGGATCCTCAAAGTCGATGATCTTCAAAGCGTGCCAGTCGCCTTTGGCGTCCCGGAATTCTTTGCGACCGCGAAGGAGGTTCAGCACCTTTTCGTTGGCGCGGACCAGCCCGCCTTCGACAGCATTGACCGTGGCAACGATGTCTTCGACCACCACGTCCACATTGTATCTGTCGATTACATTGGGGTTGAGTCTGATGATGGCGCTGCGTAGATCCACAGTGACCACCGTTTGCGTCATCTCCCGCGGCAATGCCCTCCCCGCGGCGAAACTCCAGCCCAATGGGATGGACCACTGGATCATTAGGTTCTGGAACTCGCGCTCACGAACGCCTTTAGCCACTATTAAGCCCTCCAACTCGGCTGGACCGGTGTCGATAGTGATGTTCTGACTCAGGAGCCCGGACACCAACGCAGCACGGGTCTCTCGGAGATTGTCTGCTTGTTGTTGGAGAGAGTCCATAGTCTCTACGACCGCGCCGAGATGCTCCGCCCAGTCTTGCTGAACGGACAACGGAACATTGGGGATGGGGAACCTGCCGAGGGTCGCCCGGTTGATGGAGGCAATGCCCGTCGTTTGGGTGCCAAATGTCGCGAACCATTCCTGGCCGAAGGTGTTTCCCCAGGCTGAAACGAAGTATGGGTCGAAACGTTCATCGACAACTCGGACCCGGAAGACATGGTTCTGGTGGATGCAGTCGAGAATTTGGTCTTCCCAAACATGGCCCCTACCAAGCTTGTCCTTGTCTCCGCCTTCCGTCATGAGGATGTCCCCTGACCGCAATCGAAGCTTGGCCGCTTTTGTCCGGGTGGTCTGGATCAACGTCACCTCGGCAAGACTCAGGTGATGGCGATGAACATTTGCCACCCGTAGATACGGCACCTCGACTAGGTCAGGCTGCTCAAGGTCCTTCTTGTTTTTCGTGAGACCACCCGATATGTCGCAGAACGACTCCAGCGGCACCGTCCCTTCACTAGCAAGCGTGGCCTCCATCTCCCGTCCCAGCGCCCACCAAAGCTCATCAAGTAGATCCGCCTCTGCATCGAGGGCAACGATCTGGTCGTCGACCGCGTTGATGATCTCGACGATGCGCTTCTGCATCGAAAGGGGCGGCATGTCTATGACGATGCTGAGGAAGTCGGCGGGCTTTACCCGCTCTCGCCTACCGCCCATCCCTTTAGAGGCACCTTGAAGGGCGTCCCACATGAGTTGCGTCGTAGTGAGAATGCGAAAGAAGTCGGGGTCCGCGTCGGGCGTGAAGGAGAAGGTTGGAAACTCTTGCGAAGCGAACGATTCTGGCAGGCTATCGGGGGTGACGGTTATCGCGCCCTCGAATGCCTTGAGGCGACTGTAAACAAGCATGCCAGGGGAGATCCGGTTCAGCTTCTTATAGGAAGTTGAGCTCCCCGCCACGGGATCACGGTAGAGCAGGCCTCGGCCCCTGTTCAGAACGCCCACCGTTGGGTACGCCATTTGCGGCTCCACGTCCACGGCTTCAATATGCAGCTTAAGGAACTGTGAAAGAGGAGCCCGAACCCAATCATGTTGCTTCTGGGTGACTAGGTCAGTTCCCTTCAGGTCACTCATCGAAGCCCTCGATCCCAGCCGCCGTAAGCACGTCAAGCATGCGCTGCTCAGATTTCTGCCGTTGGGCGCGGGCGATGTTGTAGGCCTCGATGAGAGTACCGAGATCCTTCTGCTCGGCGGCGGCTTGCTTGATGTATCGCCCGATGTTGAGGTCGTAGTCATTGGCCGCGATTTCGGTGCTGGGGACGAATCGCGCCACAAGCGCGCTCTCACCGATCGGTTCTACCGGGCTGCCGTCAGTGTCGTATTTCCACTGGTAAGCCGCTACGATACTGGCAACATCGGCCTCAGCCAGTACGTTGCGAGTCTTATCTTTGGCGAATCGCTTGGACGCATCGATGAACAGCACGCCGTCCTTGCGTTTCTCATCCTTGGTGCCGCGGGCGCGGAACACGAGGATGCAGGTAGGAATAGGAGTCGCGTAGAAGAGGTTCGCGGGAAGCCCGATCACGGCTTCCAAGAGGTCGTCGTCCAGGACACGTTGGCGGATTGCGGCTTCTTGTCCTCCACGGAAAAGGACCCCGTGAGGCAGGACGACACCAGCGCGTCCGCTCGTTGGGCCCATGCTGGCGATCATGTGCTGGACGAACGCCCAGTCGGCCGCCGACTGCGGAGCAACACCGCCGATGGCGCGCGGGTCGCCTTTCCAAGGCTTCCACTTCATCCCATAAGGCGGGTTGGCGAGGATTACATCGAACTGCTCGATGGACCCGTCCGACTTCTTGAAGCGGGGGTCTTTGAGAGTGTCGCCGACTTCGATCTTGAACTGGGTGAGGTTGTGCATGAAGAGGTTCATGCGTGCCACGCTTGCAGTGTCGGCAACGGCTTCCTGTCCGTGCAGGCTGAGAGTGTAGCCGCGGCCGCCGTGGGCCTTCAGAAGGTTTGCGGAAGCGATGAGCATGCCGCCCGACCCGCAGGTGGGATCGTATACGGACTCGTAGCTCTTGGGGTCGAGCACTTCGACGATGAGTTCGACGACTTCGCGCGGGGTGAAGAACTGGCCGGCGCGGGTGCCGGAGCCGTCAGAGAAGCGTTTCAGTAGATACTCGTATGCGCCGCCGAGCACGTCGTGCGACATGTTGCCTTCGTGCATTTTCGGCACGCGGTCCATCGTCTGCATGGCCGCCGCCAGCACTTCCCCGGGGAGCACCTCTTCGGCGGTCCAGGTCATGGACCCGAATAGGCGGGAGAACTTGTCAGGATTGGCGGTCTCGATGGCCTGCAAGGAGGCGCGGACGCGTTCACCGAGCTTGGGTTGTGTGATGGTGGCGAGGATCGACGACCAGGAAGCGCGGCGTGACTGGACCGTACCTGGGTCGAGGAGTGGGATCTCGAACGACTGGTAGTCGCGGTACTCGATCTCATGGGCCTCCTCGGCGGAGAGGCCCTCCAGCCCTTGGTTCTCGTCCAGGAACTGCTGGTGGTTGTGCTCCCAGGTGTCCGACAGGTATTTCCAGAACATCAGCGGGAAGACGACCGAGGAATACTGCGCTTCGGGCATCGCCACGCGCAGCTCGTCGGCGGCGTCCCACAACCGGTTCTCGATCTCCTGCTGCGTCACTGTCATCAGTCGGATGTCCTCGCTCGTCGCTCGTCAATGGGAGGCGGCTCGATGGCCTTGGTGTTCCTACTGGTCGCCCGATTTCAGGCGTTCCCCGCATGTACATACTAGGTTCGACGGTCAGGGCGTCATCGTGAGCAGGGTGGTCAGCCACCAGCCCGCCAGGAGCGAGGGGCCAGCCGGGATCAGGTCGCCTCGCGTGTGGTGGCGGAGCTTGTGGGTGGCGGCGACTGCGGCTGCGATGAGCAGGGCAATCAGGATGCCGAGCCAAGCGAGGGCCCAGCTGTACCAGCCCAGGTAGAGGGCGATGACGGCGATGAGAGCGACGTCGCCGAGCCCGATCCTTCCACCGGCGACGTACCACCACATCAGCGTGAGTAGGCCGATGGCGCTGGCCGCGCCGAGGGCCGACCGGGCTTGCGCCCATGTGCCGTTGACGAGGGCATCGGCACTGAACGCGCAGACCGCCGCCGCGGCGAGGAGCCCGGAGAGGGCGAGTGGGAGGCGCATGGCGCGGATGTCGATGAACGCCAGAGCGGGGGCGGTGGCGGCGGCGAGGACCAGCGCGACCGACGCCGGCCTGGCGGGGGCGACGAGGGCCGCCGTGGCTCCCGCAGCACCGCCGAGGAGCGCGATCGCCACGCTCGTGTACCAGCGCTGGGGGCCGGTGAGATCGGGCGCGAAGCGTCCGGCATGGGCGGGCTCGAGTCTCAGCGCGTACTGCCCGAGCATCGCGGCAAGAGCGACGCTGCACACGGCGGCGGCGATCACGAGGGGTCCGCTTCAGATGCGAGAGCTTGAGCGCGGGAGCGAAAGTGTTCGGCGCGTGCCGCGTCACCGGTCTCAGCGTGGTGGTCAGCGAGTTTCCGCAGGGCCCGGGCGGCTGCGGCGCGGTACTGGGTGCGGAGCTCTTCTATTTGCGAGGTGTGGAGGTCTGGAGCGAGGTCGCCGATGTAGAGGCGGGCCGCTTCCTCGAGGTGCGCGGCGGCCTCGGCCGGGTCGGAGGCGAGTGCGGCGGATTGTTCGGCGGCGTCGAACGCGTCACGGTCGGTGACGAAGGCGCCGGGCTCGAGTTCGTAGCGGTCGGTGGCCTTGTCCCAGTGGTAGACGGACGTATCGGTTCCGGTCGCCTCTTGGAGGTTCCCCCGGAGGGAGGAGCCGATGGTGTTGAGGTTGGTTCGGGCCTTGACGGGGTCGTCGTAGCCGGGCAGGACCGCGTTCATCAACTCAGCGCGGCTGAGTGGCCCTTCGGCGAGCGCGAGGGCGGCCAAGAACGCCTTGGCGCGCTTGCCCTTCTTAAAAACGACCGGCCGGTCGCCGACGTAGAGTTCGGGCGTCCCGAACAAGCACAGGTAGGGGGCCGATTGCGGCGGAGCGGTGTCGGCGGCTGGAGTCGGTGCATCGTGGGCTTCGCCAGTGGTCTCGTCGATCGTTCCGGGCTTCTGCGTCTTGTCCCCAGGAGATGGTTCGGGGGCGGGTCCGTCGGCTGGCGCTTCGATCGGGTCAGGCTCCGAGGCGGAGGCTCGGTCGTCGTCCTGCAGTGCTGTCAGGAGTGCTGTGGCGGTGTCGCGGTCGGCGATGTGGAGCATGCCGAGGTTGTCGGGGAGTCCGGTGGTGTCTTCGACGGTGCCGTCGCCGGCGACGCGGACGGTGGCTGGTGCCCAGTCGCCGAGGATGATCGCCCCGTGCCCGTCGGCGCCGAGGAAACGGTCCATTCCCGGCCGGGTGGTCGCGTCGATCTCGGTGTCGGCGCACACCACCACGGTCTCGCTTCCGGGCTCGGTGACGGTCGCTTCGACGAGGTCGGCGACCATTCGCACCTGCCAGGGCACCTGCTCGGCGTCGAGGTCGAGGCGCAGGTTTGCGGACTCGGTGAGGCGCACCTGGACCCCGGCGGTGGCGGCCGCGACGATAGCGGCGCGCACGACCCCGTGTTGACCGGGACCGAGCAAGCCGATGCCGGCCTCGGTCAAGTGGCGCAGGTCGACCGGAGCGCGGTCGGCACCGACGGCAACGGGTACTGGTTTAGGACCCGGTTCATAGTCTGCGGGTGTGGTGAGTTTGCGGTTCTCGGCCTCGATGACGGCTTCCAGGTCCGACAATCTTCCGGTCATCGGCTCATCCGTACTCGCCGACTCGGCGTCGCGGAGGTTGGTGCTGCGCTTGCGGCGCAGGTGTGCCGCAAGGGCGGCGACGGTCGCGGCGGCCAGGCAGGTGCCGCCGGTCAGCCAGATCCCGAACGGAACCGCGTCGAACAGCGTATTCGAGGAGGACGGGTCGTCGTCGACTGCCGAGGCATCGTCGGCACTTCGGCCGGATTCGGGTCCGGTCGGTTCGCCGGACGTCTCCGGCGTGGGCGCGCCGGGGTCCCCTGATGGCGGCGGCGGCGGCGTGTCGGGGACGGGGCCGTCGTCGCCTTCGGCCGGACCGTCCGCAGGGTTGGGCTCGGGCACCGCTTCGGCCGGTGGGTCGGTGTCGGTGGCCGGTGCGGTCGGGATGAGGAGGTCCCAGCCGTTGACGATGACATCAGGGTCGGTGAGGGTACGGCCGTCGGCGAAGACGCGTCCCTCATTGGCGTCGACGATCTCGCCGTAGCGGGTGCCGTCGCCGAGGTACTGCTCGGCGTAGCCCCAGAGGTGTTCGCCGTCTTCGACGATCTCGTGCACGAACCCGTCCTCGTCCGTCTCCTCCGCCGAATCGGTGTGGTCGGGGATGATCAGTTGCCATCCCGGGTGGATCTGGCCAGGGTCGGTATAGGTTCGTCCATCGGGCTGGACGGTGCTCTGGTTGGCTTCCCAGATCGCACGCCACTTCGCTCCGTCGCCGTAATAGTGCTCGGCGAGGCCCCACGGGTTCTCACCCCGCTTTACGGTGTGGACGGTCGCCTCCGGTTCATCGGCAGGGTCTGCGACGGCTTCCGCTGCGGCGGCATGGTCGCCGGCAACCGAGGCCGTGACGGTGGCGGCATTGTTGGGGTTCTCCCAGACGAGCGGCCTGGCGGTCGTCGCCGGTGTCGGTGCGGCTTCGGTGTCGCCGGTGTCGAGGCTGGTGGCCGCGGGGACGGCCGGGGACGCGGCGCTGGCCCATGAGGTCGGGATCGCGGCGGCGACTGCGCCGATCAGTGCTCCTGCGAGCCACCGGGCCGGACTCGCAGAGTCCCGGAGCGTCTGGGGGCTCAGACCCCAGCGCAGGGCGTGGATGATCTGGCCGATGAGCACGACCGTCATCCAGGCCCACACCGCCCAGCCTGCCAGGCCCAGGAGTTTCCACGCCAGGTCGGCTTCGTGGAGGTGCCAGTAGGTGATCTCGTCGCCGGTGGGCAGGGTCGGCGGCCAGCCGAACGCTGCGGTCAGCACGATCGGGACGCCGACCAACAGTGCGGCGAGGCCGAGCCCGGCGGCGGTGCCCCACAGCGCCCTGGCGGCCAGCGAGGCGGCATTAGTGGGCACGCGGTCTTGTTGCACGGCAGTGCGAGTCATGGCCCGCTCCCTTCGGTGAACGGTGCGACCACCGGCGCGGCGAGGTCGGTGCCCTGCTCGGGGCTGGCCGTCGCGGAAGCGGTGACTGGGATCGACCCGATCCCCACAGCGGTCAGGATCTGGGTGGGGTGGGTGGCCTCGACGGTGACGGTGACCTCGGCGACAGTGGCCGTTGCGGTACCGGTCAGACCGGTGGCGGCGAGCCAGGCGCCGGCGGCGGCCTGGGCGGCGGCGGGGTCGAGCCGGATGATGTTGGTGTCGCGCAGGAAGTCGAGGTCGAGCTCGGCGGCACCGGCGCGGGCAGCTTCGGCTGCGGCGGTTTGAGCGCGCGCCTTGGCCGCTGCCGCGCCGCCGGCATCGACGACCAGGCCGAGGACGGCGATGAGGGCGGCGAACATGACCAGCACGAGCGCGGTTGCGTATCCTGCGTCGCGCCGGCGGCGAGGATCGAGATCGCCCTCGGTGAGCAGCGGGAGCGGCCCGGTGTCCATCACGGTTCACCTCGCCAGGCGTCGACGGGGGAGGACGCGATCGAGGTGACCTCGTAGGAGGACCAGATGGGTGAATCGACGGTGATCGTGCACGACAGGGTCGCGGTGACTGTCCCTCCGGGTTCGAGGTCGCCGGCCAGGCTCACGGACGCCTCCCCGCAGCGGTCGCCCATGCTGACCTCGGCTGCCGCCTCGGCCGCCGCAGAGGCGGCGCCCATGGTGTGTTCGAGGCTGGCGGCGCGGGCGGCGGCGTGCGCGGCCCCGTCGGTGTCGATGCGGCCTTGGACGATCTGGCCGGCGGCGACGATGAGCAGTGCCAAGGCGACCAGGATTGGGGCCATGAGCACCAGTTCGACCGCAGCCGATCCCGCGTCGGGCCGCCGCCGCGCCGCGAGGCCAGGAGGCGGTGTGATCAACGGATCCGCGTCGCGCATGGTCAGTCGCCGGTTCCCGAGGGGATGAACCGCTCGACCGGCCCGGTCGCCGATGCCTCGACGTCCCAGTCCAGGCCGGGGATCGGCACGATCGAAGGCGCGTGCCCGGTGACGGTGACCGTGACGGTCTCGGCGCCGCGGTCGACCTCGACGGCGACGCCATCGAGTGCCCCGCCGGCGTTGACGCCGAGGGTGTCAGCGCCCGCGGCTGAACCGGACCCGGCCGAGCCCTCCTCGGCGCGCGCGGCGGCAAGGGCCGTCTGCGCGGCGGCAGCGGCGACGTGGTGCGCGTGCGCCCAGATGCCGACCTGGATGACCAACAGCAGCATGAGCAAGAGCACGGGCGCGGCGATCACTGACTCGACGACGCCGGCCCCGCGATCGCGATCGCGAGTGCCCAAGAGCGGGAGTGAGTTGCGTGATGTGGTGTCCATGGCCGATCACCTAGAACGCGATCCCGCTGGCCTTGGCGACGACGGCCGCGGCGATGAGTCCGGCGGCCGTGATCGCGGCACCGACAATGATGGCCATCCAGGAGACTTCGTCGGACATCCCGCCCCTGCCGCCGTCCTCGCGGACGGCCTCTCGCAGGTGCCAGGTCTGACAGCGGACCCAGTCGAGATAAGCGATGTACATGATTCCCCCGATGATTGATTCCAATGGTTGCGGTGTGGTTCAGAGTCCTGTCAGGACGGCGGTGATCGACGGGTAGCCGATGAGCAGCAGAAAGCTGGAGGCGAGGGCGACGATGGGCAGGCTCATCCGCTCGGTGGCGACGTTCGCCTTCGTCTCGAGCTCGGCCAGGCGTGCCAGCCGCAGGGCCCGGGCACGGTCGGCGACGGACTTGCCGATGCGCGCCCCGGACTCACCGGCGAGACCGGCGGTCGCACCGAGCTGCTCGAACGCGGCGACGCCGATGCGCTCGCCGAGGTCGGCCAGAGCGTCCCACGGGGTCTGGCCGAGGACGGCTGCCCGGTCGAGGGCGGCGCGGATCGCCTCGAAAGCCGGGCCGTGGCCTGCTGCGGCGGCTTTGCGCAGCGCCGACTCGATCCCGGCGCCGGCGGACAGGCGCATCGCGGCCAGCCCGAGATAGGCGGCCAGCGCCCGCCGGTACTCATCCCGCGCTTCAGTGGCGGCGACGCGCACCTGCGCGGTGGTGAACTGGTAAGTGACGAGGGAAGCGAACACCGACAGGGCGAGCGGTACGGCCAGCCCGGTCCCGATTCCGGACAGCGCCAGGAGACCGGCGAGGAGCAGCGGCGCGGCGGCTGCGGTAGAGACGGCTCTGACCAGGCGGCGCCGGTAGGCGGCAGGGGTCTGGCCGATCGCGGCCAGGTCGTGGCGCACCCGCTCCGACGGGAACCCCGCACGCTCGGCACCCTCCGCAAGGCTTGTCGGGGCGGTGCCGGTGAGAGCCTGAAGCGCTGCGGCCGGCGCGGGCCGGGCAGGGCGCAGCACGAAGACGGCTGCGGTGACGGCGGTGCCGAAGATGCCGCCCAGGATGATCGGGATGAGCGCGTTCATACCCGGGCTCCTTCCAGGTTCGATTCCGCGGCTGGGCGCAGCAGGCTCGGCGGTTCGGGCTCGGCGGCGAGCCGGTACAGCGACCACAGCCCGAGCGCGCCGAGGCCGAACACGAACGCGAGCACGACCTGCCCGGCCAGGCCGTCGTAGGGCTCGAGGTAGGAGCCGCCGAAGGCGATCAGCAGCGCGGCCATGGCGACGATGACGATCGTGATCACGCGGGCGGCGGTGTGGATGCGAGCGCGGGCGGCGCGAATGCGCATCCGCCGTCCCGCTTCCTCCCGGGCCTCCTCGGCCAGGCGGGTGAGCACCGCGGCCAGGTTGCCCGCGCTCGAGGACGCCTCGAGGAGCGCGATGACGGCGTCGTCGATGGTCGGGTCGTCGGCTGCGGCGGCGAAGTCGAGCAGCGCGGCCCTGAGCGGGGTCCCGGCGCGCAGTGCGGTTGCGAGCGCTTCGATCTCTGTCCGCAGGCCCGGGGGGACGCGGCGGGCCGAGGCGACGATGGTCGCTTCCAGTCCGGCGGCGGCAATGAGGTTGTCGCGCAGCGACTCGACCCACGCGGCGGCGGCATCGATACGGGCCATGGCCGTCTCGAACTCCCTGGCCCCACCGAAGATCCTGGGCGCGAACCAGGCGAGGAGACCCGCGGCTGCTGCCGCGACCGGCCAGCGGGTGGCCGCGAACACCCCTGCGGCGGCTAGGACCGCCAATGCCAGGCGCAACACCGGAACTCGCGCGGACCCGGGCGCGGTTGCGGTATCGGTAGCCGGCTGTGGTGGGCGGGCCGCGAGCACCGCACCGGTGACGGCGAGCCCGAACGCTCCGCCAAGCACCGCGGCAAAGGGCCAATCCATGGTCACCACCCCGCCAGTTCGGGCTGGGTCCAGCCGTGCTCGGCGAGCCGCTCGGCCCGCTCGGCGCTGGGCATGGTCCGAAACAGCGCCCGGCCCTCGCTGGTGGGTTCCCACAGTTCGTTGCTGGCGACCTGGATGCCGTCAGCGCCGCGGACTTCGCGGATCGAGGCGATGTACCGGCCGCGGGCTTTGGTGTGGCGGATCTGGACGACGAAGTCCAGGCCCTCGGCGATCTTCTCAGCCGCCGCCTCCGGGTCGAGCCCGCCGTCGCGCGCGAAGCTTTTGATTTTGGAGAACACGCCTTGGCTGGAGGAAGTGTGCATGGTGCACAGACTCCCGTCGGTGCCGGTCGACATCGCCTCGAGCATGACCCGGACCTCGCCGCCGCGAACTTCGCCGACGATGATCCGGTCCGGGCTCATGCGCAGCGCCTCCCTAAATAGGCGGGACGCGCTGATTTCGCCGGCGCCTTCGATGTTGGCTTCCCGCGTCTCGAAGGAGACGACTTGGTCGTGCCGGGAGTCGCGGTGGAGGCCCAGTTCGCGGGCGTCCTCGATGGTGATGAGCCGCTCCTCGGGCGGCAGTAGACCGGCGAGCGCGCCGAGCAGGGTGGTCTTGCCCGAGCGGAACGGCCCGGAGATGATCATGTTGAACCGCGCCGCCACTGCTGATCGGAAGAACGCGGCGATATCGGTGTCGAACATGCCGGTGGCCTGGAGGTCGTCGACGCTGGCCTCGACCATGCGGTGGCGTCGGATCGAGAGGGTGATGCGATCGGAAACGCCCATGGTCGCGTGCAGGCGCGAGCCGTCGGGCAGCTGGGCGTTCACCATCGGGTTGGCCGCGTCGAAGCGCCGCTCAGTGTCGGCCCCGCCTGCCGAGACGATGCCGCGGACCAGCTCCTCGAGTTCGGCATCCGACCCGGCGATCGGTGTGGAGCGCTCCCTGACATCACCGGCGCGGACGATGTGGACGTTGTCGTATCCGATGCACCAGATGTCCTCGATCGATTCGTCGGCGAGGAGGGGTGCGAGGGCCCCCAGGCCCGACAGGCGGGCTTCGACTGCCCTGCGCAGGAGCCGCTGCCCGGCAGCGTCGACGGGGGCCGATCCGGCGCGCAGCAGCTCTTGGCTGTGCTCGGCGACCGCCCGCTCCGCCGCGGCCGCGATCGCCGCGGGCCGCTCGGCGGCACCGGGGGCCTCTCCTTCGGCCAGGATCCCCCTGGCGGCGACGCACAAGCGCTCCACGACAGCGGCTTCGCCAGCCATGACCCTGACTCCCGTGGGGAGTTGCGTCGTCGAGGTGGTCATGGCCGGTCCTCCGTACTGGTCGGTGCGGCTTCGATGGACAAGGGAGGTTGGGCGATGGCGCGGTTGCGAACAGCGGCGGCGAGGCCGTGCCAGGCGCCCAGCGCCCGCCGTCCCCGCCATCCGATCGGGTCCGGGCCGATCGGCCGGGACGGGCCAACGGGCCCCGCCACAGGGGCCGCCAATCCCGCCGCGCGCAGCAGGTCGCTCGCCTGGTCCGGCCGATAAGCACCGGGCGTCAGCGCCACGGCGAACCGACCCCGGGCCCGGCACACGAGCGTCTCGAATCGGGCGCGCAGATGCGCCAGGCCCTCCAGGTGCGACCGGGCCACCAGGACCGTGCAATCCGCGGCGGCGACCAGCGGCCACGTCGGTGAGTGCTCGTCCAGGCGGCCGAGGTCGGCCACGATCCACCCGTCCGCATCATGCAGCGCCTTCGACCCGGGCGCGGTCAGGACCGCCAGCGCTGGCGCTACCTCGGCCCCGCCGAGAGACGCGCATACGACTGCCACGTCTCGGCCAGCGACCGCAATCCGTTGGGCTCCAGCCGTGAGGACGGCGGGGCCGGGCTGGTCGGTCGCTGCAGCCGCTTGGCCGGTTTCGGCCAGGCCCGGGCGCGCCTCAAGGTTCCAGCGGGCCGCGAGGTCGCCGCCGGACGGGTCGCACTCGAGCAGGACGGGCACCACCTCGGAATCCGGCCAGCAGGCGACCAATCCCAGCGCGGTCGTGGTGACGCCCTGTGCTCCGGCCATACTGGCGACGGCGATGAGTCCCATGGTCAGTTCCCCTCCGCCGGCACGGTGGGGGTGCTGATGACGACCATGAGCGAGGCCGGGTCGGCCCCGGCGAGCGCCGGCGCGTCGGCCGCGGTCAGCGACAGCGATACCAAAGCGCCACCACTGCCTTCGGGCACTGCGATGTCGAGTGCGACTGCTCCGGTCTGCCAGGCTGCGCCGGCGGCGTTCACGCCCATCACGGTCACCGGCAGGCCCGCCTCCAGTGCGGTCGGCCATCGTCCATCGGCCAGGAGCACCGTCGCTGTCACCCGTCCGGGCTCCGGCAGCGCCGCCTCGCCCAGCAGCTGCTCGGTGAGCAGCGCGCCTTCGGTGACCGGTACCGCCACGACCTTGCCGACGACCGAGCTGGCGTGGTCGGCATCGATCGCCTCCAGGTCGGCGACATCGGCCGCGGCAACCTCCTGCTCGTCCAGATCGCCGTCGGTGACGATATGGCCGGCCGCCAGGGCCTGGCGGGCCACCAGGACCGTGGTGCGCTCCTCAGCGTTGGTGAAGGCGACCAGGCTGAACACTGCCGCGGAGCCGAGCGCGGCCAGGATGCAGGCGATCAGCGCGACGGTCCGTCTCGGCGGGCGCCGACGCTCTGGCTTACTCTTCGACGTGGTCTTGGCGTTCACGATTCCCCCGTGGATTCCATTCAGCGTTCGACGAGCGCTTGCGACTCGAGGACGGGCCAGGCGGTCTGCCCGGTCGTGGACATATCCGGTTCAGTTCCCGATGCGACTTCACCACCGCCGGCGTCGGTCACGACCCACGTCACCTGCCAGGTGACCGTCGCGGACACCGGCAGCTCCTCCGAACTCGGCCGGGTGTAGGTGTGGGAGCAGTCCGAGGCTGCTTCGGGGTCGGTGCCCCGTTTCCATTCGGTCCCGCGCCCGTCGCACTCGACAGTCGCGCCATCGCCCATGGCCCAGGAGACCGCGACGGGCGTCGCGGTAGCGGTCGCGATAAGACCACCGGCAGCGGCCTGGGCGGTGCGTACGGACCAGGTGGCCTCGCTGACCCACAGCCAGGTCGGTAGCTGCACCAGTTGGACTTCGCCCGGACTCGCCTCGATCCCCGGCTGCAGCAGCACGAGGCGGTCGACCGCACGCTGAGCCAGGACCTCGGGGGAGATCTGCACCTGGCCGTCCGCACCGAGCTCCATCCACTCCGCGGACTGAATAGTCGAACCGGACTCGATCGTGCAGTTCTCAATCACCAGGACCGCAGTGTCGCTCGGGCGCGCGCCGGCCAGCGGATGCGAATCCACGCCATTGATCACCGTTGACGTGCAGTTCTCCAGCGCATCGGTCCCGGTGTCGGAGCCGCCCCCCGCGGGCGGCTCGACACCTCCATCGGTGCCCGGATCGGACCCGCCGTCGCCTCCGCCGCCCGGAATCTCGACACCGATCTCGCAGACGTCTTCATCGTCCGAACACACCGGAGGGGTCACATCGGCAGTGGCGGCCCGGGGCAGTGCCCCGACGCCGATGCAACCGGCGGCGGCCAGCAGGCCCAGGCGGGTCAGGAAGCTTCCTAGGGATCGCATGTCCCGATCTCCTGCACTGTCAACGCGGTGATGATCCAGAATCCGTCGAGTAGCTCGACGCGGCTTTGAACCTCCCGGAATCCGTACTCCTCGTCCTCGACCGGCGCATCGGCAGCATCGAGCACCTCGGTACCGGTCGTATCCAAGCAATCGACGAGGACCACCTGGACCACCTCACCCGTGTCGGTTGCGAGCGTGTCTTTGACGGAAACGTGATGCGCGTACGCACCGGTGGCATGTACTCCCAGGTCGAGCAGACCTTGCTCGGTCAGCTGGGCTTGTTCGAGCGCCTGGTCGGCTGCGATTGCCTCGAATTCGGCGAATTGGCCGTCAGGCGCAGCGGCCGACTCCGCCAGGGTCGTCCAGTAGCGGATGTAGGCCGCTTTCGCGGCCTCTTCGGGATCTTCGATCGCCTCCGGCGGAAGCGCTGTCGTGCTTGAGGGGAGCTCGTCGGAGGGGGCCGCATCCTTATCGGGAGCGGCATCGGTGCAAGCGGCGGCGGCGAGGAGGGCGCTGAGCAGGACTCCGACCCTTGCCGTACCGAGAATGTGATGAGTACCATATGTCTTCACGAGAAACATCGTGCCAGGTGACTCAGTGTGACCACCAGGCCGGAAGCCCGATTTATCCAGCCCGCGATTCCAGCCCTGCTAGAAAAATCCTGACTATTCCGCCTACGAATTCACTTTTGAGTCTCTGTACACCGGATGGCTATTTCATCTGTATCGGGGGGTTCAGGACGTGGATGCATCCGATCATGCGAATTCATCGGTGCAAACTTCCGAGCGGACGCTGCACATCCTCCAGACGGTGCTGGAGAAGCCGGGGCGCACCACCAAGCAACTCAGGCGCGTACTCGCCGACGCCGGCGCAACCATGTCCGATCAGACCTTGCGTAAGCACCTCAAAGCCCTCATAGACGGCGACTGGGTGCTCCTCGACAGATTCGGCCAGCACAACCCCGGTCCTGCGGTTGCCGGCGGCGCGGGACTGATCCAGGGATTCCAGGCGGTGCTGGAATGCCTCCGCCAGTTCCCTGACGGACTGACACCCTCTGAGCTCGCCCATCAGGTCGGCATCGACCTCCACCAGGCCCGAGCTGCAATCGGGATCGGTCTCGCTTTCAACTGCATCGCTGAAGCGGACACGGAAACCGGGCGGTATCGGCTCGACGCGGACGGTCTCATGCTGCCGCCGTGCACCGCTAGCGACGCGGTGCTCAACAGCATCATCGAGGACTACGTGACCGAGTCAGGACACGATGCCGCCCTCGTCCGCATCTCCCGGGAGCACGGACTCGTCCTCTCGCATTTCCGCCCCGCTCCCGGCGGCGACTCCCTCCTCCCGGCAGTCACCCCCGACGCCGCCCACGCCACCTCGGGAGGGCAGGCGGTGCTCTCCCGTCTCGACACCTTCCAACGGCACCGCTACCTGACCAAGCACGGGCTTCGCGCGTTCACGCCGCAGACCCCGACCTCCATCGACGCACTGGAGCAGATCCTGGTCGAGGCTCCCGGCCACCTCTACGTCGCTGAGGGCCAGTTCAACGAGCTCGGCGCCTGCATGGCGATCCTCGTCCACAACGGGCCCCGCACCGACCACCCGGTAGCCCTCACGACCTCCGTCTACCGCGCACAGCTCCACCGAGATCGACAAATTCTCGAGGTGCCCCTGCGGCGCGCGGCAACCGCACTGTTGACCGTCATCGACGGACCGCTCTCCTCACCAGTGCAGCAGTAGCTCGTCAATTGCGGTGGCCTGCGCACGATCGCAGTCTGCGCCGAGAAGTGCCGGTTAAGGCTCCACAGGCGTCGTGGACTCATAATTGAGGCAAGAGCGCGGTGTACGCCCGCGTCATTGCCGGACGGACCCCTGCATGCCCGACCCCAGCCCGATCCCCGCGCAACCGATCGTCCCCGACTTCGTCAACACGCTCCTGCTCGCGCTCGCCGACTTCGGTGTCCCGCTGGTGTTCCTGATCGTCATCGCCACGCTGTTCGCGATCGAGTCCTGGTACGCCAACGGGCGCAGGATCGTCAAGGGCGCCAAAGCTGCCGGCGGGCTGCTCAGCCGG
The DNA here is from genome assembly GCF_040644205.1 of Glycomyces sp. NPDC047010. Classification (NCBI taxonomy): domain Bacteria; kingdom Bacillati; phylum Actinomycetota; class Actinomycetes; order Glycomycetales; family Glycomycetaceae; genus Glycomyces; species Glycomyces sp. NPDC047010. Next base: position 302,599 of record NZ_JBEYVY010000001.1, on the reverse strand, counting down.
GCCGCGGCACACGCCGCCAGCATGTCCTGGGCGCGAGTGGTCATCGCGAGCGTCTCGACCCTGGGCGGGCTCACCCTCCAGGCCGCGATCCTCGCAGTCAGCTACCTCGGAGGCAGCTACCTCTCCGCACCGTTCGATCCCGACCGCTCCGACGCCCTCCTGGCAGAGATCGAGTCGGATATTTTCGCGCTGTTCCGGGTCGAGACGGTCACCGCGAACTTGAAGCTCGACTGGGTCGCGGGGGTGCACATCGCCATGATCGCGATCGCCCTGATCGCCTCCTACAAGGTCGACGACTCCACCGGGCCGATGCTCCTGGCGTTCCCCTACACGCTCATCGCATTCGGCGGAGGGCTGTGGGTACTGCTCTCGGCCCTGCTCGACCTCGTGGTCAACACCATCCAATTGGACTTCACCGGCCCCGAGAGCTGGCCGGCGATGCGCGACGGCAGCGGCGGCGTGATCGCCGCGAGCCTGTTCGGCCTCGCCTACATGTCCATCCTTGGCTACGCCCTCCACAGCTCCATCACCATCCGGCGACACTGGAAAGGCGTAACGAACTGAACCTTCACCGGGCGCACTCCACTGCCGCCCGAGTGGGGTTCGCGAGTGTGGAGTGCGGCCGGGGTTGCCGTACTTGATCCCCACCGGAACCATGGAACTCCCCGGCCGCACCGGCAGTTTACCGAGCCGCACGATCCTGTAACGGAAGCGACGCGGCGGGCACGGCCGTGTCTGTCAGAGGCGTGCCCGGCCCGGCCATGGTCAACGCGGCAGTGCTGTCTATGCGCGGGGCCGCCCGTCCTTGATACCCGGGAGCCCCAGGGAAGGCGTCAACCGGTCATGTTGGCGGGTAGTAGAACTGTTCGCGGGCGGTGACGGCGGCGCGCAGGAGTCGGCGTCCGGTCGGCGAGGTGTCCCTGCCGCGCAGAGTCGCGGTGGTGCAGGGCCGAGGTCAGCGTCAGCCGCGGCCAGGGGGTCCAGGTCAGTGGTGGCGCTGGCGGGCAGGGGGTCGGCTCCACAAGGCCAGGGCTTCGCGGGCCCCGTCCCGGGAGGGGTCGGGGGCCGGTTCCTCGCTCATGATCGACTAACGAGTCCGGTCGCGGACATGACACGGCCTCGGACTGTCCGTGTCGCTCGGGCCGGGCGCGGGGTATCGGCGGCCATCCCGGGGAGGTGTGGAGCGTCGCAGGGGTATGCGATGGTGTCGGGCGTGAGTGGACACGAGATGACCGCGGCCGTGCTGCGCGCGGCGATGTGCAACCAGATCGAGCGCGACTTCCCGCACCTGAGCGCCCCGACCCTGCGCGTGGTGCGCCAGGTGCCCCGGCATGTCTTCGTGCCCGACGTCGACGCCACGACCGCCTACATCGATGACGCGGTCGTCACCCGCCGCGACAAGGCAGGCCGGGCGCTGTCGTCGATCTCCCAGCCCTCCATGGTCGCGCTCATGCTCGACCTCCTCGACCTGCGCCCCGGTCACCGGGTCCTGGAGATCGGGGCCGGGACCGGCTACGCCGCGGCCCTCATCGCGGAACTCGTCGGCCCCACCGGGCAGGTCACCACCATCGACATCGACCCGGCCGTCACCGACGAGGCGGCCCGCAACCTCGACGCCGCCGGGTACAGCCGCGTCGCCGTCACCTGCGCCGACGGCGCGCTCGGCGATGCGGCCGGTGCACCGTGGGATCGCATCCTGGTCTCGGTCGGCGCGTGGGAGCCCGCTCCTGAATGGGCGCATCAGCTCGCTCCCGGCGGGCGCCTGGTGATGCCCCTGGACCTGGGCCTGGTGCAGCGGATCGTCGCCTTCGAGCGTGCCGGGCACGGACTGCGCTCCACCCGAGTCCTTGCCGGGGGTTTCCTCGCCCAGCGGGGCCGTGACGCCGTCCCCAACACCACCAGCGCCCTGGGCGAGGCGGTCGCCATCGACACCGCTTCGGGGGCCGGACACGACCCGGGCGGAGTGCTGGCGGTGCTGGAGTCGGCGCCGGTGGGCGTGTGGACTGGGGTGCATCTGCCGCCGCCGGGCCAGTACGACCGGCTCATCGTCTACCTCGCCCTGCACCACCAACACCACCTGGCCGCCCTCACCGGGCCGCGCACCTTCCTGCCCGCAGCGTTGCGGGCCTGGGGCCGCATCTACGCCACCGTGCGCGAGGGCACGATCGCGCACCTCGTGTTCCGTCCCTCGACCGGGACCGGCCTCGATGGTCACCATGAGGTCGGCGTTCTCGCCTACGGCGCGAACGCTGCCGATGCGGCCGCGGCGCTGGCCGAGGACGTGCGCGAGTGGGAACTGGTGCGCGATCTCGACCCCGTCTTCGAGGTCGTCTTCCGGGCCGGGACCGCAGTGCCGCAGCCTGAGTCGGGGGTGGTGCTGGAGAAACGGCACTCGCACATCCGGGCGTCGTGGCCCGGCACGCCCGGTGCGCAGGTTCGTGGAGCAGGGGCGGCGTGAGGTCGCGACCGAGGCGACCGGCGACCGGTGTGTGGGTGCGGCGGGGGTGCCCGGCAAACCTGCTGACTCGCTCACGTACGAGGGCGGTCGGCCACGGTCAAGTGGCGCGCCCAGGGCTGGCCGCCTCCCGCATCCGGAACCGTCCGATGGTGCGGACCGGTTCCACCCAGGCCGCGCCCGACGAGGTCACGCGCGTTATCCCGCTTGGTGTATGCGAGAACGGCAAGGTACTTGAACCGCTCTTGCAACCTGGCATCGTCGCTGGCGTGGCCGGCGTCGAGGTCGACCCGGCCCTCACCGGTGTGGATTCCGGCCAGTGCGAGTCCGGTGCCCCGCAGGAGATGTCGCAGGCGACGTGCCATCGACCTCACACGCAGGACTCGGGGCTCTCGGCGGAGACGTAGTAGATCCTGACGGTCATGCCAGGCGGCCTAGCAGTACCAGCGCTCGGATTCACGTCGAAGACCTGGCAGGGTTCAGCACCGGGTTCGCTCCCGGGCACACTCGCCACATACTCAACGTCTGTGAATCCGGCCGCCGTCAAAGCAGCGGCAGCATCGGTGACCGACGCACCGATCACCTCGGGAACGACGACGTACCCGCTCGGCGTCGCCGACGGTGAAGTGGGCACTGGTGAGATCGTCTCCGGCTCTGTCAAGGACTCGGGGTCCTCCATCGTCGGAATCCCTCCTGTCGGGTCGTACCTCGTCGTCGTATCCGACCCCGGGTCATACGCGGGGTCACCGAGCCGGTCCCAGGGGAGCAGCGAGAGACCGCACACCGCCACCATCGCGAGCAGAAGAACTGCCTGCGGGCGCTCGGTCGAGTCGAGCCTGCGCCACTGCGGGAGTCTCAGCCGCGGAAACGCCGGCCACTGCCTGGTCCGCTGCCTGAGTGCCGAGCGCGCGACGAGGACGGCACCGACAGCCAAGACCACACTGACCGTGATCACGACCCACCCGAGGATCATCGTTTGTCCTCGAGCCGGGTCACCAGGAAGCTGCACGCGCACACGACAATCTCGCTCACGAGCACGACCAGCGACCCCAACGCCACGAAACCGCGGTCAATGTCGGTGCCGGCACGGAGGACGGCGGTCGTGTCCGCGAACCACAGCGACGCGAACACGATCAAGATGAGGTTGCCGCCGGTCAGGACCGTGCGAAAGACGATGAACCGGCGCGTGCGCGCGCCCATGAGATCACCAGCGGCCGTCGCACCGAGCACGGCACTGACCAGCAGCAGCTCCCCGCCGCCGAGCACGGCGGAGAAGGAGGCGTCGAGTCCGCGCGTCATCAGACTGACCCAGTTCACCGCGATCGGCAAGACGGCGAGGACGATCCCGTACAGCAGCCACCGCAAGAACGCCGCCCACAGTTCAGCGGTGTCGCTTCGAGTCGGATTGGCGCTGGCGGCGGGCTCGGTCGTTCGCGTCATACGGGGGTTCGCTCACAGGGTGTCGCGGGGCCTCCAGGATATGTGACAGCGCGCGCGCTCGGGTGCCCCGGAGACCGTCAAACACCCAGCCGGGCCCGCCGACCGTCCCGGGTCCGGGACCGGTCACTCTCCATGCCCACCTCCTGGCACGTCCAACCAGGGTAGTCACCAGCCGTGCTGCGGCCCGACATGCCGCTCGCCGTGCGGCACAGATGGTGCACTACAGGGTGACAGTGGCCTGGGGGTTGGCGCGGGTCTGGGATGATGAGGGTCTGATTGCCCGAGAAATGTATGGAACGGCTGGCCCGCATGACCGGACCGAACGAGCACCCGCTCCCCGTCGGATACCCCGACCTCGACGCGATCGGATGGCTCCGGGTCGAGGAGATCGACTACCTCGGACTCGCTATCCGGATGACCGTCACCCCCGGCGAGCGGACCGTGCAGTTGTGGGAACTCGAAGGCGGCCGTCCGGTCGAGTGGATCGGCAACGTCTTCCGCATCGACGCCGAGCCCCCGTGCCTGCACCTGAACTACAAGTACGAGCGCATCCTCACCCGCGCCCAGCGCGAGCCCCTCGCCCGCCTCGGCGCGAAGTTCTGGAAGTCCTGACCAACTCCAGCGATTCAACAAAAGACCGGTGCGGTGGTGACATGCGGTGCAGCGCAGGCCGTGTGCGCGCGAAGGAAGCTCGCCCGAACAGCCACCTGCCACTACTCCTTGCGGTTGACTTGACGCGGAACGTGACCGGGTCGCAGAATGTGTCATGGCCCTCCAGTTCCCCTCCCGCACCACCGTGCGGTGGTCCCTCGCCTTCACCGCGGTCGGCGGCAGCCTGATCGGTGCGGGCTCGCTCCTGCTCGGCGTCGTCACCATCGACGGCGTCTCCTACCCCTCGTACGCCTGCATCCTGGCCGGGGTCGGCACATGGTTCGCGGTCCGCCGCGGGCTCCACGGCCCCGTCCTCAGCGCCCGCGACCACCTCCGACCGGGCGAGCGCCGACGTCTGCGCCTGCTGTGGGCGGCCGGCGTCGCCCTGGCCCTCGTCGTCCCGGCGTACTCCTCGTTCACGCCGCCGGTACCGGTGTGGGCGTCGCTGGCGCTCGCGCCGTGCTTCGGCACCGGGGCCGTCCTCATCGTCCACGCGATGCAGCGCCTCGCCCGCGATCCGGCCCGGCGCGGGTGCCCCGGTGCATGGGAGGACTGCCGCGACTGCGACACCATCGTGCCCATCGTCGAGCTGCGCGAGAGCCTCGACCGGGTCGAGGAGGCCGCGCTCGGCATCTGGTCGATCGACCCCGACACCGGTGCGGAGGTCAGCGTCGGCACCGACCGGCTCCGCGTCTCCACCCACACCATCGACGACACCGGGCACGAGACCGCCCGCATGTACCTGCTCGCCAAGGTCATCGGTACCCGCGTGCCCCGGCTGGTCCCCGTCACCGCCTACCAGGACGGCTTCCCGGAGTCCCCCGACCTCACCGACGAGGCGGTCCTGGAGCGCATGAGCCTGGGTGCCGACGGCGTCCGGGCCGTGCAGCAGCAGGTGGACCGCACCTGGGGACGAACCAGGCAGTCGCGTTGAAGTGACGAGTGATGCCAGAGGGGCGTTGTAGGCTGCGGTCATGTGCGGGGACCTGGCGTGGCGGCGGGACTGGCCGCTCTACGCTTCGGACGCACGATTCTCTCTGGGCACTGCCCGGCATGGCCGCTCGCACGGGCCCGAACGGTCGCTCTGGGCGGTGCGAGTCTGGCACGGAGAGCTGCGGACCTCGCTGGGGTCCAGGCGCCGGTGAGCCGCGGGGAGGAAACCCGCGGCTCACCGAACCGAGTTTTGGCCGTGCTCTCCGGACACCGCTCGGCTGCCTCATCGCAGTGCGCCACGTTTTGCCAGTTCAACCGTGTACAAGTCCGGTTGATGTCAAGTGTTACCGCTTAAGCGGTAACTCAAGGTCACGCAGTGCGTCGTGATGTGCGATAGAACTATGATGCACCCCTGCCCCCCTGATTTTCAACGGCTTCTCGGATGCCATCGGTTGTTAAACCTTTGTGGACTGTTTTCGGAGACGCTAGCAGGGCATCGGATTCCAGATCGGACGAGATCGCGCACCACTGATTTCCTGTTGCACAGCAATGTGTCTCGCCGAAAATGGTGCCCTGGAATTAGTGGAGAACCCCAGTGGCAAAGTTTAGAATTGGCTTCTCCGCTGCGGGAGGAACCAGGGTTCGCTCTCGGCCGCAGCGGCGACCCGTCCGTGCTCGGCGGCGTCAATGGTCGGCTCGGGGCCGGCAGCGCCGCTTCGGACACCGCTTCGCTCATCCTCCCGGCGCCGAGCCAGCCGGGAGTTGTACAAGAAACGAGAATCCGATGCTCCAGCACTCGGCCGAGTGCATCCTCGACGCTGTCCGCGTCGTGGTCGCCTGCGTGTTCTTCACGCTCGTCTTCATCATCATCGTCCTCACCGTGCTCTGGCTCGTGGAGAACGACCTGCCCGTCTGGCAGGCCGTCGTCGCCGTGAACGTGGTGCTCGGCGGCCTGGGGGCGTTCATCGTCCGGCTGCGGAAGAAGTAGGTAGATCGTGCCCGCGCCGGTGCCGCCGAACGGCGGCACCGGCCCGCTCGCGGACTTCCAGACTGCGCTCAAAGCGCTCCGCGAGCGGGCCGGTAACCCCTCGTTCCGTCAGATGGCCGAACGTGCACACGTCCACTACTCCACGCTGTCGCGGGTCGAGTACCCCGGCCGCTGCCCCTCCCTGACCGCGGTCTTGTCGTATGTCTCGGCCTGTCGCGGAGACGAGGACCTGTGGCGGCGCCAGTACCGCGACCTCCGCCGCGCCATGCGCGCCGGACTGCGCACGCAGTTCGTGCCGTCGACGGGTGCCGCAGGCTGCGAACTGGCGCCCGTGCGCGAGAGTGCCACCCTCACGCAGCAGGCGGCCGTCGCCTTCGCCGCGGAAATGCGGTTCTTGCACCAGCAATCGCGTGAGACCTTGGAGGTCCTCGCCGCGCGCACGTGGCACCCCACCCTGCTCGGCCACAAGGGCTTGTCGCCGCAAACGCTCAGCGACCTGTGCAACACCAAGCACGGGCGCATCCCCCACACTCGGTCCGTGGAGGGGTTCCTCATGGCACTGGGTCTGCCCGAGTCCTCTCGGATGGCATGGCTGGAAGTCCGCGAAGCCCTGGTGCTCACCCGCGACACGACCGACCTCACCCCACCGGGCCAGACCCGCAGCGGCATGCAACGATCCCGGAATCCACGCTCGCAGCGTCTCGGGCTTTCACGCTTCGACTTGATGAAAAACCCTCTCACGCGAGATAAGTGGTGGAAAGGCCAGACGCCGCCCCTGGAAGAACTGGCGCGTTACGCGCTGTATCGGCTACTGAAGAAGCTTCAGTTGCTGGTGCCCGAGCACATGTACAACTTCTCCGCATTCGAGTAGCGCACCAACAGGGAAGTAGGATGCGGGGTCGGCCTGCCCAGGCCGAGCCCGCGTTCCCCCGAGAGAAACGTCCGTGCACAGCCCTGGAGCCGCTGGTGCAGTTCGGTCAGCGAGTCGTACCCGCGAACCCGGGTGGATATACGCGCCGATCGCCAGCATCCTCTTCACCAGATTCAGGCCGTGTGGTGCTCTTTCGATGCGGTGGTCATGCGTTCGCGCAGTTCGTCCAGGGTCTGCTTGAGCGCGCGCGAGACGTGCATCTGCCGAGCGCCTCGCCGATCTGGGCCTGGATCTGCTCCTCGAAAACCACAGCGCCAGGATCCGCTGCTTCCGCTCGGCAAGTCGGCCCAGGTGAGGTGGTGATCTCGGTGCCGTGGACCGCAGAGGTCAGCGTCAGCGCGTACGCCTCGGCGATCGGATTGCGCTGAGTGAACGTGCTCGCGAGGAAGCAGTGGGGCCGGGGCGCCCGTACAGGGCCAAGGCCGCCCGGAGGTCGACACCACCGGCACCGGCATCGGCAACTTCGCGGTCCTCGCTCATATTCCTCTAGCGAGCACCTGGTGCATTCGACATGCCGGGCCGTGCAGGATTCGTGCACGATCCGTGCAACCAGGTTCCACACTCGTCCCAGGCCGCCGGCCCCGGCGGCACCAGACCGGAAATCTCTTGGAGACTGCATGCAACGCAGGCGAATCACTGCGCTCGTCCTCGTCGGCGGCGCCCTGTGCGCCGCGCTCGCGGCCGCACCCGCCAACGCCGACACCACCACCCCCACCGGCACCCGCGCCTCCCAAGCCCCCGCCGACTACAACATCAACGGGAACGAGCTCTGGCCGCGGGGCACGGGCTCGGTCCCCACCGTCAACGGCGAGGACATCTGGCCGCGGGGCTCCGGATTCGCCCCCACCGTCAACGGGGATGACATCTGGCCGGGGGGCGGGGGCCTCGCTCCGGCCGGGAACGACTTCTGGCCCAAGGGCAGCGGGTATGCCCCCACCGGCGACGAGTACTGGCCCAGGACTAGCGGCTGAGCCGCACCCTGGCACCGTTACCTGGCCAAGCGCGGGCTTCACGCGTTCACGCCGCAGACTCCGACCTCCATCGACGCATTGGAGCAGATCCTGGTCGAGGTTCCCGGCCACCTCTACGTTGCCGAGGGCCAGTTCAACGAGCTCGGCGCGTGCATGGCGATCCTCGTCTACAACGGGCCGCGCACCGACAACCCTTGAGGTGCCCCTGCGGCGAGCCGCCACAGCACTGCTCGTCGTCATTGACGGACCGCTCCCTCCGACCTTCCAGCAGTACCCGGCCATTTGTCGCATCGTCTGCCGCCTGGTCGGGTCCTGCGGTGGAGGTCCGGGCCTGGTACAGCGTCACTCTGAGGGCAGCCTGCCGTGTCACTTGAGATGGCAGAGCTGGTCCTCGGGCTTCGACTTGTAGGCCGTCCTCCAGTTCACTGCGGCTATGCACACAGCGATGCGTGTGCCGAGGAATGCAAGGGCCTTCGGTGAAAGCAAGTAGGCCCGAACAGGGGCAACCATGTCTAGGACCCTCATTGTGTTGCTTGCGCAGATCGTGCCCGCGGCGCCGCACAACCCCGTGGCGAAAATGGAAACCCGGATGCCTGATATCTGCATGATGTCTGCTCTCGCGGTGGATGCAGCTCGGGTGGTCTCCTTGAGGAGCACAAGGGCTTGAGCTTTGGCCTCAGGCGCAGGCGTTTACGTGGAGAGAGGACTGCGATACCGTGAGGCGACTACCAAATAGGGTTGTAACCCGTCGCGGAGATGAGGGCTTTGGCTCGGCGCATGCTGCGAGACCGCCGGGAGGAGCTGGGCTTCTCCCAGGAGAGTCTTGCGCGGGCTATCGGTGTGGAGACCTCGACCGTGTGGCGCTGGGAGCACGGCGAGACCTCCCCGCAGCCCTGGCTGCGCCCGAAGCTTGCCGTCGCGTTGGAAGTGAACCGCGAACAGCTCACCGCGCTTCTGGTCAACGACGACCAACCGCTGCACCCCTCGGCTGCGCCGGCAGCCGCACTGGACGCTGAGATGAGGCGGCGCACGTTTCTGGCGGGAGTCCCGCTCCTGGCTTCCGCTCTGACTCCGCACTCGCTGGGGTCGTTGGAAGTGGAGCTCTCCCAGTTGTGGGCCAGTTATCAGGCATCCCGCTACGGGCCAATTGTCGACCGCCTTCCCGGTCTCCTGGCGCAGTTGCAGTCGTCGCTCATCATCGACGTGGGCCGCGACCGCCGCCGTTGCGAGCGCGCCTTGGCGCTGGCGTATCAACTCTCGGCCACCGCACTCACCAAGCTCGGCCATCGCGATCCTGCAATGAGCGCATTGGATCTGGGAATTGCTGCGGCCGAGCGCAGTTCAGACTTGGTCGTGGCTGGCTCGGTGAAGCGAAGCAAGGCTCACGCGATGCTCGCCTTCGGATTCCCGTCGGAGTCCGCGGGTCTGGTTGAGGAGACTCTGGCCGGCCTCCGGGCGGTGCGAGTTCACGAATCCCCGAACTTGTTGTCGGTGCTCGGCACTCTGCACTTGGTCGGGTCGGTCGCGTCCTCGCAGGAAGGGGATCGTCGGGGAGCGAGCGCGTCGCTTGAAGCCGCCGGGGCGGCAGCTTCGCGGCTGGGACGCGACGCCAACTGCCTGTGGACGGCATTCGGCCCCACCAACGTCGCCATCCACCGCATCGTGACCGATATCGAGCTGGGGCGGCCCGCGAAGGCGATCGACCTGGCGCCCGCGATCGACACGCGATCCCTGCCCAGTGAACGTCGTGCACGCCACGCGATCGAGGTGGCCCGCGCGCACTCCCTTCTTGGACAGATCGACGAAGCCGCCGCGGTTCTGATCGAGTCCGAAAAGTCCGCGGCCGAGCAGATCCGCCACCATCGGTTGAGCCGGCACCTGGTTGCTTCCTGGCTCGAGGGGCCCCGGCGGCGTGGCGCAGTATCGTCTCTGGCGGAGCGGATGCGCCTCCAGCCGGACTAGTGGAAAGCCCAGGGAGCCGATGGACCAGACCGATACTGCTCAGGACGGCCTCGATCGCCGCTCCCGCCCGCTGGCTGCCGCCGGGGCGCTCATTCGCGACGATGTGGGCAACATCCTCATGATCGAACCGACGTATAAAGAGTCCTTGGAGCTGCCCGGTGGCTACATCGAGACGGGGGAGCACCCTGCTGAGGCGTGTCTGCGCGAGGTCCGCGAGGAGCTCGGCATCGACATCGAACTCGGCGGCCTCCTAGTGGTGGACTGGGCTCCTGCACCCAGTGAAGGGGACAAGATCCTCTTCGTCTTCGACGGCGGCGTGCTCACCGCAGCTCAGGAGGTGGCCATCGTGATCGGCGCCGATGAGGTCAAGTCCTTCAGTTACTACCCGTTGCACACGATCGAAGCGCGCACGCCGGCGCGGCTGTCGCGTCGCATCGCGCGAGCAGTGGAAGCGACCTCCACTAGATATCTTGAAAACGGCTCCCTGTGGGAGGCGGTTGCGTAACCGTCGTTTTCCATGGTGGAAGCGGTTCAGCAAGACTGCGGTTGCACGGTTGACGGCGTTGGAAACTACTCGCAACCCGCCCGCGCGAGGTGTGTTTAGCCCTCGAGCTCATGCTCTTCGATTGCGGCGAAGATGTCGGCGTCGACTTCGCGCTGCCACGCGGGCAGCGCTTCCCACGGCGCGACGTAGCTGGGCTTCGGTGACTCGAGGTGCTTGTGGACCTGGGCATTCCAGCAGGCCGCTACGAACTGGCCGCGCTGGTCTGCGGACAGCCGGGCGGTTGTGCCGTCGCTGATGGCGATGAACTGGCGGACCTGTTCGTACACCGCGGTGGCAGCAGCTTGTTCCCAGGCGGGCATTTCTTCCCATGGGACGATGTACCCTGCTTTGGGTTCGCCTGGAAAGTGACGCTTGACGCCCATGATCCATGCGGTGCGGAAACGCTGCCCTGCCTCGTTGCTCATGGTGCTTCTTTCATGTCTGCCGGATGGTACTGGCTATCAAACCAGTGATGGTAGATGCCCGTCGGCTGGCTCCGGCCGACGCGTTGAGGTTGGAGTTGAAGTCTGCGAGCTTCGCAGCGATGTAGCTCGATCCGGTCCTGACGGCGAGATTGGCGGCGGCGCCGATGTAGCTCTCGACGGCGTCGAAGTCGTTGCGGTACAGCGCGATAGTCGCTTGGTCGCAACGGATTGCCGCCGTGCGGCGGGGAGTGGTCGGTGCGTGCAGCGCGGTCTCGAGGCGGGCTTCGGCGCGATCGAACTTGCCTAGCGCGATCAGGCAGGCGGCTTCCTGTTCGGGGAGGCGGGTGCCGTCGAAGCGCAGCCAACCGCCGTTGCCGACTGGTCCGGTCAGGTGGTGAACGGTCAGGGCCCGGTCGAGGTAGCGCTGCGTGTCGTGCTCAGCGCCGGCGTGGGCGGACGCCTCGGCCTGGACGCTGGCGACCCATTGGCGGGATGGCTGGGTGGAGTCGCCGCGGGCCGCAACTCGGGCGGCGGCATCGAGGACCTCGAGGCTCTCGCGCCAGCGGTGTTCGGTGGTGCTGATCAGCGCGTACCGGGTCATGGCGCAGGACCACAGGTCGAAGGCGTCGGCTTCACGGGCGGCCGAGGCGGCGAGCGCGTAGTTGTCGGCGGCCTCGTCGTACAGGCCGGCGTCGAAGAGGATCTCGCCGCTCAATTGCAGGGCCTGGCTGTGGAGTTCGCAGAGACGGCGGATGTCAGCGGCTCGTGATCGGGAAGACAGGTGGTCGTGGAGCGTCTGCAGGTGTTCGGCGACGGCGGGCATCAGCGTCGTTTTGGCTTCGGTCTTGCCGTAGACCCGCCACAGGTGCTGCCCGACGGCGTTGAGGTCGCTGAGGCTCTCCGGCGTGGTCGGTGATGGGCCGTTGAGCGCGGTGGTGGACATCAGGGCACCGCTGGTGAGGGCGATCCTGAGGAGGTCTCTGCGAATCATCGGGTCGATTCCTTCCCCGGTCGGTGATCGAAGCGATCCAGTGGGGGTGGTGTCGGCAGTGGTGATGAGAAGCCGAGCGAGCTCGGTGGCGGAGACGTTGAGCGCCTCGGCGAGGCGTCGCCGGTGCTGGGGGAGTGGTGCGCGGTCTTGCGTCTCCCAGCGGCGGACGGTGGAGGTTTCGACGCCGATCTCGGCAGCGAGGGATTCCTGGGTGTGGCCGAGTGCTTGACGTCGCTCCTGGAGTCGTGGCCGGGCCATGGTCCGATGCTCCCCTCAGGGGCAGTACTGGTGGGTTTACCCTACCGTCCGCAACACGGCCGCGCCATCCTCGCAGCGGTAACCGACCCGCTTCGCGAGTGGTGTCGCAATCAGACGGAGGCGTCCGGAAGCTGTTGTCGCAGTTCAGGTGGCCCGGTGCACGGAGAATGCACGGTTGGTGCCGGGTCGGTGCTCTGGTGTGCCGCTGCCGGTGCCGTTTTGATAGCGGGTGGGGCGTGTGCGTGATCCGCCGCCCTGGGATGCGGTCGCCGCTCCGGGAGGCCGGCGGCTGCAAGGCTGCCTGTCCGTCTCCAGTGGGGCGGGCCAGCGCTGCCATCTTCGCCGACGCCAGCCGCTACATGGAGGACCGAAGCCATGATCGCCTCGTTGCCGTTCATTCCGCAACAGACCAGCTCGCGCGCCCACGCCGCACCAGCTGCAACCACGACTGCCCGCCCGCGCCTCATTGTGGTGGGGTTCGACGAGATCGTCGTCAACAAGTACCTGCCCACGATCAGGTCGGCCATCGAAGAGGGCCGGCTGGACTCCTACGCGGTCATCGACCTCGCTTCTCAGCGGCAGATCATCGAAGCTCGACTCGCGGCAGCGGCGCACCGGCCGCACGCGGTGGCGTACGTGCCCGATGCGGCGGCGTTCGACCCGGCGCTGCAGCAGCGCGCGATCGACGAAGCAGTCCGCGCGGTATCGGATCGGGGCCGGCCGGTCATGATGTACATCGCCACGGAAGTCCGCGCCCACCTGCCTTACCTGCAATACTGTGCTGAGAACGCCATTGCCGCCCTGGTGGAGAAGCCGGTCCTCGCTCCCCTGGAGTCGGGGACCTTCGCTCCCGCCGACATCACCGGCCACATGCGGAGCCTCGCCGACAGGTTCGGGGGATCCGGCTGCTCGGTCATGACCTTGAGTCGATACCACCGCATCTACAACGACCGATTCGTCACCGGCATCCGCGACCGGATGCACCGGTGGCAGACGCCGCTGACGTCCCTGCACCTGCGTGCCGCCGGCGGGGTCTGGAATACCCAGACCGAGTTCGCTTCGCGCACCGACCACCCCTACCGGTACGGGTACGGCATGCTCATGCACGGCGCCTACCACTACATCGACCTGGCAATGCAGGTCCTTGCCCTCAACGCAGACCTGCTACCCGAAGCGCGCCTAGCCCTCGACGTCACCGCCTACAGTGTGGGCCCCGCGGACCAGCACCGGCGGGTCACCGGCCCGCACGCAGCGGCGATCGGTGACCGCGGCCCGCGTCTGCCTGCGCACCCCGACGGGGGCCACTACGGGGAGACGGACGTGACTGCCGTATTTCGGCTCTACGACAGCGACACCCACCACACCATCACCCTCGGCACCCTCGCGTTCGAGCAGACTACGCCCTCGATCCGGACCTGGCCGCGTCTGCCGGAGGGCCTGTACAACAAGAACGGCCGTACGTCCGCGGTGGACGTGGAGGCCCAGATCGGCCCGCTCTACTCCGCGCACGTCCACTGCTACGACGTCCCCAGCGGCGAGGACGCCGATCGCATCGACGCATTCGCGCGCTTGACCGAGCGAGCCAACGCCGCCCTTATCCCAGACGAGTCTTATGTGGAGTCAGAAGACTTCTCGGGCGTCTTTCATTCCGACAGCAACCGCGCCCTCATGGAACGGTGGCTCGCGGGAATCGAGACCCGCAGTAGCCTGGCGAGCCACGCCCTGCCGATGCGCGTCACCGAAGCACTCTGCCTCGCCGCGGCCTCGCCCGGAACTAGCTTGACCGTCACCGATTTCGCTCCCGAGCGCCGCGCCACTCGGCTCCTGGCGTGCCGGCGGGCCGACGCCAAGCTGGTGGCACCGTGACCGCACACCGATCTCAGGAAGCTGTCCGCCGCTTCTACACCGAGGCTCTGACTGCGGGGATCGACACCGCCGAAGACTTGCACGCGCCCGTCAGCGCAGAGGTGCACGCCCTCATCGCCTCCGCAAGGGCCAACGGTGCGGTCCTGGCCCTCGACGTCGGCTATGGAAGCGGCAAACACACGATCGCGATGCTCCAGGCAGGACTGTGCGTCCACGCCGTCGACCAAGTCCCGCCCGGGCCCCTGGCGGCAGCAGTCGCACGACACCCTCTCGACCCCGCGCGCCTGCACATCCGGCAAGGCCGACTGGAGGACTTCACCCCCACAGATGCCTACGACCTGGTGATCGCGAAGGATGTACTCCACTACCTTGGCCGAGACCACGTCACCCGGCTCCTGGCGGCACTGATCGACGCCGCCCTTCCCGCAACGGTCCACCACCTCGAGATGTTCACCGATATCTGGCGGATCACCGGCCCCGACACCCCGGTGTGCATCGAGGGGGAGGCCGCCTTCACCACCGCCGACCTGGCCATACTCCTGCACGGCCTCTACGCAGGCTGGGAAGTGACACGCACCGACCGCCCGCACCAGGAGCGGGACACCACCAGCGGTCGGCCCTACTTCAAGGCCACCCGCGTGACGGTGCAGGCGCGCAAACCGGCCGTCGTTCGGCCGCTGCACCAGGGAGGCACGCGTGCATGAACGACAGGAAGGAGTGAGCGTCATCGTTCCCTGCCGCAACGCCGGCCGGTACCTGGCCGAGGCGATCGACTCCCTCTGCGCGCAACCCTGGGCAGGCCCCTGGGAGGCCATCGTCGTCGATGACGCCTCCGATGACCCGGCGACGCTCCTCGACCTGGAGCAGCTGCGCACCACCTCCAATGTGCGAGTGCTCCAGTTGCCCGAACACTGCGGCGTCCAGACGGCCCGAAACACGGGCCTGGCCGCAGCCGCCTTCGCCTACACGATGCAACTCGACGCCGACGACCGACTCGCAACCGACCCCGGCCTCCTCGCCGACGGCACCTACCCCGACCGCGCGGTCGCGCTGCTGCGCGCCGACCCGGGCATGGCCTTCGTCCACACCATGGCCCACATGTTCGGTGCCGCCACCGGCTACACCATCTCCTCCTACCCCTGCACCGAAGCGCTCATAGCCACCAAACACCACGCCCCGATCTCCCTGGTCTGCCGCACCAGCCAAGCGCTCGCCGCCGCATACAATCCGGCCGTCCGCAAATGGCAGGACTGGGCCTTCGCCATCGCACTCTTGGCCGAGCGAGCGCGCCACGGCAGGCCGAACCGCATCGGCTGCATCCCGGGCCCGTTCTACGACTACCGCATCCACCACCGGCCAGGGCGACTCTCACAGACCGCCATCAGCGAGCACGCCGCCACCGCGCCCGTCGTCGAATCCCACCTGACCTACTTTCAGCGGTTCCACGGCGCAGGCCGCGACGCCGACACCATCACGGCCGACCTGATCGCTGCAAAACCCGACCGGCTGACTGACCTGCTCCACATGGCCGCGTTCGACCTGCCCCAAGCCCTGACCCTCGCCCGGCAACGCCAGTACCAGCTGACCGGCTGCTGGGACGAGCTCGGCATCCCCTAGCCCCGACCACACATATTCGGAGACTCCATGCGCATCCTTTCGCTCTACTATGGGCACGACAGCTCCACATGCCTACTCGAGGACGGGCAGCCTATCGCGGTCATCGAGAAGGAACGATCCACGCGCCGACGCCACGACCAGGGCGGAATGGACCTGTCGGCCCTCCTGGAGCGGTACGGCTGGGACCGCGATGGGATCGACCTCGTCGTCATCAACCCCTACGTGCGCGAAGACCTCGACGGGCAGCCCGGCCCCGACTGGGAACTCAAAGGCGAGCTCTACACCCAGCGCAGCGACTTCCACACCCCCGACCTGCGGTGTGCGGCCGAAGACCGCTACAGCCGCCACCAGATCCGGCTCCTGGGCCGCGCCTACCCGTGCATCGCCGTCGACCACCACCTCGGACACCTGGCCACCGGCTACTACACCAGTCCCTACGCGAGCGCGACGGTCTTGTCGGCCGACGGGGGCGGGGACGATCGCACCCTGGCCGCCGCGCGGGCTGAGCACGGCCGGATCCTCGACATCGAATACGGCTGGGGCATCACCCGGGACGGGCGGGAGATGAACATCGGATCGGTGTGGGGCTCGGTCGGCCAGCACCACCTCGGCTATGGTCGCCTGGAAGCTGCAGGGAAACTCATGGGCCTGGCGCCCTACGGGAGCGCCCGGCCCGAGCTCGTCGACGCCCTGCGCACCGCCGCCTACACCGCCCCCTACGCGCCACTCCCCGCCCCGCTCGTCCTCGCCGGGCACCTGGATGCGAAGGAGCCCCTCGCCCAAGACCTCGCCGCCTCGCTCCAGTCGTTGACTACCACCGCATATCTGGCAGCCGCCGAGCGCCTCGCCGCAGTCTTCGGCGCCGACCACCTGGTCCTGTCAGGTGGGTGCAGCATGAACTGCGTCGCCAACACCGCCGTCCATACCGCCGGGATCTTCACCGACACGTTCGTGCCCGCCCAGCCCAGCGACTGCGGACTGGCCCTGGGGCAGGCCCTGTTCGCCTGGCATCACGTCCTGGGCGAACCCTTCGCGCCGCGCACGTGGACCCCGTATCTGGGCACCGACGCCGGCACCCCGGCCCCCGGTCTGCTGGAAGGGGCCGTCGACCACCTCGAGCAGGGCTTGACCGTCGGCGTGTGCGTCGGCCGGGCTGAGAACGGCGCCCGCGCGCTCGGCCACCGCAGCATCCTGGCCGACCCGCGGGACCCTGCGATGACCGCGCGGATCAACGACACCATCAAACACCGCGAAGGGTTCCGGCCATTCGCGCCCATGGTCCTGGAAGAAGACTCCGCCACCTACTTCGGTGCGCATGTCCCCAGCCCGTACATGAGCTACACGACCACCGTCACCTCCCCGGACCTACCCGCGATCACCCACGTCGACGGCAGCACCCGCCCCCAGATCATCGCGCGCGCCGACCAGGGCGCCGCCCGCACCATCCTGGAGGCGTGGAAACGCCGCACCGGCCTGGGCGTCCTACTCAACACCTCACTGAACTGCCAGGAACCCATCGTCGACACCCCCGACCACGCCGTGGCGACCTGGCGCCGCAGCGGCTTGGATGTCCTGGTCACCCCCGACGACCTCCACACCAAATGACCCGCCCCCAACCTGGTGAACCTCCCACCGCACTCACACCGGCCCCGAACCCGACACACCACCCGCCGCCGCTGCTACCGGGGCAGAAGGAGAAACCCATCGGCCAGGAAACCACGCGCGATCCTTACACTGGGCCAGTGACTGAATCAGCCAAGAACACCGTGACCCAGGAGACCCCGCTTCCGAAGACGTACGCGCCCGTAGAGGTAGAGGCGCGACGCTACGAAGTATGGGTATCC
This sequence comes from Glycomyces sp. NPDC047010, assembly GCF_040644205.1. Taxonomy (NCBI): domain Bacteria; kingdom Bacillati; phylum Actinomycetota; class Actinomycetes; order Glycomycetales; family Glycomycetaceae; genus Glycomyces; species Glycomyces sp. NPDC047010. Next base: position 284,723 of record NZ_JBEYVY010000001.1, on the reverse strand, counting down.
GAGGGCCGGTTCAAGGCTGCCGACGACTCCGACCGCGAGCCCTACGCGATCGTGATCCCCCCGCCGAACGTGACGGGGCAGCTCCACCTCGGGCACGCGCTCAACCACACCCTCATCGACACGATGACCCGGCGAGCCCGCATGCAAGGGAGCGAAGCGCTCTTCCTGCCGGGCACCGACCACGCTGGGATCGCAACACAGAACGTCGTCGAGCGCAAGATCAGCCAGGACGAAGGCGTCTCGCGCCACGACTTGGGGCGCGAGGCGTTCGTGGACAAGGTGTGGGAGTGGAAGGACGTCTACCACGAGCGCATCACGTCGCAGATGAAGAAGATCGGCGACGGCGTCGACTGGGACCGCGAGCGGTTCACCCTCGACGACGGGCTCTCCAATGCAGTCATCACGATCTTCAAACAGCTCTACGACGACGGGCTCATCTACCGAGCGGGCCGCATCATCAACTGGTGCCCCAGATGCATGACGGCATTGTCTGAAATGGAAGTCGAGCATCAGGAGGACGCGGGCGAGCTCGTGTCGATGCGGTACGGGGACGGCGACGCTTCGATCGTGGTGGCGACGACGCGTCTGGAGACGATGCTGGGCGACACCGCGGTGGCCGTCCACCCCGACGACGAGCGGTACCGGCACTTGCTCGGCACGACGGTGGAGGTGCCGTTCACGGGCCGTCGCATTCCGATCGTGGCCGACGCGCACGTCGACCCCGAGTTCGGGACCGGCGCGGTGAAGGTGACGCCGGCGCACGACCCGAACGACTTCGCGATCGGCCAGCGGCACGGCCTGGAGTCGATCTTGATCATGGACGAGCGCGGCACGATCACCGCGCACGGCCCGTTCCAGGGCCTGGACCGGTTCGAGGCGCGTTCGGCGATCGCCGCCGCTTTGCGGGCCGAGGGCCGCATCGTGGCCGAGAAGCGCCCGTACATGCACGCGGTCGGGCACTGCGAGCGCTGCGACACGACGGTGGAGCCGCGCCTGTCGAAGCAGTGGTTCGTGAAGGTGGAGCGCCTGGCGAAGTCGGCGGGCGACGCGGTGCGCTCGGGCGAGACGAAGATCCACCCGCCGGAGATGGAGAAGCGGTTCTTCTCGTGGGTGGACAACCTCCTCGACTGGTGCATTTCGCGCCAGTTGTGGTGGGGGCACCGGATCCCGATCTGGTACGGGCCGAACGGTGAAGAGGTGTGCGTGGGCCCGGGCGAGAGTGCCCCGGAGGGCTACGTGCAGGACCCCGACGTGCTCGACACGTGGTTCTCCTCCGCGCTCTGGCCCTTCTCCACACTGGGCTGGCCTGACCAGACTCCCGCACTTGAGAAGTTCTATCCGACCAGCGCTCTCATTACTGGTTGGGACATCCTGCCGTTCTGGGTGGTCCGGATGATGATGTTCGGGACCTACGCCATGGGCAAGGCGCCCTTCGCGGACGTCATGCTGCACGGCCTCGTCAGAGACGCGAACGGCAAGAAGATGTCCAAATCGTCGGGCAACGGTATCGACCCCCTCGACGTTGTCGACGAGTACGGGGCCGACGCACTCCGCTTCATGCTCGCCAGGGACGCGACGCCAGGAGCGGACGGCATCGCCTCCCTGCAACTCGCGGAACTCTCGCGGAACTTCTGCAACAAGCTGTGGAACGGGACGCGGTTCGCGCTCATGTCGGGCGCGACCGTGGAGGGCGACCTGCCGTCGGACCCGTCGCTCATCGACCGGTGGATCCTCTCGCGCCTCTCGCGCACGGTGGAGGGCGTCGACGCGCACCTGGAGCAGTACGAGTTCGCGAAGGCGATGGACCTGCTGTACCACTTCGCGTGGGACGACGTCTTCGACTGGTACCTGGAGCTGACGAAGCCGGTGCTCGCCGAGGGCGGGCAGCGGGCCGAGGACACGCGCCGGATCATCGGGCACGTGTTCGACCAGCTGCTGCGGCTGCTCCACCCGGTGATCCCGTTCGTGACCGAGGAGCTGTGGCTCACGCTCACCGGCACCGAGGACCGCGGCGACTCGCTGACGGTGGCCGCGTGGCCGGTGCCCGCGGGCGCCGACGACGAGGCCGAGCGCCTCGTGGGCGCCCTCCAGCACCTGGTGACCGAGGTGCGGCGCTTCCGCTCCGACCAGGGCGTGAAGCCGAGCCAGCCGGTGCCGGCCCGGATCTCGGGGCTCGCCGCGGCGGGCCTGGCCGACCAGGAGCCGCTGGTGCGCGCGCTGGTGCGTCTGGAGGCCGAGGCCGAGGGCTTCGAACCCACCGCGGAGCTTGCGGTGTCCGACCAGGTCACCGTGGGCCTGGACACGTCGGGGACCATCGACGTCGCGGCCGAGCGGGCGCGGCTGGAGAAGGCCCTGAAGGTCGCGGAGAAGGAGCTGGCCGGGACGACCGGGAAGCTCGGCAACGAGGCGTTCCTGGCGAAGGCGCCGGACGCCGTGGTCGACAAGATCAAGGCGCGCAAGGCGACCGCCGAGGCCGACATCGCGCGCGTCACCGCGCAACTCGACCAACTTTCATAAACCCGTGGGCGGCTGCCTGGTGCAGCCGCCCACGCACGCGAACCTCCTGCCCCTTGCGATCCTTTGACCCCCGCGAAGAGCCTGCCCGTGACCTCTCTTGAAGACCTGTCCGCCACCCTCGCGATCGCCGAACAGTTCAGTGCTGCTTCGGGCATAGGCATCCGCGCTTCCGCTGCGGCCGCCTTTGAGGTCCGGGGACGATTGGATGCGCTCGGCATCGAAGGCAGCGCAGGCAAGCTGGCCGCAGTCCAGTCTCAGCTCGAGGAGCACGCGGCTGCGGCCGAGCTCATCCGATTGAGACTCGAAGCGGTCCTGACGGGGGTCAACGCGCTTCGCAGCCCGGCTTCGGCGAGAGCGGGAGCCACTGGCGCGAATGGGGTCCCGAAGCCGACCCGTAGCCATGGCACGTTGCAGAAACGAGCCGGGATCAAGTCCGGTCCGGTTCGGTTCAGCGCACCGCGCAAGCTCGAGGGGAAGTTGACCGACGAGCATCGCAGGCAGGTCAAGGAGTACATTGACGCGGCGAACCAGGCTATCGAGGACGGCACCCTCTCGGGTTCGGGCCGCGTCCGTCCCTCGAAGGATCCCACCCTCAAGGTCCAGAAGGACGCCGCGGCGGCACGCGAGCGAGCCCGCGCCGAACGGGCCGGCGAGCCCTACGGGGACCTGGTCGCCGCGCACCTGCCCGACACCACCTGGACGGGGACTGCGGACCCACCTGGCGGCTGGGGCCGGCACGACGCCACCGTGAACGCCTCGCTTGGCAGCCAGTCCGACAAGTACCCCGAGGGCTACCGGCCGTCAGGATTCGAGTTGGACAACACCTGGGATACAGTCGACGCGGCCGACACGACGGACGGAGCCAGCCAATGACCACCGAAGACGTCTCCAACAACCCCGTCGAATCGGCTGTAGATGCCCTTGAGTGGCCCGTCCTGCTGGGCCTGGCGATCGGTGCCCACTCCCAGATCGAGGCACTCGACACTGGAACCGGCTTCAAGATCGGCGTCCCACGACCGGCTGCGAATGATGAGCAGATCGTCTCCGCCGAAGCGGAACTCGGTCTCCGGCTCCCGGAGTCGTATCGGCACTTCCTTACTCATGCCGATGGCTGGGAAGGTGCCTACTTCACACTCGACCTCTTCGGCACTCCCGAACTGCACGGCCAAGGCCACGCCGACCGCGCTCGCGAACTCATTGAGACCCTCACTGCCGAAGGCGACCTTGAGGACTCCGGTCTCGACGTCGCAGACCTCGTCCCCGTCGCCGCGGGTGAGGGCAGCGACCTGGTGGTGATCGTAGGGGAAGGCCGGCCCGGGGCCGGGACGGTGATCTGGTTCGACGGCGGCGAGTACGGCAGGTACCCCGACTTCGCCGCATTCTTCACTGACCTGGTTGCGATGCTCCAGACCTACGCCGAAGGAAGCTCCAACCCCTGAGACGGTCCGATACCTTCCCTCTCTCCATGATTAGAGCCACAGCGATTGTGCCCGACTTGGGCAGTTGCAAGCTGCGATCACAGACCGTGCCCTGGCTCGAGTAGGCATGTTCGGGGGCCCCACTTTGGTACGCGTGCTGTACTACATGCAGCTATGGAGAGGGGACCTCATGACCCAGGCCGAGGACATGATCCGCGAGATGACCGCTAACCCCGAGAAGTACATAACGCACCCAACCGACCAGCAAGGGAAGCAACGCAAGGACCGCATCAGCATCAAGTTCCCCACGTCCGTGGAGCTGCGGTCCTGGACAGATCCGACCACAGGCCAGAGCGCGCTCTCGGTGGTGCCCCTCGAAGACGACATACCCGCCCTCACGACCGCTGACCTTGCGTTGCTGCTGGGCACGACGCAGGAGAAACTTCGAGTCGTGCTCCGCGAGCTCGGCCACGGGGTCGGAACGGGGAACCGCTATCGCGTCGCCGCCCTGCAGCCCGACTTCGCGCGCATCCGTGCGGCGCTGGAGCACGGGTAGCGCTTCACCTCGCCTCGGCACTTCAAACCGGCTGCCCGCAGCGGTTCTTCACTAGAGGGGCTTTAGTAATGAAGCGCGACCGCCACTGAGAGTGGCGGTCGCTATGCTGGGTGCTGCATTTACCTGATTGGTCCGCTCAGTCCCACTTGGCGTGCCAATTTTGCTGTGGTCATTCCATGGGGTGCAGGGAATCTGACTTCACGTGGGCGAGGAAGCCGATGTAGGAGGCTTCGTTGATCGAGATGATGGGCCGGGCGTGGGCGAGTTTGCTGTCGGACAGCTGCGGGCCCGCCGGGCCCAACCGAACCTCCACGCAGTTATTGGCGTCGCCCTGGGACCGAGAGGACTTCCGCCAGCCTTCATGGGCTTCCATCTGCATACTCCTTGATCGTCATGGCCATGGACTTGGCCTCGTTGAGCCCGTTCCGGAAGAAGAGTCCATGCCTGCTGTCGGAGGTCAAGTATCGCTCGCTCAGGCCCGAGAGGCGGATGAGCGATTCCGGGCCGTCGTCGAACTCGAGGATGCTGAACTCGTATTGAAGGACGCTGTACCTGCCTGCCGAGAACGGGACCACGAAGATTTCAACATGAGGCAACTCGTGTAGCTGTAGGAGGTGCCGGATCTGTGCCTCGCGCACGTCGGCTCCGAGATCGAGCCGCAACCCGGCTTCTCCGATGACGCAGGTCAGCGGCTGTTCGGAGTCTTCCCACCGCTCGAGTCGTCCGAGCCGGAGCTGGTAGGCGGCGTCGAGGTCGACATCGTGTTCCTTGACGGTCGTCTTCAACGACTCGAACAGGGCCGACAGGAACTCGACCGATTGCGCCAGAACCGGGACGAAGTTGTTGCAGTGGCTGATCACACGGGAGGCCCGCTCCTGACGTTGGATGCCCAGCCAGCTGTTGTCGGCGATACCCGACCGATAGGCATCCCACCACTGCTCCTCGTGCGTGGCTCGTGCCAGCTCGCGGACCTGCCGGATGAGTTCGGGATCCGATTGGAAGATGTCGTCCATGAGATCCCGGATCATCGACGGGTTCACCTTGGGGTAGGTCCCCTTGATGAGCATGTTGTAGGTGGTGCGAGAGCAGACGTCGCTGGGGATCTCGGCCTTGGAGAGCCCCTTGGGCTTGCCCTTGCGCGGCCGTTGCCGCTCCTGCTCGAGAATCTCAGCGATGACAGCGTGAGGGGTCGAGATAGCGGTGGAAACGCCGGTTTCGTTCACGGTCATGCCACCGGATTGTAGCGATGAGTGCACGTTCGATCATCGGTGGGTGGTGCCAGCCAGATCTAACAGTAATTCGTCCCTCTCAGTGTCAGTTCTCAGTGGCAACAGTCGATGTGAACCGGTCCTGGAAATTGCCTAAACCGCTGACCTGGGATTACGTTCTTCTCCACAAAGCTTGATCGTACGGCCGCCATCCCGGCCAGTCAACGCCAGAGGAGGACGCTTGGACGCCAAGCTGGAGCCCGACACGAAGCTCTGCGCGTTCGCCGGTCCTGAGGACGAGGAGTTCGCGCTCATCGTGTCCCGTACTGGCAGATCGGTGGCGGTGCGGCACGCCGACAGTCCAAGAACCCGCAGGGCTGTGGCCCGAATCTGGTACCCGCTCAGCGCCGAGCCGCGAGTGGAGGTCGAAGACCGCTGGCGGATTCGCAGCACTGCGTGGATGGCGTCGCTGAAAGAGCGGGCAGCACGAGCGCTGACAGACTCCCTGCCCACTGAAATGCGAGAGCCGGCCAATCACACGCTGACGCTATCCCCCTCTAGCACGCTCGGAACGTTCACCAGCCCGGGAGGGCGCAATCAGATCTACATGACGGTCTCCCGCACGGGAAAGACCGTCACGGCCAGGCTCGGTAGCGAACGGGGCCAGATCATCGCTCGCGCCCACCGCCCGAGCAGTTCTGACCCAGGCATTGCCTTCCAAGGTCTTTACCGCCAGAACGCCTCTGTCTGGCAGTACGAGTTCAACAACCTGTTCCGCACTGCGCTCTCTCGCGCGGTCGGCCTGGCACCGACGAGAGCGAGTGCGCCATGACCAACGCTGCACCGATCCGCCGCACTATCGATGTGTTCGACCTGGCCGGGAGCGACGTGACCATGTTCCAGCGCGAAGGCGATGCCTTCGACATGGTGCGCCTGGCCTATATCGACGAGCCCGACATCGAACTTGGACGAGTGGTCCAGCTGGCAGACTCCCGAGCTCAACTGGCGACCGGCATCGCGGTCTGGACCGTCGAAACCCGCAACACCGTAATCGAGATCGTCCAGCAGCGCTGGCGGTACTTCGAGATGGAGGTCATCGGATGAGCCTCCGTGAAGGCGCCCAGCACCCCATCGGCAGAGCCGACATCGACGGCGAGGCGATCGCATTCGTGTGGGGGCCAGGGTCGGGGTTCGTCACCGCGGAGTTTGCCGAACGCTCACCGCGAGGGATCGCGAACCTCACCGGCCTGGAGACGACACGGCCGCACGTGGTGCCGCTGTCCCACAAGACATGGCTGACCCCCGAGCGGGAGTCGGCGCTGATCGAGACCGGCCGAACCTGCTTGACGAACGCAATAAGGGACTGTCGATCCGAAGCGAAGCCCGAGAGTCCCGCTGGTCCGCATCGTCAATCTCCAGACGATCGCAACACGGCCGGTCCCGGGATGTTCAACCGGCACCGGATACCGGCCCGATCGGACCCGTTAACGGGGCCCGCGCCCCACTCTCACATGACGGCGCGCAGCCCCGAACACCAGAACCATCCACGACTCTGGAGGACTCCATGAAAGGACTGGCATCTAGCAGTCTCCCACCTGATGCGGCGCGGACGCAATACCTCGAGCACGTTGACGGATGCGACCGCTGCAAGGGCGCCGGCGGGTTGGTCCGGCGGTTGTGCCGGGACGGGAAGGCGCTGGCGCGCCGGGCGAGTGACGCGAGCACAGCACAGATCGCGCGAGCAGGCGGTGGTGCCTGATGTGCGTGTTCGGCTCTGAGTCGCTGTTCGATCGGGTCGGTGCGGCGGATGCCGCGACTGCCAGGAGTGTCGCCGCCATGTGGGGTGGCGGTGGCGAGGGCACCGGGTTCTACCTGGTCCCGGTGTCCGGGGTCGGAGTGGAGGCGGCAATCACGACTGCTGTGCACGGCAGCGTCGCCTCTGCTCTGGTTCTCGCCAGCTACCGGCCCGTCGTGTTCGATGCCGCGGCCACCGGTACGGACAGCCTTGCCCGGCCGGTGGTGGTGACGTGCCGCGGGTGCGGCATCGAGTTGCGGCTGGAGGCGGTCGGTTACATGCAGGTGGCCAAGCGTCTGGTCGCCGAAGGCTGGCGGTATGCGGTCCGCCCGCGTGAGACTGCCGAGTGCGCTGATTGCTGCAGCCCAACAGATGCAACCGGACTTCGGAAGCGGAACCTCTCAGTCGCAACGGGTCTTGCCGCTGCAGAGTGCGGCTCAGGTCGGCGTGCTGAGGGCGTCGGAAAACCGGCGCTGGATCGGCACCCAAGGATGGTGCTCGGGGGCTGGAGCAATCACATCGAGACCAGGAGGTGCTGCACCGGGGCAGTGTCGCGGCGCCTTCTTCCGGGTCCGGTCGCGCGGTGGGAGACGGCGAATGCGCGACCGGACCACCTTCCTTCTGCTGGCGCGGGCGGCATCGGCTCCGTGCACATCGGCGGGCGAGGGGAGCGGTCATGAGGGTGCGTCCGATCCCTAGCGGCCTGGATGGGCCGGGGCCGTGGATGCGGTACCGACTGGTCGGCCGCGATGTCTACATGGCCCCCCAAACCGGTGCGGGCCGGGTTCGGGTCGTGGTGGAAGAGGCGGGTGCGGTGCATCCGCTCGCAACGGTATGTGATCTGACCGGGACCGGTTCGGCACGGCTAGTGATCGACCCGGGCCGGGTCAGCTGGGGCACCGGGGTACTGCGGCAGCTGGTGCTCGCTCGCGGGGTGCAGCTATGGCGCCGCCACACCGACCGCGTCGATGCGACCCGCGAGACGAAGATCTGCGAAACGATGGTGTACGAGCTGTGGGCCGACCTCGCCGCAAGGCGGGTCGCGGTCATCCGCCGCCCTCACCCACCCCGCTCGGGCATCGTGGTGGAGGACTATGTCGGGTACGCCGACCGGCTCGGCGACGCCACCGCCGAGCTGCACCTGGGAGCGGCGACCGGGGCCCTGCCGATCGAACTGCTGCTGTCGCTGCAGGCGTGGGTGCGGGTGTGCTGGCAGCGCGCGGTCCCGGTACAGACCGGCACCACTGTGGATCGGGTGCCGGTATGAGCAGGAGAATAGGACGCGTGCGCGCCCGCCGCGCAGATGGGGTCGCTGCCGTGGAGGGAGCGGTGTCGGCGGCGACTTCAACGTACGGTCTGGCCAACGGCACCGTTCTGGGCTGGGCACGCATCGGGGCCCGGACGGTCGTCTACGCCGTGGACTCGCGCACCTCGATCTGGTGCACCGACGCCGAACCCCGACCGGGCGAGACGGGCGATATCGGGGTGATCCAGTGGGGTGAAGGGGCGACGCCGCACCTGCGCGTAGCGCACCGCGACTCTCTCAACAGTGACCTCGAGGGTATGGAGGCGGAGCAGACGGTCGCCTGCGGTATGGCGTTGTGGCGGCACGCGTTCGCGGGCCGGGACCTGCCGCAGGGGCGGGGCCTGCAGCCGGGCCCGGCCGTTGCGGCCCGACAGGGCTCGGGGGTGTCCCGTGCTGGCCGTTGAGGAGCGGACCCTGGTGCTGCCGGTGCTGGCCCGCCACCGCCCCCGGGAGACCAGGCCGGAGGGCGATGCGCCGGATGAGGACCCGCGGCCGCTGCGCCCGGGGACGGCGATTTACCGCTGCTTCCGGTACGAGCGGTACACCGACCCGGCTCCGACCTATGTCGACGGGCGGGCCCCGGATGCACTGCCGGCCCAGGCGCGGATCTGGCGACTGACCCCATGGAACCGGTACGAGCGGGCCGCGGAGTTCGACGCCCCGGCCGCGGCCTTGTGGGTCGAGGGCCAACTGCTGCAGGCGGTCGGAGGCCAAGACCGGACCGATCCGGCCCGCAACCGGTGGGCCGAGGCGATCGTTGCCGAATGCGCTCGCTCGCTCGACACCCTCGACGGGGCTTACCAGACCCGGGTCGACCTGCGCGACGGCAACATGATCGCGCTCGCGGTCGTTGCGACCTGGCAGGGCGATGCCCTGCACCCGAAACTGGCGGCAGGGGGTTGGTACTGATGCGCTTTGCCATGCTGCTCGCTGCGGCCGGTGAATGGGCGAGGGCCCTGGCCGGTCCGCTGGTACTCCTCACCGCCGGTGCCGGGCTCCTGTGGCTGTCGTGGCGGGTGGGGATCGACCGGCTCTGGCCGGTCGCGCTCCTCGGGGCACTCGGTTTGGGCTTGGGCCTTGGCGGTATCGCTCTGGTTATCGCCGCACACCCCCGCCGCCAGGCCGCCAAGCGGCGCCGCGACGGTGAAGCCGAGCCCCTGTAGCCATGCCCAAATCCGCGCTGCGCCCCAACATCGTCTGTCCTGCCGCCTGGGCCGGCGGCAGGCGTCCCCTACCCCGGCCCGACCGAGATGACCGACTTCTTCACCTCCGCCCTTCCCACCGCATTCACCGCGGTGCTCGACTTCCTGCGGTACCTCCTCCAACAGTCCGAAACCACTGCTGCCGCGATCGCCGTGGCCTGCGCGTTCGCAGTCCGCAACCTCCTGGCGGCCGGTGCCAGCGCCGCGACCGCCGCGGGCCTGCTGTGGACGGGCCACCCCGTCCTCGCCAGCATCGCCGCGGCCGCGCTCACCCTCGCATGGCTGATCGATTGCGCCATCTACTCAGATCGCGACTGCCTCAAGTGCGGCGGGGGCGGGCGGTTCAAGCGCGCGTTCTTGATCTGGACGACGTCCAAGACCTGCCGCGGCTGGTTCGGGTGCGGCGGCTCGGGCCGCAAAGTCCGCCTAGGCACACGGATCCTCACCAGAGTGTTCGGCGACCGCTTCGCATGAACCGCACACTCGTGCCCGCCATGCTCCGCCTCACGAGATTGAAGAGCACCGATGAAACGCACCTCGAACCTGATCCCCGTCCTCAATACCCTCATGGCGCCGAGCCTGCGCTCGCGCCGTGACCCCGACCGCGTCTTCTGGAAGGCCCACGAGCGCGCTGGGGATCAGGCCGGCGGCCACCCGCCGATGCATGAGGCCGACATCGACGGCTACCGGCGCCTGCTTGGGGCCTTCGCGTCCGCGCCGGGACTGTCCGCGCTGGGCTGGGCGATGGCCCGCGGCGACGTCCAGGCCCGGATCGCCAACCAGATGCGCATCGAGGCCCTCCATGCCGCTCGCCCCGAGATCGCCCGTGAGGTGATCGAGCGGCCGATCGTCATCGTCGGCCTGCCGCGTACCGGCACCACCGTCACCCACAAAGTCATCGCGCAGTCCGCCGGCCACCGGGCACCGGCGCTGTGGGAACTCATGCACACCTCCCTGGCCCTGCCTCCTCGCGAACAGGCGCGCCTGGTCCGCCAGATCGACCAGGTGATGCACCTGGTGCTGCGCCTGGCGCCGCTCATGCGCGCCATCCATCCCCAGTCGGCCGCAGGCGCCGACGAGGACCCCTTCCTGCTGCCCCACGGCGGCCAGCACCTAGCCCGCGCCCCCATGCGCGCGTACGAGACCTGGTGCTACGAACGGGACTACACCAGGGACTACGACCTATTGAAGATGGCCTACCAGGTGCTGCAGCACGGGCGCGAGCCGCGGCGGTGGGTGATCAAGTCCCCGACCCATTTGGGCAACCTCGACCAGCTGATCAGGGTGTTCCCTGACGCGCAGATCGTGTGGATGCACCGTGATCCGGCGACGGTGATGGGGTCGATCTGCTCGCTGGTGGAGACCTCTTGGCGGCTGCACGTGCGCGTGCCCGACCCGTACGCGATCGGGCAGATGTGCCTGCGGATGCTCCCGTGGATGGTCGGTCGCGCCCGGGCGGCGCGGACCGTGGCCCCGGGCCAGCCCCGGGCAGCGGTCCCTCGGGACCGGATCATCGACGTCCCCTACCACGCGGTCGCCCACCAGCCGCACGAGAAGATCCCGGTCCTCTACGACCGGCTCGGGACGCCGTGGACGGCCGACGACGAGGCCCGATTGGGTGCGACTATGTCCCGCCCGACCAAGCGCACCCACGAGTACACGATCGACCGCTACGGCCTCACCGACGACGACGTCGAGGCCGCATTCGGCGACTACTCGCGCGCCGAGGCCGCGATGACCTTCACCTAGCCCGCCCCCGACTCCCATGGACAGGATTCGTCTTGAGCCCCAACGAGCCCGGTACCAATTCCACCGCGCCCGATTCCACCTCACTCAGGCGCGCGAGCAGCCCCTGGACGCTTCGATCAACCTGCAGCAGTTCTGCGACCAGACCCAGCTGGGGACCGAGGTCGATCGCTTGCTTGGTGCGCAAAGCCCCCGATTCGTCCATCGTGTCACCCGCGGTGCTCGACTGCCCCGCTTACCTCACGCGATGTCACCGGGCCGTCGGGATCGCGCTCGCCGCCTTCGCCGTCGGCGCCTTGCAGTATCTGCGAGCCCACACCGCTCTCGCCGCAGCCGACGACGCCCATTTCAGCACGCTGTTCGGCCTCGCCCGCATGGAAGGCAGGTGAGCGGCTGGTGCGAGACATGTTGATGCTCTTGCCGAACCCGAGTGCCAACGTGGCAGCGGCCAGCGCGCCCGCAGACTTCCAAGCCGTCCCCGGCGTCGTCGTGGGAGTGCTGCTGATCGTCGCCGCCCTGGGCTGGTTCAGCTGGAAGGGGCGCTGGATCGCCAAGCGGACCACGCTGTGGCTGGTCGTCGCCGCGATCGCAGTGATCGTCATCTGCGGCTATCTCGGGGTCGAGGGAGGCGAGCGGTGAGCGTGACCGGTTCCCCGAGCCGTGCGTCGATCGGCTCCTTCTGGTGCGGCGGGACCGACTTGATGCTCGAGCGCACCGGACGGGCCGGTCGTGCGCGGCTCTTTCGCGCCGCCGCCTCCGATCCGGCGCCGGTTGCCGACCTCGCCTACGACCCGGCCACCGGCAATCTGGCCGACCACTGGGAACGCGGAGCCGGCGCCGAAGGCGTGGACCGAGCGCTGATCGCCTCGTGGGTGGCGGCAGCGTTCCCCCACTTGGCCGCCTGGGCCGCGTTGACCTCCTCACCCGAGTACGAGCAGCTCCAGCGCGACGCCCTGGCCGACCTGGCCCGGTTCCGGGTCCCGGTCGCCGACGCCGCTGCGGCCCTCGCCGAGATCGAACCTGCTCCCGAGTTGCGGTATCAGCTCACACGGCTCGAACTGTGCACCGCGCTGCACCGGTACCTGTCGGGTGCGATCAGCGCCTGCGACCTCGAGTTGTGGGCGAGGACCTGCTTCGAGCGGCCTGACGCCGGTGCCGAGCTCGACCACTACGTGGTGATCGGCAAGGTCCTGGCGGCACTCTCCGACCCCGGCGCGAGCCGCTACCTCTCCCTGCGACGGCCGAGGCGCTTGCTGGAGGCCCTTGGCCTGGTTCGGCCGCGCTGGCACCGGCGCCCGGCCGTGCTTGGCGTGATCATCGCGATCCTCGGTGCTACCGCGCCCCTGCTAGTCGGTGCACCGCCGCTCCCGCTGCCGATTGCGGTGGCGGCCGGCTTCGGTGCCGCCCACCTGGTTCGCTTTGTGCTCGACCGGGCCCGGCTCGGGCGCGATGCCGCGATCGCCGGCGCCGGGCGCGATGTGCTGATGAGCCTGCCGGCGTGCCTGGTCGTCATGACTGCAGGAGCTGCACTGTGAGCGCGGCAAACGACGGCTCGCTGGGCGTATGCGCTCCGCGGGAGGCGTGTCCGCCGATCCGGCGAGGCGTTTCCGTTGACGACCAAGTGCTTACCTCTCGCACCGCGCCCCGAAACGCCCGCCCCGATCGGCTTCCCAGGAGAAAACCATGCCTGCAATAACTGACCTCGACTCCAACCAGATCGCGGCCGGAGAACTCGATGCAGCGGCCAGCTCCGTTCCAGGCCCTGCCGCGGCGGCTGGGCGCGATGCGCAGCGGCCAGCGGGTTTCATCCTGCCCCGCCGGGCCCGCATCACCGTGATCGGGACCTGGCCGGGGCGCGCCGCACCCTACCTAGCCCGCATCATCGCACCCGGCATCGCCAGCGCTGCCCTCATCGCTCTCGGGACCGACGCCGTCCTCGACGTCGGCCTTGCGCCGTCGGCGCTGGTCACTGCCGCGGCCACGGGACTGGGCACGGCGGCCTGTGTCCTGGACGCGATCGGCAGGATCCGGCAGTACCGCACCCACCTCCCCCCGACCCCGTACCTGTGAGTACCGACCAGATCGTCATGGCAGTACACGAACGGAGCACCCATGCCTGAAACCCCGAACCCCTCGACACCGCCCTCTCGGGGCGCGCTCGCGACCGAGGGATGGTCGGTCACGCTCGGCGAGGCGCACGCGCGCAAGCCAGGGCGCTACGACGTGGCGATGGCCCTCGCCCACCACAGTGATGGCCGCCGCGGCTGGTGGTCGTTCACCGCCCGCATCACCATCCGCGACCCTGACGACGAGGGCGGCCGGCGCATCGAATGGGACCAGGACTTCCCCGACCGCGATGCTCGCGACGCCCTCGACCTCCTCTGGACCTTCATGGACTCCACTGTCAAGGTCGACCCGTGGGATCTGTTCAACCGGCCGACCTTCGTCGACATGGACCGCTTCTGTGCCGATCGAGGGATCGCCCAGTCCGGCCGCGACGGGAGCGTGTGATGCTCGGGTTTCCTCCGCGGCGGTTCCGCCGCGCCGCTGACGACCTGCTCGAACTGCGCGGGCCGATCGCCGAGGCGGTCGCGGTCGTGGCCGACTACATCGACCGCGGGCAGGCGTACTGGATCGAGGTGCGCCCGCGCCACCTGCTCGGCGTCCTCGCCGCCGTCGAGACCGGCACGCTCACCCCGGACCAGGCGCGCACCTGGGCGGCCACCCTGGAGCCCATCACCCGCTACGCCGGCACACCCCTGCTCCCGCGATTTCCACCGACGATCACCAATCGCACACGAGCCCACATCGTGCTCCGCCACCTCGCCGAGACCACTCCGCTCTGGCTCGACCTCGATACCTACGGCATCACCGCTTTGCGCGCCATCCTCACCACCAAGGACTCCGGCGAGGTCTGCCGGGTCCTGTGCGAGACGCTCATCGACCCCGACAACGCCCTGACGTACACGTGGCAGGCCGAGGGGGTCGACTTCGCGGTCTACCCCGTAGGCGAGGTCGAGGACGGGGAGTTCGTCTTCGCGCGGCTACCGCCGCCGGCTAGCGGGTATGCGATGCCGCAGACGATCGCCACCGGCACGCTCGCTGGGGCCGGGATGGTCCTCGACTACACGATCGGCGGATTCCTCCTCGATACCGAGGCCGACCGCGAAGCACTCGCGGCCCACCATCACGCGATGATCACCCACCTCACCGGACCGCGCTCGACCTGAGCGCCCACCGACCGGGACGCCGCCGAACAGGACGCACGGCGGCGTCCCCACGAGACCAGAAGGCACGAGTCGCTCCCGGGATCTGACCGGATGCTGCATGTTCCCGGCATCCTCGCAGACCTCGTGCGCCGCTCGCTGTCCGCTTCTCTTGAAGGGATTCTTGTGCCTCACACCCAACCCCGGGCCGGAGTGCGCTCCGCCCGGGGCCGCGATCGGCGCTCGGCCGAAAGCGCCCGCGCCCCATGTTTCGACGGCACCGACTCGGCCAGCGCCGATGCCGACGTCTCGGCCAGGACGCGCCGTTGACCTCCCTGGGTCGGGAAGCGCCGCAACGGAGCCGGGCACGGCCGCGGCCGACGATCGCCGGCCCCGGCCGGATGCGCCCAGGTCCGCGGCGATCGGGGTCGTGACCGCCGACCTCGCCTGGCTCACCGCCCGCCTCGGCCTGATCACCGCACCCGACGCACCCCGACACCGCCGAATCAGTCTCAAGGAGACGCACTGTGACCGACCTGTTCGTACTGCCACCCGTCGACGAGGACCTGGGCATGACCGGCCTCGCCCGCGCCGCCCTCGCCCACGGCATCGCCGACGCCGAATCCGACCCCGCCGGCCACGGCCCGCACAGCGTGCGCCTGATCGTGCGCAACGCCCGGGCCCTGGCCGTCGCCGAAGACCACACCGATCCCGACCTCCTCGAGCGGATTGTGATCACCGCGGCCCTCCAGAACCTCGCCGACCCGAAGCGGACCGGCGACCCCGAAGCGCGACAGTACCCACGGACCAAACGAGGCGACGACGCGACCGCGATCCTCATCGACTTCACCGAGGAGGCGCCCGGTGATGGCTCCGTCTAGACGCATCCAGCCGACCACGGTGCGGGAGACCGAAGCGCCCACCCCGACTCGAGGCAGCGGGTGGGGCCTGGTGTCCGCGCTGGGCAAGAGCATGTCCACCGAGGCATGGGCGAAAGACCCCGAATGCGCGGTCTCGGCCAGCACCCTGCGCTCGCGACTCACCCGCAGTTGGGACCCGGCCGAGGCGATCACCGAACCCGCACGCCCAGTCAACACCCGCTACACCGTCGAAGGCCGCACGCTCCCGCTCTCCCAACACGTGCGCGACCCTCGGGTGACCGTCAGCCCCAAGACCGTCCAGCGCCGGCTGCGCGAGGGCGAGCCGATCGCCTCGGCGCTGTTCCGGCCCGCCAAGGGCGCGTACGCGCGGACCGACACCTACACCCCTTCGCCGATGCACTCCCACATTGCCCCTCGGTGACCGGCCCCTGCGCGCCCACCACGCCACCGAACTCCAGATCTCATCAGGCTGACACCTACGCCACAGCCGCGGCCAAGCAGGTGAATGCATTGGGCAGGAATATAACCATGGGGTAAGGCACTACATGCGAGGTCGACGATCTATGTGGGACTGAAGGCGATTTCTGAGCCTACATGGATAGGAGAGTCGTACGTATGTCGAGTAATCGAATGATTGAAATAGTCGCCGAAGAAATGTCGTACGCGGCATGTAGGGTGCGTGCTCGTCAACTGAGTGGGCCAGGGAAAGGACATTGTTCAAGCGATGACGGAACCAAGTGAGCCGAAAGAAAGTGGCGACGCATCTAATGGCGCGCAGGGTGACGATGACCGTGGAATACGCGTCACGCTCGCGACGCAAAACCTGCAGGGAGGCGGTTGGGGCGGGTCCTGTCTCGCCTACGATTTCGATCGTCTTCCCTTGTTCATCGAACGGTTGAAGCCGGTCGAGGCGGACATTCTCGTGGTGAACGAAGTCCGAGACCGCCGGGCATGGCGGCCCGGTGAGCTTCGGCTTCGCACTCCCGTCGAGCATGAGATCGACGATCGAGAACGTCTGGCAGCGCTGGGGTCGGCCCTCGGGCTCCAGTTTGTGGGGATCACACCGTCAAAGACAGGGAATCCCACCGCTGTGCTCTGTCGCCGTGAACGATTCGCCGACGTTTCCTGGGATGCCGACTACTCCGAAGCGTTGTTCACCAACGGGTGTGGCGTTGCGCGATTCTCCTTCCCCGACACGAAGCGCCGCCTCGCGGTTGCCGCAATCCATGCGTCGGAGTGGTCGGAGCTGCGCACCACCGAGGAACTGCAGACAGCGGTGTCGCTGGTGTGCCAGCGAAGTAGTTGGGCGGTGGTCGCCGGCAGTCTCAACTGCCCTCCCGTATACGGGCCTTCGGCGATTGAACCGCTTATGCCTGCCCACCATCGCATGAACCATCTCACCGGCGCTGGAGGGAGCGGGACGATCGGGAGCAACTTGCGCCCGCAGCAGACACTGGCCGACGCGGGCTTTGTCGACGTCGCAGAAGTGCTCGGTGCCTGCGAGCAAGCACCGGGCGAGACGTTTTCGAAACTGGTCAATCGTTGCCTGACAAGCAAGGCGGGCCGGATGGACCGAGTGCATGTCTCCGATCTCCTTGCTGACGCCCCGGTCGAATACCGGCTGCTGAACGAACCGTCTGGTGCGGCGGAGCACCACGGCGTAGCCGTCACACTCGACCTGTCGCGAGCCCGGGCTAGGAGCTCATGGATCACCGAGTGGCCGAAGAGGATGATGCGCGATCTGGCGAACGACATGTTCCCCGAGGGCGGGTTCGATCAATTCAGAAGGGAAGTACTGGCGGCGGTTCCTGCGCACCAGCGCGCTGAACTCGATCGGAAGTTGTCGGCGATTTCCGGGCTGATCTATGAGGAGCGTCCTGCCGATGCGCTGTGAAGTATGCCGCAGGCAAAGCAGCGGCCAAGCTCGCTGTCTAGCTTGCAACTCCGCAACAGATGATCAAAGCGAGTGCGAATACCACAGTAGGGGCGGGTGCGATGGTTGACGACGATGGAATTCAGTTCGACCAGATCGCCGAAGACGCGGCGGTGCTGCGTACGTACAAGCGCGTCTTTGCGGTGCTGGCGCTCGAATCGGGGAAGATGGTGCACTCGCCCGGCTCCATCGACGTCGACGAGGCGATCTTCGAGGCGTTCGCCAACGCCGACAGCGACGGGCTGACCGAGGCGCAGATCCTCGCGCGATGCCAGCCGGCTCCTGAAAGCGCCGTGCGCAGCCGACTGGCAATCCTCCAAGGGTATGGCGCCGTCGTCAAGGTCTTCGAGCGGCGCATGGAACGGTACTGGCGCGCGACCTTCCCGCCCTACATTATGCTGCTGTTCCTGCGCAGGCTCGCCGAACAGGGCGGCATCGCCGAACTCCACCGCATGCTCGAGGCCTCACGACAGCAGATCGAGAACCCCGACACGACCATCGAGGAGGCCAGCGCCCAGATTCGGGCGGTCACCTACAGTCTGCGCCTGGTGGCCAACGAACTCGGCGGCCTTGCTACCGGCGCTGACATCGCACAGCTGCGGAAGAATGCCCAACTGCACTGGGGCAACGAGCAGCTGATCGACAAGGCCCGCCGCTTCTGCGACATTGCGCCTGAACGCTTCCCGGAGCTGAGGAAGCAGGTGCTGGGGTTGCGGTCGGCGTTGGCGGCGTTCATCGACGCCACCGAGGCAGTGGCCGGGCGCATGCTCGACCGCGCCTCTACCACTCAGGGCCTGGGATTCCTCCCGATCGAGGCATGGGACACGTTCGTCAAGCGCAGCAGCGTCGCTGATCTGGCCGCACCGCTGCGCGGCTTCGTGTTCGACGCCCCTGCCGTCTGGTTCGAAGCGGGCAACCTCATCGACGCGGTCGAAGCCGCTGCGGCCGTGGTGGAGGAGCGGAAACCGCCGCCGAGGGCCGAGGCAGCCGAACCGGTGAGCCCCGACACCGGGCGCATCGACCACGACCTCGACGCGCTCACCGCTGTTATCGAGGAGATCCTCGCCGGTCGAGACGAGGTCTCGGTCCCTGAGCTCCTGCGGTCCTACGGTGACTGGATCGCCGCCAGGCGGGTGTTGTCGGACCTGACGGCAGCCCACCACCACCCCGACCTCCCCTACACACTGGAATGGAGCGACACGTTGCGGATCGAACCCGCCGCCGCACCGGCATGGACCACCTCGGGCACCTTCAGGCGAGCAGACCCGGAGGAGGCGTCGTGAACGGTGAGGACACGGCGGCCGCGTGGGCGCGGGCCCGCGCCACCGGCGACCTGAGACTCGCGCCGACCGACGCAGCGCCACCGGGGATGCGGCGACTGGTCGGACCCGACCCCGGCCCGGTATGGGCGCTTCCGGAACTCCCCGAGGGCGCGAGCCCGCGCACGGTCACCGATCTCGGACTGCCGCTCAGCACCCTGGAGCGGCCAACAGAGTCAGCGCAGGTGCTCGCCTGCGCGCTGCGCTGCTGCTGGCCCAGCCCGCAGGAGCCGATCTGGCCCGGCCGCCCCGCGCGCCTCGACGATGTGATCTCGATGTATCTCCAGGTCAACCGAGGCAAGACCGCGGACTATGCGCGGCGGGCCGTCCTGCCGGCACTGCGGCGCCTGGACTGGACCGCTTGGCTCCAATACCGCAGCGGTGCCGAACTGGTCCGCCTCGGACCGCAGGTGGGCGCTTGGAACGACTTCGACCTCAACACGCTGCGAGACCTGTGGCGGATGATGCCCGTACCCGAGGGGAGTGGCGGCCATGCATGAGGTATTCGAACCGATCCTGCACGCGCTCAACGAAAGGGACCGAGCACGGGTCGAAGCCGCGTTCGCGGCAGTGGAGTACAGCACCGAGCCCGTCAGCGAAGCACAGGCGCCGGCGCTGCAGGACGCGATTCTGCGCCGCAGCGTCGCCGACATGCTCCACGCCGTCGGCAGGGAACTGGTCGCCGCCGGCCCCTACACCTGGACGTCGGGCTACCGCGACGACATCGCGGCCCGCCTGGCAGCGACCGGCACGGCCGTGCTCGCCGAGAGCGACCGGGCCGTGCTGACGCTCGTGCTGGTCTACTCGGTCGCGATGGCGCGCGCCGAAGGAAAACTCGACGCCGACACCTGGATGTCGCCGTTCATCGCCCCGATGGAGGACCTGCAGCGCCGCACACAGGTCAGCAAGACCGCACTGCGCGAATCCCTCGAACGCCTGCGCGCTGCGGGACTGGTGCGACTGGCCAGCGGGCCGACCTACAACGGCGTTAAAGCCACCGGGTACATCCCCGGACCCCAGTTCCACCGGCTTACCAAGGCCGCGCGCACCCGCCTGCAAAACCGACTCATCCTCGCCGCGGCCCCCGACAGCCCCCTGGCCGCCGCCATCCGCGCCCGACGCGGCTACACACAGGAGCAGGATTGAACACGACCGCAACCTACCCGACCAGCGCCGACGACCTGACCGACGTGATCGGCACCCGCGTCCTCACCGGGACCCAGATGGTGTGGATCTCGCGACTGTCCACCCACCCGCTGCCGATGATCGCCTCCGGATTCGTCACCGTCGCCGGGCAAGGCCCCAGCGACTCCAACGGCGCAGGCAAATCCTCCTACATCGCCGCAGTGAGCCTCCTGTGCGGCGACGAGCAGTGGCGATGGTCAGGCGGCGCCAAAGCAGCCGCCGAACTGCTCTTCACCGCCGAAGTCGCCGCGCAAGACCAGCACAGCAACGCCAACCACGGCTACGTCATCGGCGTCTTCACCGACCCCGCGGCCGCGACCGCAACCGAACTGCAGCACAGCGCAGTGACCGTCTGGCTCCGGCTCAACCGAACCGCCCCGTACATCGACCTGCGCTGGACGCAAGGCCTCCACCTGGCTGCGGGCGCGAGCGACGCCGAGCGGACCGACGCGGTCGAGCAGGCCTGGAACCGGCTCGACAAGCGCGGCACCAGCGGCGACCTCCACGCCAACCGGTTCAACGAGACCATGTACGGCTCCAACGTTCGCGCCGTGTCGTTCCTGTCGACCTCGGTGCGTGCCAGCGACACCCCGAACCTGCTCGCGCAACCGCTCAACGAACTGACCCCTGAGCGGATCTTCGACGCCGTCGCCGCCCTGACCGGCCTCGACCGCCAACTTGAAACCGAGCGCAAATACCGGACCACCCAGCACCAGCGGACCGGGCGCCTCGCCGAAGTGCGAGCGGACATCGAACAGCGGGAGACCGAATGGCGGCGCATCGAGGCGGCCATCGGCAAACGCGACGACGCCCGGGGTGAGCTCGAACGCACGAAGGCCCTGTGGCGCAGCCAGCTTGCCCGCGCGATCATCGACGACCACGACCGGATCGGACACCTCCAGGACCTGATCAACGAACTCAACCGCCAGCGCACCGAGAGCACCCGGACCGCAGCCGAACGCAAGGAGGCACTCCAGACGCTCACCGATGACAACGCCTTCGCCTTGCAATGCCACACCATCGCCGAGGACTGGGAGCGACGGCAGCAGCGCCGAACGGACCTCAAGACCGAATCCCGCAACCTCGTCAAGGCCGTCGAGTCCCACCAGGGCGAGCGGCGCGACCTCGCCGAGACCGCACGTCAGGCCGATGGCCGCAGCGTCGCGGCGGCCATCGGCGAGATCCGCGCTGCGAATGAGGGCGTGACTGCAGCAAAGGTCGAGCAGGGCATCGCAGCGGCCGCGAAGGCCACCGCCCAGGACCGGCTGCGCGCGGCCGAACAAGGGAACTCTCGCGGCGCCGCGGCAATGGGACGGCTCCGGCATGCGGCCATTCCTGCTGCGCCCTTGCTGGATGTGCTGCATGTCGACGAGTCCGGGCGCGAGCGGTGGGAGCCGCGCCTGGCCCCTTTCGAAGAAGCCCTCGTCGTCGCCGAAGCCGACTTCGACCGCGCGGCCGCCCTGTCCGAGGCCGGTGAGATCCTCATCGCCGCCGACCCTCCGACCGGCAATGCCGGCGCCGCAGGGCTCCCGGCCAGCGCCGACCCGCGATTCAGCCTCACCCGGTTCCTGACCGCGCTGGAGGCTCGCGGCGACGAGACGGACCGGTTCACCGACCTGCCCGCGCGCGTGAAAGTCGCCGGGCACTACCCCGCGCCGATCACCGGGCGGACCGCACGGATCCGCCAAGCACGCCAAGAGCTCGAAACCGCATCCGAGCAGCTCGAAGAAACCGACGAGAAGGTCACTCTCGCCGAATCGCACCTGGCGCTGGCGGAACGGCGGAAGACCGGCGCCGAAGCCGCGCAGCGGGCAGGCGACCTCGAAGCAGCCATCCGGCAAGGCCGCGAACGCAATGAAGTCATCGCCGAGACGCTCGAAGCCGAGCAGGCCGAGTACGAGCGGGCCAAAGGCGAGCACGAGCAGATGATCGTCCGCCGACTCCAGCGCCAAACCCAGATCACCGATCTCGAGGGTGAGATCGACCGACTCCGCAACACCCTCATCGAGAACGCCGAGAGGCGCGGCAAGTACCAAGACGAGATCGCGGCCATCGACATCGAGGGACTGTTGAAAGACCTCGGTACCCGCGACGTGCGCGACGCCCAGATCCACCTCCTTTCCCTCGGCGAGGAGGAGCAGGACCTGGGCCTTGAAGACTGGACCGACTTGACTCTGATGTCACTGGAGAAGGCGCTCAGCGCGTGCTTCCCGCCAGAGACCGCCATTGCGACCCTGCCGCAGATCGTTCGCGATCTCGCGTGGAATCCAGCAGACCCCAGAATCCACCGCCGCAGCCTGGCCGCCGCGTCGATCCCCGACCTGACCGCCGGTCTCGCCTCACATCTCAAAGCCAACGCCGAACACGACCGGTACGAGCGGCAACGGATCGCGCACGACCGCGTCGAACAGGACGCCAACCTCGCCGCGGCACAAACCGGATTCAGCGAAGCCACTCAGGCGGCCGAGGCTCTCCGGTCCAGCCTGGCTACCTTCATCAAGGCCACCGCCAAAGACGTCGCCCGTCACTTCGACGACCTCGACCGCGCCTACGGCGGGTACGGTGCCGACATCGAATGCCCCGAGCCGCCGACGCCGAGCGAACCCGACAAGCCCTGGCGCTGGACGCTGGTCCCGAAATGGTCCCGAGCCGAAGGCCGACGTCCGGCCTCGTACCGACTCAAAGGGAACACCGCCCAAGTCGCGGCGAAGGCCATCAAACTCGTCTGCGCGGCCGCTCTCGCTAGCGGGCAGGACCGGCCGCTTGTGCTCATCCTCGACGAACTCGGCAACAACCTCGGACAGCAGCACCGCCGCGACGCCGTCGCCCTGTTCGAAGCGATCGGCAACGACCGCAACATCACCGTGATCGGCGCGCTCCAAGACGAAATGGAACGCTACGCCGTCGAGGCATCAGGCCTGTTCATCAAGCTGTGCCGATCCTCCGACACCCAGCCGTACAACGACCCGCCGGCGATCGTCGGACACGACGCACAAGCCGACCGGATCCACCTCCTCCAGACATGGCTCGAGACCGGGCACCTCGCCGCCGGCAGGCCGGGAGAGGCCGACCGGCCCCGATGAACCAGCCCATGCCATCAAGCCCGCAAGGCGAGTTCCAGCTCCACGCCCTCACCGGTGAACCTAGCGGCCTGAGCGTGTTCGCCCAGCCCTCACGCACCGACGGCACCTTCGCCACCGACAGCCGAGGCCGCCCCACCGTACGGAAAGTCCACCTCAAACCAGCGACGCCACCGCCACGCCAGCGCCCGAACGGCCTCGTAACGGACCGCGAATGGACCTGGCTGGCCTCCGCAAAACGCCGATGGGACACGGTCGTCAAACAGCTCGGCGACGCCACCCGGGCGTGGGAGGTATGCGCGGCACTTGCGGCCGCCGGATGCGGCGTGCTCCAGTGCGCCTTCGCCAGGGGCGCAGTCCAGCACCCACCCCAGTGGTGGATCCCGGACCCTGCATTGGCGGCGCGCCAGCGGTCCACGGCCGCTGGGCGACGCGATCGACGAAACACCCTCGAGACCGAAGCGGCAGCGCTGAGCGAGCAGTTGACCGACACCTGGCCGGGGGCCGCCGCCTCGCTCGGCAGGCCGCTAGGCGGCGCGCAACTGCTGTGGGTCGTGCGCGCCGCGCGCGACCTTGCCGGTGAGGTCAGCCACGATGGCATCAGGGCCTTCGTGCAAGCACACCACCCCGCCGACGACAAGGCCCGCGAAGACCTTCCCCTCCTGCTGCGCGACAACGGCTGGGAAGAGGAGGCTTTGCGCAAGCTCGGAGTCGACCGGAGCCCCTATATCGGTGTCGGCGGCCCGATCAAAGCGAACTTCGGCACGCGCGAACTCGACTGGACCGGATGGCCCGGCCCGCACGACATCAGACTCCCGCATGATGCCGAAATCGAGCTCCGATGCGATCAGGGCACCGAGCAGATGGCGGTGATCGAAAACCGGCAGGCCGCCGAAACCATCTGCGACCTGTACCCCGAGATGCCGGTGATCTGGTGCCGCGGGCACCATTCCGACCGTGTTCTCGCTGCCATCGCGCAGGCGGCGGCCAACTGCCAGCGTGTCCTCATCTGCACCGACGCCGATCTCGGAGGACTCCGCATCGCCGAGCGCCTGTTCGAACGCCTCCACTCGATCACCACGACGGTCATCCTTGACGTCGGAGAGCGCGAACACGAACCCGGACGAGCCTTCTCCGTCCAGGTACTCGAGCAGCTGGCGCGGTACCGTACCAGTCCGGCGCCTATCCGCGATTTTGCCGCAGCCCTCGAACATCGCGGCCATGCGGTAACCCAGGAAGCACTGGTGAAGAGAACACTGCAAGCTGCAATGCGCCGACCGCACCTTTCGGACACGCCTGCATAAACACTCAGGAGGACGGGTGCACAAAGGCCGAAGGTAGCCGCGCCAACGCCGCACCTACGGGTCGCCGCACACGACAAGGAACTGACATGGACCGAGCCAGGTTCGACACCCTCATTACCGAAGCCGCCCGCGACGGCATCACCCAGATGGTCGTCGGCGTTTGGGATTCCAATCGATCGCAGGTCTGACAATCAGACGTGCGAAAGGCGCCTCGCGCGCCCTCGATCGATCACAAGACGGAGCTCGATTTGGCTGTGGTGAATCAGGACTCGACTGGGATGGTTGCAGGCGATGGCTTCGCAGCGATGCCCGAACATCGCCGAGCTGCGCTGCAATGGCGGTATCGCAACGCCGGGCCAGGCTGGCTGGACCGAGCGATCACGGCCGCGGCCGGGCGGCCGTGCCAGGTGCCGAGCGAGGACCGCATGTCTGGCCTCGAGGCGATCATGGATGAGGTGGGATCGTGGCATCTTTGCCACGACGGCTCGTTTGCCTGCGAGCACTTCTACCGACTTCCCGGACCGATCGCCTTGGGGCACGGCTGGGAGAAGGCCGTCGCAGCAGTGCGCGAACTCGAGGCCACCGACCCGCAAGGTCGCTATCGGCCCGGGTTCGGCGTCGATGGGGGCTGGATTGAGTTCGAGCGGCAACCGGTTCTGACCGAAACCATCGACGATCCCGCGAGTATCCAATGGACGCTCCGCTGCCGGTCCATGGCCGGGCTGTGGCGGTGGCCCGGATACTGCGGGCCAGTAGGAAAGACCGGACCACTCCGGTCGGTCCTAGTCGCGCAATTCGGCGCCGCATGCCAAGCCTGCGGCGTGCATCCGAACGAATGCATCGACCATGACCACACGACCGGCATCGTCCGCGGTCTGCTCTGCCCGTACTGCAACAACAACATTGATCTCTGTAAGCACGTGTTCGGATGCGCTTTCGCCGATTACCTAAACAATCCGCCGGCCTACCATCTTGGACTGAAGCACCCCAAGCGCCACTAGCGGCCCAGACTGCACCTAGCTGTTCCAGATGGCGGGCTCGTATCAGGTCACGTACCCGCCTGCGTCAATGCTTCCGCAGGCAGCGTGTCGGGCACCGTCCGTACATTTGAGGAGTGATGGCTTCGGTGCACTCCTGGATCCCTGAGCACCAACTCGGTGTCGCTGCGACGCTCGCGCACGCGGACCAGCTGATTGAGCAGATCGGTGACCTGCTGCTCGCTTATCAGACCCGGCCCGAGGGAGTATTCGGCTTGAAGGACGTGACGGCGGGGTCGGTCTGCCGGGCTGTTGTGACGTGGGTGGCGCCGATGCCACGCAAGGTGCCGCTGCTCGTTGCCGACGCTCTTGTGACTCTGCGCGCTGCCGTTGAGCATTCGCTGTACGCCGAAGTCGAGCACTTGGACGGCACGGCGCTCGACAAGAAGGCGGCAAGATTTGTTGAGATGCCAGCGGCGGCGACGTGGGAGCAGTTTGAGGAGTGGAAGAAAAAGCGCCGGCGCAACGGTCCTCCTTCACTGCGAACTGGAGGCGTGCTCCTTCGGCGCATCGACGGGCTGCAGCCCTTCCATCGCCAGCGCGACCCTCAGGAGCACCCACTGGCCCGGCTCACGCTCCACACGAACCATGCGAAGCACCGGACGCCCGCGGTCGCCGCGGTCCGCTTGGCGGCGTGGTATCGGGACGATCAGCGGCCCCGTTCGCTTAAGGATGTCGTCGCCCAGCCTGAGGTGCCAATGCAAGTCGGGGACGTTGTCGCGGAGGCCCCTTTGGGAACTTCCATCAGCCTGTTCCCGACGATCGGGATCAACAGGCCCGACACCGACCGGTGGCCGGTGTTGCTGCATGAACTCGAGGACATCTTCCAATGGGTCAGGAATCAGGCACTGCCGCGCCTGATCACAGGAACCGAACCACCCGCACCAGCCCTGCCCTCGCGTTTCGAGATTGCCGTCAGCCACGACGACGAGCGCCAGGCAATGGCCGCAGGGTCATCGACATCCGCCATGGAGCGCTACACGCTGCGTAGCGAAGCGGTATCAGCTCGTCAAGAACTTGTCCATCTAATCGGTTCGATGCCGGCGGCACCGAGCAAAGAACAGATTGCGGCGTGGCTTGACCATCTCACTGACCCTGAGGTAGTCAACCGGGTGAAGCGCCTGCACCCAACTGACACGCAACACAACCTTGGAGTCCTCATCCGCTTGCGCGACGAAGCTTTGTCGTTCCTCGATGTGAGTTGAGACGAAGACCCGCGCTGGGCGCGTGGGGTGCGCGCACCCTCGCGCACCCAGCGCGGAAGGTGCCGCGCACCCTGCCATATACAGGTGCCTGGATCTGTCGGTGTCCGGTGAGACCGAACCTTGCCGAACCGAACTACTTCGAAGCCGCCACTGGCGGTGAGCCGCTACGGCAGCCTCGACGTGCCCTTGACCGTCTGGACCGTCGAGAACCCTGCCGATCTCGTCGTGGGACTCGTGACCGAGCTGGCCCCGACTGGGCCGGTGGCCGCCGTCGACCTGCCCGGTTGGACCGCGCTCCCCGAAGCTGGCCGCATCACCCGCGTCTACGCCCGCTCCCGCGCGAGCGCCAATCGCGCGCTCGCAACCCTCGCCGGTAAGACGCAGCGGCGCGTCCGGGTCCAGGCAGCGTGTGAATCGACGCTGGCAGCGAAACTCGGCGCTGAACAGCGCCTCGGGATGGTGTGCGCCTCGGCTTGGCTCCTGCACTGCCCCGGCGGGCGCGACGCCGCCATCGCCGCGCTCAGGCCCGGCGGCGTCCTTGCCGTAGCCGGGAAGAGCGACCGAGACGCGGTCGACATCGCGACCCTTGTCGACAACGACCCGACCGGACACGGCCGGTCGCTGACCTTCGCCGCCTACCTCGTCGCCGCCATGCCAGCAGTGCTCGACGCCGCAGCAGAGGCTGAGCGTGGCCTGAGCGCCAGGCACTCCGCGATTCGGGGGCACTGGGGCGTCGGCGTCTGGTGTAAGAACCCGACCCGGTCTGGAGGTGCCCGTGCGTAGCCCGAAACTGCCCCGACCCACCGTCTGGGCCACCGGCCAGATCCAGCCCGCCCGCCAGAGGGGGACGGCGTATGTGGCGGGACGGCGGCACCCGGCGAAGATGTGGCCCGCGATCGCTCGGAGCGCGATCGAACGGTACTCCAGGCCCGGTGAGGTAGTACTGGACCCGATGGCTGGGGTCGGCACGACGCTGGTCGAGGGGATCCTCGCCGGCCGCAACGCCTACGGCGTCGACCTGGAGGCCGGGTGGGTCGAGCAGGCGCGGGCGAACGCCGAGGCCGCGATGCGGCAACAGCCGACGTGCTGGGGCGAGGTGTTCCAAGGCGATGCGGGGAACCTGGCCGTCCTCCTGGAGGGCAAGCAGCTGGCCGCTCCGGTGGACATGGTGCTCACCAGCCCGCCGTACGGGGCGGTGACGCATGGGCAGCCGGACACGGCGCGGGTGACCGGCGGAGCGATTCGCAACCGGGACCACCGCTACTCAGAAGGTCGGGCCTCGGCGGCGTCGCTGGTGACCTCGTCGCTGCCACGGCTCGAAGGCGGGCTCGAGCGGGTCTTCGCCGGCTGCGCCGCCGCTTTGAAGCCGGGTGGGTTCATGGTGGTCACCGCCAGGCCGTTCACACACCAGAAGCGCCTGATCGACTTCCCGTCCCTGGTGATCCGCGCCGGCCTCGCCGCCGGGTTCGACCTGCACGAGCGGTGCGCGGCGCTCTTGTCGCGCTGGGACGGCCACATCCTGCACCCGCACGCGACGTTCTTCCACCTGACCAACACCCGAGGCGCCCGCGCCGCCGGTCGGACGGTCCTGCTGCGCGCGCACGAGGACGTCCTGGTCTTCCGGAGGCCGTCATGACCGATCGGCCCTGCGTCAGCGCCTGCTTGGCAAGCCCGCACAGTGCGATTACGGTCACCGATGGCCGTCTCTGCGGCGAACGACCTGAGGATCGGCGGCCATGCCCAGACGCGACGTGACCGCCAAGATCACCACGCGCTGGCGCAGGCCGATCGACACTCGACTGTTCGCCGGAGTCCTGCTCGACGTCGCTGCCGAACAACTGCGGCGTGAAACCGAGCAGCGGGGAGAGGCGGCCGACGACCGTGTCACTTCGGCAGAGAGCAGTTCTGATGAGCGACGTAGCGACCGAGGCTGAGGAGAGCGGCCCGCGCAAGCGGGCCGTGCTCTACCTGCGAGTATCCGACCGCAAGCAGACTCAGGGCGATTTCGACCCTGAAGGCAACTCGATCCCTGCCCAGCGTGAGGCCGGCCGACGCAAGGCAGCAGCGCTCGGGTGCGACATCGTCGATGAATACCCCGAACCAGCCAAGTCGGGCCGCTCCATCAAGAACCGGCCCGCGTTCAAAGAGATGATGAAGCGGCTCCATCGCCAGCGCGATGTCGACTACGTCATCGTCTACGCCCGCTCGCGCATGTTCCGCGACTCGGTCGACGCGGCACTGACCCGCCGCGAGCTCGATGAGCTGGGCGTCACCCTCGTTTCGGTGATGGACTACACCGAGGACACCTACATCGGCGACCTCGTCGCCACCATCATCGACGGCGTGAACGAGTACCAGTCCCGCGCTTCCGGGGCCGACGTCTCCTACAAGATGGAGCAGAAAGCCGTCCGCGGCGGCACTCCCGGCCCGGCGAAGATCGGCTACCTGAACACGACGGCGACCCTCGACGGCCGCAAGGTCAAGACGGTCGAGCCCGACCCCGACCGCGCCCCCTACATCACGATGCTCTTCGAGCTGTACGCCACCGGGAAACACAGTTTCAAGGACCTCCGCGAAGCGGTCACCACGGCCGGGCTGCGCACCCGCCCGAACAAGAACCGACCGGCCGGAACCGAACTGTCCACTTCGAAGATCGGAACGATCCTCGCCGACCGCTACTACCTGGGCATCGTCACTTGGAAAGGCAACGAGTACGCCGGGCGCCATGCGCCGTTGGTCAGCCAGGACCTCTTCGACCGCGTCCAGGACGTCCTCTACTCGCAGCGCGGGGGCGGCACCCGCGAACGCGTCTATGACCACTTCCTCAAGGGGATCCTCCGCTGCGCCCGCTGCGGCGGCCGCCTCCAGCTCGATCGGGGCAAGAACCGCAACGGCACGATCTACTTCTACTACCTGTGCCTGGGCATCCGCACCGGCGCGTGCGACCTGCCGCGCTTCCGCGCCGACTACCTCGAAGACCGCGTCGCCGAGCACTGGGCGACCCTTCAGATCCTCGAACCCGATGCAAAGGAGCTGCTCGGCCGCATCGACAGTGAAGCCGCCGAAGAGACTAAGCTCGCTGCGAGCATGCGCCGCAACCTGAAAAACCGTCGCAGGGACCTCGAACGCCAACAGCGCCAATACCTGGAACTCGTTGGCGACCCCGACTGGCCCCGTGAACTGCTCACCGAGAAAATGCGCGGACTCCGCGACCAGGTCGCCGCCATCGACGAGCAGCTCGAACAACCCGACAGCAGCAGCCTCGACCGGGCCTCGCGGGCGCTTCACCTGCTCCTGGAGATCCTCGCCAACCCCCAGAACCTCTACCGGGTCTGCGACGACCAGGGTAAGCAACACCTCAACCGCGCCTGCTTCTCCCAGATCGACGTCGACGCGGTCGAACACACCGGGATGCCCGTTGTAGTGGGGGACAGGCTCCGCAGGCCGCTCACGCCGCTCCTGCCGGAGATCCGCACACTCCGGCAGGACTGCTCCGCCCGTACCAGCGCCTCTTCGATGGGCGCGTGTTCGAATAGCACCGATTTGGTGCCCCAGGCAGGATTCGAACCTGCGACCATCGGATTAGAAGTCCGGTGCTCTATCCAGCTGAGCTACTGAGGCACGGCGGGGAGCACACGGCGCCGCGCCAGCGGTAAGAATACCCGGGGCCGGGCCTCCGCGGGGGGACGGGGCGGTGGAGCGGGCACGGATACGGGGCGTCGCAAGAACACCCCAAACGATTCTCTACGACGCCCCGGAATTGCTGACCCACATCAATGAGTAGTCCTTGAGCGCTCAAGTGTCAAGCGGCGCGCGGCGTGTTGACACCGATTCGTTATCTTGCCCTAAGTGGGCGGCAATGCCCGCTATGCGTCCTCACTGCGTGCGACCCTATTGGACACCCTGGGTGAAATCCGGCACGCACGGAACGAGCACGGAGCGTGCGCGGACCGGCCCTCCGGAGCCCCCGGAGTTCGCGCCGGACCGCCTCTGGCGCCGCCGTGCCACACTTGCAGCAGAGCCGACTGTGAGGAGCGGGCATGAGCGACGAGCGTCAACCGGCCGAAGACGCCCCGATCGAACCGCGCGAGAACGGGCGCGAACCGGTCATCTTGCGCGGCATATCGACCCGGGCCTGGGAGCACCCCGCCGACCGCGGCGCCCTGGTCGCGCTGCGCGAGCTCCGCGGCTTCGACATCGTCCTGCGCAAGCTCTCCAGCATGATCTCCGAGCGCACACTCCGCTTGAGCCTCATGGGCTCCGCGATCAAGGTCGACCGCCACCAGTACTCCCGCGTCCACGACGCGTACCTCTCCGTCGGCGCCGTCCTCGACGCCGCCGACCTCCCCGACCTGTACATCACCCGCAACCCCGACCTCGGCGGCATGTGCATCGGCATCGACAAGCCGGTCATCGTCATCAACTCCGGGTCCCTCGACCTCCTCGACGAGGCCGAGCTGCGGTTCCTCCTCGCGCACGAGCTCGGCCACGCCCTCTCCGGGCACGGCCTGTACCGCACGCTTCTCATGGTCCTGCTGCGCCTGACCACGTCCGTCGCCTGGATCCCCGTGGGCGTCGTGGGCCTGCGGGTCATCACCGCCGGGCTGTACGAGTGGAGCCGCAAGGCCGAGCTGTCGGCCGACCGGGCCGGGGCCCTCGCGGTCCAGGACCCGGCCGCGGCGATCCGCGTCATGGCGAAGATGGCCGGAGGCGGCGACCTCCACGACGTCGACACCGCGGCGTTCCTGGAGCAGGCCAAGGAGTTCGAGACCGGCGGCGACCTGCGCGACAGCTTCCTCAAGCTCATCCTGCTGGAGCAGCGCAGCCACGACTTCGCCGTCGCCCGCGCCGCCTCCATCAAGACGTGGATCGACGAGGGCGAGTACCGCGAGTACCTCGCCGGGTCCTACCCGCGCCGCGACGAGGACGGCGACGCCTCGATCTCCGCGGAGGCCAAGGCCGCCGCGAAGTCCTACAAGGACCTCTTCGAGACCTCCGGCGACCCGCTCGCGAAGCTCCTGCGAAAGTTCCGCGACGGACTCTAGAACAGACGGTGAACGGGCCCGGTCATCCGACCGGGCCCGTTCCTTTCGCGATGTCTAGCGCTTGAGCTTCTCCAGCAGGAGCGCCTCGGCCGTGCAGACCCGCTCGAACATCTTGATGTCGAGGGACTCGTTGGGGCCGTGCGGGTTCGAGTACTGGTCCTCCACGCCCGTCACCAGGATCGCGGCCTCCGGGTACAGCTCCTGGAACGTCGCGATCATCGGGATCGAGCCGCCGATGCCGATCTCCACCGGCTCGGTGCCGTCCCACGCCTCCGCGAACGCCTCCCGGGCCGCGTCGAACGCCGGGCCGGTCGCGTCGATCGCGCACGGGTCGCCCACGCCGCCCTCGGGCGTCACCATGACCTCCGCGCCCCACGGCGCGTTCGCGACCAGGTGCTCGCGGACGGCCTTGAGCGCGTTCTGGCCCGAGTCGCCCGGCGCGAGCCGGAACGAGAGCTTCGCGCGCGCCGACGGCTGGAGCGCGTTCGCCGACTCCGCCGCACCGGGCGCGTCGATGCCGAGCACCGTCGCGGTCGGCTTCGACCACAGCCGCTCGGTCAGCCGCCCGGTCCCGATGAACTCGGTCCCCGGGAGCATCCCCGCCTCGTGGCGCAGCGCCGCCTCGTCGTAGTCCAGGTCCGAGCCGCGGCCCGAGACCAGGCCCGCGACCGCCACGTCCCCGGCGTCGTCGTGCAGCGTCGCGACGAGCCGCGCGAGCGCGGTGAGCGCGTCGGGCACCGGCCCGCCGAAGATCCCCGAGTGCACGGCCACATTGAGGACCTTCACCTCGACGTACACGTTGATGACCCCGCGCAGGGTCGTCGTCAGCGCCGGGACCTCCGTGCGCCAGTTCGTGGAGTCCGCGATGACGACGACGTCCGCGGCCAGCAGGTCCTGGTGCTCGCGGAGGAGCCCTTCGAGCGTGGGGGAGCCGAACTCCTCCTCGCCCTCGATGAGGAGCTTCACGCCCACCGGCGGCCGCCCGCCGTGCGCCCGCAGCGCCGCGACGTGCGCCATGACCCCGGCCTTGTCGTCGGCGACGCCCCGCCCGTACAGGCGCCCGTCCTTCTCGACCACCGTGAACGGGTCGTCCTGCACCCACTTCGCGAGGTCCCCGACCGGCTGCACGTCCTGGTGCGCGTACAGCAGCACCGTCGGCTGCCCCTCGGGCGCCGGGAAGTGCGCGTACACGCTCGGCTGCCCGCCGCCGTGCGACAGCTGCCGGGACTCGGCCGCGCCGGCCTCGTCGAGGAGGCGCTGGACGGCGTCCGCACCCTGCCGGACCGGCTCGTGGTCGAGTCCGTCGAAGGCGATCGCCGGGATCTTGACGAGGGCCTCCAGATCGGCGCGGACCCCCGGGAGGGCGGCGCGCACCGCATTCACTACATCGCTCATGGGGCGCAATTCTAGGTCGGGGCTAGAGTAAGCGGCGTGTTGCAGCGATACCGGTTCGTGTTCACGCCCCGCTGGCTCCTCCTGACGCTCGCGGGCGTGGTCGTCATGGTCGTCTGCGCCCTGCTCTCCCAGTGGCAGTGGGGCCGGGCCGTGCAGCGCGCGGCCGCGAACGAGGTCATCCAGACCAGCACCGAGTCGCAGCCGATCGACGACACGCTCCCCGCCGCCGAGGGCCTCGACCCCGATCAGCGGTGGACCCTCGTGGAGGCCACCGGCGTGTACGACGCCGACCAGGAGGTCGTGCTCCGCGCCCAGACGAACGACAGCCTCAACGGCTTCGAGATCGTCACCCCGCTCGTCCTCGCCGACGGCACCGCCGTCCTCGTCGACCGCGGCTTCGTGCCCTCCGAGAACACCGGCACCGTCCCCGACTACCCGGCGCCCCCGACCGGCGAGGTCACGATCACCGGCCGCGTCTACGAGTACGAAGAGGCTTCGGGCGGCGTCACCGAGGTCGACGGGCACCTGGAGTCGCGGCGCCTGAGCATCGACATGCTCGGCTCCTACTACGACTACGAGTTCCGCTCCGCGTGGATCGCCGACATCGAGCCGGTCGAGGGCCTCACCCGCCTGGAGACCCCCACGTTCAAGGACTGGCAGAACTACTCGTACGCCGTCCAGTGGGCCCTGTTCGCCGCGCTCGTCCCGCTCGGCTGGGTCACCCTGGTCCGCCGCGAGCGCAAGGACCTCGACGAGGCCGCCGCCGTTGAAGACGGCGAAACGGCCGCCTCCGAAGCGGAAGCGGCCGAATCCCTCTAAGTCCTCAGTCTTTGCCGTCGTACTGTATCTCCCGCGACGGCGCCTTGAAGTCGATCACCGGCTCCCCGTCGAGGGCCTCCTTGAAGATCGTCCCCACCGTCTCCTTCGACTTCGTCGCGTTCGCCGTCCCCACCGCGTTGAAGATGTAGTCCGGGTCGGCCATGAACGCCCCCACCGTCAACTGCGGCGTGTACCCCAGGAACCACGAGGTCCGGTTGTTGTCGGTGGTACCCGACTTGCCCGCGACCGGGCGGCCCGCCAGGTTCCCGACGATCGGCGAGGTGCCCCACGAGCCGCACTGCGCGCCGCGCCGCGCGGTCTCGGTGACGCACCGGCCCGCGTCGGTCGCCGCCCGCGCCACGTCCTTGTCGAGCTCCTGGTGGCACCGCGGCGCCGCCGTGTCCAGCTCCTGGCCGTTCGGGTCGATGATCCGCAGCGCCGGGATCGGCTCGCAGTAGTTCCCCTCCGCGGCGAGCGTGTTGAACACGTTCGTCATCTCGATGGGCTGCACGTCCGAGACGCCCAGCGTGAACGGCCCCCAGCCCGAGCGCCGCTCCTCCGACGCGTAGTACGCGTCGCCCTCGCTGCGCCAGTGCAGGCCCATCCGCTCGGCCATCTCCACGGCCTTGTCCGCGCCCACCCGGTCGATGAGCTGCGCGAAGTACGTGTTCACCGACATCCCGAAGCCCGACCACATGTCCCGGTCGCCCGCCATCGAGGCCGAGCTGTTCTTCGGGCACCAGTTCCCGCCGCACGCCGTCGTCGCCGACACGAAACTCGTCCTGACCTGGTTGGGCGAGTAGATGTTGTAGTCCAGTGGATAGCCCGCGTCGAGCGCCGCGAGCATCGTGAAGACCTTGAACGTCGACCCGGCCTGGTACCCGCCGGTCTCACCCCCGCCCAGCACGGGGTTCACCGTGTTCGGGTAGTTGCCCTTGCGGTCGAACGACGGGTTCGAGTGCGGCCCGTTGTGGCTCTGGTCGTAGGAGAACGTGCGGTTCAGGCCCAGGGCCTTGATCCGCCCCGTCCCCGGCTCCATGAGGACCGCGCCGTGCGCGAGCTTCGAGTCCTCGCCCTTCTGCTTCGTCACCGTGTCGTTGGCGAGCTTCTGGAGGTCCGGGTCGAGCGTCGTGATGATCGTGTACCCGCCGCGGCGCAGTTCCTGCTCGCGCTCGGCCGGGGTCGCCCCGAAGGCGTCCTGCTCGCGCCACCAGCGGCGGAAGTAGTCGCAGAAGAACCCGTACTCGGAGGTCGTGCCCTCCACGCCGATGCACGAGTTCGGCGGGTCGGAGACCTTCAGCTCGATGGGCAGGCCCCGCACCTCCGAGGCGTCGCCGCGCGAGAGGTAGTCGATGTCGATCATCCGGTCGAGCACCCAGTTGCGGCGCGCGAGCGCGTCGGTCTGGTCCGACACGATCGGGTCGTACGCCGAGGGCGCCTGCACGAGCCCGGCGAGCGTCGCCGCCTCCTGGAGGTTCAGCTCCGACGGGTGCTTCGAGAAGTACACCTGCGAGGCCGCGAAGATCCCGTACGCGTTGTGCCCGAAGTACGCCTGGTTCAGGTAGCGCTCCAGGATCTCGTCCTTGGACAGCTGCTCCTCGACGGCCATCGCGAGGCGCGCCTCGGTGAGCTTGCGGGTCGCGGTCTGCTCGGTCGCGGCGATGACCTCGTCGATCGAGTCGGCGTTGAGCTGGAGTGCGCCGCGCACGTACTGCATGGTGATCGTCGAGGCGCCCTGCTCGACCCCGCCCGAGGAGTTGTTCGCGACGAACGCGCGCACGATGCCGCGGTAGTCGACCCCGTTGTGGGAGTAGAACCGCGAGTCCTCGGCCGCGACCATCGCCTGCTGCATGACGGGCGCGACCTCGTCGAGCGTGACGTGGCGGCGGAACTCGTCGTAGAACAGGGAGATGAGCGTCTCGCCGTCCGCGGCGTACACGTAGGACGTCAGCGGCGGGTCGGTCTCGGTCACCTCGACCGACAGCGTGTCGATCGCGTTGAACCCGGCCTTCGCGCTCAGCCCGGCCATCGCCACCAGCGGGAACAGCAGGGCCGCTATCGCGAGCCCCGCGAGGACGCTGGTGCGCAGCAGGGCGTACACCCCTTCGGCGGGCGGTCCTGGTCGGTCGCTCCCGAGTGCGGACAGTCCGGGCACACGGTGCTGGCGGGGTCGATCGCGCATATATCCAGCCTAGGGCACACGGATCACGTCAAGGTGAAAATCCTCACGAGCGTCGGTATCGCTTTCATCAAGGGGCGAAACGCAAACCGGACTCGCATCACTCCAGGCCGACGCGTCACGGGCGTCGTGCGTAACAGGCTCGCAATCCGCCGGTTAGATGCCCGCGACGAAACCTGCCTACCCTTGTCGGGGACTCATCGGATCAGCGGAGGAGACGCGCGTGTCGGTCTACGAAATCGGCCTGCGGCTGGAGGGCAAGACCGTGCTCGTCGTCGGCGGCGGCACGATCGCGGGGCGCCGCGTGCCCCGGCTGCTCGACGCGGGCGCCCGCGTCCGCCTCGTCGCCCCCGAGGCCACCACCACCCTCTCCGACCTGGCCGCCTCCGGCGCGCTCCGGTGGGAGCGGCGCGGCTGGCGCGCGGGCGACGGCGACGACGCCTGGTTCGTGCTCGCCGCGACCGACGACCCCGCCGTGAACGCCGCCGTCGCCGCCGAGGCCGAGGCCCTGCGCACCTGGTGCGTCCGCAGCGACGACGCCGAAGCCTCCGACGCGTGGACGCTCGCGCACGCCGCGTTCGACGGCATCAGCGTCGCCGTCTCCGCCTCAGGCGACCCCCGCCGCGCCGCCGCCGTCCGCGACGCCGTCGCCGCGGCCCTGCACGCGGGCGACCTCGACGCCCCGCGCTCGCGCCGCGCCCGGCCCGCCGGCGTGGCCCTCGTGGGCGCCGGCCCAGGCGACGCCGACCTCATCACCCTCCGCGGCCTCGAACTGCTCCGCCAGGCCGAAGTGGTCGTCTCCGACCGCCTCGCCCCGCAGGAGCTCCTCGACATGCTCGGCGACGACGTCGAGATCGTGGACGCCGCGAAGCTCCCCTACGGGCGCCACACCACCCAGGAGCAGATCAACGCCGTCATGGTCGAGCGCGCCCGCGAGGGCAAGTTCGTGGTCCGCCTCAAGGGCGGCGACGGCTTCGTGTTCGGCCGCGGCGCAGAGGAACTGGACGCGTGCCTCGACGCGGGCGTGCCCGTGGAGGTCGTCCCCGGCCTGTCCTCCTCGATCGCCGGGCCCGCCGCCGCGGGCATCCCCGTGACCGAGCGCGGCGTCGTCCACGACTTCACCGTCGCCACCGGCCACGTCCCGCCCGGCCCGCAGAGCCTCGTCGACTGGCACGCCCTCGGCGCCGGGAACGGCACCGTCGTCCTCCTCATGGCCGTCAAGAACCGCGCCGCCATCGCGGCCGCGCTCATGGAGGGCGGGCGGCCCGGCGACACCCCGGTGCGGATCGTCGAGAACGCCACCACCAAGAACCAGACCGTCCGCGAATGCGAATTGTCCGGCCTCGGCGCCACCGAAGCGCACCACCCGTCCGTCATCGTCATCGGGGCCGTCGCCGCGCGCGGCCGCGAGCTGTGAGTTTTCCCAGCTAGGACCCGGTTTTCCGGCGGCGCCGAAGTGTCACTTCGGCGCCGCCGCAGTTTTACCTAATCCACCCTTTACAAGCCCGAACACAGGCCGTAATATTCGTCCATCAACAGCGCGGCGATCGCCGTGTCTGCCACCGTGGCCACGTCTTGGACCACTGGTGTACTTCCAAATGAGCGGGGTCTCTCGCTCACCCTTTTTGTCCTCTTTGGAGTGTGCATGCGCATTCGTGAGTTCCCTGCCGAGCTCGCTTCGCGGCTCAAAGTCGCGTACGCGGTCCGCAATGTCGACCTGACGCTGCCCGGACTGACCCTGGTGGACGAATGCGCCCCCCGCGCCGGCCATGTCCTGGCCGCACGGGTCGACGCCATCGGGCACCACAACTGGCTCGAACTCTCCTCCGGCCGCAAGGCCGCGATCTACCCCGGGGACGAGATCCTCCTGGCCTTCGGCGAGCGCTACGCCCCCGACCAGTACGAGTCCCGCATCCCCGACGTCCTCGGCACGTCCGTGGACCTCGTCGCCGCGGGCGGCGTCGCCGGGGAGGTCCTCTCCCGGCACGGCGACATGCGCCCGCCGACCCGCCTGGAGCCCATCGGCATCCTCGCCGACCGCGAGGGCGTCCCGCTCGACCTGCGCCGCTTCAGCGTGCTCGCCCCGTTCGGCCTGGGCGACCACCCGCCTGTGGTGTGCGTCGTCGGGACCTCGATGAACGCCGGGAAGTCCACGACCGCCGCGTCCGTGATCCGGGGCCTGTCCCGCTCCGGCCGCCGCGTCGCGGGCATCAAGATCACCGGGACCGGCGCGGGCGGCGACCCGTGGATGTTCCGCGACTCCGGCGCCGTGGTCGCCGCCGACTTCACCGACGGCGGCTACCCGACGACCGCGGGCGTCCCCGTCCCCGAGCTCGCCGAACTGGCCCAGACGCTCTACCACCACGCCGCCGCGCACGACGTCGACGCCGTGGTCATGGAGATCGCCGACGGCATCCTCCAGTCCGAGACCTCGGCGCTCCTCGAATTCCCGCTCGTGCGCGAACTCGTCGACGGCGTCGTCCTCGCCGCCGCCGACGCCGCCGGGGCCCGCTACGGCGCCCAGCACCTGCGCGCGCTCGGCCTCCCGGTGATCGCCGCCTCCGGGCGCCTCACCCAGTCCCAGCTCGCCATCCGCGAAGCCGTCGCGGGCATGGACGCGCCGGTGTACACGCCGAACGAGCTCGCCGCGCCCGAGGTGGCCGCGGAGATCCTCGCGATGGCGGGCGTCTCGCGGGCACGGCGCGCCGGCGTCCTCGAACTCGGCGAGGCCGCCTGACCCGCTCCCTGTACCTACTACTTCGGCAGGACCGACGGCGGCGCAGCAGCAGATGCGCCGCCTCGGCGAGAGACAACTGAATCGCAGGAACCTGACGGGCGGTGCGCGAGGCGCACCGCCACCTCTGTGCCCCGGGGCCTTCCGCTACGTGCGGGTAACCTGACCGGCTTGTGTCACTTGGGGATACCCGAGACCTTTACCGTCTTGTGACAATGGCAGCCTAGTCCTAGTTGCACCCGCGAATTAGGCTCGGGTTCGTGCGCCTTCCCTGACCGCACCCGCCCGCGTGAGACCCGCGCAGGCCAGCGAGCCGCCGACTTGCACCAGAAGCGCAGAGGAAACCCCCCTATGACCACTCGGAACGTCGACGCCCGAAGACTCAACGTCAAGGGGCTGCTCATCGCCGTCGGCCTCCCGGTGGTCCTCGTGGGCGCGCTCGTCGCCACGCTCCTGGGCACCGGCGCCTTCAGCCGCGAGAACGAGGGCGAGGACGCCAGCCTCTGGCTCTGGACCACCCCCCTCGGCGAGATCGCCCGCGTCAACGGCCTCACCGCCGCCACCGACGTGCGCCTCGACATCACCGACGCCGCGGGCAACGCCGTCCAGATCGAGCAGACCGACTCCCACCTGCTCCTGCGCGAGATCGCCACCGGCAAGGTCTCCGCGATCGACCTCTCCACCCTCGAAGTCACCGGCAACGCCGAGACCGCCCCCGGCGAAGGCGTGCGCGTCGCCCTCTCCGACGACGGCGCGTTCATCATCGACCAGACCCAGGGCCTGGTCAACCAGGTCGACCCCCAGACGCTCTCCGCGATCGGCGACCCCCTCCAGTTCCCGGCCGGGCTCACCGGCGGCGCCTTCGACGGCGACGGGATGCTCTGGGTCGGCGTCCCCCGCGAAGGCACCATCGTCCAGATCGAGCCGCAGGACTCCGGCGCCAAGACCGCCTCCACCGAGGTCGTCGCCCAGCCGCGCCAGGAGCTCGCGCTCACCGTCCTCGGCGACGGCGTCGCGGTCCTCAACTCCACCGCCAAGGAGATGACGACCATCCGCACCGACGGCCGCCGCGCCGTCACCCCCATCGAACTCGCCGGACCCACCGAGACCGCCGTGACCAGCCCCGGCACTATCGCCTCGGTCACCGTCACCGACCCGCCCTCGATCGTCACCGTGGACGATGACCAGACCCGCAGCTTCGCCATCGGCGCCGGGTCCTCCGAACTCCTCGGCGCCTCCGTCGAGTTCCACGAGCGCATCTACGTGCCCGACGGCACCTCCGGCCTCGTCTGGGTCTACGACCTCGACGGCAACGAGCTCCAGCGCATCGAGATCGACTCCGGCGGCGGCCCCGTCGAGCTCTACCACACCGGCGACACCCTGTTCGCCAACGCGGTCAACACGAACGCCGCCGTGGTCGTCTCCGCCGACGGCGTGGCCGCCCTCGCCCCCAAGAACCGCGACGACATCCTCGGCGGCGACGCCCCGCCCACCGAAGAGGACGACGGCGGCGACGAAGGCGACGAGAACGGCGACGAGGAGTCCGCCCCCGAGATCGGCCCGCCCGGCGCGGTCACCAACCTCGACGGCACTGTCGGCGACGGCACTATCAACCTCTCCTGGGACGCCGCCCCCAACAACGGCTCCGCCCTCACCAAGTACGTGGTCGAAGGCGCGGGCCAGAGCTGGGAGATCGCACCCAGCCAGCGCGTCCTCGAAATCGGCGACCTCGACAACGGCCAGGGCTACACGTTCACCGTGACCGCCCACAACGCCGAAGGCGCCGGCGACACCGTCACCTCCCCGACCATCACGCCTTCGGCCGAGGTCCCGGGCGCCCCGAGCGGCGTCCAGGCGACCGCGAACCCGGACGGCACGGTCACCGTGAAGTGGGACGAGGCCGACGGCCAGGGCAACGACATCTCCGGCTACCAGGTCGAGTCCGTGTCCGGCACCGGTGAGCGCACCGTCGTCGGCCAGGCCAACGGGACCGAGCTGAAGACCGCCGCCGGGTCGCTGGACTACGGGACGCAGTACGCGTTCCAGGTGACGACCCTGTCGGGGTCTGCGGCCTCGGCTCCCTCGGAGCTGTCGGCCACGGTCACGCCGTTCAACGTCCCGGATGCGCCAGGCGACCTGCTTGCGCAGACTTCCGGGTCTGCGGCCGGGACGATCGACGTCTCCTGGAGCCAGCCCTCGCACAACGGCAGTGTCATCGAGAAGTACATCGTCACCGCTGGAACCCAGACTAAGGAGGTCACCAGCGGGACCACCGCGAGCATGTCCGGCTTCGGCAACAACGAGCAGGTCAGCGTCTCGGTCGTCGCGGTGAACGCTGCCGGACAGTCCGAGCCCGCCAACACCACCTCGAACACGATGAAGGCTCCGAGCGTCCAGATCTCCAGCCACGAGTCCCTCGCCAACCAGATCAACCTGACCTTGGCAATTGATGACGGCGGCAGCAGCGACGCGCAGTGCAGCGTGATCAGCGACGGCGTCACCAAGTCGACCGCGTCCTGCCCGGATGTCTACGCGGTGACCAAGTTGCACGCCTCCACGAGCTACAACTTCCAGATCGAGATCTCCAACCCCGCCGGATCGATGACCTCCTCGACCTACAACGCGTCGACCACGACGATCAACGGTCAGATCTACTTCGGCTGCGACGAGGACGTCGACAACAACTACTGCAACACGCCGAACTCGCAGGACGGTGGCCAAGACGGCGTCTCGGTCTACAGCTCGCCTGGTGGGAGCTCTGTCGGGTACACCCACTCGCGGGACCGCTACAAGGCCTACTGCTGGACCACCGGCGCCACCATCACCCCGCGCGGCCAGGAGTCCGACGGATATGCGGACTACCACCCGGGCAAAGACGGCACCGACAAGTGGATCAAAATCGACTACGCTTCCAACGCGTATGTGCCCTTCGCATGGTTGAACATCGACGGTCAGGGCAAGAACTCCGTCGGAGACCTCCCGGCGTGCTAGCAGGAGACATGGATGCACGACACCGAGCAGACCCACCCGCTGCGGGTGCCTAAGCGCATGCAGCAGCAGGTCCAGCTGGGCGCCGCGCAGGCCGAGTCCTTCGCCGCCGCGTTCGAGCGGCTCGGGGCGGCGGTCGACACCGTCGTGCTCGGCAAGCAGGAGGTGGTCAGGCTCGCCCTGACCGCCATGTTCGCCGAGGGCCACATCCTCCTCGAAGACGTGCCCGGGACCGGCAAGACGACGATGGCCCGGGCCATCGCGGCGGCCGTCTCCGGGCAGTGGCGGCGCATCCAGTTCACGCCCGACCTGCTGCCCTCCGACGTCTCCGGCGTGACGATCTTCAACCAGGCCAGCGGCGCGTTCGAGTTCCACCCCGGCCCGGTCTTCGCGAACATCGTGATCGCCGACGAGATCAACCGCGCCAGCCCCAAGACCCAGTCGGCGCTCCTCGAAGTCATGGAGGAAGGCCGTGTCACCGTGGACGGCCGCCCGCACCAGGTGCCGCAGCCGTTCCTCGTCGTCGCGACCCAGAACCCCGTCGAGATGGACGGCACCTACCGCCTCCCCGAGGCCCAGCTCGACCGCTTCCTCGTGAAGCTCTCCGTCGGCTACCCCGTGGAGGCCGCCGAGATCGAGGTCCTGCGCGGCACGCACCAGCGCAGCCCCGAGCAGCTCGCCGCCGTCGTGGACACCGACACCGTGGCGCAGATGGCGGAGATGGCCAAGCACGTCTACATCGCCGAGCCCCTGTACGCGTACCTCGTGCAGCTTGCCAACGCCACCCGCAACCACCCGCAGGTCGCCGTCGGCGTCAGCCCCCGCGGGCTCATCGCGCTCACCAGGGCCGCGAGCGTGTTCGCGCTGTCCCAGGGCCGCAGCTACATCATCCCCGAGGACGTGAAGGCCCTTGCCGGGCCGGTGTTCGCCCACCGCATCCAGCTCGCGCCCGACGCGGCGATGCGCGGGGCCACGGGCGCCCAAGTAGTGGCCGACGCCTTCAACCAGGTCTCGGTCCCGCTGCCCGCCTCGGCGGCATGAGCGAGACCGGTCCGCCCGCGGCACCGGAGGAGCCCGCGGCGTCACGGTCCACTCTGGCCGAACGGCTGCTCGCCGTCCCCGTCACGGCCCGCGGCGTCGGCCTCGCCGTTGCCGCGTTCGCGCTCCTCGCGGCCGGATGGGCCTGGGGCTACCCCGAACTCGCCGCGATCGGCGCGGCCGGAGCCCTTGCCTGCGTCGCCGCCGGGTCGGTGATCGCCGCACGGCCCCGCCTCGGCGTCGAACGCACCGTCCACCCCGACCGGGTCTCGGTGGGCCACACCGCGACCGTGCAGCTCACCGTCAGCAACACGGGGCGCTGGCGGGCCGTCAACGCCCGCGCCGTTGACGCCTACGGCGGCACTGGGATCGAGACGCGCCGCGTCGCCGTCCCGCTCGCGCGCCTGCGCCCCGGCAAGAGCGCGTCCGCCAGCTACGTGATCAACGCGGAGCGCCGGGGCGCGGTCGACGCCGGGCCGCTCGGCATCGGCAAGCGCGACCTCCTCGGCCTCGCCGCGACCGCCGGGAACTTCGGGCCCTCGGCGCGCCTGTGGATCCACCCGCGCCTCCACCAGCTCGCCCGCACCCCCGACGGCCTCGCCCGGTCCCTCGAAGGGACCGCCGACAAGATCGAGCAGGGCTCGCAGACGTTCCATGCGCTGCGCGAGTACGTCATCGGCGACGAGCTGCGCCACGTCCACTGGCGCACCTCCGCGCGGATCGGGAAGCTCATGGTCAAGGAGCACCTCGACACGTCGCTCCCCACGGTCGCCATCGCGATCGACGACCGCCCCGAATCGTGGCCCGCCGAGCCCTCGCCGAACCCGCTCACCGACCCGTTCGAGGCCGCCTGCGAGGCCGCCTACTCCGTCCTCACCGCGTGCTTCCGCGCCGAGTACCACGCCGCGCTCGTGCCCGCCTCGGGCGCGACGCTCTCCGGCGCGGGCCGCGACTCCTACGGCGACCTGCTCGCCGAGCTCGCCCCGAACGCGACCGACACCCTCGACGCCTACGTCGCCCGCCTCACCGCCGCCCGCTACGGCGACACGCTCGTGTGGATCACCGGGACCGAGCCGCCCACCGACCGCCTCGCGCTCCTCAAGCGCGCCTACCCGACGGTGATCGCCGTGCACCTCGCCACCGGGCTCCCCGCGTCCGCGTCCCTCGCGGGCGGCCTCCCCACGGTCCGCGCCGCCGACGGCGACCAGTTCGCCGCGGCCTGGAACAGCGGCGGGACCCGCCTGTGACCGCCCCGCCGATCCCGCGCGCCCGCCCCAAGCGCAGCGGCCGCCGCGTCCGCTACCGCCTCCGCGTCGCCGCCGTCGCGGCCGCCCTGACGCTCATGTGCGCCCTCGCGG
The DNA here is from genome assembly GCF_040644205.1 of Glycomyces sp. NPDC047010. Lineage (NCBI taxonomy): Bacteria > Bacillati > Actinomycetota > Actinomycetes > Glycomycetales > Glycomycetaceae > Glycomyces > Glycomyces sp. NPDC047010. Next base: position 240,269 of record NZ_JBEYVY010000001.1, on the reverse strand, counting down.
GCGCCGTCGCCGCCCGCGTCTACCACGGGCAGCTGCTCCTGCTCCTCGTCGCCGGGGCGGCGTTCGGCGCGTTCGCGATCGGCTTCGCGCTGCGCAACCGGCCCTCGTTCCTCGCGCCCTCCGCGTCCCTCGTCGGCCTCGCCGCGTACCTCCTCGCCGCCATCGTGATCACCTCCGACGGCGCCGACCCGCTCCCCGCCACGGTCGTGGACGCGCTCGTCAACGCCGTGCCCCGCACGCTGACCGCGCTCATCCCCGTCGAGCCCGCCCCAGACACGGTCGTCGTCCCCGTCTTCCTCACCTGGCTCGCCGCGACCCTCGCGTGCGAGTTCGCGATCCGCTACGGCCGCACGCTCCTCGGATGCCTGCCGCCGACCATCCTGTACGGCGCCGGGCTGTACCTCGTCGGCCCCAACGCCGCCGCAGGGACCGTCTGGGCCGTCGCGTTCTGCGTGCTCGCCGCCGCCGCGCTCGCCGTCACCGCCGCCCCTCCCGAGCGCCGCCCCGACACCGACGCCGTCGTGGACGGCCCCGCGCCCTCGCGCGCGCCCGCGCTCATGGGCATGGTCGCCACCGCCGCGGTCCTCCTCGCCGTCATGGCGCTCCTCGTGCCGGTCGCGGCCCGCCTCGTCACCGCCAGCCCCGGCGACCCGCGCGAGTACGTCGAGCCGCCGCGGCTCACCGACATCGACCTCAACCCGCTCGTGCGCATCGCCGAGTGGTCCAAATACCCCGACCAGGACCTCTTCACCGCCGACACCAGCGCTGACGCGTGGATGCGCCTCGCGGTCCTCACCGAGTACGACGGCACCACGTGGCAGGCCGCGGGGGACTTCCGCACCGCCGGCACCGTGATCCCCGGCAGCGGCGACGCCGACTACTCCGCGGACGTCGAGATCATCGGCCTCGGCGGGAAGCTCGTCCCGGCCGCCGCGGACCCCGCGTCCGTGACCGGACTGCCGATCGCCGTCAACCTCGCCACCCGGTGCCTCCTCACCCCCGACGGCCTCGCCACCGGCTCGACCTACCACTTCGACTCCGCGCTGGTCGCGGTCGATCCGGCCGCCGCCGAGACCGCCCGCGCGAACCTCGCCGACGCCGCCACCGTCGCGGTCCCGCCCGGCACGCCCGAGATCATGGCGACCATCGCCGACTACATCCGCACCACGTACGACACGCCTTACGAACGCGCCCAAGGGCTCGCGGACTTCCTCGGCGAGCACTACGCGTACAACCCGGAGGCGCCCTCAGGCCACGACCTGCCCTCGCTCGGGTTCTTCCTCGGCAGCCCCGTCGATGCGGGCGGCCAGCGCGGCACCAGCGAGCACTTCGCGGCCGCGTACGCGATCATCGCGCGCCTCATCGGCCTGCCGAGCCGCGTCGTGGTCGGCTTCGAGGTCCCCGGCGGCTCCAGCACCGTCACCGCCGCCCAGGGGTCGGCGTGGCCGGAGATCGACTTCGACGGGGTCGGGTGGGTCCGCTTCGACCCGATGCCCGCGCCCGACGCGGTGCCCGTGCCGCCCGAGGACACCTTGGAGCAGATGGAGGAGGAGACCCCCAGCCCCGAGGAGGACTCCGGCGGCGGGGGCGAGGCGGAGGACTTCAACGACGAGGCGCTGGAGCAGGACGGCGACTTTGACGACGCGCTGACCGAGGAGGCCGGGGGCCTGCCGGTGTGGGTCTGGTACGCGCTCGGGGCGCTCCTGCTCGCGTGCGTCCCGCTCCTCTTGAAGGCCCGCCGGGCGCTGCGCAGGCGCCGCAGGCTCACGCGCGGGACGCCTGCCGAGCGGGTCGCGGGGGCTTGGGCCGAGGTGCTCGCGGCGGCTTCGCGGGCGGGGGTGAAGGTCCCCGGCCACGCCAATGCGGAAGAGGCGGCGGTGCGCCTGTCGGCCCTGAAGGCCGATATCGGGCCTTTGCCGCGTCTGGTGAATGCCGCGGCGTTCGCCCCCCACGCGGTGTCGGAGGCCGACGCCGCCGCCGCGGCGGCCGTCGCGTCCGAATACTCCGCGAGGGTCCGACACCAGGTGAAACGGTGGAAACGCTTCCTCACTTAGATTGTGCCCGTTAGAAGTTGATATTTCCCCACAAATTCATCAGACGGCGGCCCGATCCCAAAGGGTGGCGTTGACCTGGCAGACTGTGACGTATGGAGAACCCCTTCTTCTCTGTCCGTTTCCGCGGATACGACCGCGCCCAAGTCGACCGCGCGGTCGCCCGCATCAGAACCGCGACGGACGCCGGCGCCCCGCCCCACCCCGACTCGCTCACCAACATGGGCTTCCAGCTCACTATGCGCGGTTACGACACCGCGGAGGTCGACGAGTACTTCGCCCAGGTCGCGAGGACGCTCCGCGGCGGATAGTCTGGGGGCGTGACCGCGCAGGATCCGTACCATCCTCATCTCCAGCCGCCCCCGGCTCCCATGAACCAACCCCACATGCAGCCCGTCCAACCGGGCCCGCCGGTCCACGGCCACCCGCAGCCGTACCAGCAGGTCCCGCAGTACCACCCTGCCGCGTACTGGCCGCCCGTCCCGGCGCCGGTCACCATCGACGGCTTCCTGATCGTGCAGCCGCGCCTGCGGCCCATACCGTCCGGCCCGGCGATCGGTTCCCTGGTCGCCGGCATCGGCGCCGTCCTCGGCGCCCTGCCGGGGATGCTCTTCGCGATCGTCACCCCCTGGGCGGGGGTCACGTTCTTCATGAGCTCGGCCCTGTTCGGCCTCGGCTCGCTGTTCCTGGCCCTCCACGCGCGCAAGCAGATCCGCAACGCGGGCGGCGGCGTCTCCGGCAAGGGCATGGCCGTCACCGGCATGATCATCGCGATCGTCGCACTGTCCTTCGCGGCGATCACCGGCCTCATCACCACCGCGAACTTCATGTGAACGACGGCGGCGCCCCCGGAATCCGGGGGCGCCGCCATTGTTCAGGTCTTAGCAGTAGGCATCGAAGTGCGACTGGATCGCCGACTTCTCCGCCGAGTCGATCGTCAGGTCGTACAGGTACTTGACGTGCGTCCACGCCTTGACGTAGTCGCAGCGGACCGAGGTGTTCGTGGGCATCCACTCGGCCGGGTCGTAGTCGCTCTTCGAGGAGTTCGCGGAGGTGGTCGCGATCCACAGCTGCGGCGAGCTGATGTCGTTGGCGAAGTCCTCGCGCTCGGCGGTGGACCAGGCCCAGGCGCCGGACGCCCACGCCTCGGAGAGGGCCACGACGTGGTCGACCGTCGCGTTCGAGACAGTCGAGGTCCACTGATTGTCGAAGTCCGACTGCCACGAGCCGGAGTCGGGCTGGCAGTCCGAGCCGGTCTCGACGTCGGTGCCGTCCCGCTTGAGGACGTACTGCCGCGCGGTGCAGCCGTCGCCCACGCTCGACCAGTGCGGGAACAGGTCCCGGTCGTACGAGTCGCCGTGGGACTCGGAGGCGACGGTCAGCGCGTTCAGCTCCGACTGCGCGGTGGACAGGGACGGGATGCCCGGCGGCCGCACGGCCTGGGCCGGGGCGGCGTCGAGGACGAGGACCGTGAACACGGCCAGGGCCGCCGCCGAGACGACGGCGGCGGCGCGCTTGAGTGTCTGCATGGAGGCTCCTGCGGGGGAAGTGGGGGAGTACGGAGGGACCGGAAATCATCGAATCATGGGATGACGAAGCGACGCAAGGGGTGAATCACATCTTTTACCCACAAGACATGCTGAACTTACGCAACAGTTGATTCTCGGACAAGCAGGATTTAGAGGCAATAGCACACTCCACACGCAAATACCTACAATGGAGACATGACTGTGAGCAGCCAGGAAACGCACATCGGCGGCCTCGCGATCGGGTACCTGCCCGACCGGCTCGGCTCCGCCTCCGACTTCGAGTTCGAATGGGGCGGCGTCGCCTTCGTCCAGCGCGTCTGGGAGACGCGCCTCGACGGTGCTTCCCCGGACAGCGGAGCCTGGCGCGTCGACCTCCAGATCCAGGCGATGCGCGGCGAGGCTCTCGCCGACATGGACGCCCTCCGCGCGTTCCTCGCCGAGTACCACGAGCGCGGCGACGACTGGAAGCCCGAGCCCTTCGGCGCCGACGGCCTGTCCAGCGACCGCGAGGTCGCCCGCCTCCTCGCCCCCGGCCTCGCCGTCGAGGTCCGGGACCCCTTCTCCCGCCAGGGCATCGACGAGGTCAGACAAGTCGCCGCAGCGATCACCAAGGCGCAGTGAGTGAAAGGGCCCGGCCGATCGGCCGGGCCCTTTCCGTTCGGCGATCCGCGCCACATCGGTTGGCTATACCCCAGGGGGGTATGTTAGAACTACATCCACGCAGAGCACCGGTCCTCGGGGCTCATGCGCCCCAACGGAGTAGTGCCCCTCAGGCATACCCCCTACCGGTATAGGAGACGGACATGTCGTCCACTGCGACCCCACCGGCCTCACGGCGCTGGATCGCCCTCGCGCTCATCGCCCTGGCCCAGTTCACGGTCATCATGGACACCTCGATCATCGGCGTCGCCCTCCCGAAGATGCAGGAGGACCTCGGCTTCACCCAGGAGGGCCTCTCGTGGGTCTTCAACGCCTACGTCGTCGTCTTCGGCGGCCTGCTCCTCCTGGGCGGCAGGCTCTCCGACCTCCTCGGCGCCCGCCGGATGTTCGGCCTCGGCTGGCTGATCCTGGCCGCCGGCTCGCTCGTCGCGGGCCTCGCCCAGAACCCCGCGGCCGAACTCGCCGGACGCGGCGTCCAGGGTGCCGGGGCCGCGCTCATCGCCCCCTCGGCGCTCACACTGCTCATGATGCTGTTCGGCGACAACCCGAAGGACCTGACGAAGGCGTTCGCGTTCTACGGCGCCGCCGCGCCCGCGGGCGGCACCGCCGGGGTCTTCCTCGGCGGCCTCATCACCGAGTACGCGTCCTGGCCCTGGGTCTTCTACATCAACGTCCCCATCGCCGTCCTCGCCCTCGCCGCCGCCCCGGCGCTCCTGCCCGGCGGCCGCGCCCAGCGCGGATCGATCGACCTCCTCGGCGCCCTCACCGCGACCCTCGGCCTCGCGGCCGCGGTCTTCGCGATCGTCCGCGCCGCCGAGGCCGGCTGGGCCGCACCCGCCACCTGGGGCACGCTCCTGGCCGCCGCGGTCCTCATCGCCGCGTTCCTCGCGCTGCAAGCGAAGCGGAGCAACCCGCTCATGCCGCTCGCGATCTTCCGCGCCCCGAACCTCGGCGCGGCCAACCTCGCGCAGCTCCTCCTCGGGGCGGCCTGGATCCCGATGTGGTTCTTCCTGAACCTCTACCTCCAGCAGGTCCTCGGCTTCTCGGCCTTCCCGTCCGGGGCGGCGCTGCTGCCGATGACCGCGCTCATCATGATCGGCATGGTCGCCCTCGCTCCGCGCCTCATGGCCCGGTTCGGCTCCAAGGCCATGATCGTCACCGGCCTGGTCCTCCTCGCCGGGGGCCTCTTCTGGCTCTCCTTCATCCGCCCCGACGGCACCTTCGCCGCCGACGTCCTCCCCGCCTCGCTCCTCGCGGCACTGGGCATGGCCCTGGCGTTCATCCCGTCGCTCCAACTGGCCATCTCCAGCGCCCGCCCCGAGCAGGGCGGCCTCGCTTCCGGCATCGTCAACACCGGCTACCAGATCGGCTCGGCCCTCGGCCTCGCCGTGATCACGGCCCTCGCCGCCGCCAACGGCGCCGCCGACATCGGCGACAAGCCCGCCCTCACCGACGGCTTCTCGACCGCCTTCACCGCGGCGGCCGCCGTCGCCCTCGCCGCCGCACTGCTCGCGGCCCTGACCCTCCGCGGCAACAAGACCGCCGCCTAGGACGCAGAAAAGCTCAGGGGCCGACCGAAGTCGGCCCCTGAGCTCTTCTGTCTATCTGAGTCCGACGGCCGGAAGGATGGCCTGGTCGACGATCGCGGCGAGGTACTCGTCGCCGGGGTCCTCGCCGGTGTCCATCATCCGCTTGGTGACCATGGCCTCGCCGATGTCGACCACGACCGGGGTGAGCAGGGCGGGGTCGAGGTGGCCGTGGTCGGCGTAGTGGCGCAGGACGGTCTGCGTGAACGTGCCGCCCTTCTCGGCGAACACCCGCTGGTACAGCGCCTCCATGACGACCGGGTCGCGGCGCGGGTCGGCGACGATGACCAGGACCGCCCGACCGGCGGGGCTGAGCGCCCAGTCGACCATCATGCGCAGCGCGGCGATCAAGTCCCCGCGCAGGTCGTCCGCGCCGGGGGCTGGGGCCTCCACCGGGTGGAGGTCGTGGAGCGCGTCCAGTAGCAGCTCGACCGGGTCCGACCAGCGCCGGTAGAGCGTGGTCCGGGGCGTGCGGGCGCGCTTGGCGATGCCGTCCATGGTCAGCCGCCCGACCCCTGCTGCGGCCGCTTCCTCCACGGCCGCAGCGTAGATCGCGTCGAGTAGATCCTTGCCCCTGCGCCGCGTCTGACCTTCGGCTTCGCTCAAAGCGCACCCCCGTTCCACTGAGATACACCACCGTAGCTTAATCTCGTTAGATACACTCATGTATCTAATTCTGGAGCCGCCATGACGCTCTCGCCACCCGCCGTCCACACCGCGACCCCCGCCGCGCAGCGGTCCCTCGCCCCCGACCTCGCCCGCGGCACCATGCTGCTGCTCATCGCACTCGCCCACGCCCACATGTTCATCGGCCACGACCAGACCGGCTTCCGCGGCTACGCCGTCGACGCCGCACCCCTCGAACGCCTCCTCACCGGCGTCCAGGTCCTCCTCGTCGACGGCCGCGCCCTGCCGATGTTCGCCGCGCTATTCGGCTACGGCCTCGTCCGCCTGGTCGACCGCCAGACCCGCAAGGGCGCGACCTGGCCCCAGACCCGCCGGATCGTGCGCAGGCGCAGCGCCTGGCTCCTCGTCTTCGGCTTCGCGCACGCGCTGCTGCTGTTCTTCGGCGACATCCTCGCCGCCTACGGCTTCGTGGGCCTGCTGTTCACCGGCATGCTCGTCGCCCGCGACCGCACCCTGCTCAAGATCGCGGCCCTGACCTCGCTCGCCCACATCGCGGTCCTCGTCCTCCTCGGCCTCTCGGCCGAGTCCGCGGACCACCGCACCGAGCAGCCCACCACCATCGCCGACCCCCTGGCCGCCCTCGCGATGCGCCTGATGACCTGGTCGGCGCTCACCCCGACCTTCTATCTGGTCAGCATCCTGCCCGCCTTCGCCATCGGCATCTGGGCCGCCCGCCGCCGCGTCCTCGACGAACCCGGCCGCCACCGCGGGCTCCTCACCCGGACCGCCCTGTGGGGCACCGCCATCAGCCTCGTCGGCGGCACCCCCCTGATGCTCGCCGAAACCGGCCTGTGGGACCCGCACACCCCCGCCGCCGTCTCCGCCTACGCCCTCCACAGCGTCACCGGCATCGCCGCCGGCCTCGCCTACGCCGCACTCATCGGCCTCATCGCAGACCGCCGGTCAGCCGGGACCCCCGGCGCCATCCCCCGAGCCCTCGCGGCCTGCGGCCAGCGCTCCCTGACCTGCTATGTACTCCAGTCCGTCGCCTTCGTCGCCCTCTTCTCCCCCCAGGGGGCAGGACTCGGCACCGAACTCACCGACGCCGCCGCCTCCGCCATAGCCGTCGCCGTCTGGGCCGCCACCGTCGCCCTCGCCGCAGCCATGGCCCGCAACGGCAGACGAGGCCCCCTCGAAACCCTCCTCCGCCGCCTCACCTACCCCCGAAGCGGATTCAAGTACGCAAAATAAGCTCAGGGACCAACCGGAGTTGGTCCCTGAGCTTCTACGTCTATATGTACTCCCGAGCGGATTCGAACCGCCGTTTCCGCCTTGAGAGAGCTTCCCTGTCATATTTGCAGATTGCTGGTCACAGGCCTGAGTGCGTGTGAAACTGCTGGTAGATGGCTTGTTTCAGTTGTCAACTCCTGACTGAAATGACCATGTTCCACCGAGGGCTGACACCCCAGTCCGCTACCACGGTGCTACCACGGATTCCACACAGGAGGAGCCAATGGGCTGGAGCGTTCCCCACGTCTCCAAGAAGGGCCGAACGACCTACAGGGCCTACTTCCGCGACATGCGCGGCGAAACCGTCTACGAGGGCACCTACGCCACCGAGAAAGAATCCGACAAAGCCTGGCAGGCCGCCGAAGCCCGCATCGCGGACGGCCGCATCGTCGACGCCAAGGGCGGCCGCGTCAAGTTCAAGGACTACGTCCTCGAAACCTGGTTCCCCAACCACGTCATCGAGCAGTCCTCCGCCGACGACTACGAGTACCGCATCCGGAAGTACCTCAACCCCTGGTTCGGCCACCTCCCCATGAACCAGATCTACCCCGCCGACGTCCGCGAGTGGGTCACCTGGATGCGCAAGGACCAGGAGGTCTCTCCGGCGAACCTCAAGAAGACGATGAGCCCGCTGAGCGCCATCTTCAAGACCGCGCTGAACGACGGCCTCATCTACCTCCACCCCTGCAAGGGAATCAAGCTCCCCACGGTCCCCGAGACTGAGAAGGAAATCCTGACTGTCGAAGAGTTCGACGCAGTCTTCGTTGAAATCGCCGACTTCGAGATGCAGATGCTCCTAGAGACCGACATCGAAACCGGCTTCCGCTGGGGCGAACTCACCGAACTCCGCGCGAAGGACTGGCACTCCACCGAACGCACCTTCAAGGTCTCCCGAGCGGTCATCAAGGTCCGCCCAAGCCGCGACCCCGACGGCTACTCCTTCCGCGTGAAGCCGTACCCCAAGGGCAAGAAGCCCCTCGAAGTCAAAGTCTCCGAGCCCTTTGCCAAGAAGGTGGACCGCTACCTAGAGATCACCGGCAAGTCCGGAGACGACCTCCTCTTCACCTACGAAGCCCCTGAGATCCCTTCTCAGTCACTCCCACCCGAAGACCTAGGACTCACCCCACCCAACGCCGCCGGCCGCCAATACCGCCACGGCACCACCACCGCCTACCAACTAGCCAAGTGCCGCTGTGACCACTGCCGAGGCGCCTACGCCGCCTACCGAGCCTCCCGCCGCGCGGTCGGCCTCGACACCCACGACTCCAAGCAACCCGCCAAGAAAGCCCTCAATCCCGAAGGCCACGTACCAGGCTGGTGGTTCCGCCGCCGAATCTGGCACCCCGCCCTCGAAGCCGTCGGCATCAAATCCCGCATCCGAGTCCACGACCTCCGAGCCACCCACATCTCCTGGCTCCTCGCCGGAGGAGCCGACCTCGAATCCGTCCGAGACCGCGTAGGCCACAAAAGCATCGTTACCACCGCCAAGTACGTCCGCAAACTCAAGGGCAACGACGACAAGACCTTGAGCGCCCTCGAAAAGATTCGCAACGGCACCGCTCAGCTACCACAACAGCGTCAACCTAGCAGCCCGGCCCAAGTTTCACCGTTGGACAACATGTCGATGGACGACCTTGTCAAGGAGATGGGCCGAATCCAAGCTGAAATGGCCCGCAAAGCGAGAAGCTAATCTGAGGGACCCGAATGCCGGGGCCATGCACGCCGCGGCAGATCGTCTCGTAACTGGCCGCACGAGGGCCTCGCTCGATCGACGGTAAAATTCTGAAGCATGAAGCGGGTAGTAGTCATCACGGCTGGGATCTTGGTCGCCAGCGCCGCCGTTACGTTCTCGACGATCTCCTGGGATCAAGCAAGCAAGGTCGCATCCGTTGTGTCAGCTCTAGTAGCAATTGCGGCACTTGCGGTATCAGTACTTCAAATGATTCCCACCGGTCACTCGAACTCAGTCTCGGTCAAGAACTCCGGCTCGGCTCGCGCAAGCGGAGGCGGGCTAGCTGTTTCCGGAGTGTTTGTACCGGACATCCAATCCAGCACTGATATCGAGCTTGACGGTAGTGGGACTGCAAGTGCGGAAAGCTCTGGAAGGGCAATAAGCGGGATCGCGACGCCCGAGAAGTTCGATTAGACTAGACCTTGAGCAAGGGAAGCAGATGGCAGAAGATGCAAGCCGAAAAACGCGCACTTCTAATTACAATACTGGAGACTCTGAGGCGCAATCCGGAGGAGTTGCAGTAAGTGGCACACTCATTGGCAATGTTAATGTCAGGCCTCTGAGCCAGGTTCCAAAGAATTCAAGTTACATTGAGCAAGTTCGGCGAATTGCACCCAATGAACTTCATGATAGATGCGAGGAAAGCGACTTCCTGCATCGCTTTTGTGTTGCTGTCGAAGCTCAAGAGTACGCATATATCAAAGGCCCTGCCTGGGCGGGAAAGTCCGCGCTATTGTCAAACTTTGTACTTAATCCACCGAAACATACTCGGGTCGTTTCTTTCTTTATCACTGGTCGCCTGGCGGGTGCAAGTGACAGATATGCCTTTGTTGATGCCCTGATTGAACAGCTAGCCGTGATCCTCGAGGTACCAATTCCAACTGAATATCAAGAAGGGTTGAAGGAAGCTCACATGCTTTCCATGTTGCGCGCGGCTGCTGCACGATGTGAAAGCCATCGCGATCGACTTGTGTTGGTGGTGGATGGACTGGATGAGGACCGGGGAGTGTCACCAGGGGGTAACTCAATAGCAGGGCTTCTACCTTGGTCGCTCCCAGACAATCTTCGAATTATTGTATCAGGTCGCTATAATCCGCCTCTTCCGGACGATGTGCCCTCGAATCATCCCCTCAGAAAAAATGAGGCAGTATATGAACTTGGGCGATCGGAGCATGCAATCGCTAAACAGAATGAGCTTCAGAGGGACCTGAGAAACATCCTGCATGGAACGATGCTTGAACGTGACGTGCTCGGATTTATTGTGGCGGCACGAGGCGGACTCACCGCTATGGACCTGGCAGAACTGACTCGTGAACCAATATTTATGGTCGAAGATCTTCTCGCTGCATCCTTTGGGCGGGCATTCATCTCCCGTCCCTCTTTTGCGATGGGATCCGGTCCCCACGTCTACACACTTGCTCATGAGGAACTTCAAGAGTTTGCACTTGCTGCCATTACGGACCAAGTTGGCACCTATATTGAACGGATCAAGAACTGGGCGTCAACGTATCGGGACTTGAAGTGGCCGAATGATACACCCGGGTATCTCTTGTATGGCTACTTTAGGATGGCAAGTGAAACAAATAGCATTCCATTGATGGTGCAACTTGCGACTGATCTGCAGCGTCAGAATAGGATTCGCGCGATGAGCGGCGGAGATAGTCTTGCACTTGCGGAGATCGAAATAGCTCAGGGCAGGCTTCTAGAGAGAAGGCCTGCAAACATCCTTTCGATGGCCCGACTTTCGATGTACCGAGCTATTCTCCTCAAGAGCAACGAGTTGATCTCCGATGCACTGCCTGAAGCATGGGTACGAATTGGAAATCTCAACCGTGCCAAGGCTACTGTCTACTCAATTCGCCGTCCTGAACGACGCGTGCCCGCCTTGGTAAACATGGCGAATGCCTTGATTGATTGCAATCAAAATGAAATCGCGCAGGAATGCATTGAAGCTGCGTTTGCGGCATCCTCCAACTTTGATGACGAGTACGAACGCCATCTGATACCTCCTCTCGCAAAAGTCCTTGTTCGACTAAACAAGAAAAAGGAAGTTGAGATCCTGGAGCGGCGCCTCAGAGTATTTACTTCTAACGACGACGAGGATTTCAAAGTCGTGATGGCCTGGATCTATTTGATCGAATTCTATTCAGCGGTAAGAGACGCGGAAAAATATGAAAGGGCAACACTTCAGTATCTCGACTTGGTTTTGACGCTGGACAACCCTTGGACGCAGACTCTACTGCTGGACCAGGCTATATCGATTTCTGCCAAGCTCGAAGATGGAACCGTGCTCACTCCCGTGCTCAATCGCTGGCGTCAGCTAAGTGCGGGCTCAGATCCAATTTTGCGTAATCGCGCGCTTGCAGGGCTTGCAATGTATTATCTCTCAAAAGGCGATTTCCTTGAGTCTCAGAGGTACTTGGGGGAAATTGAGGATGAATCTGAGCGCTTCTCAGCGCTCGTGGATGGATACATATACTGGGCAAGTTCACCTCTCAAGGATTGCTATAATCGGATGCTTGAGATGGTTCGCTCTGAATGGCAAGGACTAGCTGATCCTACGATTGAGTCAGAAAAACTGTCGGCGCTTTGTCGGACTCTTCTAGGGGCGAAAGAGTTTGATCTGGCGCGTGAAGTGATCGGTATGATTAGCTATACTGGAGCGCGGGTCGATTCACTTGCTGAGTTTGCTGTCTCGTTGGCAAAGTCTGCGAGTAGCCTTGATGAGGCCGAGAAATTTGCATTGGATTCCGAAGCACTTTCTCGAGCCGATGGCTCGATTTTTGGCGATATAGATTCCTTGGTATCAATCATTGCATCAATACCTGAATCTGGCCACGTTGAACTGGTTGAAAGATTGCTCCAGATTTGTACTCAGGTGCTTTCGAATCGATCGCCTGACCTAATCGATCACTGGACTCTATATTCAGTTACTCGTGTCTTGGCGAGATCGAATTCTATTGCGGAGTTTGAGCGCCTGCTTGAAGTGGAGATGGCACCGCAATATTCATGCTTGGTGCTCGCGGCTATGGCGCGAGCAAGCGCTGGGTCCGATGTGTCAAATCTGCTAGACCGAATAGACTGTCTTCTGAGGGAAGTTGTAGATTCGGTTTGGAGGATGATAATAAGTCGGGATGCAATGTCCTTGTCGATTGACATAGATAATATGCAGAAGGCTGAGATGTATCAGGACTTCTTGCTAGAGAGTTTGAACAGTTTGATTACGCAATCAATTTCGACATGGGCAGAGCCTCAGCTATTTTACTCGCTGGTCTCGAATGGTCAGATTGAGCGAGCTGTAAGAATTGCGACACACCCTACCTCAAGTTATTCAAGGCTTTATCTGGTTCGTGCGCTCTGTTATGAAGGAGAATTCGAACTCGCGGAAACTGTTACTGCAGGCACAATCGATTCCGAAAGGGTCTTGGCCATGCTTTGCCTCGCTCGCTACTGTATTGAGGATCAGGACTTTATTAAGGCCTATTGTCTTGTTGCTGATATCGAAGCTGAGATTTCCACTAGCCAATCTTCGCGTACTGATGAATTTTACTTCGAGCTTGCCTCGATATATTCCCTGATTGGGCTCGGTGGGAAGGCTCGTGAAATAGCATCCTGCATCCACTCGGAGGGGTTGAAATTTAAGTGCCTTCTGAGCATATCGGTACTTAGTCCTGAGGAATCCGACACCTTGAGGATGCAATTGCTGGATAAAGGTGGTTTTGAGCTTTCTCTGGAAATGTTGGGCCAGGATCATCCAAATGTTGCGGTGAGGCTCGCTGAAGAGTTCGTCGCACTGCATGACATGAATCCGATTGTTGCCAATGAATCTGGCTCAGAATGATGGCTTTGGTGGGTTTAGAGGCCCGGGCAACTGTGTCGTTGCCTTCAGCTCCTGTGGTCGGTGATCCTGGAAACCTTCGAAAGCCTGGACGCGACTGAGTTGTTGTGCCTCGACTTCAGGGGAAGGAATCTCGCCGACTCGGCGACACCCAGTGGTGAGGTCGTGGGCTTGGTGGGCTGCGGTTTCGGCAACGTCGAGGATGTAGCGCTCGGTCGAGGTCCTGGGAGTCCATCCCCATGGATCGTTCTGGTCGTTGCCGGTGTGGTCAGTGGCGGCGCAGACTATGGCGACTCTCTGCCACCACATGGCTTTGGCGGTGGGGTCTTCGGGTTCGCGGCCGAGGTAGTCGACCCAGGCGGGTTTGGCGGTGACGGCGAGCTCGGCGAGTGAGTAGGCGCGGTCGTGGATGGCGTCGAGAAGGGTGTCGGTGTAGCTCTCCAAGGTGTTTGGTCTCGGGTCATCCTCGATTGGGTTGTACCTGATCCATGGCGCGGCGATCAGCAGGTGTTGTTGAGGTGGTTCGTAGTCGCGATGTCGGGCAGCGCGGAGGTCTTCGGTGTAGGCGAGTTTTTCGGCGAGGTCGGGGATGGTGCCGGCGCGGGTGAGGTTGTTGCGGAGGGTTTCGGTGGCGGAGAGTTCGGCGTCATCGCGGTCGAGCACTCGGATGAAGGCGGCTTGGGCTTCGGATCTCTCTTGGTTCGGCGTGAGCGGTTGGTCCTCGGGGACGTCGACGGTGAAGTAGAGGTGGTTGGCCTCCTTGCCGCGGGTGGCGGGCACGTAGGTGCTTTCGCGTCCGGCCAGCTCCGGGTCGATCAGTGAGTGGGTGGTGTCGACGGTGCGGCCTTGGGAACGGTGGCCGGTGACGGCGTAGGCGAGTTCGACCGATTCGGCGACATACTCGGCAGGGAGGACGAGGCGTCCGCCGTGTTCGGTGTGGCGGACGGCCAGGGCATCGTCGCCGTGGCGGGTCTCCACTAGCCAGGTGTCGCCGTTTTTGACGAACTGCCCGTCCTGGCAGGCGAAGTCGCGCCGCGGAGTCCGCGTGACGATCAAGTCGCTGGTCCCGGCCTCGTTGCCGTCATGCAGGGTGACGCCGTCCGCTGCGACCTTCCCTGCAATGAGGAGGTCTTCGCGGGCGCGGGCGGAGAGTGCGGTGACCTCGGTATTGGTTCCGGCGATCATGAGTGAGTCCTTGCCGCTCTGGGTGTCGGATAGCCATGCCTGGTAGACCCGTTCCCGCAAGTCCTCCGTGTCCCCGGCGTGGAGGCGGCCGTTAGCGGCGTAGAAGTCGACGGCGGTGTTGTCGCCTTCGCGGAGTTGGAGGGAAGCGACGGCTTCGGCGGGGTCATGGAAGCGATGGACTTCATCGAGCACGACGGTGGGGGTCTCGGCGGCGAGGAGTCGGAGGGCGCCGCCGGATTCGACGGCGGAGAGCTGGTAGTGGTCGCCGAGCAATCGCAGGACTGCGCCGTGGTGGTCGGTGATCTGGCGGAGTCGGTCGAGGTTGAGCGTGCCGGTCATGCCGGCCTCGTCGACCAGGACCATGTCGCCGGGCCGGATACGGAACTGCTCGAACGCCGGTGGGACAGCAGTGCCGTGCGACAGGTCGTTCGCCCAACGGCCCTTGATGTGCTCGTGGAGGAACTTGTGGACGTTCTCGGCTGGCCGGTCGAGTTCGGCGGCGAGGACCGCGGCGGCGGCCCCGGAGGACGCGAGTGGGACCAGTCGGCGGCCGTCGGTGTCGAGGACGTGGGCGAGGGCGCGCATGGCGGTGGTCTTCCCGGTCCCCGCTGGCCCGATCCCGGCGACGGACTGGCGGGTGTCGGTCGCGAACGACTCGACGAGTTTCCGCTGCCCGGCATCGAGAGATCGGCCCGCCTGCTGCTCGAAGTTCTTCAACGAGGCGGCGGCTTGCTCGGGGGCAACCGCGTCGACCACACCGGGGATGGTGGCGGCTTGGACGAGGTTCGCTTCAGCGGTGAGGATCTGTTCGGAGGTGTAGCGGGCCGCGCCGTGCGGGGTGAACACCGAGACGCCGTCGTTGCGGCGCAACACGGCCGGTTCAGATACGACAACTGGGGCTTCGAGACTGATGGACGCGCCCAGTGCGGTGTCGGTGATCTGCTCGACCAGCGCCGTCCGCTGGGCGTGGTCGGTGAGGGTGACGCCGTGCTCGGCCAGGGTCCGGTGGGCGGCGGCCTCGACGTTCCACCGGTTCCACACCGCCCGGTACTCCGAGACCCGCGTGGTTACTTCTTCGGCGAGCGCGGACAGGTCCAGCCCGGAGACTAGGGTGGAGACGGATCGCGGCTTCCCCGCGGCTCGCTGGAACTCGGTGAGGGCGTCGGTGCCGAACCTGTCGGTGAACTGGCCCTGCCAGATCCCGTTCAGCTCGCCCAGGGACTTCGCGGTGCTCTTGACGTTGCGCGTGTCGAGGTTCGCAGTCCGCGCAAGCTGCCGCTCAGTTGCCTTGTCGGGCGTGCGGCCGTGCTGGGCGCGGTAGTCCGCGGTGAGTTCGTTGTAGCGCTCGACGATCCCCTCACGGCGGGACGCGAAGGACTTGATCCACTCGTCCTTGACCCCGGCGATCTCCCAGACCGGTTCCTTACTTGCTCTCGTGTCGGTGCGCATCCGCCACTCGACCCCAAGCCGCTTCGTCAGTTCGGCGCGGAACGCGGAGTCGTAGACCGCTCCGGCGGTCACGGTGATGAAGTGCAGCGGGCGGCCGTCGATGGTCCGCCACTTCCCATCCCCGGCGGCCTGGACTCGGTTCGCCACCGCGAGATGCGTGTGGAGGTGGGGTTCGCCGTTGCGGTTGTCGAAGTGATCGAAGGAGACCGCGATCAGCCCGCGGGTGTCGACCTGGGCGGGGCCGCCGGCCCCGACCCGCGTGAACGCCGCATGCTCCTCCAGATACTTCAACGCCTCCGCGACGGCGGCGTCATGCGCCCACTTCACCTGCGCCCGAACCTGCTGCGAATCATGCAGGCCCCACAGCAACGACGCGGACTTGACGGGCGCGAACACCAGGTCATATCCGACCACGGCCTGCTTGCTCCTCTGCGCTGCGATTTTCCGGGCCTCACGCAGCTCGGCAGGGGTCGGCTCCCGGCCAAGTTCGATGAGGATCTTGTCGACCTGCCGGTTGAACCGCTCGGTGTAGTCGAGCGTCCTCTGCTGGTACTTCGGGAACGCCCGTCCCAACCGCGCGGCGCGCACCGCTTCCTCGGCGATCTTCTCCTCGTCGCCTGGCTTGCGAATCCGGTGGGCGTTGGCGGCGATGTGAGCGTCCATGACCCGCTGCGCGTCCGGGCGCATGCCTTCCCCGAACAGGAACCGCATCTGCTCCTCAATTACGCGGTCATCGGGCTTGAGGTCGAGCCCGTCGAGCCCGGAACCGAGCCAGATCCCGGGCGGGTTGCCGCGCGCGTTGTAGTACGCGACCGCGTCCGCCTCAGTCGCAAACACCCGGGGCGTGTCACCGGCCGCCACCGACTCGGTCAGATACAGGTAGCCCGAACCGGCGTAGATCTTCTTCAACGAAAGCAGGGAGAACCACCAAGACCGAGGAGAGAAATAGTCGACAGAAAATGACACCAGATCCGCCGGGGAAGCGGGCGGATCGGCAACAATACAACCCGCACTCGCAGAGTGCAAGATGTGTCTGCCCTTTTTCTCATAGGGCCATTGAAGGTTATTATCGCAGGTAGATGGTCGTATCTTCGCCTAGTTCGATGCTGTATCTCATCTGATCCTGTCAACTCTTGAATGATATTGTCATGAGGTTTCAATTGGACGTGCATCGAGATCCGCATTAGGCGTATGTAATCGGATCTTGACGAGATCGGAAGCCAAGGAGATTTTGATGGAGCAGGTTTCGAGTGAGCATGACTCGCCGCTGCGGCGCGCGCGTGCGTTCGCTGCGTCCGCGGCGTTGATTCGCAATCCGGTCGGCGACATCCTCATGGTTCAGCCCACCTACAAGGAGCCCTTGGAACTGCCGGGCGGCTACGTCGAAGTCGGCGAATCCCCGGTCGAGGCGTGCCTGCGAGAGGTCCGGGAGGAGCTGGGCATCGAAATCGCCCTCGGCGGACTTCTGGTCGTTGATTGGGCTCCTGCACCGAGTGAGGGCGATAAGATCCTTTTCGCCTTCGATGGCGGACAGCTCAGTGCTGACCAGGAAGCTGACATCAAGCTTCGTGAGTCAGAGGTTTCCTCGTGGGGCTACTACCCTCTGTCTGTGATCGAGGCCCGGACTCCAGCTCGGCTCTTCCGTCGCATTGCTCAGGCGGCTCAGGCGGATTCGACTCGCTACCTAGAAGATGGCGGAACGGCAGGAGTCACCGTCTTACCGCGCCGTCCGGGACATCAAGCTCTTGGTTCGTCGGTCGGTTGCAAGGCTGCGGTGATCTTCGTGCGGTGACCTCGGAACAGGTCGAGGTCTTTCAGATCGGGCAAGGTCACCCACGCGGTGTCGGCAACTTCGCGGTTCCATGTGACGGTGCGGCCGCTGGTTTTGAGGTTCATGCTGAACACGGCGATGACCGGGATGGTGGTCGGCTCCGACGTGATGGCCCGATTGTCGAACACATCGACCAGCGCCAAATCAGCCGCATCGAGACCCAGCCCGATCTCCTCGCGTGCTTCGCGGACGGCCGTCACCGCCCAGCCCTCTCCGACCTCGCAGGCGCCGCCGGGTATCGCCCACTGCCCGGTGTCGGACCGCTGGATCAGCAGAACTCGGCCAATTTCGTCTCGGATGGCAATCTCCGTCCCTGTTGCCGCCGCGGACGGATGGAGCTCGAACGGGCCGAATCGCCGATAGCCGATTGGCTCTACGGTGATGTTCGCGGCGAGCGCACCGAGCTGCTCGAAGCGCTCGACGTTGTACGGATCGGCCGTCTCCAAGACTCCTTCCTCCGCGATCTCCACGATGTCACGACAGATGGCGGCGACGACGGGGCTGACGATGACGGGCCGCTCGTCGATTTGTCGAGGCAAAGCGGGTATGGACGCGGGGGAGATGCCGGTAAAGGGTCGCTGAATCGCAGTGTCGGGCGTCGGCCAGACCCCTCGCAGTTCGGCGCGTGTGAGGGAACTGGTGGTCCGGTAGATCGCGAGGTAGGTGTGCGGGTCGGGAAGGCCCAACACGCGGCTGTCGGTCAAACCGACAGGCCGACCCGGTCCCGCCGCAGCGATCCGGACAGCCGCAGCCTTGAGTTCGTCCGGCAAGAGTCTGCCCGGCTCCAGGAGGAAGGTCCGCCAGAGCCGGGCCCCGTCCGCGCACTTGATGTACAAGGCGACAGCGGCTTTGGGAGTGTGGATGCCGCTGTCGGTACTGAAGGACTCCTCGATCGCGTCGACGTCTCGCGGATAGATCAGCGATGCGAGTTCGGCCGCGTGCCGTCGGAGGCGCGTGAACCGTTCACGATCGAAACGGTCGGGTCGGTAGTGCAGGCCGAGCGTGGCTTGCGCGCGGAAGCGGTCGGCCAGCCATGCGAGTCGGAGGCTGTCGGCATGCTCGGTCATCGGGTGTCCTTCGATCGATACTGCGTGGCGGTCGTTCTAGTGGGGGATCAGGGCATCGTTGACGTAGTCGATGGTGCGGCGCAACCCGGCCTCCCAAGTGACGGTCGGTTCCCAGCCGACGGCGTCACGAACCTTCCTGGCGTCGACCCGCAGCGCGAGGACTTCGGAGTCACCGGGACGGAATCGGTCGGTGTCCGAGAGCAGGGTCCGGGCGCTCCAATGTCCGGCTCGCTCGCCGAGGTCGATGATGAGCTGGGCCCAGTCCTTCATGGTGATGCTCTTGCCGTTCCCGTAGGTGTAGACCTCGCCGGCCTTGCCGTGCGCGGCGAGGGCGAGGTGGGCGCGGATGCCATCGACGAAGAAGGTGAAGTCGCGGCGCGGGCGGAGGTCGCCAAGGACGATCCGCTCGGACTGGGACGCCTGCCGGATGATCTCGCCGGTGATGAACTCCAGGGACTGGCGGGGGCCGAAGTGGTTGAACATGCGGACCACGATTACCGGCAGACCATATGCGGCGTGGAAGTTGCGGGCCAGGAAGTCCTGCGTGACCTTCGAGGTGCCGTAGATCGATTGTGGGTCCAGCGGCGAGGTCTCGGTGAAGACGACTTCGTCGAGGTCGTCGCCGTGGTTCAGGCCGTGGGCGTTGCCGTACTCCTCGGAAGTGCCGACCTGGTCGAAGCACGCGAGTTCGATGCGGTGGTCCACGAGCGACTGGAGCAGGTTGAGGGTGGCGCTGACGTTGGCGTTGAAGACGGCCTGGGGGAGGTGCCACGAGTAGCCGACGTGGCTGAAGGCAGCGAAGTTGAAGACGTAAACAGGGCGGTCAGCATTCGAGAGAGCGCGGACGGCCTGGTCCACCGCGAGGCGATCGGTGAGGTCGCACCAGTGGAGGGTGAGGCGCCCTCGCTGGTGTTCGAGGTGGTGGAGCTGCCGGTGGGCCTTGGGACGGACCGTGATGTGGACGTCCGCGCCGAGTTCGATGAGGGCGTCGGTCAGGTGCGAGCCGAGGAAGCCGTCAGCGCCGGTGATGAGGACGGGGGCGTCCCGGTAGGCGTCGGCGAAGTCGCGCTTGAGCGCGGCGATCTCCTCGTGGGTGAACGTTCCGGTAGCGAGCGCTTCGATCATGACTGGTCTCCGTTCCATCGATGAGGGTTGTTGGATGAGTGGGAGTGAGGGCCGCCGTCCACCTACGGCGGCCCTCTGGAATGAAGTCATCGAGCTGAGGCTGGTCAGCTCACAGTTGCCCGCCTTCGCGTAGGGCGCGGTCGGCGACGATCTCGCCTCGGTGATGCCACTGCTGCTGTGCCGCCGCGACGATCCGGTCTGTGCGGCCGTCGGTGTCGAGCCAGTCGGACCAGTCCGAATCCGGGAGCAGGCGTGGGCTGTTGCTTTCCAGTTGTTCGACCACGCCGAGGCGGTCGCCGCTTGCGGTGACGGTCAGCCGGTCGACGCCGCTGAGGAAGTACCAGGTAAAGGTGAGGCGCTGGCCGTCGATGTTGACGATTTCCAGCGGAAGCGCGTCCCCCACGAGATCGATCTCCTCGGTTCCGTTCACCACGCACCACCTGAGCGTTGCCGCGAGAGCCGCGGAGCCCCCACTGCCCCGCGGATCACGAGGTAGGCAAAGGCGTCTCGGAAGTCCTGGCAGCCGCGGCCTCGCCAACGCTGGCGACACCGTCGGCACTTCTTGATCCCCGCCCACGTCAGGCGAGGACGATGGACGGCTATCGCCGCATGCATGTCGGCCGCCTTGGCATCGGCCAGTATGGTCTCCATGTCACCAGTTCGCCTTCCATCTCGTTCTGGTGATGCGGGCCGCTGGGATCGTGATTCTCCGGTGGCGGTCCGCCGCTTTCGGGCGATGCGACATGCACCGCTGGAAACTACAATGAGCGGGGACACACCGGCTGTCACCGTTGCGTCGTTGCGGCAACTCAAAATGGACGTTCCGCAACGTGGCACTCATGGGAGGCCGTCATGGACGATGCAGATGGAGCCCGGCTTCGCGCCGCGCGAATCGAAGCTGGAATCGGGCTGGACATCCTCGCCCGCATCACCGGCAAGTCGAAGAGCCACTTGTCGCGAGTCGAGCGCGGCATTCGGCCGCTGACTCCAGGGATCGTGCTCGCCTACCACCGCGCGCTAGGGTGGTCGCTGCCGATCGGAGTCACGACCAGGGCCGCAGGCTCCGTACCTGCTGACGACGACATTGACGAGGCCGAGATGAGACGACGTACGCTCCTCCGCGGATTCGTGGCGACCACGACCGGCATCGGCGCTGGCACCCCTCTGGCCGACGAGATCGAAAGCGTGACCGGCCCAGTCGCGGCCCCGAGCATGGTCAGCGAGTTCGACGCCGAGGAACTTGAGCAGGCCGCACTCGCGCTCACCTCCCGAGACCTGCGAGGCGGCGGTCATGCCCTCATCAGCGAAGGCCAATCGCTGCTGACGTGGGCGACCGGCCTGATCGAACAGACCCGATCCGAACCGCTCCGCAAACGCCTCGCCTCGGCCGCCGGCTACCTCGCCGACCGGACCGGCTGGACCGCATTCGACCTCGGACTCCACGACCAGGCGAACCGCATGTTCGGCCTCGGCGTCCGCCTCGCCGCAGAAGCCGACGACCGCAACTTGACCGCTCAAGCCCTCTGCGACATGGCCGGACAGGCGGTCTTCCTCGGAAGGCCCTCCGAGGCCCTGGCATGCGCCGAACTCGCCCTCGCTGACGACTCGATCGTCGACCAGCTCAAAGCCGCTCTCCTCGGCGTGACCGCCGAAGCATACGGCCAGCTTGGCGAGCTCAACGAGACCCTGCGCTACATCGACCTCGCCTACGAACGCGCGATCGACAGCGAGATCCCGGACGGCGCACCCGTCTGGCTCCCCGCCTTCCGCGGACCCCAGACCCTCATGGCCTCAACCGGCTTCGCCGCCTACCTCAGCTACCAGCAGAACCGGCACGCCCTGGCCGCCTCCACCGCAATCGAACACCTTGCCGTGGCAAGCAGCACGCTCGGCAGCTCCCGAGGCAGATCGGCCACCCTCTGCCGACTGCGCCAAGCCTCGATCTCCTGCGCCGCCGGAGAATCCGCCGAGGGCATCTCGCTTGCAGGGCAAGCGGTCGGCGACCTCCAGCTCGTCCGCTCCACGCGTATCCGCCGAGAACTCCGCATCCTGCGCGAGGCACTTCCCGCCGGGAACCGGCAAGCAGCCGCCGCCTCTGCTCGGATCGACAGGCTCCTGACAGGGCAGGTCGTCCCGATCGCATGACCAGTGCGAGAACCCTGCTCGGCCGAAGCTCACTCATCGCCGTCGGCGCGCTCTCCAGCCGCGTCACCGGCTTCATCCGCACGGCCGCCATCGGTGCCGCCCTCGGGGCCGGACTGGTCGGCGACGCCTACACCACCGCCGTCATGCTCCCCGGCATCGTCTACGAGATCCTGCTCGGCGGCATCGGCACCGCAGTCCTCGTTCCTCTCCTGAACCAGGCTAAGGCCAATCATCAGGACGGCGGGCGCGAGTTCGCGCAACGACTCCTCAGCTTCGCCGCAGTCGCCTTCGGCCTCGCCGCCCTCGTCGCAACCGCAGCCGTGCCGTTGCTGATCCCCCTCCTCGGAGGCACTGCGACCTATGGCGAGAGCGCGAACCTGACCACGGCGTTCGCGATGTTCACCGTGCCCGTCGTGTTGTTCTACGGCATCGGCGCCGTCGCCACCGCAATCCTCAACGCACGCGGCACCTTCGCACTCCCCGCCTGGTCCCCGGCCTGCAACAACCTCACACTCATCACCGCAGCCCTGGTCCTCATCGCCTTCCCCGTCGGCGACTTTGGCGACCTCCGCACCATCCTGCTGGGCGGCGCCACCCTGCTGGGCGCTGCACTCCAAGCGCTGATCCTCATCCCTGCCACGCGAAAAGCGGGCGTGCTCTGGCGATGGCAACCAAGCCTGCGCGGATTCGGACTCCGCGGCCTCGCAAAGACGATCCTGTGGGTCACCGCCTACGTCACCGCCGGCCAACTCGGCCTCCTGGTCATCCTCGGCCTCATCCGAGCCGCAGCCGCCGAAGGCGGACCCGGCCCGCTGATCTACAACAACGCCTGGGTCCTGCTCATGATGGCCTACGGCGTCCTCGCACTACCCGTCATCACCGCACTCACACCCGAACTCTCCAAACCCAACCAACCAACCTCGGTTACGACCGCGAACCAGTACCGACACGGGCTACGGCTCCTCCTCATGCTCACGACACCAGCCGTCGCCGCAATGATCGCGCTGGCACAACCGATCGCAGTGGCCCTCTTCGAGTGGGGCGACTACACCCACGCCGCAGCCCAGGCAACCGCCCCCGTCATCGCCGCCGCAGGACTGGCCCTGATCCCCTACTCCATCTCACAGCTCCAGCTCTTCACCTTCCTCGCGATCGGCGACGCCCGAACCCCAGCGCTGATCATGATCAGTTCGACTTTCCTCAGAATCGCGCTCTGCGTCGGGGCTTTCGCAATCGTGTCCACCCCCCACTTGGCTGCCGCTCTGATGCTGGTCAACGCTGTTTCTTACGTGGGTGTGTCGGCAATCTCGGCACTCGTGCTTCACCGGCGAATGAATGTGTCGTCCTCCTTTTTGAGGCATCTTGGTGTGGTCTGGGGGATCTGGCGATCTGCGGCGCTTCTAGCTGTTGGTGCGGCAGTCTGGTGGGTGGCCTCGACCTGGATCACCGAGCCAAAAACAGCCGCAATGTCGACGTTGATCGTCTTCGCACCAGTATTCGTGGCGACTTACCTACCGGCGATTCGGATGTCGCGGAGCCGATCCTTATCTCGAAGTGCCGCAGCTTGAAATGCGAGTGGCGCGGGGAGCAGAAATATCAGTGACAGAAGGTATTCTCGGTCCTGCTGCTTGGCATCGTTCACGTTAGGATCGATCACGACTGATCCTCCGAACGAAAGCACCTCGTGGGAACCCCTCGCCTGCTCCTGCCTATGTGGGCTGCCGTCCTTATGCTCCACGCCGTAGTCGGCCTCTACTGGTACTCGTTCCTCTTCAGCGGCTACCGCTTCCCGACGTCGGCTGGCTCCTTGTTGTTCGCTGGAGGGGTCGGTGCGGTCGCGTGGTGGTGGGCGAGTGCACAAGGGGTAGGGAGAACCCGGGCATCGTCCAAGGCCCAGGTGCGGCATCGCCGGTTGGCATTGCTCATCGCCTACGGGCTGGGGTGCGCCGCGGCCGCGCTTCCGGCCGGGATCAGCGGGAATAACCAGGCGTGGCATCGGTTCATCGAAGCGGAACCGCAGATCGTCGCGGCCGAGGCGGACACCGTCCTCGACGTCAAGCAAGGCTCTAGAGGAGGTCCTGACACGGTCTACCTCAGCGGCTTCGCCGAGTCCGGCGGTGCCCGTTACCAGTTCGACAACACGCCAGTGCGCTTCGACGACTGGGGCGGTCCGGAGGATCTTGAGGATGCCGACCTCTGGGCGGTGTTCGATCCGAAAGATCTCGATGCGGGCTTCGTTGTCACGCAAGGCCGATCAGATGCTGAGACGACGCTGGAGTACCCGGTCGCACCACTGCTGCCGTTCGGACTGGTGCTCGCGGGATGCTGTTGGGCAGTACAGCGTTTGTTCCTGTGGCCGCGGAGGTTCCCCGAACGGATGCTCAAATCCATCGACGAGGCTCCCGCCTGGCTATGGGCGCTGTTCATGATCCCGTGTGCCTTGTGGGCCACAGGTATGGCCCTGATCGTGGCTCTGGCAGGTGACGATGCGCCGCTCAAGGCAAGCCCGCTCGACTCCGACCAGACCATGTCAATCTTCATCTGGATGGTGCTCCTGGCCCCCGGTATCGCCTGCTTTCCCGCGTTCTTCCACTCCACGGCGGTCAACCTCGTCCGGGCGCGGTGACACCCACACCACCCACATCGGCTGAAGCTCCCGAATCCTGTCGTTTTTGCGAGAAGTGCGGTTGATCCTTGCCAGACGCTGCCGGGCTCGTCAGTATTGCTCCCCCAGCGAGGTGCTGGACAGGATCGATGGAGGAGTTGGCGATGGCTGCTTGCGATGGTGGGGCGTGGACGCGAGAGCGGGTTGAGGGGTTGGGGGTGGTCTGTGATGTGGAGACTGCTGGGCAGATCCTGGGGATCGGGCGGACGGTGGCGTATCGGCTCGCGAGGGGGGGGGTGCTTTCCGGCGCCTATCCGGAAGGTTGGCGGGCAGTACCGGGTTCCGGTGAAGGGGCTTCTCGACTTCCTCGACGGGGTTGGGTCGGAGGGCCGGAATGTGGGGGAGGCGGTCGGGCGCTGACCGGAAGTGGTGGGCGGTCCTGCTACCACGGTGCTATCACAGGGCCCGGTGATAGACTCAGGGGCCAACCGGAGTTGGCCCCTGAGCTGTGTATTTACCTGTACTCCCGAGCGGATTCGAACCGCCGTTTCCGCCTTGAGAGGGCGGCGTCCTAGGCCCCTGGACGACGGGAGCTTGCCTTGTTGTTCGCGGGCTGGCCGCGGCAACGGAGACAACTGTACATGGTCGGGGGAGGGGGTGTGCAAGCGGGATATGGCTTGTGATGTGGCCTACGTCGGGGGGAGTGCGGGCCGGGCGCGGCGCCGACACCTTCTCAGGTGAACCCCCGTTGCGCCCGTCCCGGCCCGCCGGGCGACTGTAACGCGCCGGGCCGGGGGGCGCAGGGTGATTCTCACTGGTTGCTCGTGGTGGCCTGTCCGGTGATGCCGTCGAGCCAGGCGGAGTCGACGCCGTCGTGGTAGTTGACGAGCTTGGCGGTGTACGCGGCGTCGCCGACCTTCGCGGTGATGCTGGCGATGACGCCGACGGTGGTCACGCAGACCTCGAAGGAGCCGACGGGGGCGCCGGTGGCGCCCTGGACGTCGACGCAGTCGGCGAGCTCGCCGGCGAGGGTGGTGTCCGAGAAGTCGGCGCTGGCGGCGGAGTCGGCGGCGGCCGCGGCCAGCCAGGACGCGACGTCCTCGTCGGTGGGCAGGAGCCCGTCGAGCTCCTGGCGAAGCCAGACGGCGAGGTCCGCGGCGTCTTCGCCCGCCCAGAGGGACGGGCGGTCGCCGACGACGACAGCGGCGGTGCCCGCGTCGGGGTCGACGGCAACGAGGAGGGCGTCGTCCGATCCTTCGAGGAGGTACTCGGCGGTGTAGGCGTGGCCCTCGCCGTCGACGAGGCGCTCGCTCAGCTCGGTGAGGGCGGCCTGGTCCTCCGAGGCGGCCTCCCCGCCGCCTTCGCCTCCGGAGCAGCCGGCGAGCGCCAGCAGCGCCGCCGCGCCGAAGGCGGCGCAGCGCCGAAGGGGGTTCTGCACGATCATGGGGCTCCACTTCCGTAGTGCGCGGCGATGGAGGCGCCGGGGCCGCTCTCGGCGGCCCTCGCGAGCCGCGGTTCGGGCGTCGGCATCCGGGGGGCACGCCTGGCACAGGTGTCCGATCTGAGAATAGGACTCCACCTTATAGCGCCCTATCCAGCCTCCATGTAACACGACGGGGGCCGGTCGCCGCCATCGCGTTTTCGCGGCTCGGAGGCACTGCCGCCGGGGCCGGGGCGTAGGCTGGGGTGCTGTGGCCGGCGCAGTGTCGGGTCGGCCGAAATCCTTCGGACACGGCCCCGTAATCGGGCCGATAGTCATGATTCGGCTATCTCAGGAGTGACAGTGGCTGCAATTGAAGACATCCGGGCCAGGGAGATCCTCGACTCCCGCGGGAACCCCACGGTCGAAGTGGAGATCCTGCTCGACGACGACACGCTTCAGCGCGCGGCGGTGCCCTCCGGCGCCTCCACCGGCGCCTTCGAGGCCATCGAGCTGCGCGACGGCGACAAGTCCCGCTACCTCGGCAAGGGCGTCGAGAAGGCCGTCGACAACGTCAACGGCCCGATCCGCGACGCCCTGATCGGCATCGAGGCGTCTGAGCAGCGCCTCGTCGACCAGGCGCTCCTGGACGCCGACGGCACCCCGGACAAGTCGAACCTCGGCGCGAACGCCATCCTCGGCGCGTCCCTCGCCGCCGCCAAGGCCGCCGCCGACTCCGCGGAGCTGCCGCTGTACCGCTACGTGGGCGGCCCGAACGCGCACCTCCTGCCCGTGCCGATGATGAACATCCTCAACGGCGGCTCCCACGCGGACTCCAACGTCGACGTCCAGGAGTTCATGATCGCCCCGATCGGCGCGCCGACGTTCAAGGAGGCCCTGCGCTGGGGCGCCGAGACGTACCACGCGCTCAAGTCGGTCCTCAAGGACCGCGGCCTGTCCACCGGCCTCGGCGACGAGGGCGGCTTCGCGCCGAACCTGGAGTCGAACCGCGCCGCGCTCGACCTCATCACCGTGGCCGTCGAGAAGGCCGGGTACAAGCTCGGCACCGACATCGCCTTCGCGATGGACGTCGCCGCCACCGAGTTCTTCACCGACGGCGCCTACCTCTTCGAGGGCCAGAAGAAGACCGGCGACGAGATGAGCGCCTACTACGAGGAGCTCATCGGCGCCTACCCGTTCGTGTCCATCGAGGACCCCCTCTCCGAGGACGACTGGGCCGGCTGGTCCGCGCTCACCGCCGCCGTCGGCTCGCGCCTCCAGATCGTCGGCGACGACCTGTTCGTGACGAACCCCGAGCGCATCCGCCGCGGCATCGACGAGCAGGCCGCCAACGGCCTGCTGGTCAAGGTGAACCAGATCGGCTCGCTCACCGAGACCACCGACGCCGTCGAGATGGCCCACCGCGCGGGCTTCGGCTGCATGATGAGCCACCGGTCCGGCGAGACCGAGGACACCACCATCGCCGACCTGGCCGTGGCCATGACCTGCGGCCAGATCAAGACCGGCGCCCCGGCCCGGTCCGACCGCGTCGCCAAGTACAACCAGCTGCTGCGCATCGAGGAAGACCTCGGCGACGCGGCCCGGTACGCGGGCGCCTCGGCCTTCCCGAAGTTCGGCAAGTAAGAACATATCCAGGGGAACCTGAAGCGGACCTGAAGCCGCCTGAAGGGAACCTGAAGTGAAGGCCCCCGTGCTTCGGCGCGGGGGCCTCCGCCGTGCCGCATCGACTAGGCTGGGCCCGTGAACGCGAGCCGCCGACCCAGCCGCCCCGGAGGACGATCCACCGGTCCCGGCCGCACCCGCGCCGCCCGGCGCCCCGCCCCCGGGGCCGCGGGCCGCGCCGAGGTCAAGCGGGTCCGGTACCGGCCCGCGAAGAAGGTCTCCCGCCGCGCCGCCGTCCTCGCGCTCGTCCTCTCCGCGCTCGCCCTCGCGTACGCCTACCCCCTGCGCACCTACGTCGAGCAGCGCATCGAGATCAACCGCCTCGAAGCCGAGCAGTCCGCCCAGCAGGACCGCATCGACGACCTGGAGGCCGAGCGCCTCAAGTGGGACGACCCCGAGTACGTGGAGGCCCAGATCCGCTCCAGCCTCCTCCTCGTGCCCCCCGGCGAGGACCTCGTCATCGTCATCGACGAGGACGACCCGAAGCACACCGGTGGCGAGGACGACGAATCCGGGGCCGACAAGCCCTGGTACGAAGCGCTCACCGATACCTTTGAAGACGCCGATCAGCTTGATCCGGACGAGACCGAGGAACCGGGGGAGTAACCGAGTGAAGCCCGAAGCGTGGCCGCAGGACCCGCAGCCGGTGACGGAGGCCGACGCGGCCGCCGTCACCAAGCAGCTCGGCCGCCCCATCCGCGGCGCCCGCGCCGTCGCCTGGCGCTGCCCCTGCGGGCAGCCCGCCGTCGTCGAAACCGAACCGCGCCTGCCCGACGGCACGCCGTTCCCCACCACGTACTACCTGACCTGCCCCAAGGCCGCGTCCGCGATCGGCCGCCTCGAAGGCGGCGGCGTCATGAAGGACATGAACGAGCGCCTGAACGCCGACCCCGAGCTCGCCGAGCACCACCGCCGCGCCCACGAGGACTACCTCGCCCGCCGCGCCCGCCTCGGCGACGTCCCCGAGATCGCGGGCGTCTCCGCCGGGGGCCTGCCCGACCGCGTCAAGTGCCTCCACGCCCTCGTCGGCCACGCCCTCGCCGCCGGACCCGGCGTCAGCCCCATGGGCGACGAGGCGATCGAGATGCTCCCCGAATGGTGGCGCTCCTCCAGCTGCGCGACGAAGCAGGAGGCCGCCGAATGAGCGCCCGACGCGTCGCTGGGATCGACTGCGGCACCAACTCCATCCGCCTCCTCATCGCCGACGTCGACGACGCGGGCCGCCTCCACGACGTGGTGCGCCGCATGGAGGTCGTGCGCCTCGGCGAAGGCGTCGACCAGACCGGCCGCCTCTCCGCGGCCGCGCTGACGCGCACCCGCGACGCGCTCGCCGACTACACCGCGCAGATCAAGGAGCACGGCGCCGAGGCGATCCGCATGGTCGCCACCTCCGCGAGCCGCGACGCCGCCAACGCCGCCGACTTCACCGCCATGGTCGAGCAGGTGCTCGGCCAGGCCCCCGAGGTCATCACCGGCGACGAGGAGGCCCGCCTGTCCTTCACCGGCGCCGTCGCCACCCTCCCCGCGCACGACGGCCAGCGCCTCCTCATCGACATCGGCGGCGGCTCAACCGAGTTCGTCCGCGGCACCGGCGGCGACGTCGTCGCCGCGATCTCCGTGGACGTCGGCTGCGTCCGCATGACCGAGCGCCACCTCCACTCCGACCCGCCGCTGAGCGGCGAGATCGGCGCGGCGGTCGCCGACGTCACCGGCATCGTCGACAAGGCGCTCGCCGTGGCCGATCCCGGCCGCGAGGCGACCGAGCTCGTGGCCGTGGCCGGGACGGCGACTACCGTCGCCGCGATCTCCCTGGGCCTGGCCGCCTACGACCCCGACGCGATCGACGGCACGCGCCTCACTTATGCGCAGGTCGCGCAGGTCGCCGACGACCTCGCCGCCGCCGATCTGGACGCGCGCCTGGCGATCCCCGTCATGCACCCGGGCCGCGCCGACGTCATCGTCGGAGGCGCCCTCGTGCTGCGGACCGTCATGGAGCGCAGCGGGATCGGCGAGGTGCTCATCTCGGAGCACGACATCCTCGACGGCATCGCGCTGTCCGCTTAGGACGTACGGAGGCGGCCCCCGGCGAGTGATCGCCGGGGGCCGCCTCCTTATTCGCTTACACCGCTTGCAGTTCCTTCGCGGGCGCCTTCGAGGAGGCCCGCCACAGCTCGGCCGCGAGCCACAGCGCCGCCACCGTCACCAGTGCGCCCCAGACGATCCGGCCCGGCTGCGGCAGGAAGAACTGCGGCAGGAACGTGACCATGAGGACCGCGAACGGCACGCCGGACCACTTCGACAGCACCCCCGAGCGCCACACCGCGACCGCGGCGAGGACGCCGGCGACGGCGATGAGCGCCAGGCCGATCGCGAACACGGTCATGGCGGTCGAGTCCATGCGGAACGCGTCGCCGACCTCGGTCAGCGAGGCGTCCCCGTCGGCGACGGCGCGCTCGCCGATCGCCTTGAGGCCGTAGACCTCCGCGCCGTAGTACGAGATCGTCAGGCCCGAGCCGATGTAGCCGATGGTGGCGGCGAGGAAGGCGGTCCTCTCGTTCCGCGTCCCCTCCAGGAGGCCGCGCAGGGCGCCGTACCCGAGGGGGATGAGGATGAGGCCGACGATGGCCGAGACGTGGGCGATCGACCATCCGGCGCTGGCCCAGGAGGCGGCGCCTTCGAGGGTGGTCTGGTCCTCGCGGGGCGCGGCGACCTCGTAGAGGACGAAGAGGATCCCGGCGAGCGCGAAGGCGAGGGCGCCCATGCGGGCTCGGGGGTCGGGGGCAATGCGGGTCATGGAGGCTCCTTGGGGTCCACCGCTCGCTTTAGTGAGCGGTGCTCTCTGTTGAGAGCAATGATTGCACACGGTTCCCGAGGATGCAAGAGCGGTGCTCTCGTTTCTGTACACTGGTCTCATGAACGCGCCGAGAACCGCCAGAGAACGCGCCCGCGCCGAGCTCACGAAGGAGATCCTCGCGACCGCCCGCCGCCAGCTCGGCGAGGTCGGGGCCCCCGGCCTGTCGCTGCGCTCGGTCGCCCGCGACCTCGGCATGGCCTCCTCGGCCGTGTACCGCTACTTCGCGAGCCGCGACGAGCTGCTGACCGCGCTCCTCATCGAGTCCTACAACGAGGTCGGCGAGGCCGCCGAGAGCGCCGACCGCCCGAAGGCCGTGCCCGAGATCCGCTGGATCGGCGTCTGGAACGGCGTGCGCGACTGGGCCCTCGCCAACCGGCACGAGTACGCGCTGCTGTTCGGCACCCCCGTCCCCGGGTACGCCGCCCCGCACCTCACCACCGAGATCGCCGCCCGCATGCCCCTGACGCTCGCGCGCATCGTCGCGGACGCCAAGCGCGACAACGGCCTGCGCCCCTACACCGGCCCGAAGTGCGACCCGGCCGCGATCGAGCCCGCCATGCTCGCCCTCCTCGAAGAGGGCGCCTTCACCGTCGAGGAGACCGCGCGGCTCATCCTCGCCTGGAACCGCCTCGTCGGCATCATCGGCTACGAGCTCCACGGGCACCTGAACAACGTGACCGCCGACGACGCCGCGTACTTCGACTACGCGGTCCGCGCCGAGGGCGCGAACGTCGGCCTCGCGTTCGACTGAACGCGGGAGGGCCGCCCGGCGATGCCGGACGGCCCTCCCGTCGAGTCCCAGAGGTCTTGCGTCCTAGAAGAAGTACAGGCCCAACGCGATCGCGGCCACGAGGAGCACCGCCGCCACCGCGGCGAGCACCCACGGCCAGCGGCGGCGCGCGCGGTGCTCGGAGACGTCGCCGACGACGACGGTGACGTTGTCGGGGCCGCCGCCTTCGAGCGCGAGGCGCACCAGCTCCTCCGCGGCCGCCTGGGGGTCGGCGAAGTCGCGCAGGACGTTCTCGATCACGGCGTCGTCCACGACGTCGCTGAGCCCGTCGGAGCAGAGCATGTACCGGTCGCCGAGCTGCGCGGGCCGCGTCTCGAAGTGCGCCGGGGCGGGGTTGGCCTGGAGCACGCGGGTGACGACGGACTTGTAGGGGTGGTCCTGGGCCTCGGCGGGGGTGATGGCGCCCTCGTCGACCAGGTGCTGCACGTACGAGTCGTCCACGGTGACCTGGACGAAGTCCTCGCCGCGGACCTGGTAGGCCCGGGAGTCGCCGATGTGGACGATGTCGACCGCGTCGTCGCCGAGCCACAGGCCCGTCAGGGTCGTCGCCATCCCCTCGGACTCGGGGTTCTCGGCCACGGCGGCGCGGATGCGGTCGCGGGCGGCCTCGACGACCTCGCCCAGCTCCGCGTGGGCGTCCGCGGGGGAGCGGCGGGCCAGGCGGGTCACCTCGGCGATGGTCACCCCGCTGGCGACCTCACCGGCGGCGGCGCCGCCCACGCCGTCGGCGACCGCGAGCAGCCGCCGCGACGCGAGGTGGGAGTCCTCGTTCAAGTCGCGGACTTTGCCCACGTCTGTGGCGGCGCCGTAGCGCCATCGCAATTCGGTCACAGGCGATCACCACTGATTCGGCACTGAGTTTCGGCAGTCTGTTCAAAGCTTGGCCGTTCGAGGGACATGGGCGCAAGTGTAGTGGTCCCGCACTCACAGGACGCGACCGTTGAGCCCCGGTCCGCGCACCGGACGCGCCCCGCGCTGTATCCCCCGTTCGTGCCAGCCTGCCAACCCGCCGCTGAGCTGCGGTGACGTCCCGATTACAGTGGATTCAGCCCGCTTCGCCACCCACCCCCGGGAGCTGCCATGAAGTCCGTGCTGGCCGACCGCTACGTCCTGGAGCACGAGATCGCCCGGGGCGCGGTGGGCGTCGTCTGGCGGGCCTTCGACCGCATCACCGGCGAGTGGGTCGCCGTCAAGGTCCTCCGCGAGGAGCTGCGCGGCGAGGCGGAGATCTTCGAGTCCTTCCGGGCCGAGGCCGAGATCCTGCGGACCATCGACCACCCGGGCGTCGTCGCGGTCAAGGACTTCATCGTCACCGAGGCCGTCTGCGCGGTCGTCCTGGAGTTCATCGAGGGCCTGGACCTGCGCGAGCACCTGCGCCTCCACGGGCCCCTCCCGGCCGCCGAGGCCGCCCTGCGGTGCGCCAGCGCCGCCGAGACCCTCGCCGCGGTCCACCGCTCCGGCTACCGCCACTCGGACGTCAAGCCCGGCAACCTCATGCTCGCCGGATCGGACGGCGTCAAGTTCGTCGACTTCGGCATCGCCCGCGCCGCCGCCTCCCGCACCGCGCCCTCCCACGGCACCCCCGAGTACATCGCCCCCGAGGTCGCCTCCGGCGACTCCGCGAGCACCGGCGTCGACAACTACGCGCTCGGCCTGGTCCTCTACGAGGCGCTCACCGCGCACAGCGCCTACCGCGGCGGGTCCATCACGGAGGTCGTGGAGCGCCACCTCACGCGCATCCCCGTCAAGCCCGCGGCGGTCGACCGCGACCTGTGGCAGGTCGTGGAGACGCTCCTGGCGCTCGACCCGCGCGCCCGCGGCGACCTCGACGCGGTCGCCGCCGAGCTGCGCCGCCTCGCCCCGCGCCTCTCCCGCCAGGCCACCGCGCCCATCGAACCCGAACTGCGCGAACGGGACACGACGAAGGCGTTCAACTACGAGCCCGTCACGCCCCACGCCGCGGAGGGCATCGGCGCGCTCCTCGCCGCCGGGCAGGAGCCCGGCGCCGAGCCCGCGCGCCGCGGCCGGTTCCTCGTGGCCGCCTTGGTCCTCGTGGGCCTGGCGGCCGCGGCGGTCTGGGCCGTCGCGGCCCTCACCGGACCCGACGTCCCGAATGCGGAGAATGCGGGCGATCCGTCTGAAGAGGCCGGAACGTCCGCCCCCGCCGAGGACGAGTCCTCTGCGGACCCAACGGAACCGGACGCGAGCGGCACGGCGTCGGCCGACGAGGAGTCCGCCACTCCTGAAGGGCCGGAGTCGGAGAGCCCCGACGACGGGGCGGAATCACCTGATATGTCCGGATCAGAGGGTGAAACTGGAGGCTCCACTGAGGGCGGTTCCGACGACGACTCGCCCGGATCGGACCTCATCGGTTCCCCCATGCCGACAAGTGAAAACGGCCGCGACAGTCGATAATGATCCATGCGCGGCGAGTGACGCCGCGTCACCCGAACCGATGAGGGCGATGGGGATCACACGATTGGAATTCTCCGATCATGCGTTGCAATCCCGTATCGGTCGCCGTCGGATTCACATGGCTTGCAGTGCTTTCCGTGGTCACGCAGCACGAACCATCGGTCGGGGTCTATCGACACATTGGAGCTGTCCACTTGTCAGGGCGGCATCCACATGGCATCCTGTCGGGCATGGCAGGAAAAGAACTCAACGCGACCTCAGCAGCATTGCTGGGCTTGCTGCACGAAGGACCGATGACCGGCGGACAACTCATGGCGGAGGCGACCCGTCGCCTCGGTCCGTACTGGACCATGACGCGCTCGCAGGTCTACCGCGAACTCCCCGCCCTCGCCGAAGGCGGCCTGGTGCGCGTCGGGAAGCCGGGGCCGCGCGCCTCGGTGCCCTACACGATCAGCGCCAACGGCAAGCGGGCGTTCACCCGCTGGCTCAACGAGCCGGCCCGGATCGGCCAGCTGCGCGACCCCGTCGCGCTGCGCACGGCCTTCCTCGACTACCTCTCGAAGGACACCGCCGACGAGATGTTCGCCGACGCGGTCGAGCAGCACCAGGAGGCCTTGGCAGAGGCCCGTGCCGCCGCGAAGGACTACGCCGACGAGGACCCGAACGCCGCCGTCGCGATGGAGTTCGCGATCGGCTACCACCGTTCGGCGCTCAGCTGGCTGAAGAAGCGGTAGTCGCCTAAAGACCCCGGCGCCGAGCCGGACGCACGAGATCAAGCACGGAGCGGGACGCGGCCCCAGAGGGGCTCGCGTCCCGTTTCGTATGAGCCCGAATACAGGCGTACCCTGATCTGTTGTGACCAGTGTCGATGTTTCCGCCGATCTCCGCGAACTCAAGGCGACGCTCGCCAGCGTCGAGGCCGTCCTCGACCTCCCCGCGCTCCGGCGCGAGCTGTCCGAGCTTGAGGCCGCGGCCGCCGACCCCGGGCTGTGGGACGACCCCGATCACGCCCAGAAGCTCACCTCCCGCCTCTCCTCCATCCAGGCCGAGCTCAAGAAGCTCACCTCGCTCCACGGGCGCATGGACGACGTCGAGGTCCTCTTCGAGCTCGCCGACGCCGAGAACGACCCGAGCGCGGCCGCCGAGGCCGGCGCCGAGCTCGCCTCGATCCGCAAGGCCGTCGACGAGCTGGAGGTCCGCACCCTCCTCTCCGGCGAGTACGACGAGCGCGACTGCGTCGTGACCGTCCGGTCCGGCGCCGGGGGCGCCGACGCCTGCGACTTCGCCGAGCAGCTCATGCGCATGTACCTGCGCTGGTCGGAGCCGCACGGCTTCGGCACCGAGGTGTACGACGTGTCCTACGCCGAGGAGGCCGGCATCCGCTCGGCGACCTTCGCCGTCAAGGGCCCGTACGCCTACGGCCACCTCTCCGTCGAGCAGGGCACGCACCGCGTCGTGCGCATCTCGAAGTACGACAACCAGGGGCGCCGCCAGACCGGCTTCGCCGCCGTCGAGGTCGTCCCGGCCCTGGAGCAGACCGACGAGATCGACGAGATCCCCGAGGACGAGATCCGCGTGGACGTCTACCGCTCCTCCGGCCCCGGCGGCCAGGGCGTCAACACCACCGACTCGGCGGTGCGCCTGACCCACCTCCCCACCGGCATCGTCGTCTCCTGCCAGAACGAGCGCTCGCAGCTCCAGAACAAGGCCACCGCGATGGCGGTCCTCAAGGCCAAGCTCCTCCAGCGCACCCGCGACGAGGAGCGCGCCAAGGTCGACGAGCTGCGCGGCTCGGCCACCGCCTCGTGGGGCGACCAGATGCGCTCCTACGTCGAGCACCCGTACCAGATGGTCAAGGACCTGCGGACCGGCTTCGAGACCGCCGACGTCAAGGGCGTGTACGACGGCAACATCGACGGGTTCCTGGAGGCGGGCATCCGCTGGCGCAAGAGCAGCGAGAAGAACGCCGACCAGCTCGGATCGTAGCTCCTGTTTCCTATAGGATCTACGATCCGCTGTGGACGGCCCGTGCCCGCCCGGTGACCCTTCGACGCGCGCGCATGGGCCTCCTGACCACATGTGCTTCCCCCGTTCGGGCGAAATCGCGTCGTTACCACCGGGCGGTCGTGACATATGGGTCCGAAACGACGGAATATGCCACGCTTGTACTGGAGCCGCCGGACCCCCTCCGGAATTCGGCGGATAGACTCCGCCTCGTGATTCAGCTTGAGGGTGTAACCAAGCACTACCCCCGGTCGAACCGGCCCTCGGTCGAGGACATGAACGTCTTCATCGACAAGGGAGAGTTCGTCTTCTTCATCGGCCCGACCGGTGCGGGTAAGTCCACGATCATCAAGCTCCTGCTCCGCGAAGAGATCCCGGACAAGGGCAAGATCACCGTCGGGGACACCGACGTGACCCGGCTGCGCCGCTGGAAGACCCCGGCGTACCGCCGGAGCATCGGCTGCGTGTTCCAGGACTTCCGGCTGCTGCCGAACCGCACCGCCGCCGAGAACGTCGCGTTCGCGCTGGAGGTCATCGGCAAGCCCAAGTCCGTGGCCCGCCGCGTCGTCCCCGAGGTCCTCGAACTCGTCGGCCTCGGCGGCAAGGAGCACCGCTACCCGCACGAGCTCTCCGGCGGCGAGCAGCAGCGCGTCGCCGTGGCCCGCGCGTTCGTCAACCGCCCGCTGCTCCTGCTGGCCGACGAGCCCACCGGTAACCTCGACCCCGACACCTCGATCGAGATCATGCGGCTCCTCGACCGGATCAGCCGGACGGGCACCACCATCCTCATGGTCACCCACGACTCCAACATCGTGAACCAGATGCGTCGCCGCGTCATCGAGATCGAGAACGGCCAGATCGTCCGCGACCAGGCGCGCGGCGTCTACGGCTGAGCGAAAGGCAGAACCAGAGCTAATGCGCGCGAAGTACGTGATGTCCGAGGTCTTCCTCGGACTGTGGCGCAACATCTCCATGACCGTCGCCATGATCATCACCATGGCCGTCTCGCTGACGATGCTCGGCGCGGGCCTGCTGCTGTACAACCAGGTCGACGTCATCGAGGAGTACTACCAGACCAACCTCGAAGTGGTGGTCTACCTCGACCGCGACATCGACCAGCCGACGACCGACCAGCTCAAGGCCGACCTGGAGGCCAGCGGCTACGCCGAGCAGGTCGTGTTCGAGTCCAAGGACAAGGCGTACGAGCGGTTCAAGGACACCTTCGAGGAGTCCAAGGACCTCGTCGACTCCGTCGACCCCGAGGTGCTCCCGGCGGCCTTCCGCATCAAGATGAAGAACATCGACGACGCGCCGAAGCTCATCGCCGACTTCCAGGAGCGCGAAGGCGTCTACCAGGTCACCAACCAGCGCGACATCCTCCAGCAGGTGTTCGACATCCTCGGCGGGGCCCAGCGCCTCACCCTGATCGTCGCGCTCGTCCAGGGCATCGCCGCCCTCATGCTGGTCGCCAACACGATCCAGGTCGCCGCCTACTCGCGGCGCCGCGAGGTCGCCATCATGAAGCTCGTCGGCGCGCCGAACTGGTTCGTCCAGGCGCCGTTCGTCCTGGAGGCCGTGTTCGCGGGCGTCATCGGCGCCATCTTCGCGTTCGCGACGCTCATCGCGGCGAAGTTCCTCGTCATCGACGGCCAGTTCAAGGACCTGTTCTCCCTGATGCCGCCGATCGACATGCAGTCGATCCTCATGCTGCTGCCGATCCTCACCGGGATCTCCGCGCTCATCTCCGCGGTCACCGCGTGGATCACGTTGCGGTTCAACATCAAGGTCTGACCCTCACCTGATCGGGGCGCTCGCGCCGATCTGCCTGAAGATCCGTCGCAGATGGACTACATTCGGGCGCTATGAGGCGAATCGGATGGCTGCTCGCGGCCCTGCTCCTGACGGCGGGGACCGCGAGCAGTCCCGCATTCGGGGTCTCCCAGTCCGATCTCGACGAGGTCGACCGGCAGAAGGCCGAGATGGCCGCCGAGCTGGAGGACGCCTCCGACGAGGTCCGCGCCGCCGGCGCCGTCCTCGCCGAGACCGAGGCTCGCCTGCCCGGCGCCGAGCACGACGTGGACGTCGCCCAGGGCCGCGTCGCCGCCGCCGAGGCCGAGTCCGCGCAGGCCGCCCGCGAAGCCGAGGCCGCCCGCGAGGCGCTCGCCGCCGCCGAGGCCGAGTACGAGGCCGCCGCCGCGGCCGTCGACGAGGCCCGCGAGGCCCGCGCCTCCCTGTTCAACGCCACCGCCCGCGGCGCCGAGCT
The DNA here is from genome assembly GCF_040644205.1 of Glycomyces sp. NPDC047010. Lineage (NCBI taxonomy): Bacteria > Bacillati > Actinomycetota > Actinomycetes > Glycomycetales > Glycomycetaceae > Glycomyces > Glycomyces sp. NPDC047010. The sequence continues at coordinate 202,120 of NZ_JBEYVY010000001.1, read as the reverse complement.
GCTCACCGTGGACGCGATCCTCGCCTCCGACGAGCCCGCCGAGGCCATCGACGGCCTCACCTACCTCGAATTCCTCATGGACGGCAGGGACCAGGCCGTCCAGGAGGTCACCCTCTCGCGCCGCGAGGCCGCCAACGCCGAGAACGCCGCCGCCACGGCCCAGGCCGCCGCGGAGGCCGCCGAGGCCGCCGCCGCGCAGGCCCTCGCCGACGCCCAGGCCCGCGAGGCCGAGGCCCACGCCGCGCAGCTCGCCGTCCAGCAACTCCAGTCCGACCAGGAGGCCGCGCTCGCGGTCGCCGAGTCCTCCCGCGACGAGGCCCAGTCCGACTACGACGACCTCGAAGCCGAGTCCGAGCGCCTCGCCGACCAGCTGCGCCGCGAGGACGACGACGACAACGGCGACCACGGCGGCGGCTCGTCCTCCGGCGGCGGTGGCGGCGGGCGCGGCTGGGTCGTGCCGGTCGACGGCTGGAAGTCCTCGGACTTCGGCTGGCGCATGCACCCGATCTTCGGGTACGCGCGCCTCCACGGCGGCACCGACTTCGCGGCGTCCTCGGGCACCACGATCCACGCCGCGGCCTCCGGCAAGGTGGTCTACGCGGGCTGGAGCTCCGGCTACGGGAAGCTCACGTGCATCTCGCACGGCGGGGGCGTCACGTCCTGCTACGCGCACCAGTCGAGCATCTGGGTGTCCTACGGCGAGCACGTGGACAAGGACGAGGGCATCGGCGCGGTCGGCACCACCGGCGACAGCACCGGCCCGCACTTGCACTTCGAGGTGCGCGTCAACGGCGAGCGCGTCAACCCCGTGCCGTACCTCCCGTCCTGCCTGTGCCGATAAGGTTTCGACGTACGACTGTTCGATCGTTAAGCTTGCCTGGTGTCCAAGAAGAAGCAGGAAAAGGTCAAGCACTCGGGTCCCGAGCGCTCGGTGGTGACCACCAACCGGAAGGCCCGCCACGACTACGAGATCCTGGACACCTTCGAGGCCGGGATGGTCCTGTCGGGGACCGAGGTCAAGGCGCTGCGCCAGGGCCGCGGGAACATCGTCGACGCGTACGCCGAGATCCGAAACGGCGAGGCCCGCGTCCACAACTTCCACATCCCCGAGTACGACTACGGGACGTGGACGAACCACCCGCCCCGGCGCATCCGCAAGCTCCTGCTGCACCGCTCCGAGATCGACAAGCTCGCCCCGAAGCTCGACGAGGCCGGCCTGACGCTGGTCCCGCTCTCGGTGTACTTCCAGAACGGGTACGCCAAGATGGAGCTGGGCCTGGGCCGCGGTCGCAAGAACTACGACAAGCGCCAGGCCATCGCCAAGCGCGAGTCCGACCGTGAGATCGAGCGGGCCGTCGGCCGCGCCAACAAGCGCGGCGGGAGCTGACGGGAATATCGGGTCGACCCCGGCCGTTGGGACGGGGTAGAATTCCGCAGTACAACTGAACAGGGTGATTTACTCACTCGACGTTGCGCCTGGCATCCATCCAGGGGCTGATCGGTTTCGACTCCGTACGTTGACGTGAGGGAAGCGGGTCGAGGAAGCCAACGCCGTCTCGTAAACCGATGTTGGAAACCAACAAGTGCCAACGCAAAGCAACGCACTGACTTCGCCCTCGCTGCCTAAGCGAGCGTGAAGTTTGCCGCACCAGGGGCGCATCCGCCCTGGATCTGCGGCATCATTTAAGGATGCTGTGGCCGTCGTCTTGATCGCTGGGACGCCGTCCGAGACTTTCGGCGATTAGAGCCCGTCTCACCGACTCGTCCGCGTGATCGGTGGGGCTCGATAAAAGGCACAGCGGACTGCACCCGGAGAAGCCTCATGAAGGCCGCGGAGGACCAGGGTTCGATTCCCTGCAGCTCCACCATAAGGTCTGACCTTGAACTCAGACCCATATGAACGTCACTGTCGTCAGCGGCATCAACCTCCGGGTTGGTGCCGCTTTCGCGTGTCCGGTCGCGGTAGGTCAGGACCGGGCTGATGGTCGCGGTCGTTGTGCTGGTGGTGACGACAGGCTGGTGGGTGTCGTCGGCGTCGAGGGCGAGTTTGGCGAAGCAGATGGAGTTGAGAATCTTCCGGTCCTCGTTGCGCATGCCTTCGTAGAGTCCGCGCGGGTCGGCCAGGAGGTCGAGCAGGGGCGCGACGAGCTCGGCGGCCCCGGCGAGGTGGGGGGTGTGGTCGGTGGCGAGTTGGGAGTCGATGGCCTCGCGCTGGGTGCGGATGTCTTTGACGCGCGTGGTGAGTTTGTCGGTGGGCCAGTCGGGGTGGCCGAGCAGTTCGACGATCTGGCCTTCGAGCGCATCGAGGCGGGTGCGCTCGCGTTTGAGGTTGCGTCGCAGGACGGTCGTGGTCTCCCGGTTCGCAGTGGCGACGCCGGAAAGACCCTGCTTCGCTTCCGCTGCCTCGGTGGGGCTGAACGCGATGGTGGCGTAGTGGGCGGCGACGGTCCGTTCGACGGTGGCGGTAGCGAACCGAGGGAGGTCGCATCCGCTTCGCTCGTTGCGGCCCATGCACAGGAAGTAGAAGTACAGGCGCCCGGTCTTGGACTTGGCCCGCTCGATGATCAGCCGCCTCCCGCACCGCCCGCACCACACCAGGCCCTTGAGGTAGTGGTCCCATTTGCGGTCGCGATTGCCCGCGCCGTGCTCCTCGTAGAGCACGGTCTGGACCTTGTCAAACAGCTCGGTGGTGATGAGGGGTTCGTGGCGGCCGGGGTACTCGGTGCCGTTGAAGGTGACGGTGCCGAGGTAGTAGCGGTCGCGGAGCATCTGGCCGATCTTGTGGATCGAGACGGCCGTGCCCGCCGGGTATTTGCGGGTGGGTCGGGTGCGCAGGCCCGCGCTGGCGGCGAGTCCGCGAAGCTGGGGGAACGAGTGCTGGCCGGTGGCGTAATGCTCGAACAGCATTCGTACGAGAGGTGCGCGTTCGGGGTCGGGTGCGACGGTGCGGACCTCGTGGCCGTCGACGGTCTCGCGGACGTTCAGATACCCGAGGGGCGCACGGCCGGGTGTGCCGCCTCGGGCGGCCTTGGCTTCCATCTTGTAGGCGATGTCCTGGCCTGAGACGCGGGACTGGTACTCGTTGAAGCCGTCGACCATGTGCGCCATGAGGTCGCCGGTCGGGGTGTCGTCGGTGGGGTCCTTGACCGACAGGATCGAGACGCCGAGGCTGCGCAGTTCGCGCTTGGTGAGCCCTGCGTCGGTGGCGTCGCGGAACAAGCGCGAGCGCATGTAGACCACGACATGCTCGATGTCGCGCTGGTTGCGGATGCGGCCCATCATCCGGCGGAAGGCGGGGCGGCCGTCGATCGAGCGGGCGGACTTCCCCGGCTCGACGTACTCCTCGACCACGGTCAGCCCCAGGCGCTCGGCCAACTGCATGCAGGCTTTGCGCTGGGCCGGGATCGAGTTCCCTTCAGGGTCGTAGTCGGTCTCCACCTGCCCCTTGGAGGACACCCGCAGGTAGATGACGGCCCTGCCGCCGTCTTGGTGGCCTTCCCGCTGGTCGTGGTCGTTCATGTTGCTGCTTCCCCTTCGGCGTCGTCTGCATGGCTGTCAGGGGCCGCCGGACCTGACGCGGTCGGTTCGGCGTCGTCGTCTGCGGCGCGTTGTAGTGCGACGCGCAGCAGTAGCGCGGCCAGCCGGTCGGTGTCGATGACATCGCGCCGTTTGCCGGTCACGCGGATGTGTCGACTGGCCCGGCTCATCGCGCCCACCGCCGGGTGAATGCGTAGGTAGCGGCCCCTTTGGGGACCGTAGCGCGGACTCGATGGGGATACGAGCCTGCAACACGGACGGGTGAAGCGACTCGGATCGCGCACGCAGCGGAGCGCTGTCGAGCCGCTGCCTCGCGTACGGCCGAGCGCGACAGGTGTGCCCGTGCAGGCTGTGGGAAGAGAGATGACCAGAGCAAGGGAAGCGACGCGCCGTCACTCGTGGTCTCAGATGTGCTCTAGGTTATCGGAATGTGACTCATGTTGCAAGTACGAGAGTGGCAGCCGATGCTGAATGAGGCTGAGGGGAGCGAGCCGGGAGGTGCATGCAGGTCGCCGTAAGACCCTTTGGGGGTAAATCAGAATGTATTTAGTAGGACCCGCACAGCGTCTGACATCTATGCGTAGCGAGCTGGGGAAACGCGGCGGTGCGGGTGCCCGAGGCGTCTCGGAGGTGCTCGCGGAGACGGAGACGGGGCCCCTCCCGGACATGGTTCCGGAACTCCTTGGCCGCGCCTTCGCTACTGCCGTTACAGATGGCGGAAGGTGTAGACCTCTGCGAGCCGCCGCATCTCACCTGGCGAGGTCCCGGCACACCACCAGACCGGGCCGAGCGGATCGCCACTCCGTGCGGTGGTGGAGGTGGCGACGAGGTCGAGGCCGCCTGTGGCAGCGAGCCGGTCGTGGAGGTTCGCCTCCCGTCCCGGCTTGGTGAACTCGATGAGCATCATCCGCGGCGGCGCCTGGGCGAGGACCTGCTCGCGGGTGTACCTGCCCTCCTTGATGTCCCTGAGACTGATGCTCTGGCGCCGGGCGATCTCCTGGTTGTACCAGTCGACTTTGCCCACGAGACGGTCCAGCGGCTCGGTCCCGGTGTCGTACTCGTACCAGAACTCCCGCTCCCGCCCGGCGAAATCGAGGTCGAAGCAGCCGTCCGCTCGCACACCCGAAGCCGGGGACACCCGCACGGCCTCATGCTCGACATACCAGTACCGCAGCTCGGCATCGAGGCTGGTGCGGCAGGAGAACGCCAGACGCGTGTAGAAGTCGTTGACGCCTTCGAGGTGCGAGCGGTGGGACGAGAAGAAGAGCTTGTCCGCGTGCTGCCGGGCCTTCAACTTGGTCGGGGGCCTGCCGGGCTGCGGCTTCTCGCTCTTGCCGAAGAGATCAATCCCGGGGTCACGCTCGAAGTCAGCGGTAGCAATCGCGTGCACCAGGGACAGGCCGTGCCAGCCCAAGAAGTACCGGTACGCCTCGTGCGTCGAGGGGCGCCGGCGGTCCAGCAGCCCCCGCTCGCACAGCGTCTTGACCCGGTCGTAGGCCGAGGAGGCCGAATCGAAGAAGACCCGCTCCAACTGCACGATAGTGAGCAGCCGGAACCGGCTCAAGTGCTTGATGATCGCATAATCGCGCTCCGTCAACTGGTGGGCAACCTCGCCCAGCGACGCCGCCGCCAGCGCGGGCTTACGCCAGGATGCCATAGACCCACCCCCGACCCAGGTGCCTGCGGGCACGTCTCCGTGCGGCACCGCTTTCGCGAGGCCGTTCCACCCTCATCTCGTACTGGATCGTTTGAACTCCTCTCGACGCTGGAAGCAAGTTGGCATGATCGCTTGCACTGCGAGCGCGAGCATGACTCGAAAACCTTGCTAAAGCAAGCGTTCGTGCGGGTCTGTGAGGGTGAAGCACCCGCACAAACCCGCACCGCACCCGCACCACCCGACCGTTCATGTCGAGATGTCCGAAACTTGAGGCGGGCTAGGATCGTCGGGTGCAACTGGGCATGGCTGATCGCGCAAGGGGCCTCGCAGAGCAGAAGTTGAGCGAGGTGCTGCCTCGTCGGTGGCGGCATGTTCAAGCGGTGGCCGCTCGCGCTGAGCAGTTGGCTTCACTCATTGAAGAACCGCACGACCGCGAGCTGCTCGTGTCGGCCGCGACGTTGCACGACATCGGCTACGCACCTTCGATCGCCAAGACGGGATTCCATCCACTCGATGGGGCACGGTGGCTCCGGGACCTCAAGTTCTCAGACCGCGTGGCGGCGCTAGTTGCTCACCACACCAACGCTGTTGTCGAGGCGGAGCTTCGCGGTTTTGACCGGGAGCTCTCCGACGAGTTCGACCGTGAGATGTCCCGTGTGGCTGACCTGCTCTGGTACTGCGACCTGACCACCGGACCGGACGGCCAGGAGTTCACGGTCGAGGAACGCATCGCTGAGATCCGGAATCGCTACGAACCGGGTTCCGTTGTCGTCGAGTTCATCGAACTCAGCGCAGGCGAGTTCTTCGAGGTAGTGAAACGAGTCGAGGACTGGATTCGGCCTACTCAGCCGATGTAAGGCTCGCTGCGGTTGGCGAGGCCGTGCTCGATGCGCAGCCGCATCGAGGGGTTGATGGGCAGGTCGGCGAGATCCTTCGATGCGACCCAGGCGACCTGAGTCGATTCGGAGCTGGTGCGCAGCGCCCCGCCGACCGGCTCGCCGCGAAATGCGACCGAGAACTGCTGGCGGACCTCGCCGTCGCTGTACTCGATCAGGTGGCCCGGGTCGGTGTAGAGGCCGATGACGCCGGTGATCTCGATGTCGAGCCCGGTCTCCTCCTTGGTTTCGCGGATCGCGGTGTCGGCGATCCGCTCCCCCAGGTCATGCCCGCCACCAGGCAGTGCCCAGTCGCCGTTGTCCGAGCGCTGGATCAAGAGCACCCGCCCCTCGCTGTCGGCCACGAAGGCGACCGTTGAGGGCACGACGCTGTTGGGCGCGGGAGCGTCGGGATTGTTGATGTGGTCGATGCGGCTCATGGCCTCACCTTGCCATGATCACCGCTCCAGGCGCTCCGCGAAGCGGTCCAGACTCGGTCGAAACTGTCAGCGTACGAGTTGAACAGGGTGCCCCCGGCGAGCCGACGCAGGTGAAGGACCGGGGCGTGGGCGGCAGGGAACCCGTACAGGTGCGTGTTGACCAGCATCTCGTCGTCATAGCGGTAAATGCTGTTGTACAGCGTCGTCGAGTGGTAACCGACGAAGACGCTCTCAGTGCCCCGCAGTTTCTCGTAGAAGGACAGGACGTTGCGGACCTTCGCGGCGAGCGCATCGCCGATGCCCTCCTCGCGCCCTCGCACCCCACCACCTCGCTGTCAGGGTCACCGAGCAGGATCGTGATCCTGGTGCCAGCGGCGGCCTTCTGCTGCAACGCCTCGATCAGACCCGGATCATGTTCGGGCAGGAACAGCCCGGAGTACACGAGGATGCTGATCCGCTCGGTGGCGTTGTCGAACAACCGCCGCCACAACTCCGGCGGCACCTGGAAGCGGCGCGGGTAGGTCCGGATCACCTCGGACTGGGAAACGCGCGCTTGGCGCTCGGCGGTGTCGATGTTCGGCCACAGGTACTCCTCGGTCTCATCGAGCATCGTGGCGACCGCCGAGCGGTGTCGCGGATACGGCACTCGACCGCTGCTGATCCAGCGCCGCACGGTCTTCGCATCGACTTCGATCTCCTCCGCAATCCCCTCCGGCGTCAGCCCAGCCATCTGCATGGCTTCCTTCAATCGCTCATTCGGCATAGGGATTCCCATCGGGGACGGCTTCGGGTCTGGAGGACGTCTCTTCGCGTCCCATTGTGTAGTTCAGTCGTCCCTGTCTGTCAACCACCCTGTAGGTACGCCGCTTTCAAACGGCACCAAGCCGAGGCCAACGACCACGCAACAGGGGGATACGCATGACGCAGGCACAGGCGCCCGACCAGGCCGCTAAGTCGGAGGTGCTGGGCGAGTGGATGACCGAGTACGGCAACCGCCTCACCCTCATGGCCCGCCGGACTACCGGGTACGCCTCGATCTGGCTGACCCACCTCGGTAAGCCCGCCAAGATTGGCTCGGCCGCACACGCAGGCGGTGTCCTCCGTGAAGTCCGCTGGGAAGAGCCCTGGCGCGAGCAGACGGACGAATGGAAGAACCAGCAACGCCGCCACATCGCCTCGCTCATCGCCACCTGGTACGCCGAAGGGCACGAACCTCCGAGACCGGCCGCCCTATCCTCGACCGCGATCGGCACTTTCGACTGCTTCGGCTTCCGCTTCGCCGTCGAGCCCACCGCCGCCTCCGAGCACGCCGTCCTCAGCGTCATCAACGTCGCAGGCACCCTCACCCCGGTCGCTGACCTCCTCCACGACCAAGGCCGAATTTGCGGCATGAGCACCCGCCCCGGCTGGAAGAGCACCCCCGACGACCGCAAACGAACCTGGCGCCACGAAGCCGAAGCCATCCTCACCCGAGCAGCCCAACAAGGCCGCCTCTGAGACCTTCCTCCAATGGGTGGGGCTCGCAAGGTGGAGCGAGCCCCACTTCCGCGACCCACGCCCAAAATTAACTCGATTGCCCATCGCGCTGTTCAATAAAGTGCTCACGAAACATATTTGCAAATCCGATATTGTCATTGAATGACTCATCCGTATGGGATATTTCCGTGGCAATGGCAACCGCTCGGTCAAGATCGATTATTGCGGCATCAACATCCACATTCAGAAATCCTCGAACGAGAGAAGCGTTAACCAGGGTGCCATACAATTCTGGGAGAAACATCGACCTATCGATTTCGATCAAATCATTCGATAGCGAAAGAGCTTCACTTGCATTCCGTAGAGAGTCATCCACTCTTCCGCATTCGGCGTACCATATTGTGATTCGTCTCAACGGTGTCAACAAAACTGGAATATACGCTCTGCGGTTGATCACACAAAGCTCTCGATAGAGATCTATGGATCGTTCAGCGGATTCAAATGCATCGGAATACTCTCCGGCGCCCACCAGATTCTCAGCCAGATTATATAGCGACATTGCAAGATCAGCAAGGTAGCCGATACGATCGTTTGAAACTAGCTCTTCATAAATCGACACTGCAGACCTCATAAGCTCTACTGACTCGTCTACGCGATTCGAGCGAAAAAGCACATTAGCAAGATTATTCATTGTCATGGCGATATCATCTTGATATGAACATTCACTACCCTCAGAAAGCTCAGTGAATAGAGCGAATGCCTGCTCCGCAAGAAGCAAAGCTTCGTCATGCTCCCCAATTTCTCCCAAAGCATTAGACAGGTTGCTTTTCGTCATTGCAAACCCCTCCAAATGGGAGCTTCGATCTAGTTCCACCAATTCTTCGTATAGAGAAACTGCAAGGCGAATTTCGGTAAGCGCCTCAGAATCTCGATTGGTATTATGATAAGCAATTGCGAGGCTGTTGACGGAATTCGCCCACTCCGAGAGATAGTTTTGCCGGTTATCTTCCGCAAGGGCTCTAAAGATCGCAACCGCCTGTTGTGCTGCATCCACAGCAAGGTTGTGCTGTCCGTCGTTTCCCAGCCAACTTGCATGTGATATATGGGCTCTCGCCAGTTCTTCAAGTCCGCCTATTCGTTTCCACATCGTAATTTCTCGACGAGAAAGTATGACGCCAAGACTGGAAAGAGCTGGGTTATTCATAGGCAATCGACAAAGCACCATGATTAGGCCAGCAGCGTTGTCAACTTCGGGATCAGAATCAAGTCCGGCAGAGCTTACGGTCGAAACTATCGCAGCTACAAGTGCAGCTCCATGCTTTTCATTCGCTTCAGGAACTGAAGCATCTATGAATCTGAGCAATGGCGTTTCAAGGATGTTTTGACGATCAATACTGAGCAGAAGCTTTAGATCCTCATTGACAGCCTCATACTCGTCCGCCGCTAGAGTCAGCGATTTCAATAGTTTGGTCAGATATTCAGAATTATGGAGCACGATTGGATGCATGGCTAGATTCGTAATCAAAGATCTGCGATCAGGAACGCTGTACACCAATTGCGCAGCGATTAGGTCAGGTTCGATTGGGGCAAGTTTGGCATTCAAGTAATCCAAATTCAAAAGTCCGACATTGCCCTCATCTGGTTCATTTGGGTACAGCTCATAAATTGCTCGCGCCACACGACGCCGCTCCGCCAATGATGCATCTTGATAACTAATAGTGCATTTCAAAAGTTCAGGTAGATCAGAAAGTGATGGGGCAGTGAGCGCCACCACGCACAACGCATCCATAGCCTCAGTGCGGTCGTAGAAAGCAGGCTGACCTGTCTCGGACCGAAAGCTGACCCAGCGTCGCCCTTCTCTCCAAATGAAATCGGAGAGAAGCTTGGACTGAGCGTCTTCTCTCTCGATTTCTGGCCCGGTGTATCTTTGAGAGTCGTCAAGCCTCCGAATGCTGGCGAGAATGGCCGCGATATGAACAGTCAACGGCCGATCGTAAGTGGCAGAATCGAGATCAAGTTCTGGGATCGGATCAATTGGGGTTCCAAAATGCCTACTAAATGCCTCGAACGCTGCATTGAAGTGCGATCTGCGCGCAATTTCATCAAAAGAATTCGAAGAGATCTGCCGATGGAATATCGGAATAGCTTCTCCATCTTGAATTTTCCCTAGCAAACGAGCAAGCCAATCGTTGTAATTTCGCGAGATTAGGAGTACTCTAATATTTGAGTGTAGACCTCCGTTGGCTTCGATTCGCTTCCATACGGAAAGGAAATTCCCGATCAGTTCAGGTGATTGATCCGCATAGTCGAACACAGAGAACATCGGAATTTGTGGGATAGTTTCAACTCTTGCTCCCTCATAGATTCGATTAAGGTCCATGAACCCAGCTTCTTGCCATTCGGCCGCGTTCTTAAGGCGCTCGCAAACCTCTGCGGCAAGTCTTGACTTACCGGCACCTGCTGGTCCAGTAAGCAACATTACTTCAAATGAGGGGGCTACATTTGACTTGCCTTCCGCCCACTTCAAAATCTCCTTGAGGAGGTGCCTTCTGCTCGAGTCTTCCACGAATTCAACTATCTTATTCTGCTGTTGGATCAATGAGAATAGCGAACTTTGATTGAACGATCGAGTACTCTCTGCTTCAAAAAGTAGTTGATTCTCAGTAAATCTATGTATCGGCAATTTCGCTAGATGTTCTAGCGAACTTGGCTCTGACGAATCCGATCGCCAATCAGATTTAAGTTCGTCCCGGTCTTCCAGGGCCGAAGATTTCTTGATTCTATCGACTCCGGTTCCAAACAATCTTCCTTGGAATCTGCGGTGGATCGAGTTTGCGAGTCCGAGTAGTCGACCTTGGCGATCAATTATCCCCGCACCTGAAATGCCTTTCCATCCCTCCTGTACGGCCGGTTGTGCCGACTCGATGTCAAAAGCTATCAGACCGGATGACTCGCCGCTAATAGGGTTGAGTGTAACTCTAATCTGCTCAACTCCAATGGATTCATTATCTGTGGCGGCGATGGGAAATCCTACGAGTCGACACCCGTGCAATGGTTCGACCCCCAGGTAGGTTGCTCCCACGCAATGACCAAATATTCCGCTCGCTGCAGGGACCGACAGAACTGTGGCGTCGAGCTTTTCGTCATGCCGAAATTGAGATGCTGCTGTAACGGGCCATCCTCTGCCTGCGGCTCCCGCTGGAGCAACTCGCAGGTCTGCAATCGGATGATCGTTTAGGGTCCACCACTCGGAATTGCGAGTATCGTCGTCGGTCAGATTCTTGATAACATGCCGCGCTGTCAGGACTTTCCCCTCACCCAGCAAGAATCCAGTTCCTAGAAGGGCCTCACGGTTGTTGGGCAGTGCAAGGCGTACTTTGACCACGGACCTGAGGCGTGGATCAACTGAGCTGAAATCCATGTCTGATGTCCCGCATCAGCTTCGAAGGCTTGCGGCAGGATCAGATCGCATCTCGTTCCTACCCACCAAGAGCACTTGGCCCTCATCGTCAGATACACCTGATTTCAAGGATGAAGTGGATGGCTCAGGGAGGGAGTCCGGACGAGGAGAGCCGCTAGATGCCGAGCTCTGCTCTGCGGCGGGGACTATCGGGGTGATCTTGAGTGTTAGTCGATGGATGTTGGAATCATTGGCCTTTGCGTTGACCTTCGCCCTTGTCTTGCCCACAACGAGCCATGGCATCTTACTTTCGATCCCGGCTTCAACCTCAAGGGCAGCCTCCGCATCGAAGACCAGTGCGAGCTCAATCTCGATCTCATCGATCCGCAAGGCGAAGATAGGATTACGATCTTGCTGGGACCTCGCGAGCTCGTCACGCAAACTAGCCAGAGCTCGGCGAAGGGGAATATTATCTGTCATGCTATTGCATGGTACTACCCGGCGAGTTGAGCGCGGGTACTCCCCATGGTCACTGTTGAGCTCCATAGGGAGAGCTTGCCTTCGAATTTTCTGCTTACTCCTGCGGAATATTGCTATGACAGTGATAGCAGTGATCCTGCGTAACGATTTTCATACACTGTCGCTTTCAACCTATATTGGTGTTGATGAAACCCTCACCGACTGAGGCGCGTTCTACGACCCGAAACAAAGACGTTTTCGAGCGTCTCGCAAGAGGCGTTTGACACTGGAGAGGCTGATTTCGTAGCGGTCTGCGAGCGCTTGTTGGTGGATTCCGGCTTGGTAATCGGCGACGATCGCTGCTCTTGTCGCTTCGGTCAGACGACGACTCAGAGCCCAGGCGGTGGTCGGGCATGCGGTCGCGGTTGTTGGGTTGGGGTCAGGATTTCGGGTGTGTCGGGACGTCAGGCCGGGAAGTTGGTTTGCATGCTGCTTGAGCTGGGGTGATGGGTTCAAGTAGGTCGTTGCAAGATCCACAGAATCGGATATTGAGCAGGAGAGCGGTCATCGTGTCGATGATCGCTTTTTTGCGTCGATCGCAGCTGATGGGCGGCGCAAGTCCTGGTAGAAGTCCCTTGGGCGCTCAGCCGCGCTGAAGGCGTCCGGGGTGCGGATCGTGTCCGCAGTCGGGGCCGAAGGCGAAATCGCCATGGCCCGCCGCGGCGGCGAGGTGTTCACCGCGCTGCTCGCCTTCCCGCCGACGAATGGACTCCGTGCAACGATCCGGTTCGCCCGGAAGCTGCGTGAGACGATGCACGACGATGGTTTAACCCGCGAAGACTCCCTGGCCGCCGCCGAGACGGAACTGCAACGCGCCCTGTTGGCGGGCGATGTCGTTGCACTGGAGGCATTGCTGCGTCCCGACGTCGTCTACGTCGCTCCCGATGGCGCCGAGTTCGGCAAGTCGCAGGACCTGGAGCCGCACGCCTCCGGGCAGCTTCGACTGACGAGCCTGGAGCGACTCCAGAGCACCGCTCGCCAGTTCGGCCCGACGGGGGTCACCCGGGCACGGGTCAGGATCGCCGGCCTTGCGGTCGGCGAGCCGTTCGAAGCAGAGACGATCTCTACACGCGCACCTGACTGTTCCAGCATGGCAGGTGGCAAGTGATCCAAGTACAGGGCGAGAGCCTGCCGCGCGAGCCATGAACCCGCCGGCATCGCGACGAGGCCCAAGCCCCGCGCTTCTGTGTACGGCTTCGGTCCCGGAGCAGATGCGCCGGGTCGTTTTTCGGTCAGGGGGTTTTCGGGCGGATGAAGCCTGATTCGTAGGCCATGATCACCGCTTCGGTGCGGTTGCCCGCGCCCAGTTTGGTGAGGACGTTTTTGACGTGGGTCTTGACGGTCTCCAGACCCAGGTAGAGGCGAGTGGCGATGTCGCGGTTCGACAGGCCTTGCGCGATCAGGCGGAGCACCTCGGCCTCGCGCGGGGTCAGGGCGATCGGGCCGTGGGCGTTGCCCGGCGGGCGGGCGACGATGGCCGCCAGGGAGCGGATCGCCTCGGGGAACAGCAATGCGTCGCCCTGGGCCACGACACGGATCGCATCGGCGATCCGTGTGATGTCGCTGCGCTTGAGAAGGAATCCGTTCGCGCCGGCCCGCAGTGCCGCGTAGACGTACTCGTCATTCTCGAACGTGGTGATCACGATGACCTTCGGCGGCTCGGGCACCGTCTCGCGCAGCAGCCGGGTCGCCTCGATGCCGTCCATGCCCGGCATGCGCACGTCCATGAGCACCACGTCGGGGCGCGAACGCCGCACCAGCGTCAGCACCTCGGACCCGTTGGACGCCTCGGCCACGGGCTCGACGCCCGGCTGCGCCGACAGGAGCGTCCGCAGACCGGTGCGCACGATCGGGTCGTCGTCGGCGATGAGCACGGAGACGGGAGCGGAGGTCACGGCTCGATGATGCCACCCCGCCCCCGCCCCGGTCCGGCTCAGACCAGTGCCGATTCGCGCTCCCGATCAACTCGCGGCTGTTCCGAGGCGAGCCGCCCGCTCAGGACGATCCACAGCGCCACCACGACCATCGGGACGGTCCCCAGCAGCATCCCCACGCCTCGCGTGTCGTCGCCGAAGGCGGTGCCGATGAGCAGGAACAGCACCATGTTGTTCCCCGCATGGGCCAAGCTCGCGGCCCACACTGATCCGGTGCGCATCCGCAGCCACGACAGGATGATCTCCTGGAACACGAACGACACCGTCCAGATCGCCAGGCCCGCAACCACATTGTCGAAGATCACGTAGCCGAGGAACGCGAGCGGGTAGTGCCACACGGCCCAGATCAGCCCGGTCAGCAACGTGGAGAGCACCGGCCGCTCGGGCACCAGACGCAGCCGCAGATAACTCGTCCACCCGAACTCCTCACCCCAATAGGCCGGCGTCAGCACGACCACCACCAGCATGAGCAGCCCGATCGAAGCCCACACAGGCAGGCCGGGGACCAGTACGAACACCCCAGTGTCGAACTCCCACAGACCGAGCGCCACGGCCAGAGCGAGCGCGACCGCCGCGAACACGAGCGGACCGAGCCACGCGGCCGCGTAGAGGCCGAGGTTGCCCCGTATCCGCAGACGCAGGCCCGCATCAGCGAAGCCCTCCTTCGTGACCCATTTGCGGACCGCGAACGCCGCGACCGCGGGGGTGAACGCGACGGTGGCGAGCTGCACCACCGGATTGACAAGCGACAGGTCGAACACCAGCACCGCCGTGAACATCCCTCCCCCCGCCAGCCCGAAGGCCAGGAGGAGGAAGGCGATCAGGCCCTTTGTTCTTGGCTTCATGGGAAACGGTCCTTTCGAGAAGACGATGTCGCCGGCAACCCTCGCCGCCCGAGGAGGTCTCTGCCTCCCTGGAAAGCGGGAACCTGCACTCCCCCATCGGAGGGAGACGCACCGCCCGCGCGAGTGCCAGACTCGCCTTCATGCGACGACTTACCCGGGCCCTGCCCCTCCGCGCCGCCTGCCACGGCTGGGCGCACGCCCTCCTCGGCGCACTGGCGGGAATGTCGGCCACCGCGGTCGCGACCGCCGTACTGGCACTGGCGTGGCCGCACACGCCTGCACCCGTGTTCGCGCTCGCCGCGTTCGCGGCCGTGGCACTGCTCGGCGTGCCTCGCGCAGGCAGGAGCGTGAGCGTCCGGAGCGCCAACGCGCTCTTGAGAACCGCGCTGCCCAGGCCGGAGACGCCGCGGCGGTTCGCGACGGCCGTGTGGGCCGTGGCCTGGACGCTCTGGGGCGGGGCGCTCATGACCGCGACGCTGCTGGCCGGCGTGGCCCTGGTCCTGCCGCTGGTGTGGCTGGCCGGTGGCGGCGGTGTCACGATCGTGGTCGACGCCAGGGTCTCGGGCGGCCCGGATGGGGCCTGGACGCTCTTCGTGGCAGTGCTCGGCGTGGTCGCGCTGGTCGCGGCGAGCGCCGGTGGTGCGCGGCTGCTGGGCCGACTGGCGGTGGCACTGCTCGGCCCGAGCCTGGCCGAAAGGCTCGCGGCCGCCGAGGTCGAGGCCGACCGCGCCGCGGTCCGCAACCGGCTCGCCCGGGATCTGCACGATTCGATCGGCCATGCGTTGACCTCGTTCACTTTTCAAGCGGCCGTGGCGAATCAGGTCTTCGACTCAGACCCCGAGGCAGCTCGGAGGGCGATGTCCTCGATCGAGGGCGGCTCCCGTGCGGCGCTGGACGACCTCGACCGGGCGCTCGGGGTGCTGCGGGAGGAGCCCGAGCCCGCGACCGCGCGTCCGACGCTCGCGGACCTCGCCGAACTGGTCGGACGAGTCGTCCAGGGCGGCAACGAAGTCGACGTCGCGATCGACGGCGACCTGGACGCGGTGACCCCGGCGGTCTCCCGCGAGGCCTTCCGGATCGTGCAGGAGGGCCTCACCAACGCGCTGCGGCACGCGCCGGGCGCGCGGGTGGAACTCAAGGTGACCGTCTACGGATCGGAGCTGATCCTCCACGTGGGCAACGAGATCGCGGCGGCATCCCAAGAAGGCGGCCGCGGTCGCGGCCTCATCGGCGCCACCGAGCGGGTTCGGCTGCTGGGGGGCACGGCCTCGGCCGGGCCGGAGGACCCGAACCGGTGGGTGCTGCGAGCGACGTTGCCGCTCAAGGTCAGTCAGTCCGAGGCAGACCGCGATCGGGATGCCGGTTCGCGTCCGCGCCGGTAGCCTGCACCGCCCCACTCGCGGCATCGACGTCCGGGCCCGGCAGATCCTCCATGACGAGACCCCTCCAGGTCAGGGCGCGGGCCTGGTCGAGCAGGGTCGGGATCGTCTCGACCGTCGAGGCCCGGGCCCCGGCTTGTCGCCAGGTCTTGGACAGCCGGTGCACGGTCGGCCAGGACCGTGGCGTTCGGGTTCCGGGACCCGTCGGCGCAGTCGCTTCCATTGTCTGTCGGTCGGATCTCCGCGGTCGGCTTCATGTCGGGCGCCAAACTTTGAAAGCAATTGGGGATGGAGGGGCGGATTCGTGCGGTCGGGAATGCTCGCGTAGTTCTGACGCTGCTAGGACGAGGGACCTGGATACTGCTGGGATGCGTTGCCCGGCCTCCGGCTCTGGCTCGACATCCGCGAGTACGACGTGCCCAGCGAGTCGGTCAAGGCCGCTGAGCGCGACTTCCGCAGTCGAGCCCTCTCGGTGGTCGAGGGCTGTCGAACCTGTACGACCGCGTGGCATAGCCGATAGCCTCGCAGGTTAGCGGGATGCACGGACCAAGCGTTTGATGCTGGAGAGGCTGACTTCGTACCGGTCGGCGAGCACTTGTTGGCGGACGCCTTCTTGGCATGCGGTCACGATGGCGCCCCTGACTTCCTCGGACAGACGGCGGTTCAGTGCCCAGGCTTTGCCGGTGTTCTGGGGTGCTCGTGCGGGGTCAGGATTCGCGGCGGGATGGGTGAGCAGGTCGGGCAGCTGGTTTGCGCGGGCGTTGAACTGCGGTGATGGGTTCAAGTAGGCCGTTGCAAGCTCCACAGAAGACAAGGCCGGGACGCGAAAGCGTCCCGGCCTTTGTCGTGTCCAGGGCCCGGTCGTGCCCGGGGACAGGTCAGGCGGCGGCGCAGGCTCTGCGGCGGAAGGCGTCGAAGACCGTGCGGGCGTCGGGGCCGAAGTCCTGCCAGGGGCGGGCGGAGGCGTCGGTGGCGAGCTGGGTGAAGAGGGGGATCGCCTCGGCGCCGCGGCCGGAGTTGACGAGGCCGTAGGCGGCCCAGCCGCGGTCGGCGTTGGCGTAGGGGCCGGTGGCGCCCTCGCGGGTGGCGAGGTGGCGCAGGACCGCGTCGAGGGCGCGCTGGACGCGGGCGTCCTTCCACACGTGCTCGTCGACGTCCTCGTAGTCGTAGGCCGCCGCCACCGTGAGGAACGCGAGGGACGGGTGCGCGGCGGCGGCGCGCTCGGCGAACGCGAACAGCGGGTCGTAGGAGCCGTTCCCCTCGGGGGACCAGTACATGAGCGCGAACTCGTGCCCAGCGCGGTGGAGCGGGTCGCGGGCCTGGAGCTCGGCCCAGATCCCGTTGAACGCGCCGGCGTCGTAGCCGCGGGCCCGGGCGAGGACCACGAGCGTGAACCACGGGGTCGGGTCCTCGGGCGCGGCCTGCACCGCGTGCTGCGCGGCGGCCTCGGTGCGCGCGACCGTCCGGTAGAACGCGTCGTGCTGGTCGGGAGCCGTCTCCTCCGGGGGCAGGTTGCCGCGCAGTTTCCATGCGAGCCAGAACATCCCGTGCGCGTCGAGGACCGCGAGGTGGCGTTCCTCGCCGCCCGCGGCGCGCCACGCCTGGAGCCACGTGCCGTCGTCTGCCGCGGCCTCGCCGAGGGCGTGGACGGCGGCGGCGCGCATCGGCCAGTCGCCGTAGGAGCGGTGCAGCAGGTCGGCGGCGGGCCGCCAGTCCCCGGCGCGCGCGGCCGCGACGGCGGCGGCGATCGCGGGGACCGCGGCGCCCACTTCGGTGCTGAGCGCGGCCATCGGCGGCATCCCCCACCCGGTGACGTCCACGGGCGGGACGTCGGGCAGGCCCGGGATGACGTCGGCGGGGTTGACCGTCGGGTCGGTCGCCTGGATGAGCGCGATGATCTCCGACTGGGACACGGTTTCCATGTACGCCGACAGGGACTGGCCGCGCCGCTTCGCCTCCTTCCGCATGGCCATCAGCACGCGGGTCTTGGCCTTCAGGAGCAGTGCCACGTTGTGTTCGCCTTTCCAGTGGTCGTGGTGAGCAGTGCGCGCAGGGGCGCGGTGTCGGGGCGGTCGGCGACCGCGGCGTCGAGGGCTTCTGCGGACGCGTCGGGGAGCGCCGGTTCCAGGCCGCCGCGGACGTAGAGGCGGGCGCGCTCGCGGCGCACCCGGACCGGGTCGCCCGGTCGGTCCGGGGCGAGGTCGAGCAGCAATCCCTGGTCGAGCGCGTCGAGGAGCACCGGGAGGGACGGCTCGCGGCCGGTGGCGCGGGCCGCGCTCGCGAGCAGCGCATCGGTGTACGGGGGAGGCGCGGCCTCGCTGAGTACGGTGTCGAACAGCAGGTCCGGGTCGTCGAGCAGTCCTGCCGCGGGCCCTGTGGGGACCGGGACGGTCCCGCGGGCGTTGAGGGCCGCGACCGACGCGATGCGCTCGGCCGTGGGCGGATGCGTGTCGAACGGGCCCGCCGGGGACGCGTCGAGCGGGCCGAGCACCCAGAGCGCGTTCACCGTCGCCGCCGAGCCGACGGCCAGCGCCGCCGCCCGGTCCGCGGCCTCCTCCTGGCGGCGCGCGAGCCCCGCGGAGGCGCGCAGCACGAAGCGCCCGTAGTGGTCAAGCGCGAAGTGGAGGCCCCGCTGGAGGAGGTCGTCCCGGTTCAGCGCGTCGAGGGTCCGCACATAGGAGCGGCGGGAGCGGTGGACGGCCCCGGCGAACCGGGTGTCGCTGTGCGCGTAGTGGGCGAGCTCGTGGGTGAGGACCGCGGCGAGCTGCGCGGCCGTCATCGCGGCGACGAGCGGCGCGCCGACGCACATGGTCCGATGCGTCCGGAACCGGCGGACGTCCTCCCCGACGGAGGCGTTCGCGTCCCCGGTCAGGCGGATCTCGTCGGGCGGGCCGGTCCCGGCGGCCGCGGCGAGCGCGCGCACCAGCGCCCACAGTCGCGGCTGGGCGCGTTCGTCCACGACGGTGCCGTCCTGCGGGGCGCGGTCGGCGGCGGCGAGCGCCCACAGGCCGTACCCGAGGGCCGCGAGGACCGGGAGCAGGCCGACGGCGATCTTCGCGCCTCCCCACGGGGACACGGTGAACGCGTACGCGACGGCGGCGAGGAGGCCGGCCCCGGCCGCGAGGATCAGCGCGGGGACGGCCCCCGTCAGCGCGGCCCACCACAGGGCCCGGAGCGCGGTCAGCGCCTGCCCTTCTTCCGCTCGTCCATGCGCGCGGCCATCTCCCGGATCTTTCGCAGCTCCTCGTCGAGTTCGGCCGCCGCGGCCGGGTCGGCGAGCTCCCACAGCCCGGTCAGCTCGTCGTCGGAGGCGCTGCGGTCCGTGGCGCCGATCTCGGCGGCGTCCCACGCGAGCAGGTGCACCCGCCGCTCCAGCGACGGGTCCTTCGCGAGGATCGCCTCGACCCGCTCGGCGACGCCGCCGCCCTGCCGGGCGAGCGCCGCGACGTCCCGTCGCGCCTGCTCGACGGACTTCCCGGCGCCGAGCCGGGCCTGGAGGTGCGCGGCCCCCGTGAGGACCCCGCCGGTGACCACCGCGACGGTGATCCCCCCGAAGAACCCGTAGACGAGGTTCATGACCAGGCCGTTGGCGCCGAACAGCGCGAGCACGACCGCCGTCGCGACCATGCACACGAGGTACCACCAGTACCCGACCCGTTCCAGGACCCGGAACCACGCGGGCTTGCGCCCGGGGAACCCGTCGAGGGCCGCCTCCAGCCGTTTCACCGCCTCGCCGACGCCGGACGCCGCATCGGGCGCGGTGATGATCACGTGCTCGGACCCGCTCCTGCGGACCAGCCAGCCCACCTCTGCCACGGCCCCTCCTCGCTCGCCACGGGACCCAGTGCCCCGGCGGTCGCGGCCATCCTCCCCGGGGCCGCTTACAGCGGACTTACACCGCGGCGGCTAGCCTGGGCCCGGACGGTTCGACGAGGTCGGTGAAGCGAGTGCAGGCAGACACGGAGGCGCTCCGGTTCGGCGTCCTCGGGCCCCTGGAGGTGACCCGCGGCGGGCCCCTGCCGCTGCGCGGCCCGCTCCAGCGGCGGCTGCTCGCGGCGCTCCTCACCGGCGAGGGACGGCCCGTCCCGGTCGAGGCCCTCACCGAGGCGATGTGGGACGCCCGCCCGCCGCGCGACGCCCGCAACGCCTTCCTCGTGTGCCTCCACCGCCTCCGCCGCACCCTCGGCGAACCCGAGCGGATCGCCTTGGGCCCCGGCGGGTACCGCATCGGCGTGAGCGCCGCGGACTTCGACGCCGCCGCGTTCGCCGCCCGCACCGCCGCCGCCCGCCGCGAACGCGCCGCCGGACGCCTCGAAGCCGCCGCCGACCGGTACGCCGACGCCGCGGCCCTGTGGCGCGGCGACCCCTACGCCGGGCTCGCCGACACCGGCCCCCTCCGCGACGCCGCCGACCGGCTCGACGAGGACCGGCTCCTCGCCCGCCAGGAGCACCTGGAGATCCGCCTCGACCTCGGCGACCACGAGGCCGCCGCCGAACTCGCCGACCTCGCCCGCGCCCACCCGTTCCGCGAGCGCCTCACCGCCCTGCGCATGCTCGCCCTCCACCGCGCCGGGCGCCGCGCCGAATCCCTCCAGGTCTACCGGGAGGCCCGCGCCGCCCTCGGCGACGGCCTCGGCATCGACCCCGGGCCGCCCCTCCAGCGCCTCCACGAAGCCGTGCTCCGCGACGACGACCGCCTCGGCGGCCTCGCCGCCGCCTCCGTCGACGGCACCTGGACCCCCATGGCCCGCAAGCGGACCGAGCCCCGCACCGTCCCGCGCGAACTGCCCGCCGAGGCCGCCGGGTTCACCGGCCGCGCCGCCGAACTGCGCGACCTCGACGCCGCCCGCACCGGCAGCGACGCCGACGGCATCCCGCCCGCGCCCCTCATCGTCATCACCGGCATGGGCGGCGTCGGCAAGACCGCGACCGCCGTCCACTGGGCCCGCCGCATCGCCGCCGACTACCCCGACGGCCAGCTCCACCTCAACCTCCGCGGCCGCACCGCCCTCCCGCCGCTCACCCCCGCCGAAGCCGTCGCCGCCCTCCTGCGCTCCCTCGGCCACGCCGGCGACCAGGTCCCCGCCGACCCCGACGAAGCCGCCGCGCGCCTGCGCACCGCCACCGCCGGACGGCGCCTCCTCGTGCTCCTCGACGACGCCGAATCGGCCGCCCAGATCATCCCGCTCCTGCCCGCCGGGCCGGGCTCCCTCACCGTCGCCACCAGCCGCGACCGCCTCTCCGACCTCGCCCCCCACGGCGCCCACCGCCTCGACCTCGCACCCCTCGCCCCCGCCGACGCCACCGCACTCCTCAAGGCCCTCATGCGCATCCCCCGCACCGAGGACCGGCCCGACCTCGCCGACCTCGCCCGCGCCGCCGGATACCTGCCGCTCGCCCTGCGCCTCGCCGCCGCCGACCCCGGCCGCCCTGGCGCCCTCGCCGAAGGCGTCGCCGCCGTCTTCGACCGCTCCTACCGGGCCCTCCCCGAAGACGCCCGCCGCGTCCTGCGCCTCCTCGCCCCCGTCCCCGTCAGGTCCCTCTCCACCGCGGCCGCAGGCGTCCTCGCCGGACTCGACCCCGCCGCCGCCGACCTCGCCGTCGAACGACTCGTCCACGCCCACATGGCGAACCGCGACGCCCGCGGCCGACTCGTCCTCCACGACCTCATCCGCGACCACGCCAGCGGACTCGCCGACCCGACCGAACGCGCCGCCGCCCTCGACCGCCTCCACCACTGGTACCTCGACCGCGCCGACGCCGCCTGCCGCACCCGACACCCCGGCTACGCCCGCCTCCCCGGACCCGCCCGCACCGCCCCCGACACCCCCGAGCAGGCCGCCCGCTGGCTCGACGACGAACGCGACGAACTCGTCGCCGTCGCCCGCACCGCCACCGGCGAGACCGCCTGGCGCCTCGCCGACATCCTCCGCGGCCACGCCTGGACCGCACTCGCCACTGCCGACTTCCTCGCCCTCGGCCAAGCCGCCCTCCACCACGCCGACGGCAGCCTCCCCGGCGAAGCCGCCGCCGAACTGTGCATGTCCACCGCCTACGTCAAGTCCCGCGACTTCACCGACGCCGCCCGCCACGCTGAACGCGCCGCCGACCGGGCCCACCGCCTCGGCTGGGACTTCGGCGAAGCCTCCGCCCGCCACAACCTCGCCCTCGCCACCTGGAACCTCGGCCGCCCCGGCACCGCACGCCGCCACGGCGAAGCGGCTCTCGCCATGAACCGTGCCGCGGGCCGCACCCGCGCCGCCAGCGTCAACCTCGGCGCCCTTGCCGTCATCGCCGGCGACCTCGGCGAGCCCCGTACCGAGCACCGGCTCCTCACCGAGGCCCTCGCCCTCGCCGAGACCGCCGACGACACCGCGCTGGCCGCCTCCCACCTGCGCGGCCTCGCGGCCGTGTCGATCGCCCTCGGCGACGTGCCCGCCGCCGCCCGCGCCCTCGACCGGGTCACCGCGCTCGAAGTCGGCGCGGGGGAGCGGGAGCTCGGCGCCTCGACCGCCGCGTTCCTCGCGGACCTGTGCGCCGCGCAGGGCCGCCACGGCGACGCGCTCGCCTACGCCGACATGGTGGTCCGCCAGGCGGACCTGCGCGGCGACCGCGCCAGCAAGGCCATCGGGCTCGCCGCGGCCGCCGCCGCGCTCAACGGGGCCGGGCGCCACGAGGAGGCCGTGGCCGCCGCCGCGCAGGTCCTCGGCCTCGTCCACGGCGAACTCGCGTCCACCCGGATCAGGGCCCTCGTCGAGCGGTCCGCCGCGCGGATCGCCGTCGGCGCGGCCGACGCCGCCGAAGCCGACGCGGCCCAGCTCCTCGCGCTCGCTGCGGACGGCGGGTACCGGACCGCGGAGGCCATGGCGCGCAACCTGACCGCAGAAGTGAAGCTCCTCCGCGGCGACGCCGAGGGCGCCCGGGTCCTGGCCGGGTCCGCCCTCACCGCGCACCGCGCCGCCGGGCACCGCGTCGGGGAGGAGTGGTCGCTGCGTGTCCTCGGAGCGGCCGTTTCCGCCGCCGAGTGAGTGATATGTCCTTAAGATCACAGTATGCACACGTTGTTGGTGGTCCTGCACGTGCTGGCCGTGGTCGTCTGCGTCGGCCCGGCCATGCTCATGCCGTGGCTCGGGGAGCGCGGCCTGCGCGAACGCGACGGCGACCGCGTCCACCAGGCCGGGCGCCGCACCATGCTCTTCAACGCGCTCACCCTGGTCGCGGCCCTGTTCGGGGTGCTCGCGACGGCCACCAGCGACCGCTACTCCTTCGCCGACGCGTGGCTCATCATCGCCTCGACCCTGTACGTGGTCGCCGTCGTCAACGGCGCGGCCGTCATCCCCGCGGTGCTCGCGCGCATCGGCAAGGAGCTCCAGGACGCGCACGGCGTCATGGACGGGGAGCTGCTGGAGCAGCACCGCGGCCGCCTCCTGGCCCTCTCCGGCCTCAACCTCGTCTTCTACACCGCCGTCGTCATCCTCATGGCCTGGCAGCCGGGAGCGTTAGTTCATGGCGGGGTCGGAAGGGAAGTGCGCGACCGCGGACAGCATGCCGCCCTGGCGCTTCCACACCATCGACCACAGGTCCTCGGGGCTCGCGGAGAACGGGTCGGCGGGGAGGGCGTCGAAGACCATCCACGCGCCCGCCTCGATCTCGGACTCCAGCTGGCCCGGCGACCAGCCCGCGTACCCGGTGAAGACGCGCATGCCCTCCAGCAGCGGTGCGACCTCGTCGGGGTCCCGGGACAGGTCGAGGGTGCCGAGGCGCCCGAGCACGGGCCGGAACGCGTCGGAGAACGGCGCGTCGGCCTTGCGCCAGCCGAGCCCGATCGCGGCGTCGGGCTGGACCGGTCCGCCCTCGAACAGGACCGCCGGGTGCCCGGCGAGCACCGCCCACTGGTCCAGGTAGTGCGCGACTTTGCGTTCGGTGGCGCGGTTGAGGACCACGCCGAGCACGCCGTCGGACTCGTGCCCGACGCCGATCACGACGGTGCGGTCGAAGTTGGGGTCCTGAAGACTCGGCGTGGCGACGAGGAGACTGCCCACGAACGACCTCGTCCGCGCCGGCGTTGTCTCGCGGCTGACCATGGCTCCACCTCCGTTCTGCGCCCGCCTCAGCAAGGAGTGCTCGGGGTCCTGGGTGCGGCCCGGTTTCACCCGCACGGTATCCCGCGGGAGCGCGCTTGCAGCAAGGTTCTCGCACTTTCCGGAGAATTACACCGTGGTGTCGGGAGCCCGACAGTTGTTTCCTCACTGAGGGTGCGCGGGAGGGGACGATCCGCCGTCGGAGACGTCGTCGCAAGTGGAGAAAGAGGCCCCAGGTTCCCCTGGGGCCCAAGTGGTTCAGATCGGCGCTACCGGAGACCGGCGAAGAGGTCGTCCTCCGGCAGGCGCGACTCGATGCGGGACTCGACGAGCTCGTAGTCCTCGGTCGGCCACGCCTTCTCCTGGATCTCGCGCGGCACGGCGAACCAGAACCCGTCCGGGTCGACCTGGGTCGCGTGGGCCTTCAGGGCCGCGTCGCGGATCTCGAAGTACTCGGCGCACTCGACGCGGGTGGTCACCCGCTCGCCCTTGTCGCGGGTCCAGTCGCCGGCGTCCATCCACTCCTTGTACGGGGAGTCGAGGCCCGCGTCGACCATCGCGTAGTGCAGGGCCTCGATGCGCGCCTTGCCGAAGCCGTGGTTGTAGTACAGCTTCAGCGGCTGCCACGGCTCGCCGCGGTCGGTGTAGCGCCCGGGATCCCCGGCGGCGTCGAAGGCCGCGACGGAGATCTCGTGGGTCTTGACGTGGTCGGGGTGCGGGTAGCCGCCCTCCTCGTCGTACGTGGTGACGACGTGGGGCCGAAACGAGCGCATGACCTCGACCAGCGGCGCGGCCGCCTCCTCGGTGGGCACCAGGTAGAACGCGTCCTCGGGGAGCGCGATCCCGGAGTCGGGGAGCCACCCGTCGGGCAGGCCCGAGTCGGTGAACCCGAGCCAGTGCTGCTCCACGCCCAGGATCTCGCGGGCGCGGGCCATCTCCTCGCTGCGCACGCGGGGGAGGTTCTCCTGGATCTCGGGGCGGTCCATCTTCGGGTTGAGGACGTCGCCGCGCTCGCCTCCGGTACACGTGACCACCAGGACCTCGATGCCTTCGCGCACGTAGCGCGCCATCGTCCCAGCGCCCTTGCTCGACTCGTCGTCGGGGTGGGCGTGCACGCACATCAGACGCAGGGTGCTTCGGTTCGTCACAGCAGTCGACCTCGCTGGCTGGGAGACAGGGATCCTCATCGCTCGGACCGACTCGCGCACCGCGGTAGTTGTCGGCTCCGGCATTCTGTGCAACGATACTCGATAATCAATGCTTCCCGGTTTCTCCCGGAATCCGGACTCCCGGCGGCGAAGCCGCTGATCGCGAAGGAAAGCCGCGCCAATGACTGAGACGCAGACCACGGACGGACGCGTGCCGGAAACGGCCCCAGTGTCCTTCCCCGACGGTCGCTACGGTCACCGCCGCGAACCCTCCAAGCGCCGCCCCGGAGTGACCGCCGCCTTCACCGTCGGCGTGGTCGCCGCGGGCGTCGTCGCCGCGTGGCTCCTCATGGAGTCGTACGGCCAGGACGAGGTCTCCGAGCGCCTCCTCGCCTACGACGACTCGGTCGCCGGCCAGGTCGCCGTCACGTTCGAGGTCTACAAGCCCGCGGGCGAGGGCGCCACGTGCGCCGTCCGCTCCCGCGACCTCGCCGGAGCAGAGA
Source organism: Glycomyces sp. NPDC047010 (assembly GCF_040644205.1). Classification (NCBI taxonomy): domain Bacteria; kingdom Bacillati; phylum Actinomycetota; class Actinomycetes; order Glycomycetales; family Glycomycetaceae; genus Glycomyces; species Glycomyces sp. NPDC047010. The sequence goes on along the minus strand of NZ_JBEYVY010000001.1, from coordinate 176,326 downwards.
TCGGCTACGCCGAGGTGGAGGTCCCGGCCGACGGCTCCACCCGCGTGGAGATGACCTACGTCCTCCCGGTGGAGGGCGACGTCAACACCGGTGAAGTACTGAGGTGCTGGCAGGCCGACTGAACACAGACTTCCGGCCCGTCGCACCGCATTCCGGTCGGCGGGCCTTTCGCTATCCGGGGCCCGCGCCCGGCACGCGGCGCGCTGAGGCGGGACCCGCACTACGGATCGCACTAATCGGAGGATTGAGAACACATGGCTACCGACGCTAACCAGGGCACCTGGCTGACCCAGGAGGCCTACGACCGCCTCAAGGACGAGCTGGACGAGCTCGTCGCGAACCGACCCCTCATGGCCGCGGAGATCAACGCCCGCCGCGAGGAGGGCGACCTCAAGGAGAACGGCGGGTACCACGCCGCCCGCGACGAGCAGGGCAAGCAGGAGGGCCGCATCCGCCAGCTCGAAGACCTGCTGCGCAACGCGAAGGTCGGCGAGGCCAAGGACTCCGACGAGATCCAGATCGGCACCGTCGTCACCATCGCGTTCGACGGCGACCCCGACGACACCGAGAAGTTCCTCCTCGGCTCCCGCGAGATCAGCGCCACCACCGACCTCACGGTGTACAGCCCGGACTCCGCGCTCGGCGCCGCGATCCTGGGCCACAAGATCGGCGAGACCGTCGTCTACAAGACCCCCAAGGAGATCGAGATCTCCGTCAAGATCGTCGAGGCCGAGAAGTTCCTCGGTTAGCCGCTTGCACGAACGGGGGCCCTCCGCGGAGGGCCCCTTCGGCGTTCCTACGCGCGCTGGGTCCAGCCGACGTCGATCCGCTTGCCGTACTTGTCGAAGTAGTGCAGCGCGTCCATGTGGACGGCCACGGTGATCGGCTGCCCCGCGGACACCGGGATGTGCGGAGGGAGGCGGAACACGAGGTCCGCGGGCTTGCGGATGGGGCCCGAGTCGTGGTCGCCGCGGCGCTCGGCCGGGGCCTGCCCGAAGCCGGAGAACAGGCCGCCGAGGCGCCGCCGCGGCTTGGAGCCCGAGCGCGCCAGGTCCGGCTTGTCGCCGATGCCGTCGGGGACGACCGCCGTCGCGCCGATGTCGAGGAACACGAGCGTCTCGTGGCCGTGGTGCTCGTAGAAGCGGACGCGGCCCTGGATCGACTGGCCCGGGTGCCCTTCGGCGACCGGCGCGAGCGCCTCCGCGCGCATCCCGACGACGATGTTCTCCCCGTGGTACCGGGCCACGGCCCGCCCGCGCAGGTCGTGCCATGGCAGGCGCAGCTCCTGGTCGCCGAAGTCCAGCGCCACGTACCGGTCGAGGAAGACGTTCACGCGCGCTTCGAGGAGGTTCATGCGCGGGGTGCCGAGGAACGCCGCCACGTACATGGTCGCGGGCCGCTCGTACACCTCGTCGGGGGTGCCCACGTCCTGGAGGACGCCCTTGCGCATGACCGCGACCCGGTCGGCCATCGTCAGGGCCTCGGTCTGGTCGTGCGTGACGTACAGGGTGGTCGCGTCGTGGCGGCGCACCAGCGAGGAGATCTCCGTGCGCAGCTCCGCGCGCAGGCCCACGTCCAGGTTGGACAGCGGCTCGTCCATGAGGAACAGCTTGGGGCGGCGCACCAGGGCCCGGCCCATCGCGACGCGCTGCTGCTGGCCGCCGGAGAGCTGGCTCGGCTTGCGGTCCACCAGGTCCGAGATGCCCAGGGCCCCGGCCATGTCGCCGACGGCGTCGGGCACGGACTGGGCCCCGTTGCCCTTCCCGAGCTTGAGGGGGAACCCGATGTTGTCGCCGACGGTCATGTGCGGGTAGAGCGCGAAGGTCTGGAAGATCATGGCGGCGTTGCGTTCACGCGGGGGCAGGTCGTTCGCGTACTCGCCGTCGAGGAGGATCTCGCCGTCCGAGGGCGTCTCCAGGCCGGCGACCATGCGGAGCACGGTGGACTTGCCGCAGCCGGAGGGGCCGAGCAGGACGAGGAACTCGCCGTGGTTGACCTCCATGCTCAGCGAGTCCACGGCCAGGGTGTCGCCGGGGAACACCTTCGACACGTTCTTCAGCGTGACAGCAGTCACCGTTGACTCCAGGGTTTCAAGGGGATGGACAAGGCGGGTCGGGGCGCCGCGGTCCCGCGGCGCGGTCGGGCGGCGCAGTGGTGCGGCGGCGCTGGGCGGGCGGCCGGTACGTGTCCCGCGAGCTTCGCCACGGTTACGGTATGACTGCTCGTAGCTTAAGCCTTCCGGTCTCCCTGGGTAACGGGGGTCACCCGCTGTTTCAGTAGTGCGGTCACGGGAGGTGCAGTCCGATTCACCACGCGTGCGACCTGGGGTTTCGATCCCCGAATGAGACCGCCCAAGAGGGATCGGAATCGACATTTCGGTCGCTGGCAACCGTTTTCGGGGCGTTCGGGAGAAGCACGGAACCGGCCCCGGAACCATGTGCGGACACCGTCCGCACCGCGGGCACTACGATCGAGGCGTGACGGAGCTCGTGACCCTTACCGACGTCCGCAAAGCCGCGGACGCGCTCGCCGGGATCGTCCGGCGCACCCCGCTGGAACCCTCCCGCGACCCGGTCCTCGACGGGGTCCACCTCAAGTGCGAGAACCTCCAGCGAGCCGGATCGTTCAAGATCCGCGGCGCCTACATGCGCGTCTCCGGACTCAGCGAGGACGAGCGCCGACACGGCGTCGTCGCCGCCTCCGCGGGCAACCACGCCCAAGGCGTCGCGCTCGCCGCCTCGACCCTCGGCATCCGCTCCACGGTGTTCATGCCGGAGGCCGCGCCGCTCCCGAAGGTCGCCGCCACCAAGGGGTACGGGGCCCAGGTCGTCCTCGGCGGCCTCACCGTGGACGACGCCCTCGAATCGGCGCACCGCTTCGCCGAGGAGACCGGCGCGACACTCATCCACCCCTTCGACCACCGCGACATCGTCGCCGGGCAGGGCACCATCGCCCTGGAGGTCCTCGAACAGCTCCCCGAGACCGCCACCATCGTCACCTCCGTTGGCGGCGGCGGGCTCATCGCCGGGATCGCCGCCGCGGCCAAGCAGCTCAAGCCCGGCATCCGCATCATCGGCGTCCAAGCCGAAGGCGCCGCCTCATACCCGACGTCCCTCGCCGCCGGGCGCCCCGTGAAGCTCGACAAGATGCACACCATCGCCGACGGCATCGCGGTCGGGCGCCCCGGCGACGTGCCGTTCGCCCACGTCGAACGCCTCGTCGACGAGATCGTCACCGTCACCGAGGAGGACATCAGCCGCGCGCTCCTGTCGCTCCTCGAACGCAACAAGCTCGTGGTCGAGCCCGCCGGGGCCACCGCCTACGCCGCGCTCCTCAACTACTCCGTGGCCTACGACGAGCCGTGCGTCGCCGTCCTCTCCGGCGGCAACATCGACCCGCTCCTGCTGATGCGCCTCATCGAACACGGCCTCGGCGCCTCCGGCCGGTTCATGCGCGCGAGCCTGCGCTGCGCTGACCGCCCCGGCGCCCTCGCGACGGTCCTGCGCCTCGTGGGCCGCTACGGCGGCAACATAGTCGACGTCTACCACCGGCGCTCCGACCCGCGCCTGGGCGTCGGCGAGGTCTCCGTGGACCTCTCGATCGAGACCCGCGGTTCCGAACACGCGACCGAAATCGTTGCGGCCCTGCGCGACGCGGGGTACTTCGTGTCGGTGGAGGGTCCTAGCATCTGAGGCATGACGAAAACACTCGACGAACTCATGGAACCCGGCTGGGCCAAGGCCCTCGCCCCCGTCGCCGACGACGTCGCCAAAATGGGGGAGTTCCTCCGCAACGAAGTCGCCGAAGGCCGCAAGTACCTCCCGGCCTCCGAGAACATCCTCCGCGCCTTCCAGCAGCCCTTCGACGACGTCAAGGTCATCATCGTCGGACAGGACCCCTACCCGACCCCCGGGCACGCCATCGGCCTGTCCTTCGCCGTCGCCCCCGACGTGCGCCCCCTCCCCAAGAGCCTCGTCAACATCTTCAACGAGTACCGCGACGACCTCGGCCACCCCCTCCCCGCCAACGGCGACCTCACCCCCTGGGCCGACCAGGGCGTCCTGCTGCTCAACCGCTCCCTGTCCGTCGCGCCCGGCACCCCGGCCTCGCACCGCGGCAAGGGCTGGGAGTCCGTCACCGAGCAGGCCATCAAGTCCCTCGCCGAGCGCGGCGGCCCCGCCGTCGCCGTCCTCTGGGGCGCCGACGCCCGCAAGCTCAAGGACCTCCTCGGCCCGATCCCCTCGATCGAGTCCGCGCACCCGTCCCCGCTGAGCGCCCGCCGGGGCTTCTTCGGCTCCAAGCCGTTCAGCCGCGTCAACGAGCTGCTCGCCGAGCAGGGCGGTGAGCCGGTCGACTGGAGGCTCCCGGCCCTGAACGAGGGCTGAGCGGCCGGGATACGGTTGGACCGTGGGAATCGAGATCCTGGCACAAGAGTTCGGGCCGGAACGCGACCAGGCGATGGCCGGGCCGCTCGGGCTGTTCGTGACCGTCTTCCTCGTCGTCGTGACGATCTTCCTCATCCGAGGGATGAACAAGCACGTCAGACGGCTCAACGAGCGCGTCGCGCGCGAGGCCGCCGCCGCTGAGGCGACGGCCGCGGCGACGGCGACCGAAGACGACGCCAAACCCGCTTAGACCGTGCCCCGAAAGAACCGCCGCCGGGAGTCACCCCGGCGGCCGACCTCCGGCGCCCAGGACCCGAGCCTCGTCGAGGGTCCGGGCGGGCCCGTCCGCGTGCGCCGCATCCCCGGCGCGGGCGCCGAGAAGGTCTACCGGTGCCCCGGCTGCGACCTTGAGATCCAGCCGGGCACACCGCACGTCGTCGCGTGGGCCGACGACGGCGACGGCGACGACCGCCGCCACTGGCACACCGGCTGCTGGAACGCCCGCGACCGCCGCATGCCCGGCCGCTGGCGCTGACCCCGATCGGGGCCGGGAGGGTTGCGCCTGGTCGGACCACCCGATCTGACCCCGATCGGGTGACACTTGGGCCGCCGGGGCCGGTTCTTGTCGGACCCGCGGGCGAATCTGGGACCTACCTTTCCCCCGGGAGGGTGGGGGCTCGGGATGGTCGGCCCGGCGCGGCGAGTGGTGCGACACAGCGGGTGGCCCCGCACCCGCCGCGGCGGGGATAATTCCGGCGTGGCTGTCATCAGATCCGCGAGCATGCTCCCCGCCAGACGCGAGGCGCTCACGCTCCACACCGCCGACGGGCTCGAACTCGTCGGCGAACTCGCCCTGCCCGCCGACCGCGAGCCAGTGGCGACCATCGTGTGCGTCCACCCGCTGCCCACCCACGGCGGCATGATGGACTCGCACGTCTTCCGCAAGGCCGCCTGGCGCCTCCCCGCGCTCGCCGACATCGCGGTGCTGCGCTTCAACACGCGCGGCACCGAGTCGCAGCAGGGGAAGAGCCAGGGCGCGTTCGACCACGGCGTGGGCGAGCGCTTCGACCTCGCCGCCGCGGTCGAGCACGCCGAGTTCGCGGAGCTGCCGCGGCTGTGGCTGGTCGGGTGGTCCTTCGGCACCGACCTGGCCCTCAAGTACGGCCTGGAGCCGGGCGTCGAGGGCGCGGTGCTCCTCTCCCCGCCCCTGCGGTACTCCAAGGAGGAGGACCTGGAGCGGTGGGCCGAGGACGGCCGCCCACTCCTCGCGCTCATCCCCGAGCAGGACGACTACCTCCAGTACCCGGAGGCGAAGCAGCGCTTCGCCGCCGTGCCGCAGGCCGAGGTCGTGGAGATCCCCGGCGGCGGCCACCTCTGGGTCGGCAAGGCCGAGGAGGCGTTGGACCGCATCGTGTCCCGCATCCTCCCCGACCACGGCCCGCTGCCGACCACTTGGGACGGACCGATGGAGCGCGGCGACACCTCCGCCTACGCGGACAAGACCGTCGCCGCTTTCGGCGGCTTCCTGCCGAAGCCCGAACGGGACTGACCCTCACGCTCTACACGGGACCTGAAGCGGCCTTCAGGCGGCTTCAGGTCCCCTTCAGGTTCACCCCTGCACCATTGCCTCCACGCCCGGCGGAACCCGCCGGACCGAACGGAGGAGGCAGGACATGACGAACCCCGGACGCGGACCGATCGCGAACGGCCCCAACCGATCCAGCGCGAACGGAGCCGCCGCGCGGCCCCGGGCCTCAGGCCCGCGGACCCGCCGCCGGGCTCAGACGCATTCGAGGAACTCGATGATGCTGGGGGGCATCGCGGTGTCGGTGCAGCCGGTGACGGCCACGAGGTCCTCGCCCTCGATGCGCCAGACGCGGCGCTCGGTCGAGCCCTCGCCGTCGCCGCCCGACCCTCCCGGATAGTCCACTGTGGCCGCGACATAGCCGCCGCCGTCGGCGCACCAGCTCTCCACCACTTCGCCGTCGTCCAACTGCTCGCTGATGCGCATGCCGAGCACGGCCGGATCGGTGCAGACGGTGCCGGTGCTCTCCGGATTGGTCGCAGCATAGGTCGCGAGGGCGGCCCCGCCGAGGAGCGCTCCCGTCAGGGCGATGCCGGCGGTGGCGGTGGCGATCGACCGCAGGCGCGGGCGCAGGCCCACCCGCTCGCGGCCGGGCCGGTACGGCGCCAGCTCGGTCGAGACCGCCACGGTCACGGGGCGCAGCCCGCGCCGAGGGAGGAGGCCCGCCGCGACTGAGTCGGGGCGCGGACCGGGGGCGAGCGGGCCGCCGAGGGCGATGCGGGTCAGGTGCTCGCGGAAGACGTCGGCAGTGGGGCGCCGCCGGGGGTCGGGGCTGAGGGCGGCCCCGATGAGGTCGGTGAGGTCCGAGACGACGCCGGGCACGTGCGGCACGGGGGCGGCGCGCAGCAGCGGGTCGGCGGCGTCCTCGCGGGCGTGGCGAACCCACGGCAGCCGCCCGCCGAGGGCGGCGTAGAGGACGGTGGCGAGCGCGTACACGTCACCGGCGGGACTGGCGGCGACCTCGCCCGCCACGGCGGCGTCGAGGTGCTCGGGGGCGGTGTAGGGGGAGGGGGGGAGGGGGGCCGCCAGGACGGGGGCGGTGACGTCGTAGGCGGTGAGCTGGAGGTGGTGCCCGGAGCCGGCGAGGATGTGCGAGGGCTGGATCGCGCCGTGGATGAGGCCCGCGCGGTGGTACACCGCGACGGCGTCGCTCAAGGCCACGCCGAGGGCGCGCACCTGCCCCGGGGGCATGGGCCCCTGTTCGGCGAGGAGGTCGGCGAGGGTGCGGCGCGCCGTGCCCACCGCGAGGTACGGGCGGCCGTTCTCCGTCAGGCCGACGGCCGAGCTGGGGGACAGATGGGGATGGGCGGGGAGGCCGGTGAGCTTCGCGGCCCATTCGAGGAAGACTTCGCGCCGGGAGCCGTCGACGCGCTCATGCGCGACGGTCACGCACAGGAGGTCGGCGGGGTCGGCCGCAACGGTGCCGCTGAAGACGCTGCACACCGCGTCCCGGTGCAGTAAACGGTCCACGGCGGCGGGTCCGACGGTCTGGGTGCTCGACATCCTCACCTCCTCAGGGGGTCCGCTGATCGGTGTCGTGATTTGGCACTAAATGTGAGGCTATCCCATCCGATCGGTCGAGCGGTAGTCGGCCATACGGATGTGGCACGAAAGGGTGACCACACCGGTACTCACGGTCATATTCTCAAGAGCGGCCGGAGTCCGATGTGCCCTGTGGGGAGCGAGTGTCGGAATTCGGTGAACTGGAAAAGCAACGATTCGGACACGAGACGCATCCGCTGTTGACGGTTGTGGAAAAACGTTGAACTATCGAATCCGTCTTGACCCCAGGGCGACGTCGGTCATGCCCCGGCAGCGCCCGGTACGAAGGAGTACTAACAGATGAACGTCAACCGACGCCACCTGCTTACCGGATCCATCGGTGCCGCCGCCGTGGCCCTCGTAGCCTCCGCCTGCGCCTCCGAGGACGGCGACTCGGGTTCGAGCGCTGGCAAGAAGGTCGGCATCGCGATGCCCACGAAGACCTCCGAGCGCTGGATCCTGGACGGCGACAACCTGAAGGCCTCGTTCGAAGACCAGGGCTACGAGGTGAGCCTCCAGTACGCGAACGACGTGGCCGCCGACCAGGTCTCCCAGATCGAGACCATGGTGGGCCAGGGCGTCAACGTGCTGGTCATCGCCGCGATCGACAACAAGTCCCTGAACGGCGTCCTGGCCCAGGCGAAGGAGGCGGACGTCACCGTCATCGCCTACGACCGCCTCATCCTGGACACCCCGGACGTCGACTACTACGCGAGCTTCGACAACACCAAGGTCGGCACGCTCCAGGGCACCTACATCGCCGAGAAGCTGGGCCTGGCCGCGGGCGAGGCCGGTCCGTTCAACATCGAGCTGTTCGCGGGCGCGTTGACCGATAACAACACCAAGTACTTCTTCGGCGGTGCGATGGAGGTCCTCCAGCCCTACATCGACGGCGGCCAGCTCGTCGTCCTCTCGGGCCAGACCGACCTGGAGCAGGTCGCCACCGAGAACTGGGACGGCGCCGTCGCCCAGGACCGCATGGAGACCATCCTCACCTCGTTCTACACCGCCGGCCAGAAGGTCGACGCCGTGCTGGCGCCCTACGACGGCATCAGCCGCGGGATCATCGCCGCGCTCGACGGCCAGGGCTACACCACCATGCCGATCGTGACCGGCCAGGACGCCGAGGTCGACTCCGTGAAGTACATCGTCGCGGGCACCCAGGCGATGACCGTCTACAAGGACACCCGCGCCCTCGCCGACGTCACCGTCGACATGGTCGTGGCCGTCCTGGACGACAAGGAGCCCGAGGTCAACGACGAGACCACGTACGACAACGGCGACCACGTCGTCCCCGCGTACCTGCTGGAGCCGGTGAGCGTCGACGCGACGAACTACCAGGCCGAGCTCATCGACTCGGGCTACATCGACGAAGCCGACCTGGCCTAGCCGACCCGCGAGACCCTTCCTCTCGGGGGCGCCCCGCCCGCCCGGGCGCCCCCGAACCTCTCCCCAGAGCAGTCCAATTCTCCAATTAGGACGAATCAATGTCTGAAGACATCCTCCGAATGCGGGGGATCACCAAGCGGTTCCCGGGCGTGCTCGCACTGTCCGGGGTCGAATTGGGGGTCAAGCGGGGCACGATCCACGCACTCGTCGGCGAGAACGGCGCCGGCAAGTCCACTCTGATGAAGGTCCTGTCGGGCGTGTACCCGCACGGGGACTTCGAGGGTGAGATCGAGTTCGACGGCAAGCCCGCCGAGTTCCGCAACATCCGCGACTCCGAAGCCTCCGGCGTGGTGATCATCCACCAGGAGCTCGCCCTGGTCGGCGAGCTGTCCATCGCCGAGAACATCTTCCTCGGCAACGAGCAGAAGAAGCGCGGCGTCATCTCCTGGGACCGCACCAACGCCGAGGCCGCCCGCCTCATGGCGCAGGTCGGCCTCCAGGACAGCCCGGCCACGCTGGTCGAGAAGATCGGCGTCGGCAAGCAGCAGCTCGTCGAGATCGCGAAGGCGCTCTCCAAGGACGTCAAGCTGCTCATCCTCGACGAGCCCACCGCGGCCCTGAACGACACCGACTCCGACAACCTCCTCGACCTGCTCCGGCAGCTCCGCGAGGAGGGCGTCACCAGCATCATCATCTCCCACAAGCTGGGCGAGGTGCTGGCGGTCGCCGACCGCATCACCGTGCTGCGCGACGGCCAGTCGATCGAGACGCTCGACACCGCGGCCGACGCCGTGACCCAGGACCGGCTCATCAAGGCCATGGTCGGCCGCGACCTGGAGCACCTGTTCCCGCCGCACGAGCCGAAGATCGGCAAGGTCTTCTTCGAGGTGAACGACTGGACGGTCCACCACCCCGACCAGCGCCAGCGCGTCATCGTCAACGGGGCGGCCCTGAACGTCGCCCGCGGCGAGATCGTGGGCCTGGCCGGGATCATGGGCGCGGGCCGCACCGAGTTCGCCATGAGCCTGTTCGGCCGCAGCTGGGGGTCGAACATCTCCGGCACCGCGTCCATGGACGGGAAGGCGCTCCAGCTGCGGAACGTCCCCGAGGCCATCGAGGCGGGTCTGGCGTACGCCACCGAGGACCGCAAGCACTACGGCCTGCACCTCGACTACGACCTGCGCGAGAACTTCACCCTCCCCGGCCTCCACAAGCTCTCTAAGCGCGGGGTCGTGGACCAGGACCGCGTCGACTCGGTCTCCGAGCGGCTCCGCAAGGAGTTCGGGGTCAAGGCGCCGTCGGTCCACTCGCTCGCCGGGAACCTCTCCGGCGGCAACCAGCAGAAGATCGTGCTCGGCAAGTGGGTGTTCACCGAACCCGAGCTGCTCATCCTCGACGAGCCGACGCGGGGCATCGACGTCGGCGCGAAGTACGAGATCTACGAGCTGATCCACCAGCTGGTCGACCAGGGCAAGGGGGTCCTCATGATCTCCTCCGAACTGCCCGAGCTGCTCGGGATGTGCGACCGCATCTACGCGATGAGCGCCGGGCACATCACCGGTCAGGTGGACCGGGAACATGCCACACAGGAAGAGCTGATGCGCCTCATGACCCTTGAGACCGCCAGCGGGGGAGAAGAGCAACGCCAATGACCACCGTCCAGACCAAGCCGCGTCCGAGCCTGCTCGGCGCGCTGCGCAACATCAACCTGCGCGCCTACGGCATGATCATCGCGCTCGTGCTGATCATGATCCTGTTCCAGGTGCTCTCCGTGGCGATCCAGAACCAGAACTTCATCACGGCGCAGAACCTGACCAACGCGATCCTCCAGAACTCGTACATCCTGATCCTCGCGATCGGCATGATGCTGGTGATCGTCAACGGCCACATCGACCTGTCGGTGGGCTCGGTCCTCGCGTTCAGCGGCGCCATGTCGGCGATCGCGCTGTCGCACTGGGACTGGCCGTGGTGGGCGGCGGTCCTGTTCGCCATCGGCATCGGCGCCCTCATCGGCGTCTGGCAGGCGTTCTGGATCGCGTACGTGCGCATCCCGGCGTTCATCGTGACGCTCGCGGGCATGCTCATCTTCCGCGGCCTGACCCTGAAGGTCCTGGACGCCGAGACCATCGGCACCACGGGCACGTTCAACACGCTCGCCTCCGGGTACGACGTCGGCGGCGTGGAGCTGCGCGTCCCGACCCTGGTGCTGGGCCTGCTGGGCGCGGTCCTGTGGGTGTTCTTCCAGGTGCGCGGGCGCGCCCGCCAGAACAAGGCCGGGATCGTCGGCTCCTCGCAGATCGGGTGGCTCGTCAAGACGGTCGTCGTCGCGGCGGTCATCATCGTGGCCGCGTACACGTTCTACTCGTACAAGGGCCTGCCGATCATCGGCTGGATCCTGCTGGCGCTGGTGCTGCTGTTCACGTTCATCGCGAACCGCACCGTGTTCGGCCGCCACATCTACGCGGGCGGCGGCAACGAGAAGGCCGCGCTGCTCTCCGGTGTGAAGACCAAGCAGACGACGTTCTGGGTGTTCGTGATCATGGGCGCGATGGCCGGCCTGGCCGGCGTCATCGTGACCGCGCGCCTGCACTCGGCGACGCCGGGCGCGGGCAACACGCTGGAGCTGTCGGCCATCGCCTCGTCGTTCATCGGCGGCGCGTCGGTCACCGGCGGCGTGGGCACCATCATCGGCGCCGTCATCGGCGGTCTGGTCATGGGCATCATGAACCAGGGCATGACCGTGCTGGGCATCGCGACCGACACGGTCCAGGTCATCCTGGGCCTGGTCGTGCTGGCCGCGGTCCTGTTCGACGTGTGGAACAAGAAGCGCGCCACCGGGGGCGGCAACGTCCCGCTCGTGGGGATCACCCCAGGGGGTTCGGGCGAGGCCAAGCGGGCGGAGAAACCCGACGCCAAGGAGCCCGAGAAGGCTTCCACCAGTTAGGGACCGAGGCTCCCCTCGGTAGCAGGAGGGCCCCGCACCGATCCGGTGCGGGGCCCTTCCGTTCGCTTCCTTACGAGGAGGAGACCTTCTCGGCGGCCTCGCTGCTGCTGGCCTGCTTGCCGCCGTTCTGCGGGCGCTTGCGGCTGTTGTTCGCGGCGGGCTTGTTCACCGGCGCGTCCTGGGCGGCGGGCTCCTCGGTGCGGCCCGCGCGGGCCTCCTCGACGAGCTTCTTGGCCTGGGCGCGGGCGGTGGAGAGGATCGCCTCGGAGTCGCGCCGCGCGGTCTGCTTGGCGGACTTGGAGAGCTCCTCGGCGCGGCGCTTGGCGTTGTCGGCCTTCTTCTCGGCCTCCGTGACGTACTGGTCGCGGTCGCTGCGGACCTGCTCCGCTTCGAGGTTCGCGTCGTCGAGGATCTGCGCGGCCGCGGCCTTGGCGTCGGCGACGAGCCGCTCGCGCTCGGCCTCGATCTCGGCGAGCTCGGTGCGGGCGCGCTCGACGTCGGCTTCGGCCTCGACCTTCGCCTGGTCGGCGTGCTCGCGGATGCGGGCGGCCTCGGCGGCGGCGTCGGCGGTGATCCGGTCGGCCTCGGCGGCGGCCTGGCCGCGGAGGCGCTCGGTCTCGGCGGCGGTCTCCTCGGTGAGGCGGCGGGCGGCGGTCTCGGCGGCCTCGCGCTCCTGGCGGCTCGCGTCGGCGGCCTCGTCGCGCAGGCGCTGGGTGGTGCGCTCGGTGTCCTCGGTGAGGCGCAGGGCCTCGGCCTCGGCGGTCTCGCGCTGGACGCGGGCGGCCTCGTCGGCCTCGGCGGCGAGGGCGGCGACCTTCTCCTCGGTCTCGGCGGTGACGCGCTGGGCCTCGGTCTCGGCCTCCTCGACGCGGCGCTGGGCCTCCTGGCGGAGCCGCTTGGCCTCGTCGGCGGCCTCGGTGCGGGTGAGGGTCGCGTTGTCGGCGGCCTCGGCGCGCAGTCGCGTGGACTCGTTCTCGGCCTCGGTGCGGACGGTCTGCGCGAAGGTCTCGGTCTCCTGCTTGAACCGCTCCAGGTTCTCGACGGCCTCGGTGCGCAGGTCCCGCAGTTCCGCCTCGTGCTCGGCGCGCTTGCGCTCGGCCTCGGCGTCGGCCTCGGCGGCGATCCGGTCGGCCTTCTCGCGGGCCTCGGCGACGGCCTGCTCGGAGGCGAGGGCGGCGTCGTCCTTGAGCTGCTGGGCCTCGGTGCGGAGGCGTTCGACGTGAGCGACCAGCTGCCGGGTCTGCTCGTCAGCGGCGGCCCGCTTGTTCTCGGCGTCCTGCTCGGCCTCGGCGACGAGGGCGGCGGCGCGCTCCTTCGCCTGGTCGACCATGGACTGGGCCTCGCGGGCCCGCTTGTTGATCTCGGCGTCGATGATCGCGCGGCGGTCGGCCTCGGCCTTCTCGGCGGCGGCGCGGCGGGCCTTCAGCGTGGTCTCGAAGTCCTTGCGGGCCTGCTCGATCTGCGCTTCGGCTTCGCGCAGGCGCTGGTCGGCGCGCTGGTGCAGGTGCTGGGTCTGGGCGTGCGCGTTGGCCTTGATCTCCTCGGCCTGCTCCTCGGCGAGGGTGAGCATGTGCTCGATGCGCACGCCGAGGTGGCGGTAGGAGGCGTTGTCGCCCGCGGCGCTGCGGCGCCGCAGCTCCTGGATCTGCGCCTGCAACTGCTGGATCTGGACCACGAGCCGGTCGATCTGCGCGAGCGCCTCGGCGCGTTCCCCCGCCAATGTGTCCATCTGGAGCTGCATCTGCTGGAGGTACCGGTCCACCTGCCGCTTGTCGTAGCCGCGCAGGGCCGTCTCGAACCCCCGGTCGATGGGTCCGCCCTCATCGAAGCCGGTCAGGAGTTCGGAATCGTCGAGTCTGTCTTCACGCGCCATGCCCTCATCCTCACGTAAGCCGCGTCCCGCCACCTCCGGACAGGGACCGGATGTGACGGGACGCGGCCGAGCTGTGGTTCCTCCACCGTCGACCTACGCCTACGATCATTCTTCACTGTCGTAGGTCTCGACGGTAACGCGGATTCGCCAGGTTTACTTGTTCGTCGGGTTTTTCTACTTGTCGCCGTCCTGCTGCCCGAGCGCCCCGCCGAGGGCGCCGCTGACCAGACCGCTGAGGTTCCGCAGGGTCTCCTGCACCTGGTCGCGCTTCGCGGTGAGCTCGGACACCTTGGTCTCGGCGTCCTTGGTGACCCGTTCCGCGTCGGACTTGGCGTCGGCGAGCAGCCGCTCGGCCTCGGACTTGGCGTCCGTGACGAGCTTGTTCGCGTCCTTCTTCGCCTTGGACGTGGTGTCCTCGGCGTACTTGTCGGCCTCGGACCGCTTCTCCTCGCCGCGGGTCTCCGCGGACTTCGCGCGCTCCTCGGCGTCGCGGGCGCGGTTCTCGGCGTCGGAGACGAGCTTCTGCGTCTCGGCGACGGCGCGCGTGTGGCGCTCCGACTCCTCGCGCTCGGCCTTCTCCTTGCGCTCGGCCAGTTCGAGGTCGAGGGCCTGGAGGTCCTTGTCGCGCTTCTCCTTCGCCTCGGCGAAGAGCTTCGCGGCCTCGGCGCGCTTCTCCTCGGCCTCGCGGGCGGCCTTGGCGCGCAGCTGGGTGATCTCGCGGTCCGCCGTGGCGCGGAGGGTCGCGACCTCGCGCTCGACGGACGCCTTGAGCTCGGCGACCTCGTGGCCGGTCGCGGTGCGCAGCTGCTTGGTCTCGCGCTCGGCGTCGGCGCGGAGGGTCTCGCATTCGCGGCGGGCGTTGGTCCGCAGCTCCGCGACCTCGCGCTCCACCTGGGTGCGGAGGGCGTTGGCCTCGCGCTCGGCGTTCTGCTTCAGGGAGCCGGCCTCGCCGCGGGCGGCGTCGGTGATCTCGCGGGACTCCAGGCGGGCGGCCGAGAGGATGCCCTCGGTCTCGCGCTTCGCCTCGGCGCGGTGCTCGTTGGCCTGCTCTTCGGCCAGGCGCAGGATCTGCTCGACGCGCGTGCCAAGACCGGACAGGGTCGGGCGCGTGTTCTCCTCAAGCTGCTTCTGCTGCTCGGAGAGGCGCTGCTCAAGACCCTGGATGCGCTGCTCGGCCTGGCGCAGGCGACGCTGCGCGTCGGTCATCCGCTGCTCGGCCTCGGTCCGCTGCTGCTCGGTCTGCGTCAGCTTGGCGATGTTCTTCTGGATGAAGTCATCCACTTGGTGACGGTCGTACCCCCGCAACTGCACGGGGAACTCCGGCACCGATTGGTCGTTGTCGAAAAAGGTACTGCTGGAGGGCTGCTGCGACATGGACCAATACTTGCAGACGCGACTGCGAATGTCGACAGCAAGGTCAGGGGTTTGTGGAGGTCGAACCACCCGCAACACTAGCCGCAAATCGGGCGAATCCCTTGGAACGACACGGATGTCGAAGACGGTGAAGTTTCGGTGTCCTCCAGGTATCACCCGAATGGCGTCATCTATCCGACACTATCCGTGATGCGGGTGCCTGACCTGCAAGGGCCCTAAGCGGGTTCGACCAGTTCGACCAGGACGCCGCCCGCGTCCTTCGGGTGCACGAAGTTGATCCGCGACCCCGCGGTGCCCTCGCGCGGCTCGTCGTACAGCAGCCGCGCGCCCCTCGCGCGCAGCACCGCCGCCGCCTTCTCCACGTCCTCGACGGTGAACGCCAGCTGCTGGAGCCCGGGGCCCTTGGCCCCCAGGAACTTCGCGATCGTCGACTCCGGCGTCAGCGGCGCGAGCAGCTGCACCTGCGCGCCCCCCTCGGGCCACGCGACCATGACCTCCACGACGCCCTGCGCCTCGTTGACCTCCCGGTGCACCGCCCGGCCCCCCAGTGCGCCCTCGTACCATTCCAGGGCCGCGTCGAGGTCGGGGACCGCGATGCCCACGTGATCGATGCGCCGCAATCCGATTCCGTCCGTGTAAGTCATACGATCGAGCGTATCGAGCGAATCGACCAACGGAGGTCCGCCATGAACGACAGCACCGTCATCCTCGCCGCCGCCCGGACACCCATCGGGCGCTTCAACGGGGCGCTCGCCGACATCCCGGCCACCGACCTGGCCGGGACCGCGATCCGAGCCGCCATCGAACGCGCCGGCGTCAGTCCCGACCTGGTCGACCAGGTCCTCCTCGGACAGGTCCTGTCCGCGGGGTGCGGCCAGAACCCCGCCCGCCAGGCCGCCGTCGCCGCCGGGCTCCCCATGCGCGTGCCCGCCCTGTCGATCAACAAGGTGTGCCTCTCGGGGCTCACCGCCGTCGGCCTCGCCGACCAGATCCTGCGCGGCGGCGCCGCCGACGTGGTCGTCGCCGGGGGCATGGAGTCCATGAGCCGCGCCCCGCACCTGCTGCCCGGCTCGCGCCGCGGCTTCAAGTACGGCGACGCCGTGCTCCTCGACCACCTCGCCCACGACGGCCTCACCGACGCCTACGACGGCATCTCCATGGGCGAGTCCACCGAACGCCACCTCAAGGGCCGCGGCATCACCCGCGAGGCCCAGGACGCGTTCGCCGCCGAGTCACACCAGAAGGCCGCCAAGGCCGCCGAGCGCCTCGCCGAGGAGATCACCCCCGTCGAGACCCGCAAGGGCTACGTCGACGCCGACGAAGGAGTCCGCCCCGAGTCCACCCCCGAGGGCCTCGCGCAGCTGCGCGCCGCGTTCACCGAGAACGGCACCATCACCGCCGCCTCCGCGTCCCAGATCTCCGACGGCGCCTCCGCGCTCGTCCTCGCCCGCAAGTCCACCGCCGAGGCCAACGGCTGGGCCTGGACCGCCGAGATCCTCGCGTACGCCACGGTCGCCGGACCCGACAACTCCCTGCTCGACCAGCCCGCCAACGCCATCGCGAAGGCCCTCGGCCTCGCCGGCGCCTCCGTGGCCGACCTCGACGTCATCGAGATGAACGAGGCGTTCGCCGCCGTCGTCCTCGCCTCCGCCGAGACCCTCGGCGCCGACCCCGACCGCGTCAACCCCGACGGCGGCGCCATCGCCCTCGGCCACCCCATCGGCGCCTCCGGCGCCCGCCTCGCCCAGACCCTCGCCCGCCAGCTCGCCCCCGGGAAGCTCGGCGCCGCCGGGCTCTGCGGCGGCGGCGGACAGGGCGACGCCATCGTCCTCAAGGGAGCCTGATGGCCCGCACCGACCTGCCGCTCCCCGACCTCGTGGCCGCGGCCCGCGCGGGCGACCGCCGCGCCACCGCCCGCCTCCTCACCGTCGTGGAGAACAACACCGCCGACGCCCCCGAGCTCTCCAGGCTCGTCAAGGGCGGCGACGCGCAGATCGTCGGCATCACCGGCTCGCCCGGCGTCGGCAAGTCCACGCTCGTGTCCGCGCTCATCACCGCCTGGCGCGAGCAGGGCCTGCGCGTCGGCGTCCTCGCCGTCGACCCGTCCAGCCCGTTCACCGGCGGCGCGATCCTCGGCGACCGCGTCCGCATGGCCGACCACGCCCTCGACCCCGGCGTCTACATCCGCTCCATCGCCACCCGCGGCCACCTCGGCGGCCTCACCGCCACCACCACCGCGGGCGTGCGCCTCCTCGAAGGGCTCGGCTTCGACACCGTCATCGTCGAGACCGTCGGCGTCGGCCAGGCCGAAGTCGAGATCGCCTCCCTCGCGGACACGACGCTCCTGCTGCTCGCCCCCGGCATGGGCGACGGCATCCAGGCCGTCAAGGCCGGGGTCGTGGAGATCGCCGACGTCTACGTCGTCAACAAGGCCGACCGGCCCGGCGCCGACGGCACCGTCCGCGACCTCAAGGCCATGATGAGCCTCGTCCGCCGCGAACCCGGCGAATGGCGCCAGCCCGTCTGCACCACCGTCGCCTCCGAGGCCAAAGGCGTCGACGACCTCGTCGCCGCCATCGGCAAGCACCGCGACTGGCTCTCCGAGGGCGACCGGCTCGCCCTCAAGCGCCGCCAGAGGGCCGCCGCCGAGATCCGCGCCCGCGTCGACGCGGAGACGCGGCGGCGCTACCGGGTGACGGACGCGCTGGCGGAGGCCGTCGCGAACGGGGAGACCGACGTCGCCTCGGCCGCGCGGAGCGTTCTCGGCGACACCGGCTAAACCTCTTCGCCTTCGCACCGCGCGGCTTCGTAGACTGGAACGGTGACAGACGCAGCTGAGCAGACACCGGCCCCGGAAACCCACCTGCCGAAGACGTACGCGCCCGTAGAGGTAGAGGCGCGACGCTACGCCAAGTGGGTAGCCGACGGCCGGTTCAAGGCTGCCGACGACTCCGACCGCGAGCCCTACGCGATCGTGATCCCCCCGCCGAACGTGACGGGGCAGCTCCACCTGGGGCACGCGCTCGACCACACCCTCATCGACACGCTGGTGCGGCGCGAGCGCATGCGCGGCAAGGAGGCCCTGTTCCTCCCCGGCACCGACCACGCCGGCATCTCCACGCAGAACGTGGTGGAGCGCCAGCTCGCCGACAAGGAGGGCCTGTCCCGCCACGACCTCGGCCGCGAGGCGTTCGTGGACAAGGTGTGGGAGTGGAAGGACGTCTACCACGAGCGCATCACGTCGCAGATGAAGAAGATCGGCGACGGCGTGGACTGGGACCGCGAGCGGTTCACCCTCGACGAGGGCCTCTCGCGCGCCGTGCAGACCATGTTCAAGCGCATGTACGACGACGGCATGATCTACCGCGCCGAGCGCATCATCAACTGGTGCCCGCGCTGCATGACCGCCCTGTCGGACATCGAGGTGGAGCACCAGGACGACGCGGGCGAGCTCGTGTCCATGCGCTACGGCGACGGGGACGCGTCGATCGTGGTCGCCACGACCCGCCTGGAGACCATGCTCGGCGACACCGCCGTGGCCGTCCACCCCGACGACGAGCGATACAAGCACCTGCTCGGCACCACCGTGGAGGTCCCGTTCACGGGCCGCCGCATCCCGATCGTGGCCGACTCGCACGTCGACCCCGAGTTCGGGACCGGCGCCGTCAAGGTGACGCCCGCGCACGACCCGAACGACTTCGCGATCGGCCAGCGCCACGGCCTGGAGTCGATCCTCATCATGGACGAGCGCGGCGTGATCACCGCGCACGGCCCGTTCGAGGGGCTCGACCGGTTCGAGGCCCGCTCGGCGATCGCCGCGGCGCTGCGCGCCGAGGGCCGCATCGTGGCCGAGAAGCGCCCGTACATGCACGCGGTCGGGCACTGCGAGCGCTGCGACACCACGGTGGAGCCGCGCCTGTCGAAGCAGTGGTTCGTGAAGGTCGCCTCGCTCGCGAAGGCCGCCGGGGACGCCGTGCGCTCGGGCGAGACGAAGATCCACCCGCCGGAGATGGAGAAGCGCTTCTTCTCGTGGGTGGACAACCTGCTCGACTGGTGCATCTCGCGCCAGCTGTGGTGGGGCCACCGCATCCCCATCTGGTACGGCCCCGATGGGGAAGAGGTGTGCGTGGGTCCGGGCGAGACCGCGCCAGAGGGCTACACCCAGGACCCGGACGTGCTTGACACGTGGTTCTCCTCGGGGCTGTGGCCGTTCTCCACCTTCGGGTGGCCCGAGGACACGAAGGCCCTGGAGAAGTTCTATCCGACCGCGGTGCTCGTGACCGGCTGGGACATCATCTTCTTCTGGGTGGTCCGGATGATGATGTTCGGCACCTACGCCATGGGGAAGGCCCCGTTCGGCGAGGTGTTCCTGCACGGCCTCCTGCGGGACAAGAACGGCAAGAAGATGTCGAAGTCCTCCGGGAACGGCATCGACCCGCTCGAAGTGGTGGACCAGTACGGCGCCGACGCGCTGCGGTTCATGCTCGCCCGCGACGCCAACCCCGGCGCCGACGCGATCGCCTCGATCGAGCTGGCCGAGATCTCCCGGAACTTCTGCAACAAGCT
This sequence comes from Glycomyces sp. NPDC047010, assembly GCF_040644205.1. Classification (NCBI taxonomy): domain Bacteria; kingdom Bacillati; phylum Actinomycetota; class Actinomycetes; order Glycomycetales; family Glycomycetaceae; genus Glycomyces; species Glycomyces sp. NPDC047010. Next base: position 156,668 of record NZ_JBEYVY010000001.1, on the reverse strand, counting down.
GTGGAACGGGACCCGGTTCGCGCTCATGAGCGGCGCGACCCTCGAAGGGGACCTGCCCGCCGAGCCGTCGCTGATCGACCGGTGGATCCTGTCGCGGCTGTCGAACACGATCGAGGCCGCCGACGGGTACTTCGCGCAGTACGAGTTCGCGAAGGCCATGGACGTGCTGTACCACTTCGCGTGGGACGACGTGTTCGACTGGTACCTGGAGCTGACGAAGCCGGTGCTCGCCGAGGGCGGGACCGCCGCGGAGGAGACCCGCCGCGTCATCGGCCACGTCTTCGACCAGCTGCTGCGCCTGCTGCACCCGGTGATCCCGTTCGTGACCGAGGAGCTGTGGCTCACGCTCACCGGCACCGAAGAGCAGGGCGACTCGCTGACCGTGGCCGCGTGGCCGGTCGCCGCGGGCGCCGACGACGAGGCCGAGCGCCTTGTGGGCGCCCTCCAGCACCTCGTGACCGAGGTGCGGCGCTTCCGCTCGGACCAGGGCGTCAAGCCGAGCCAGCCGGTGCCCGCGCGCATCACGGGCCTGGACCCGGCGGGCCTGGCGCAGGCGGGGCCGCTCATGCGCGCGCTCGTCAAGCTGGAGCCCGAAGGCGAGGGCTTCGTGCCCACCGCCGAGCTGGCCGTGTCGGACCAGATCACCGTCGCCCTCGACACGTCGGGGACGATCGACGTCGCCGCTGAGCGCGCGCGGCTCGAAAAGGCCCTGAAGGCCGCGGAGAAGGAGCTCGCCGGGACGACCGCGAAGCTCGGCAACGAGGCGTTCCTCGCGAAGGCCCCCGACGCCGTGGTCGACAAGATCAAGGCCCGCAAGGCCACCGCCGAGGCCGACATCGCCCGCGCGACCGCGCAGCTCGCACGACTCGCTTAGGCGGGGGCCGGGGCCGCGTCCGGCCCCGGCCTCCTCTTTCTCACTGGGGGACTGACACTTTGAACGCCGAACTGGCGCAGGTCGAAGCGGCGCTGGAGTCCCGCGGGTTCTCCCGCTGGGACTTCACGCTCGACCGCATCAAGCAGCTGCTCGACCTCATGGGCGACCCGCAGCGGTCGTTCCGCTCCGTCCACATCACGGGGACGAACGGCAAGACCTCGACCAGCCGCATGATCGAGCGGCTCCTGCGCGGGCACGGCCTGCGCACCGGCATGTTCACCTCGCCGCACCTCAACGACGTCACCGAGCGCATCAACGTCGACGGCGAACCGATCAGCCCCGAGCGCCTCGCCCAGCAGTACTACGAGATCGCGCCGCTCGCCGAGCTCGTCGACCGCGAGGCGTCCGAGCCGCTCACGTACTTCGAGATGACCGTCGCGCTCGCCATGGGCGCGTTCGCCGACACCCCGATCGATGTCGGCGTCATCGAGGTCGGCCTCGGCGGCGAGACCGACTCCACGAACATCCTCAACGCCGAGGTCGCCGTGATCACCCCGATCGGCATCGACCACACCAAGTGGCTCGGCGAGACCCTCGCGGAGATCGCGACCATGAAGGCCGGGATCGTCCACGAGGGGTCGACGCTCGTCACCTCCGTGCAGGAGCGGTCCGCGATGGAGCCGCTGCTGCGCCGCGCCCAGTCCGTCGGCGCGAAGCTCGTCCCCGAGGGCCGCGGCTTCGAGGTCACCGCCCGCGAGGTCGCCGTCGGCGGCCAGCTCCTCACCATCGAGACGCGCGCCGCCCGCTACCAGGACCTGTTCCTGCCGCTCCACGGCGAGTACCAGGCGCACAACGCGGCTCTCGCGCTCGCCGCCGTCGAGGTCCTCCTCGGCGCCGGTGAACCGAAGGCCCTCGACGCCGAGGTCGTCGGCCAGGCGTTCGCGGAGTTCACGTCCCCGGGCCGCCTGGAGGTCGTGCGCTCCGAGCCCGCGGTCGTCCTCGACGCCGCGCACAACCCGGCGGGCATGGAGGCCATGACGAAGGCCGTCGCGGAGGAGTTCAACTTCCGCAAGCTCGTCGGCGTCGTCGGGATGCTCGCCGACAAGGAGGTCGACCACATGCTCGAACTCCTGGAGCCCATCCTGGACGAGATCGTGATCACCAAGTCCTCCTCGGACCGGGCCATGCCCGCGGCGACCCTCGCAAAGCTCGCCGTCGAGGTCTTCGGCGAGGAGCGCGTCCACGTCTACCCGCACCTGCGCGACGCCGTCGCCCGCGGCATCGAGCTCGCCGAAGAAGCCGACGACCTGTACGAGTCCGGCGGCGGCGTCCTCGTCACCGGCTCGGTCTTCACCGTCGCCGACGCCCGCAAGATCCTGGTCGGCCGCCGTGGCTGACCCCGAAGGCACCGCCCCCGAGGAACTCGACCCGAACCGCTCCGGCCTGCGCAACCCCGAGCGCGCCGCCCGCAGCCTCGCGGCACTCGCCCTCGTCTTCGAGGCCCTGGCGCTGCTCATGGCGATCGTCCCGATGCGGATGATCCTGGACAACCCGGCCCCCGCGACCATCGCGATCGTCGTCCTCGTGGTCCTCTGCATCGCCCTGTCCGGCATGGCGAAGCGCCCGTGGGTCTGGCCCGCGGGCGCCGTCCTCCAGCTCGCCGTCATCGCCTGCTGGCCGATCCACTGGTCCCTCGGCGTCGCCGGCATCGTCTTCGCTCTCGTCTGGGCCTACTGCTGGTCGGTGAAACGCCAGCTAGCCGCCCCGCCGAAGCGATGAACGTCCTCGAAACCGAACGGCTCCTCCTGCGGCCCCTGGCCGTCGGCGACGCCGCGGCCCTCGCCCCGATCAACGCCGACCCGGAGGTCATGCGCTACATCGGCGAAGGCGCCCCGCGCATGCTGGAGCAGACCGAAGCCCTCTGCGCGAAAGCCGCGGCCCACTGGGACGAGCACGGCTGGGGCGCGTTCGCGGTGACCGAGCGCGACGGGGGCGCACTCGTCGGCCTCGCGATCCTCGCCGTCCCGTCGTTCCTGCCGGAGATCCTCCCGGCCACCGAGGTCGGCTGGCGCATCGCCCGCGACCGCTGGGGCCGCGGCTACGCCCCCGAGGCCGCCCGCGCCGCCGTCGGCTTCGCCTTCGGGGAACTCGGCCTCGACCGGGTCGTCTCCTGCATCCACGCCGAGAACACCGCCTCCGTCCGCGTCGCCGAGAAGCTCGGCATGGCCCTCGAACGCGAGACCGTCGTCCCGGTGTACGACGTGCCCTGCCGCGTCTACGAAAAGCGAACTGTCGGGTAGGCGACAACACGCGTTCTGCGAGTCTGTTTGCGTCCCATCTGCATGCGATAGTGAAGCTGTCCGTTTCGGCCCAGAGCGCACGGCGGTGGTCCCCTGTGAAGATGCAGCCTCGGCAACAGCTCCTCGACATCTGGAAGGCCCAGGTCGCCTACAGCTGGCGGCCCGCGGACGACGGGTCCAGGCGCAAGGAGTGGCACTGGGGCGGGCGGAACGACTCCGACGCCGTGGGCGACGCCCAGCAGCTGCTGTGCCTGCTCTACCCCGCGCAGGAACTCGTGGACCTGCGCTACGCCGACCCTGACGCGACCAGCGACGCCGTCCTCGAAGCGCTCTCCGGGCTCGGCGACGCCGTCGAGATCCCCATCCGGGTCATGCGGCTCATCAAGGACTACATGGAGAAGCACGTCGACGAGGAGGGCGTCCCCGTCTACTCCGGCGGCTCCAACATGCACCGCGTCGACCGCAGCCAGAAGGCCACCGCCGAGCAGCGCGCCATCGACGTCACCGAGGGCTTCGCGCTCGCGATCCCGCTGAGCCTCACCGCCCTCACGTTCCTCGCCGACTTCTCGCCCACCGTCGACCGCATGGGCCGAGCCGACCTCGTCCAGGAACTCGCGCAGGTCGAGCAGACCGTCCACCGCCGCCTCCTCGGCGCGATCACCGGCCTCCTGCGGTCCTTCGCCGTCTCCACCTTCGACGCCGACGACGACTTCGGCCGCCAGCTCATCGCCCTCATCAACGTCGACGGCCAGCCCGACCGCAAGATCGTGCGCCGCTTCAGGGAAGAGGCCGAGGAGATCATCGCGACCCTCCGCACGATCACCGTCGGCTCCGGCGGCACCGCGGGCGTCGAGGCCCCCACCAAGCTCTTCGAGATCGGCTGGTCCTGGTCCGTCGTGGAGAAGGCCCCCGACATCCTCGAACTCTCCGACACCTCCACCCAGCGCACCGGCCGCGCCGAGGACGCCCCGTACCTCTACTTCACCGTGGTCGCCATCGAGGCCATCGCCACCCTCTACTCCGACCGCGTCATGCGCCGCAACCTCCTCACCGAGGAGGAGCGCCGCCTCGCCCAGTCGCTCCAGATCCGCCTCGACGTCACCCGCCGCTACTGGGCCATGGTCGCGTCCTTCGGCGGCGGCTCCAAATGGCCCCTGGAGGACGTCCCCTGGCGCACCACCGACGGCCTGGAGTACGACTACTACACGCTCCTCGTCTGCGCCGTCGCCACCGAGACCTTCGGCTCCAGCCGCGGCGGCGACGACGACCTCATCCGCCTCGCCGACGTCCTCGTCGAACTCGCCAACCGCGGCCGCATCACCCGCCGCCCCCTCGTGGGCGACCGGTCCATCGAGATGCACTTCCCCGGGGTGAAAGCCGAACTCGCCGGCATCGAGAAGCTCGACGGCCCCGCGATGATCTGGAACATGGTCGACTTCGCGCCCCTGCTCCTCAAGCGCATCTACAACGCCGCCGGGCTTCTCGTCACCATCGACGCCCGCGCCGAACTCCTCGAAGTCGCCGACCTCGTCTGGGACCACCTGGCGCGCAGGCGCATCCGCGACGGCGGCGCCGCGCGCCTGTGGGACCAGCCGCAGCAGGTCTACACCGAGCTGCCGAACTGGTTCGAGGACCCGTCCTGGCACTTCACCATCCGCGTCGTCGAGGCCATGGTCCTCGCCGCGAAGTTCGCGGGCTCCGAACCCGCCCGCTCCCGGAGCCTGGAGACCCTGGCGCACGAGCTGCTCGTGGAGGCCGAGCACATCTACGACCAGGAGTTGCTGCGCGGCTCCGGGAACGCCGGGCCCGCGCTGGCGCAGGAGATCCGGTCGGTGGGGCTGACGATCCGGCACGCGAAGGAGGTCGTGGACGAGCGCCCGGCCACCGCGTTCTCCCTGGGCGTCAAGGCCCTCATCGACCTCGACCGGCTCATCTCGGCCGGCCGCGACGCCGAGACCGGAGTGTGACGATGCTGCTGTTCGCGACCTCGGACAAGGGCGGCACGGGCCGGTCGGTCTCCTCGTGCAACCTCGCGTACCGGCGCGCCGTCCAGGGCATGAACGTGTGCTATGTGGACTTCGACTTCGGCTCGCCCACGGCCGGTGCGATCTTCGGGATCGACGACCTGGAGCACGGCACGTACGGCAACGGCATCCACGAGTACCTCCAGGACCTCGCCTCCGAGCCCGAGCGGCACTCGGTGTGGGCCGTGAGCGACCGGACCGAGCTCCAGGCCCGCCCCGACGGCGCCGGGGAGCTGGTCCTGTGCCCCGGGGACGCCGACGGCTCGGAGTTCCCCGGCGACGAGAACACCGTGGACCGCTGCGTCAAACTCCTGCAAGAGCTCTCGCGGGAGTTCGACCTCGTCATCGTGGACCTCTCGGCGGGCCGCTCGCACGCCACCGAGATGGTCATGGCCGCGACCGCCCGCCCCGAGCTCGCGAACCTCCCGTGGCGGTGGATCGTCTACCACCGCTGGACGAAGCAGCACGTCATCGCCGCCCACTCCCTCGTCTACGGCGAGCGCGGCCTCGTGGAGACCGCGAAGTCCTACGGCGAGGAGTACCAGCGCAAGCTCCTCGCGTCGATCCGCTACGTGCGCACCGCGGTCGTGGACCCCGACGGGGCCGATCTCAAGGGCCTGGAGGCCACGCAGATCCGGTGGCTGCGCAAGATCGACGCCGACCTGCACCAGATGGCCGCGCGCCTGAAGCTGGGCCGCATGAACCTCCTCGGCTCGGTGCCGCTCGACCCGGTCCTCCAGTGGCGCGAGCAGATCATCACCGACGCCGACACGGTGACGCTGCGGATCGCCAACCAGGAGACCGTCCGGGCCTTCTCCGACCTGGCGTCCCGCTCGGCGGAGGAGCTGTTCGTGCCCGGACTCGAAGCGAGCGTCCGGGGGATCGAATGACGTACGAGGAGACCAGCGCCAAGCAGCGCACCGAGCGGTTCGGCATGTCCCACCTGTCGATCGAGGTCGGGCACCTGTACGCCGACGACCTCGCCCGGCCCGACGCGCTCAAGGAGCAGATGGCGTCGGCGGCCGCGTGGGTCCACGGCACCACCGAGGCCCTCACGAAGCGCCTCGGCGGGCGCACGCCGCGCGTGAGCACCTGCTACCTCGTGGACGACTACTTCCACCAGGACCTGCCCGACCCCGAGCACCTCATCGCCCAGGTCTCGGAGGCCGCCGCGGCCGCGGGCCTGCGCATCGACTACCTGGCACGCGAGTCCTCGTGCGACCGCATGGGGCCCTTGCAGCTCGCGGCGCTGGTGGCCGACCGGATCGTGTTCGAGCCGCCGCCGGGCACGAACGGCTCGCGCCCGCCGGTCTCCGACCTCGGCTGGCTCCCCAACGGCGTGCCCACGCCGAAGCCGCGCGGCATCGCGATGGGCGCGCCGCTGCGGTGGATCCCGCCGAGCCAGAACGCGCGCCGCGAGCACTCGGTGTTCCTCGACGTGGAGCTGTGGAACGACACCCCGAAGGGCCGCCGCTGGTCGTGCCCGATGCTCGCCGCGGTGTGGCAGCTCATCCGCCTGGGCGTGCTGCGCGACGGGGGCAAGCGCATCGGCGTGCCCGAGCCAGTCGAGTCGCTCGTGCCCGCCGAGCACGGTCACGTTCCGGGGCAGCGCCTCGGGAACCGCTTCCCCGACCGGTGGTCGGAGATGCCGCCGATCCTCCAGCTGAACAAGAAGGCGTTCCCGTTCCCCGCGTACCGGACCGTGTCGGTCCTGTCGGTGGACTTCCTGGAGGTCGAGCACGCGGTGCGCGTCATCTGCGGGAGCGTCCGCCCCGACACGGGCGCGCTCGACCAGATCCGCAAGTCCGCCGAGCGCGAGGGCATGTCGCTTCCGGACGAGCTGGTGGACCGGCTGGCCTACATCTTCCAGGGACCGCTCTAGCGCAAGAACCGGTCCGCGGACCCGCCTTGGCGCTGGTTCTGCTCCATCATGTCGAGCATCTTCGCGGCGAGATCCGCTGCGCCGTAGTCGATCTGGGAGCGAACGCGCTCGGTCATCGTGGCCCACTGCCGCGACAGGCCGGGGCGCCGCTCCAGCGAGTCCCACATGAACTCCAGGTCGCGGGAGGTCCGCGCGCCCGCCGACCACAGGTGCAGCAGGTGGTCCACGACCGGGCGGAGGGTGCGCAGGGTGTGCCGCGGGTCGTCGCCGATCTTCGCGAGCGCGATCCGCGCGGCGACGGCCGTCAGGAGCCAGTCGTGGATCGCGAGATCCTCTGCGGCGGCGGCGATGTGCTCGGGATCGACCAGGCCGGTGACCATGCTCATGCGCCGCCTGTCGTTGCCCACCAGGCGGAACGCCACGGCCCGCTGCGTGCCGGGGTCGGCGATGGCGGCCCACCGCAGGCGGGTCGAGCCGGTCTTGACGGGCGGGCGCTGGTCGAGGACGGGGCGCGAGAGCACGTCGTGAATGGAGTGGCGGGCGATGGCGGCGGTGTCGAGCAGTTCCGAGCGGTCCCTGCGGTTCTCGGCGACGAGGAACGCGCGCGCGAGGCGCTCGGCCTCGAAGTTCCCGATGGTCTCCAGCGTCCCGGGCCGCGCCAGGTAGTACGACCAGGGCATCCGCCGCGGCTGCTGCGGCGGGGCGACGGCCGTCCACGCCGAGCCCTGGAGGAGGTGCCCGCCGGTGAGGACCGCCCGCGAGCAGACCGTGCCCACGGCCCGGACCGTGCCGTTCGCGGACTTGTCGTCGGCGTGCCGGTTGTCCTGCTTGGGCGCGAGGGGCAGCTTGCAGTCGACGCCGTGCAGGAGCACGGGCGAGGCCGTGTGCGGGACGGGCCGCGCCCACTGGACGACCGTCTCGCCGACCGCGAGCGACAGGGCCGCGCGGGCCTCCTCGGGCGTCAGCGGCCGCGAGTGCGGCAGCAGCGCGGTGTGGATCTCGCCGACGATGAGCATTGGGCACACTCCGGTTCGCAAGGGCGGGAACGGCTTCGGTCGACTAGTCGCGCTCCCGGTGCTCGGTGATCGCCAGGCCGTGCCCGTCCGGGTCCCGGAACGCGGCCGCCCGCATCTCGTAGTTCTGCCCCAGCAGCGCGGTCCGCGGCAGGTGCAGGAACTGGACGCCCGCCTCGTTCATTTGCGTGAACGCGGCGTCTATGTCGCCGACCTCGAAGGTGAGGTGCATGATCCCGGTCTCCCCGGGCGGTGCGTCGGGGCGCTCCCACAGGAGGATCTTCCCGAAGCCCGCGTCGAGGACGGCGGCCTCGGCGGTCCGGTCGGAGATCGCCAGACCCAGAGCATCCCTGTAGAACTCGACGGAGCGCTCCAGGTTCGCGACCACGAGGGTCGCCGCGACGTCGGTGACGTCGGTGCCTCCGAGCCGCTGCTCCGACAGGAGCAGTTCGGCGAGGTCGCGGGCGAGGCTGCTGCCCTCCTCGGAGGTGCGGGGCTGCGGCGGGGACGGCGCGCGGAGCTTGGAGGCGGCTCCGGCGATGGGGCCCTTGCCCGGCGGCTCCTCGTCGAGCGGTGCTTCGTCGAGCGGCATGTCGATGACTTCGACCTTGGTCTCCCCGCCGATCTGCTCGCTCGGCAGCGTGAACGCCGCGGGCGGGTCGGCGGGCAGCGGGGCGGACTCCGAGGACGCCGAGTCCACGGGCGCCTCGCTCTGCGGGGGCGCTTCGGCTTCCGCCGCAGGCGGTTCGGGCTCGGCCGCGGGCTCCTCGGCCGCCGGTGGCGCCTCGACCGGGTCGGCCTGCCGCTCCCGGGACGGCTCGGACGCGGCCTTCAGCGCCTCGGACACCACGAACAGCGGGGGACCGGGAGCCGCCGCGTCAGGTGCGGTGGGCTCGCGCTGCGGCAGCTCCTCGACCGGTTCTGTCACAACGGGTTCGGCGTTATTCGACGTGGCTTCTTCTGCCGCAAGCGGTTCGGGCTCGGCGGCCGGGGCCGGAGGCTCGGCGGGCGCCGCGGCCGGTTCGGTCAGCGGCTCCACTTCGACGGGCTCGGCCACCGGGGTCGCGGCCGGAGGCGGAACGGCCGCGGCGGCAGGTGCCACGGGAGGTTCAGGTGCCTTGGGCGGCTCCGGGATCGGCGCGGTCTCGGGCCGGTCGGGCTGGAACAGGTCGTCCAGTGAACCGCGCTCGGGCTCCTTCTTGACCGCGGCGCCGCGCGGCGGGTCGTCCTCGACGATGAGGTCTTCGAGCCGGTGCTGCCCGATGAGCGGCGGCGCCGGGACCGGCTGCGGGAAGCGCCGGGCGGAGTGCTCGACGGTGAAGAACGCGATGCACCCTGCGAGGCAGAGGAACGCGAGCACGGCGATGCCGACGCTCTGCGCGCCGATCGCCATGGAGGTGAAGAAGAACGCCAGGATCAGTAAAGTGATGGCGCCGATCGCCCGCGAGGTGCGCCACCGCATCCGCCTGTCCGCGTTGAGGACCGTGCCGATCGCCTCGCCGCCCGCCGCGTGGTGCTGGCGCGCGTGGAGGTCCTTCATGGCGTGCTGGTTGATGCCCCACCAGCGCGCCTGCTGCTGGCGCCGCTGCTGGTCCTGGAGGAGGCGCTGCTGCCGCAGCTGCTCGGCGGTCTGGCCGCGGGCCTGCTGCTGGCGTACGCCGCGCGGCTGGGCCTTCGCGGGCGCGGCCTTGCGGGCCCCGGCCTTGGCGGCCCCGCCTTTCGCCGCACCTTTTGTCCCGCCACGGGCGGCCCCGCCCTTCGCGCCGCCCCGGCTGGGGGCCTTGGAAGGCCGCGGGGTGGGACGGGGTGGCTGTCTCGAGGGCATCTGGGACACCTCATCCGCAACTGGGAAACCGGGTTTCAACGTGAATCGTACGTGGGTGAGGCAACCGGCACAACATCGCTTACGATGGCAGCCACCAATCCGACAGACGCTTACAAGGAGTTCCACGTGGCCGAGCAGCGCACGCTCGTGTTGATCAAACCCGACGCCGTCCGGCGCGGGCTCATCGGCGAAGTCCTGTCCCGCCTGGAGCGCAAGGGACTGCGCGTCGAGGAGCTGCGGCTGCGGACGATGGACGAGGCGCTGTCGGACGCGCACTACGCCGAGCACGTGGGGCGGCCGTACTACGACGGGCTGAAGTCGTTCATGACGTCCGGTCCGCTGGTGAGCCTGGTGGTCTCCGGGGACGAGGCGATCCCGGTGGTGCGGCTGCTCGCCGGCGCCACCGACGGCCGCAAGGCCGCGCCGGGGACGATCCGCGGGGACTTCTCGGTGTCGAACCAGCAGAACCTCATCCACGCCTCGGACTCGGAGGAGTCCGCGAAGCGCGAGATCGACCTCTGGTTCACCGCTTAGGGTGCACCGCTGACGACGCTGGCAGCAGTGCGCCCGGGGCCCCGCTAGGCGGGGCTCGGGTGCTGGAGCGCCGCCAGGTCGGCCGGGGTGTCGATGTCGAGCGGGTCGCCCGGGCACGCGACCTCGGTCACGAGCTCCCCGTTCGCGGCGATGAAGTCGCGGGCCCCCCGGTCCCCGACGGCCCCGGCGGCGATGCCGTCGAGGTGCTCGCGCGCGAAGTACATCGGGTGGCCGCGGCGGCCCGCGTACGTCGCGATCGCGATCGTCGCCCCTTCGGCGGCGGCCGCGATGAGCCGCCGCACGGCCTCGGCCTCGATGCGCGGCTGGTCGACGAGGGTCACGACGACCCCGTCGTAGCGGGACGGCACGGCCGCGAGCCCCGCTTTCAGCGAAGTCGACAGCCCCTGCCCCCAGCGCCGGTTCACGACCGGCGTGAACGCCTCCGTCGCCGCGGCGAGCGCCTGCTCGGCCCCGGCGCCGAGCACGGCCAGGACCTGGCGGCACCCGCCGTCCCTCAATGTGGCCACGGCCCGGTCGAGCAGGCTGCGGCCGTCGTATTCGACGAGGGCCTTCGGCTGGCCGAAGCGCCTTCCGGCGCCTGCGGCGAGCACGAGCCCCGCGGTGTTCCCCATGTGTCGATCCCCCTTGTGCTGGTCCCGCCTCGCGGCGGAATGTGCGGCGGCGCCCCCTGCGCCGCCCGTCTGGGGGCGGTCAGTCGAGGCTGACCGCCAGTGCGAGGTCCATCCGGTCGAGGGGGTTGCGCAGGTCGCGGCCGGTGAGCTCCTCGACGCGGCGCATGCGGTACCGGACGGTGTTGACGTGGACGTGGAGGCTCACGGCGCACTGGCGCCAGGAGCCGTCGCATTCGAGGAACCGCCGCAGGGTCGGCAGCAGGTCGGAGCGGTGGCGGGCGTCGTATTCGAGGAGCGGGTCGAGGACGCGGGTGCGGAACGCGCGCGACACGTCAGGGGGGACGGCCGCCAGGAGCATCCGGTGCGACACGAGGTGGTCGGGTTCGGCGACCTCGATGCGGCCGGGACGCGGCTGGGCGAGCGCCGCGGTGTGGCGGGCCTGTTCGAGGGCGCCGCGGAGCCCGCCGGGGGAGGCGACGGGGTCGGCGATGCCGACGCCGACGGCGCCGGTCCCGCCCGGGTGCGCGGCTTGCAGGACCGCGGCGGCGCGCCGCGCCCAGGCGACGAGGCGGGCGCGCTCCTCGGGTCCGGCGGCGACGCCGGTGAGGACGGCGACGGTCTCCTCGCCGCGGCTCGCCCACGCGGCCGTCGGCGGGTCCAAGGGGTCTTCAATTGTTGCGGCCGTTGCGTAGTGGAGGGTCTCGGCGACGACGGCTTCGCGGAGCGACTCGGGTTCGCCGGTCGCGGCGACGACGGTGGCGGGGCCGTCGGCGGGCAGGCCCGCGGAGCGCAGCAGGTGCTCGTCCACGCGGCCCTCGTGCAGGGCGGTGACGAGCTCGACGTGCGGGGCGGGGCGCTGCGACGGGTCGTCCAGTTCGAGCATGAGCAGGGCCGAGAGCTGCTCGGCGACGAGGCGGCGCTCCGGCGGCCAGCGGGTGTGGTCGTCGTCCACGACCAGGAACCGTCCGGTGTGGATCGTGGAGCCGATGCCGAACACCGAGCAGCAGCGGTGCCGGTCCAGGGTCACCTTCTGCGGCAGCCGGTCCGCGGCGTGCGCGCGGGCCACGACCGCGGCGCGCTCCGACTCGCCGAGCTCCAGGTTCCCGCGCAGGGCGCGCCCGGCGGGGGACAGGACCAGGCACTCCATGCCCAGTTCGCGGTCGATGAGTTCGAGGATCTGCCCGATGCCGTCGGCGGCGATGAGGCGGCGGTGGCGGTCCAGGAGCGAGGCGAGGTCCCCGGAGCGGCCCGCGGAGAGGCGCTGCACGATCCGCTCGGTGATCTCCGCGAACGCGACCTCGGCGTCCACGGTGAACAGCGGCAGGTCGTGGGCGGCGCACGCGTCGACCAGATCGGACGGCACCGAGTGGAAGTCGGGGTGGTCGCCCGCGCCGAGCGCGGTCACCCCGGCGGCGGTCAGGTTGCGCACGAACGCGTCCGAGTCCCGTTCGGCCCGGCGCCACATCATCCCGGTGAGCACCAGCTCGCCGCCGGACAGGTACCGGCGGGGGTCGCGCAGGTCGGTCGGCACGACCCACCGGACCTCCCGGTCCAGGTGGTGGCGGCCCGACACGAGGGTCAGGCCCAGTTCCGGCATCTGAAGCAGGGTACGCAGTCGCATGGTGGCCCCCAGGGGGTCCGGCCTTCTCAGGCGGGTTCGGGACGCGGTGGATACAGCCCACCATAGCCCCGCGCCCTGACCGACTTTGGACGATCCTCCAGCATTTAACGACGGGGAAACCAAGGTTTCATAGGCGTTGACAATGCCTTCTGCCTCGCGTTTCGGCTTCAATTGCCCGACGCGGTGACAAACCTGCGACGCTGTGGGGACACCGCGGAGAACCGGACGTGAACGGGAGGCGCCGATGTGGACGCTCGGAGGGTTCAACACCGCGGACCCCGAGTCCGCGACACGGGTCCTCACGGCCTGCTGCGCCTCGCCCGCCTGGGCCGAGCGGCTGGCGGCCGCCCGCCCGTACGACACCCTCGCCGCCCTCACCGGTGCCGCGCTCGCGGCCTTCGACGCCCTCGACGACACCGAGATCCGGCGCGCCGTGGACGCCCACCCGCGGATCGGCGGCGGGGCGAAGCGCCCGCTCGCGGTCCCGGCCGGGAACGCAGGCGTTGCGGCGGACGCCCGCGGCCGAGGACCGGCCCGGCCCTCGGGGCCCGAGGCCGAGTGGTCCCGTGGCGAGCAGGCCCGCGCGATGACCGCCGGTGCCGCCGTCCAGGCCGCGCTGGCCGAGGCCAACGCCGCCTACGAGCACCGGTTCGGCCACGTCTTCCTCATCTGCGCCACCGGCCTCGCCGCCGAGGACATCCTCGCCGCGGCCCGCCGTCGCCTCGCCAACGACGAAGCGGCCGAACGCGCCGAGACCCGCGCGGAACTCCGCAAGATCGTCGCCCTGCGGCTCGACAAGGCGTTCGGGGAGGACCGATGACCACGACAGCGAACACGGGCCCCGCCGAACCGACCGCCACGGTCTCCTCCCACGTGCTCGACGCCGCCACCGGCCGCCCCGCCGCGGGATTGCACCTCACCCTCCTGCGCCGCGACGACCACGCAGGCGACGACGCCGCCTACACGGTGGTCCGCACCGCGACCACCGACGCCGACGGCCGCGTCGCCGGCTGGCACACCACGCCCGGCGTGCACCGGCTCCGGTTCGACACCGGCGCGTGGTTCGCCGCGCGCGGCACCGACACGTTCTACCCCGAAGTCGAAGTCGCCTTCACCGTCGCCGACGGGCACCACCACGTCCCGCTCCTGCTGAGCCCCTTCGCCTACTCCACGTACAGAGGCAGCTAGATGAACGCACCCGCACCAGGGTTCACCTTGGGCCCCAACAGCTACGGCAAGTCCGGCATCCGGCTCGTCCACGTCGACCGCGCCACCGACCGCCACGCGATCCGCGACCTCACCGTGCACACCGCGCTCGCCGGGGACCTCGACGCCACCCACTACTCCGGCGACAACACCGGCGTCCTCCCCACCGACACGCAGAAGAACACCGCGTATGCCTTCGCGCGGGACGGCTTCGACACCGTCGAGGCGTTCGCCGAGCGCCTCGCCCGGCACTTCGTCGACACCACCCCCTCCATCACGCACGCCCGCGTCCGCATCGAAGAGCACCCGTGGACCCGCCTCGGCGACCACTCCTTCGCCCGCGGCGACGGCGGCGAGATCCGCACCGCCGAGGCCGCCTACGACGGCGGGGCCGCCGCGATCACCGCCGGAGTCAAGGACCTCCTGCTCCTCAACACCACCGACTCCGAGTTCGGCGGCTTCCTCGCCGACGGGTACACGACCCTCCCCGAGACCGACGACCGCATCCTCGCGACCGCGGTCACCGCGACCTGGGACTACGCGACCGTACCCACCGGGTACGACACCGCCTTCGACGCCGCCCGCACCGCCCTCGCCGAAGCCTTCGCCGACACTTACTCGCTCTCGCTGCAACAGACCCTCTACGCCGTCGGCGAGCGCATACTGAAGGCGGTCCCCGAGGCCCGCGACGTGCGCTTGTCCCTGCCGAACCGGCACCACTACCTCGTCGACCTCGCACCGTTCGGCCTCGACAACCCCGGCACGGTCTTCCAGGCCGGCGACCTGCCCTACGGGCTCATCGAGGGCACGGTCCGAAGGGAGGCGCCGTGAGCGTCGCGACCCGGTTCGACTTCCACCGCCCCGCGGCGGTGGGCGAGGCCGTGCGCCTGCTCGCCGAGCACCCCGAGGCCGTCCCGGTCGCCGGGGGCACCGACCTCATGGTCGCCGTCAACTACCGGCACACCCGGCCTGAAGCGATGCTCGACCTGACCGGCCTGGCGGAACTGCGCGACTGGACCGACGAAGGGGACGCGGTGCGCATCGGCTCGGGCGTCCCGTACGCGCGCATCACCGCGGAACTCGCGACGGTCCTCCCAGGCCTCGCCGCGGCCGCCCGCACCGTCGGCTCCCCGCAGATCCGCAACCGCGGCACTCTCGGCGGCAACCTCGCCACCGCCTCTCCCGCGGGCGACGGGCATCCGCCGCTCCTCGCCACCGGTGCCACCGTGGAGATCGCCTCCACCGGCGGCGTCCGGACCGTCCCGATCGGCGAGTTCTACCTGGGCCCCAAGCGCTCCGCGCTCCGGCCGGGCGAGCTCATCACCGCCGTCACGGTCCCGAAGGCCGCCGGGCCGCAGCAGTTCCTCAAGGTCGGTACCCGCAACGCCATGGTCATCGCGGTCTGCTCCTTCGCCCTCGCGCTCGACCTCGACGCCCGCCGCCTCGGCACCGGCATCGGCTCCGCCGGGCCCGTCCCGCTCACCGCACCCGACGCCGAAGCGATCGACCTGCCCTGGGCCGACCCGGGCCGCCTCGACGACACCCTCGCCGCCGAGTTCGGCCGCCGCGTCGCCGCGGCCGCCCGCCCGATCGACGACGTCCGCGGCACCGCCGCCTACCGCCGCCACGCCCTCGCGGTCTGCGCCGCCCGCGCCCTCCGCCGCGTCTGGACCGCAGCCCACGACAGGAGCCCCCGATGACCGCACCAGCGCCCACCGCCGACCCGAGGAGGTCTCGATGCGCGTGACCATGCACGTCGACGGCGCCGAACTGGCCGCCGAGATCGACCGGCCCGGGGAGAGCCTCCTGTCGACACTGCGCGACCGGCTCGGACTCACTGGCGCCAAGAACGCCTGCGAGCAGGGCGAGTGCGGGTCGTGCACGGTCCTGCTCGACGGCGCGCCCGTGTGCGCGTGCCTGGTCGCGACCGCGCAGTGCGAAGGCCGCGAGGTCAAGACCGTGGTCGGCGCGGTGCCGCGGCCCGTGCGCGACGCGTTCGTGCAGTGCGGGGCCGTCCAGTGCGGGTTCTGCACCCCGGGACTGCTCGTGTCCGTCGCCGACCTCCTCGAACGCGACCCCGACCCGGGCGACGCGGACATCCGCGAAGCCCTCGCCGGGAACCTCTGCCGGTGCACCGGCTACGAGAAGATCATCGACGCCGTCCACACGGCCGCTACGGCCCTGGCCGGTGAGCGCCCGTGAATCACCTCATCCCGTCACCTCCTTCCGCATCCGCTCCGGGGACCGCAACCCTCCCCGCCGGGTGTGACAATCCGACCCCGGAGCGTGCCCGATGACCGCGATCGTGATCGAGAACTCCTTTGTGGCCACCGTCGACGCCGCGGGCACCGAGCACGCCGCCGGACACGTCGTCATCGAAGACGGCCTGATCACCGCCGTCGGCCCCGGCCCCGCCCCGCACGTCGAAGGCGCGCAGCGCATCGACGGCACCGGCTGCCTCGCCACCCCCGGCCTCGTCAACACCCACCACCACCTGTACCAATGGGCCACCAGGGGATACGCGACCGACCACACCCTCTTCGAATGGCTCGTCGACCTCTACCCCGTGTGGGGGCGCCTGCGCCCCGACCACGTCGCCGCCGCCAACACCGCCGGACTCGCCTGGCTCGCCATGTCGGGCTGCACCACCGCCGCCGACCACCACTACGTCTACCCCGGCGGCCAGGCCGCCGAACTCGTCGACGTCCAGATCGCCGCCGCCGCCCGCATCGGCGTCCGCTTGCAGCTCGCACGCGGCTCCATGGACCGCGGCGCCTCCGACGGCGGCCTGCCCCCCGACCGCATCGTCGAGGACCTCGACGCCGCGCTCGCGGCCACCGCCGAAGCCGTCGACCGCCACCACGACCCCGCCCCGGGGTCGATGCTGCGCATCAGCGTCGCGCCGTGCTCCCCGTTCTCCGTCTCGACCGAGCTGCTCCGCGAATCGGCGGCGCTGGCCCGCGACAAGGGCGTGCGACTCCACACCCACCTGTGCGAGACGGTCGACGAGGCCGAGTTCTGCGCGCAGGTCCACGGCTGCGACCCCGTCGAGTACATGGACCGGGTCGGGTGGATCGCCGACGACGCCTGGCTGGCGCACGCCGTGCACCTCGACGACCGCGCCCGGGCCCGCCTCGGCGCGGCCGGGACCGGGGTCGCGCACTGCCCGTCCTCCAACGCCCGCTTGGGGACCGGACTCGCCGACGTCCCCGGGATGCTCGCCGCGGGCGTCCCCGTGGGCCTCGGCGTCGACGGCGCCGCGAGCCAGGAGGCCGGACACCTCGGCGAGGAACTGCGGCAGGCGGTCTACACCGCGCGGCAGCTCCACGGCCCGCACGCGATGGACGCCCGCACGGCCCTGCGCCTCGCCACCAGCGGCGGCGCGCGCGTACTGGGCCGCGACGCCGAGATCGGGTCCCTCGAAACCGGCAAGCAGGGCGACCTCGCCCTCTGGGACCTCACCGGCCTCGGCCACGCCGGGATCGCCGACCCCGTCGCGGCCCTCGTCCTCGGGCCCGCCGCGCCGCTGCGGCTCCTCACCGTCGCCGGGCGGACCGTCGTCGCCGACGGCGAACTGCGCACCGCCGACACCGAGACGCTCGCCAAGGACCTCGCCGCCGCCAGCGCCGACCTCAGGGAGGCACGCGATGCCTGAACCCGCCACGACTCCGACCCCGCCGCCCTGGGCAGCCGGCGGGGTCGGGCAGACACCCGGCGCCGCAAGGCGCCCGCCCTCCGGCATCCCGACCGGGCGCGTGACCGACGGCCGGGTCGGGCAGTCGCCGATCCGACCCGAAGCGGAGGCGAAGGTCAACGGGGCCTTCGACTACGCCTCCGACCTCGCGTTCGACGGGATGCTGTGGGGCCACACGCTCCGCAGCCCGCACCCGAAGGCGCTGATCCGGTCGGTCGACACCGCGCCCGCGCTGGCGCTCCCCGGCGTCGCCGCGGTGCTCACCGCCGCCGACGTCCCCGGGAAGCTCCACTACGGACTCATCGAGGCCGACCAGCCGGTGCTCGCGTCGGGCGAGGTGAACTACCAGGGTGAGCCGGTCGCGGTCGTCGCCGCCGAGACCCTCGACCTCGCCCGCCGCGCCGCCGAGCTCGTCGAAGTCGAGTACGAGGTGCTCGAACCGCTGTGCGACGCAGGCGAAGCGGTCGCCGCGGGGGAGTTCTTCCGGTACCAGCCGGTGCGGCTCGGCGAGCCCGAGACCGCCGAAGCCGCCGTGATCGTCGCCCGCGAGTACGAGGTCGGCATGCAGGACCAGGCGCCGCTCGGCCCCGAGTCCGGCGCCGCGGTGCCCACTGAGGACGGTCTGGTGCTGCACGTGGCGACCCAGTGGCTCCACTCCGACCTGGAGCAGATCGCGCCGTGCCTCGGCCTCCCGCCCGAGCGGATCCACCTGGCGATGGCCGGGATCGGGGGCGCGTTCGGCGCCCGCGAGGACCTGTCCGTGCAGGTCCACATGGCGATGCTCGCGCTGCGCACCGGCCGGCCCGTGAAGATGATGTACGACCGGGCCGAGTCGTTCCTCGGCCACGTCCACCGCCACCCCGCGCGGATGCGGTACGAGCACGGCGCCGACGCGGACGGGCGGCTCGTGTACGTCAAGGCGCACATCGTCCTCGACGGCGGCGCGTACGCCTCCACCACCGAGGCCGTCGTGGGCAACGCCGCCTCGCTCGCCGTGGGGCCGTACAAGGCGGAGCACGTGAGCGTCGACGCCTGGGGCGCGCGCACCAACAACCCGCCGTGCGGGGCGATGCGCGGCTTCGGCGGCGTGCAGACCTGCTTCGCCTACGAGTCCCAAATGGACGCCATTGCGGACGCGCTCGGTCTCGACCCCCTCGAAGTGCGCCGCCGCAACGCCCTCGCCCAAGGCGACAAGCTCATCAACGGCCAGGTGGTCGACGCGTACGATCCCGCCAAAGCAGTCGACGGACAGCCGTTCTCGCCGCTGCGCGACCTCATCGACCGGTTCGCCGACATCCCCGTCCCGCCGGTCCCCGCCGGGCGCGACATCGTCGAACTCCCCGGCGGCACCGGCAACACCACCCACGGCGAGGGCGTGCGCCGCGGCGTCGGCTACGGCGTCGGCCTCAAGAACATCTGCTACTCCGAAGGCTTCGACGACTACTCGACCGCGCGCGTCCGCCTCGAACTCGGCGGGCCCGAGCACGACGGCGAACCCGTCGCCTACATCCACACCGCCGCAGCGGAAGTCGGCCAGGGCCACTGGAACCTCCAGACCCAGATCGCCCGCACCGAACTCGGGATCGAACGGGTCGTCCTGCTGCCCAACGACACCAAGGCGGGCTCGGCCGGGTCCTCCTCCGCGTCCCGCCAGTCGTACATGACCGGCGGCGCCGTCAAGGCCGCGTGCGAGGCCGTCCGCGAGCTGTGGCGCGACCGCGACCTCGCCGACGGCCCCGTCGAGGCCACCCGCGTGTTCCGCCACCGCGCCACCAAGCCCATGGACCCCGTCACCGGCCAGGGCGAGAGCCACGTGCAGCTCGCCCTCTGCGTCCACCGCGCCACAGTGGACGTCGACGTGGAGCTGGGGCTGGTGAAGGTCGTCGACCTCACCTGCGTCCAGGACGTCGGCAAGGCCCTCAACCCGGTCGCCCTCGAAGGGCAGATCCAAGGCGGCTCGGCGCAAGGGCTCGGCCTCGCCGTCATGGAGGAGATCATCACCGACGACGGCCGCGTCAGGAACGCGTCCTTCACCGACTACCTCATCCCCACCATCCTCGACATGCCCCCGATGCGCCTCGTCATCGTCGAGAACGCCGACCCCGAAGCGCCGTACGGGCTCCGCGGCGCCGGAGAGCCCCCGACCCTGTCGTCCACGCCCGCGATCGTCGCCGCCGTCCGCGACGCCACCGGGCTCGCGCTCACCCGCGTCCCCGTCAGACCCGAGCACCTCACCGTCGGGAGGCCGTCATGAACACCGTCGCCGCCGTGCTGCGCGCCTGGATGCGCGAAGGCCGCCCCTTCGCGCTCGCGTCCCTCATCGGGACCACCGGGTCCTCCCCGCGCCCGCTCGGCACCGCGCTCGCCGTCGACGGCCGGGGAGCGGCCGTCGGCGGCGTCTCCGGCGGCTGCGTCGAAGCCGCCGTGTACCTCCGCTGCCAGGAAGTGCTCGACACCGGGGCGCCCGCGGTCGAGTCCTTCGGGTACAGCGACGAGGACGCCCTCGCCGTGGGCCTCACCTGCGGCGGCACCATGGACGTCCTCATCGTCCGCGTCGCCCCCGACGACACCGCCATCGCCGCCGCACTCGACGCGATCCTCGACGGCGAACCGGTCACCCTCGTCCGCGCCGCCGAAGGACCCCGCATCGGCCAGGCCGTCGCCATCACCGCCAACGGCTTCACCGGGCCCCTCGAACTCGGCGGCCCCGACCTGCCCGCCGCCTCCGGGCGCACCGGCGAGTTCGCCGTCGAAGTGCACACCCCGCCGCCGCGGCTGCTCGTCTACGGCGCCGTCGACTTCGCCGGGCCGCTCGTCAGGATCGCCAAGCAGCTCGGCTACCGCGTCACCGTCTGCGACGCCCGCCCCGTCTTCGCCACCGCGATCCGCTTCCCCGAAGCCGACGAAGTGATCGTCGACTGGCCGCACCGCCACTTCGACAAGGCGAACGCCGATACCGCCACCGCCGTCTGCGTCCTCACCCACGACGAGAAGTTCGACGTCCCCCTCCTCGAACGCGCCCTCGTCTCCGACGCCGGGTACATCGGCGCCATGGGCTCACGCGCCACCCACCGCGACCGCCTCGCGCGCCTGCGCGGCACCGGCGTCCCCGAGGCCGCGCTCGCCCGCCTCAGGTCCCCGATCGGCCTCGACCTCAACGGCCGCACCACCGAGGAGACCGCGCTGTCGATCCTCGCCGAGATCACCGCCGTCCGCAACGGCGCGACCGCGGGCTTCCTCACCGAAGCCCAAGGCCCCATCCACCACTGAACGAAGGAGCCGACCATGGTCCACATGTTCCTCAACGGAGGCGGCATGAAAGGCGGCAGCCTCCACCACCTCATCGGCGGCGCCCCGTTCATCGGACCGGCCACGACCCTGCCGATCTACCGGCTCCACTCGGTGCCCCTCGACGGCACCGCCGACGACCACCCGGCACTCCAGGCGGCGCCCCCCGGAACCGCCGGCGCCGCCATCACCGGCGAGCTCTACGACATCGACCTGATCGTGCTGCGCACCTCCCTGCTCCCCGCCGAACCGCCGGACCTCGAACTCGGCATCGTCGGCCTCGCCGATGGCGCCGAAGCCCTCGGTATGCGCCTGCGCGACGACTGCGCCGGCCTCCCCGGCCTGACCGACATCACCGCCCACGGCTCCTGGCGGGCCTACAAGGCCGCGAAAGCCGAACCCCGATGAGCCCCGTCGACGCCTCCGGTCCCTCTCGCCTCACCCCCTTGTCGTCACTAC
Organism: Glycomyces sp. NPDC047010; assembly: GCF_040644205.1. Taxonomy (NCBI): domain Bacteria; kingdom Bacillati; phylum Actinomycetota; class Actinomycetes; order Glycomycetales; family Glycomycetaceae; genus Glycomyces; species Glycomyces sp. NPDC047010. The sequence continues at coordinate 135,316 of NZ_JBEYVY010000001.1, read as the reverse complement.
TCCTGCACCTGGAGTCACCATGATGACCGACCCCTCCGACATCGCCGGTCCTGTGGTCTACGACCTGGTGCTCCGCTCCCGACGCACCGTCCTCCCCGACGGCGAACGGCCCGCCGCCGTCGCGATCGCGGGCGAGCGCATCGCCGTCATCGGCGACTACGGCGAACCGATCCCCGCCCGCCGCACCGAAGACCTCCGCGACCTCGCGCTCCTCCCCGGGCTCGTCGACACCCACGTCCACGTCAACGAACCCGGCCGCACCGAATGGGAGGGATTCGCGACCGCCACCCGCGCCGCCGCCGCAGGCGGCGTCACCACCCTCATCGACATGCCGCTCAACAGCCTCCCGCCCACCGTCGACGCCGCCGCGCTCGCCGCCAAGCGCGCCGCCGCCAAGGGCCGCACCTGGGTCGACACCGGCTTCTGGGGCGGCGCGATCCCCGGCAACGAGACCGACCGCAAAGCGCTCCACGACGCGGGCGTCTTCGGCTTCAAATGCTTCACGGCCCCATCGGGAGTCGACGAGTTCCCGCCCCTCGACCGCGGCGGCCTCCGCCGCGCCTGCGCCGACGCCGCCGCCCTCGGCACCGTCCTCATCGTCCACGCCGAGAACCCCGCCCGCCTCCACCAGACCCCCACAGCACCGGCGTTCGCGGACTTCCTCGCCAGCCGCCCGCCCGAAGCCGAGACCGACGCGATCCGCGACGTCCTCGACGCCGCCGAGGCCACCGGCGCCCGCGTCCACATCCTCCACCTGTCCGCCGCCGAAGCCCTCGAACCGATCGCCCGCGCCCGCCGCAACGGCGTCGCCGTCACCGCCGAGACCTGCCCCCACTACCTCACCCTCACCGCCGAGCAGATCGCCGACGGCGCCACCGCGTTCAAATGCTGCCCGCCCATCCGCGGCGCCGCCAACCGCGACGCCCTCTGGGAGGGCCTCGCCCAGGGCCGCATCGACTTCGTCGTCTCCGACCACTCGCCCAGCCCCCCGGCCATGAAGACCGGTGACTTCGCCACCTCCTGGGGCGGCATCGCCTCCCTCCAGCTCGGCCTCCCCGTCCTCTGGACCGAGGCCCGCACCCGCGGGCACGGCCTCGCCGACCTCGCCGCCTGGACCTCCCGCGGCCCCGCCGACTTCGCCCGCCTCCACCGCAAAGGCCGCATCGCCGCCGGAGCGGACGCCGACCTCGTCGCCTTCGACCCCGGGCGCGAATGGACCGTCCGCGCCGCCGACCTCCACCACCGCCACCCCGTCACCCCCTACGACGGCCGCCGCCTCACCGGCGCCGTCGCCGCCACCTGGCTGCGCGGCAAGCGCATCGACACCGGAGCCGCCCCGCGCGGCCGACAACTGCGAAGGAGCCCGCGATGAGCGACACCGCCTGGAACCTCCCCGACCTCGCCGCCCGCACCCTCGGCGGCGCCGTCGTCGCCGCCAACGACGAGTCCTTCGCCGAGAAGGAGAACCTCATCCGCCCCTACCCCGTCGTCCACAGCGCGCACACCTTCGGCGCCAAGGGCCAGGTCTACGACGGCTGGGAGACCCGCCGCCGCCGCGAGGACGGCCACGACTGGGCGATCGTCCGCCTCGGCGTCCCCGGCGTCGTCCACGCCGTCGCCGTCGACACCGCCTACTTCACCGGCAACTACCCGCCCCGCGTCTCCGTCGACGCCTGCCGCGCCGACGGCCACCCCGCCCTCACCGACCTCCTCGAAGCCGACTGGCGCACCATCGTCCCGGTATCCGACGCCAAGGGCGACAACCGCAACGAGTACGACGTCAACGACCCCGCCCGCTACACCCACGTCCGCCTCAACCTCCACCCCGACGGCGGCGTCGCCCGCCTCCGCGTCCACGGCACCCCCGTCCCCGACCCCGCGGGCTTCGCGGACCTCCCCCTCGACCTCGCCGCACTCGCCAACGGCGCCACCGTCACCGGCGCCTCCAACGCCTTCTACTCCAACCCGGCCGGCGCGATCATGCCCGGCCTCCCCGCGAGCCAGGCCGACGGCTGGGAGACCGCCCGCCGCCGCACCCCCGGCCACGAATGGCTCGACGTGCGCCTCGCCGGGCGCGGCGTCGTCCGCATCGCCGAACTCGACACCACCCACCTCAAGCACAACGCCCCCGGCTGGGCCTCCCTCGACGGCTTCGACGGCACCGAGACGTTCCCGCTCCTCGAACGCACCGCCCTCCAACCCGACACGCCCCACCGGTTCCACCTCACCGGCGACCGCCCCGCGACCGCCGTGCGGCTCAACATCTTCCCCGACGGCGGCATGGCCCGCCTGCGCCTCTACGGCCGCCTCACTCCCGACGCGCTCCGCGACCTCGAAACCCGGTTCCGCGCCTGAACGCGCGGCGATATCCTCCCCGCATGGCACACCAGACCACCGCCGACGGGCACAGCAGCGCCGACGAGTTCTTCCGCACCGAGATCCGCACCGGCCGCATCGAACGCGCCGAAGTCTTCGCCAAGGCCCGCAAACCCGCCTACAAGCTCTGGATCGACTTCGGCGACCTCGGCGTCAAACGCTCCAGCGCCCAGATCACCGCCCGCTACACGCCCGAGGAGCTCGTCGGCCGCACCGTCGTCGCCGTCACCAACTTCCCGCCCCGCCAGATCGCCGACTTCATGTCCGAGGTGCTCGTCCTCGGCGTCCCCGTCGACGGCACCGACGAAGTGGTGCTCCTCGCCCCCGACGCCGACGTCCCGATCGGCGTCCTCATCTCCTGACCCGGTTCACCCGCTGTTCCCCAAAGGACCCGCAACCGACCGCCCCGCGGCGACGTCTCCCCTGTACAGGCATTACGCACCCGGGCCCGCCCCCGCACGGCCCGGGCCACCCCTCAGGGAGCCCGCCATGACCGCAACCCGAACCCGACGCCTCGCGGCGGCGGTCGCCGCCGCACTCGCGGCCACCGCCGCCGCCGGCCTGCCCGCCGCGCCCGCGTTCGCCCAGGACCCGTCGCCCACCAACGTGCTCCTCGACCTCGACGATCCGCAGGTCCCCGGCAACCCGCCCCGGGCCGCCTCACTCGACGTCGACTTCGCGGAGGACCCCACCGGCGTCCTCGCCATGCGGCTGGAAGTCGACACGGCCGACGCCACCATCTACTTCGGCGCCGGCCCGGGCTGCGAGACGCCCGACAACGTGCCCTTCATCGAATGCGAGACCGCCGACCCCGGGACGGCGAACCGCTTCACGTTCACGATCGCCGCCGCCACCGGCACCGCGCTCGGCGAGTACGACTACACGCTCACCGTGCTCCTCGGCGGCAACGAGATCCACACGGAGACAGGCACGGTCGAAGTCGTCGAAGACCGCTACGACGGCGTGTTCCGCGACTACACCGCCGAAGACCTCGCCTTCAGCGACATCGCGGCCGGAACGGTGGTCGACGTGCAGCCGCGGTTCACCCAGAACAGCGCCCTCCCCGACGACACGTACGCCGTCATCGCCGCATTCGGCGCCGGACTCGCCAACATGGGCGCCGAAGGCGTCGGCCACGACGCGCCCTGGGACAACTGCTCCCCGAACATCTGGGAGCCCGCCTTCGCCACCCAGTTCTGCTTCTTCCTCGACTACGAGGACGCCGCAGGCACCACCTTCCAACTCGCCGAACCGATCCCGTACACCGTCGACGCCGACGCGCCCGGCCCGCTCGCCGTCTGCGGATGCGGCTACGACCTGTTCGCGGTCAACCGGGAGGTCTTCGAACGCGACTTCGGCGAACCCTGGTGGGACGCCGACTCACCCGACCTCATGACCCTCGAAACCGCCGCCGACCAGAACCCGCTCGAAGGCGACAGCGACGGCACCCTCGTCATCGCGACCGCCGACAGCCCCTACGACCTCACCGTCGAAGGCGCCGACCTCACCGGCGGCGAAGTCGAGCTCACGATCCCCATCGGCAACGACGGCCCGGCCCGGGCCCTCACCCGCCCCGCATTCGAAGCCGAGCCGTCCTACTTCCTGCGCGGACAGCTCCCCGCGGGCGCCGAAGTCGTCTCCGTCGAAGCCGCCGACACCGAGGGCAGCCCCGGCTGGCGCTGCTTCGACGACACCGAACTCGACGACCGCCGCGAAGCGCTCGAAGTCGGCACCGAACTCGACCGCATCGACTTCGCCTGCGCCTTCTGGGGACTCGGCCCCGGCGAGTCGACCGACGTCACGATCACCGTGGACGTCTCCGACGCCACCGGCACCCCCGGCCGGGTCGAGGTCGACGCCTTCTTCCGCGGCGTCGACGGCGTGAACCTCGACGGCGACCCGTCGAACAACGCCGCCGCCCTCACCGTCGACGGCCGCTCCCTGCCGAACACCGGCTCGTCCACGATCGTCTTCGCGGCCGTCGCCGCGGGCGCGCTGCTCCTCGGCATCGTGCTGTTCCTCGTCGCGCGCCGCCGCAGACCGCCCCCGGACCCCGCCGCCTAAGCGGCCGGCCCCTCGGCCTCCGCACCCCCGTGCGGGGGCCGGCGGTCGGCCCTGCGCAGCGCCAGTCTGAACATCGCACCCCCCTCCGGTGATTCGAGGACCCAGACCATGCCGCGGTGCGCGAGCACCACGTCCTGCACGATCGCCAGGCCCAGTCCGGCACCGCCGTCGTCGCGGCTGCGCGACTCGTCGAGCCGCACGAACCGGTCGAAGATCCGCTTGCGCTGGCCCTCCGGCACCCCGTTCCCGTCGTCGCCGACGTCGAGGCGCAGCCACTCGTCGTCCTCGACGGCGAGCGTCACCGTCACCGCGGACTCGGCGTGCCGCTGCGCGTTGTTGAGCAGGTTCCCGACGGCGCGCGCCAGGTGCCCGCGCACGCCGAAGACTGCGAGGTCCTCCTCCACGTCGAGCCGCACCGGCACCCGGTCCGTGGCCGCCCGGCGGGCGACCTCCTCGCGCACCAGCTCGGTGAACGGCACCGCGACGTGCGGCGGCCGCTCCCCGGCGTCGAGGCGCGCGAGGAGCAGCAGGTCCGCGGAGAGGTCCTGGAGGCGGATGACGTCGGCGAGCGTGGCGTCGAGGTCGAGCAGTTCCGGGTGCTCCCTGGCGATCTCGATCTGGCTGCGGAGGATCGCGAGCGGGCTGCGCAGCTCGTGGGAGGCGTCGGCGACGAACCGCCGCTGCTGCGACACCGCGTGGTCGAGGGCCGTCAGGGTCGTGTTCGTGGTGACCGCGAGGCTGTGGATCTCGTCGCGGCTCGCGGGCACCGGCACCCGCCGGGACAGGTCGCCGCCGGTGATCGACATGAGCTCCTTCTGGATCGCGCCGACCGGGCGCAGGGCCCGCCTGGTCACCAGCCAGGTCACGAGGGCGACGACCGCGACCAGCGCCGGCAGCGTCCACCACATGATGGCGGTGACGCTGTCGACGGCCTCCTCCTGCGTCTCCAGCGACGATCCGGAGTAGACGGTGTACGCGGTGCCGTCGGGCGCGGTGGCGTTCATGGCCGCGAACCGGTACGACGCCTGCTCTCCGGGGAGCGTCACCGTGGCGTACTCGACGGACGACCCGACGGCGCCGCGGGAGTCCTCGACGGCTTCAGTCGGCGTGTCATCGGCGGTGGTCTCAGCGGCGGTCTCGTCATCGTCGTCGCGGTCGCCGCCGTGGTCGTCGTCCTCGGTCCGGTCGTCGTCATCGTCATCGTCGTCCGAGGAGTCGTCGTCGGTGGCGTCGTCGTCTGCGGTGGTCCCGTCCCCGGCGGGCTCCTCCGGGGTCTCCTCGACGGGGTCGGGTTCGGGGGCGAAGTCGCCGACCGGGCCAAGTCCTATGAGGTCCTCGCTCGCGGCGACGACCGTGCCGTCGGCGGCGAGGATCTGCGCGGCCTCGTCGTCGTCGGGCAGCTCGATCGCGGCGGGCGCGGTGCCGGAGGCGAGCTGGCCCGCGATGGAGCGGGCGCTGACCTCGGCGGTGAGTTCGGCGCGGCCGTAGAGGTTGTCGCGCAGGAGCGTCACGACGAGGAACCCGGCCACGATCAGGGCGATGGCGACGACGACCGTGGCGCCGACGGTGGTGCGGGCGCGCACCGACTCGGGCTGCCACAGGAGCCGCTTGCCACGGGAGTGCCGCCGGGATTCCTTGAGCGCCTTGCGCTTCTCCTTATCCACCGTTTGCCGCCAGCCGGTAGCCCGCCCCGCGGACGGTGGTGATGGCCGCCCTGCCGAAGGGCGCGTCGATCTTGCGGCGCAGGTTGGAGATGTAGACCTCGACGATGTTCACGTCGCCGTCGTAGGCGAAGTCCCACACGTGCTCCAGGATCTCCGACTTGGACACGACCTCGCCCGCGCGGGTGGCGAGGTATTCGAGGACGGCGAACTCCTTGGCGGTGAGCTCGACCGCGGTGTCGCCGCGGCGGCAGGTGCGGGTGGCGGGGTCGACGGCGAGGTCCCCGAAGCGCCACACGGCCGGGCGCGAGGCCCGGCCGCGGCGCAGCATCGCCCGGATGCGGGCCTGGAGGACGACGAAGGAGAACGGCTTGGTGAGGTAGTCGTCGGCGCCGGTGTCGAGGCCCTCGGCCTCGTCGTACTCGCCGTCCTTGGCGGTGAGCATGAGGATCGGCGTCTCGACGCCCTCGTCGCGCAGGGCCGCGCACACCTGGTAGCCGTTCAGGCCGGGCAGCATGATGTCGAGGATGATCGCGTCGTACCCGCCGGTCCGGGCCATCGAGAGGCCGGTGCGGCCGTCGTGGGCGAGGTCCACGGCGTACCCCTCGGCCTTCAGCCCGGCGGCGACCACTTCGGCCAGCCGCTGCTCGTCTTCCACCATCAGCAAACGCATGTTCCGAAGCTTGGCACAGCGAACCTGAAGCCAAGCTGAAGTCGGGGCGCGGCACGCGATTTCGACGCCTGCCAGCGCAAACGCCCGACGCTTCTTTCTCCACGCCCCCAACCTGAAGCCGTCTTCAGGTGACTTCAGCTTGGCTTCAGGTTCGCCGGCGCATGGTTGCCCCCATCAGATCAGCACGGCCCGAAAGGACCCGCCATGAACGACCAGACCCCGACCCAGAACCTCACGAAGTTCGCGAAGGCCCGCAGCTTCACCGGCCGCCACCGCACTCTCGTGATCGCGGGCGCCGCAGGCGCCCTCCTCCTCGGCGGCGGCGCCGCCGCCGCGTTCGCAGCCGACGACGACCCCTTCGAGTCCGCGAACTCGGGCGGCGACCAGTCCGGCACGGGGCAGCCGGCCTCCGGCGGCACCGAGTCCACCGACGACCACGGCGGTGACTGGGACGACGCCTGGGACGACCACGGCGACGACGACTTCGTCCTCCCCGATGCCGCGATCGGCGAGGACGCGGCCGTGGAGGCCGCCCTCGCCGAGGTCGACGGCACGGTCCGCGACGTCGACCTCGAAGGCAGCGCCGACTTCCCGGTGTGGGTCGTCGACATCACCGACGCCGACGGCATCGAGTGGGACGTCGCGGTCGACGCCCTCGACGGCTCGATCCTCGGCACCCACCAGGACGACGACTCGGACGACTCCGACGACGACCACCACGACGACGATGACGACAACGACGACCGCGGCGGCGACCGCCACGACGATGACGACGACGACCGCGGCGACGACGACTAGCGCCATCGGCCCGGCCCGCACTTCGCGGGCCGGGCCGGAGTCATAGGGCCGCAGCGCCGCGCACAGGCGAGTCGGTCTTCTAACGCAAGTCGAAGCGTCGGTACCCGGCGGTAGCCAAGCCGGGAGGGCATTGACGCGAACAATCAGGGTGGGTGGGGCGGGGGTGGGGGGGAGAGGGGGAGGCCCCCCAAGCTCCCGTAGCGGAATCAGGTCCGGCCACCACCCGCACGCCTGCCCGCTCGGGGAAGTTCCCGCACTGGAAACAGGTCCGGTCCCGACCCGCCGCAGGGGCGGGCCGGGACCGGGGCGGCCGGGCGAGTCTCCGGCCGCAGGGGCGGCCCGGGGCGGTCGGGAGGTTCCGGGCGGACGGTGGGCGGCCGACCGGGTTCCCTGGTGCCCCTTAGTTCTTCACCCGGTAAGCGAGGGTGGCGAACTGGCCGCTGGGCTTGGCCTCGATGAGTTCGAGGCGGTCCGAGAGGATGCGGCGGGGGAGGAGCGGCGCGCCCGCGCCGAGGAAGACCGGGGCGAGGCTGACGCGGACCTCGTCGAGGAGGCCGGCGTCGAAGAACTGGCCGACGAGCTCGCCGCCGCCGATGAGCCAGCGGTCCTTGTCGCCCGCGGCCGCGGCCATCGCGGCGTGGACCTCCCTGACGTCGCCCGAGGCGAAGGTGATGTCGGCGCCGCGGACGGCCGGGAGGTCGCGGCTGGTGAGGACCCAGCACGGCTGCTCGTAGCCCCACTTCTCCGGGTGGTCGAGGAGCCCCTCGTACTGGACGATCCACTCATAGGTGGTGGAGCCCATGCAGATCGCGCCGACGCCCTTCATGAACTCGTCCATCTCGTCGAGCGGCGTCTCGACGGCCCCGCCGTCCGCCCCCGCGTCATCGGGGTGCCCGCCCGGGACGGTGAAGAGCCACTCCAGGGAGTTGTCGGGATCGGCAATGAACCCGTCGACGGTGGTCGCGGTGTTGTACACGGTTTTCGCCATCCCTCCATCCGATCACGGGCCACCGACATTCCGTCGGCGTATCCACTCCGCCCGTTTTCGAACACCCGAGCCCCGCGTCCCCGTCGATGCGATCCGACGCGCCGGACGACTTCTGTCAGGTTCCCGACATTGACCGTTTTGCACCGAATTCGGCACTTGCTCGTACTTAGGTAGTGAGTGCGTCACAAGGCGCAGTCCTGATCAAGTTCACCAAAGGGGTGATCATGGTAATGAAGAGGATCTTCACTGCCATCGGTGTCGCGGCGGCAGCGCTCGCGCTGTCGCTGTCCACCACATCCTCGGCCGCGGCGGCTCCCGTCGAAGCGCCGACGCCCGTGAAGTCGCGCATCGAGAACGCGGCGGCGCCCGACGCCGCCGCCGAGCAGCGCACCTGCCGGGCCCGCTTCGCGGAAGGGGTCAACCACCGCCTCCGCGCCGAGGCGGAGTCGGCGATCATCGGGTCGATCCCGGCCGGGACCTGGGTGCAGACGTCCTGCACCCGCGTCGCCGGCGGTGAATACACCGCGTGCGGCCTCTCCAGCGACTTCTGGATGGAGGTCTACTGGGACGGGAACTGGGGCCACAGCGCGTGGGGCTGCGTCCAGGACTGGGAGTTCACCTCTTAGACCACCTGCGGGACAACGAGAACGGGGCCGGGGAGCATCGCTCCCCGGCCCCGTCTGCGATCGCTCAGGCCGTCAGGCGCAGCGCGTTCCCCACGATCCGGTGGCCGTGCGCGCCCGAAGCCGTCAGGATCGACTCCGGGTGGAACTGCACCGCGAACCAGCGCTTCACGGGCGCCTCGATCGCCATGACCACGCCGCCGATCGCCGCGGTCGGCGTGAAATCGCCCCTGACCTGGTCGGCCGTCGCGTACAGCGAGTGGTACCGGGCCGCGGTCACCTCGTCGGGCAGCCCGTCGAACAGGCCGCCGCCGTTGACCTTCACGTTCCCGGGCTTGCCGTGGCTCGGCTCGTCCAGCAGCGACAGCCGCCCGCCCGCATGCTCGACCATCGCCTGGAGCCCCAGACACACCCCGAACGCGGGGAGCCCGCGCCGCTCGATCTCGTCGAGCAGCGCCGCCGTGTCGAAGTCCTCCGGGCGCCCCGGCCCCGGCGAGAGCACCACCAGGTCCGGCGCGAGCTCGTCGAGCACCGACGGCGCGTCGAACCCGAACCGCAGCGTCGTCACCTCGCAGCCGTGCTGCCGGAAGTAGTCGCCGAGCGTGTTCACGAACGAGTCCTCGTGGTCCACCAGCAGGACCTTCCGCCCGGCCCCCATCGGTCCGCCCGCGACCTCGATCGGCTCGGGCACCGGGGCCGCCGCGCCGAGGCCGCCCGCCGCCGTCTCCAGCAGCGCGCGCGCCTTCAGGTGCGTCTCGGCCTCCTCCGCGGCCGGGTCGGAGTCGTACAGCAGGGTCGCGCCCGCGCGCACGCACGCGACGCCCCCGCGGATCTGCGCGGTCCGCAGCGTCAGCCCGGTGTTCATCGTCCCGTCGAAGCCCACGAACCCGACCGCCCCGCCGTACCAGCGCCGCGGCGTCGTCTCCTGCTCCTCGATGAACCGCATCGCCCACGTCTTCGGCGCGCCCGTCACCGTCACCGCCCACATGTGGGTCAGGAACGCGTCGAGCGCGTCCATGCCCTCCCGCAGCCGCCCCTCGATGTGGTCCACGGTGTGGATCAGCCGCGAGTACATCTCGATCTGCCTGCGCCCCAGGACCTTCACGGACCCGGGCACGCACACGCGCGCCTTGTCGTTGCGGTCCACGTCGGTGCACATCGTCAGCTCCGACTCCTCCTTCGCGGAGCCGATGAGCGCCGCGATCTGCGTCGCGTCGTGCATCGGGTCGGCGCCGCGCGCGATCGTCCCCGAGATCGGGCAGGTCTCCACCCGGTCCCCGGTGACCCGCACGAACATCTCCGGCGAGGCCCCCACCAGGTACTCGCGCTCGCCCAGGTTGAACAGGAACTCGTACGGCGCCGGGTTCGCGGTGCGCAGCCGCTCGTAGAACGCCGTCGGGGAGTCGCACTCCGCGTACATCTCATGGCCCGGGACGACCTCGAACAGGTTGCCCGCCTTGAACTCCTTCTTCGCGCGCACCACCATGTCGGCGTACACGCCCGGCACCGGCCCGTCCGGGACCGCCTCCGCCCGCACGTAGTCGAGCGACTCGGTCTCCCGCGCCAGGCCCTTCGTGGACCGGTCCCCGAGCGAGAACTCGTACCGGCGCACCTGCGCGGTCTCCCGCTTGCGGTCCACCACGTACAGCTCGTCGGCCAGGTGCAGCACCAGGTCGCGCTGGTCGGCGGGCCGGTCCTTCGCGTACGGGATCGGCTCGAACTGGTACGCCAGGTCGTACCCGAACGCCCCCCACAGGCCCAGGTACGGGTCGTCGCAGCGGAGCGCGTCGAGCACCACGCGCAGCGCCGAGAACGCCGTCGGCAGCTTCGACCGCAGCTCCTCGGGGACGCGCCCGGTCGGGACGGGCACCTCGACGCGCACCTCGCCGTCCTCGCGCGTCACCGTTCCGACTTCGGCGGCGGCCAGTGCGTCGGCGAGGACGTCCACGAGGAGGTAGCCGCGGGCGTTCAACCGCCGCACGGTCACCGTGCGGCCCCGCGCCACGACCTCCAGCGAGGGGTCGACGTACGCGAGGTGGTAGCGCGAATAGCGCCCCGGGTACTCCATGCCGCTGGAGAGGACGCCGCCGCGGCGGGCCTCGACCTGCGCCACCACCGCGGAGAGGTCGGGCGAGTCGAGCTCGGACACCGTCCGCTCGACCGTCACGCCCGACGGGGTCTTGAACAAGGTCATCAAGGGCCTCTTCCTCGAAAGAAACTGGGTCACTAGTCCCGTCCTGAGGCGGCCGACCCCGGATACGACGAAGCGACCGCCTACCAGACGGTCGCTCGCTTCACTCGCACGCGAAAAGCAGGACGCCGCCTCAGCGACGCCACCACCAGTTGTTCGCGTGGAATCTCACAGGCCGAATACTACATGCCCGCACCGTGGGACGCCGGCCGGTGACCGCGCCCGCGCGCCGCCCCGAAACGCGCGCGACCGCCGCGGCGGGCAGCGCTACACTTGCGTGCAACAGCGTCGACCCGGCCATCACCGGCGAGCTTCCGGAAGAACCGGCCCACCGCGCCGAGCGCGAGGCGGGCCCCACTAGAACCGGACGGACGCGGCCCGTCACCGCCGCCGAACGAGCGGGCGCACCAGTGCGCCAAGCGAGGTGGTACCGCGGGCCGCCCCTCACCGGGCGCGACTCGTCCTCGCACACGAAGACCAAGTGCGTGTGTGAGGAGACCCGGGTCCCATGGCCTATCCACTCGACGACCCCCGACGGGGCGTTCCCGCGAGCCCGAACCTCCCGGAGGTCGAGCGCCGCGTCCTCGACTTCTGGACCAAGGACGACACCTTCCAGTCCTCCATCGAGGCCCGCCCCGCCGGCGACGACGGCTCCAACGAGTTCGTCTTCTACGACGGCCCGCCCTTCGCCAACGGCCTGCCCCACTACGGGCACCTCCTCACCGGCTACGTCAAGGACATCGTCCCCCGCTACCAGACCATGCGCGGCAAGCGCGTCGAGCGCCGCTTCGGCTGGGACACCCACGGCATGCCCGCCGAGGTCACCACCGAGAAGGAGCTCGGCCTCAAGTCCAAGGCCGACATCGAGGCGTACGGCATCGACCGGTTCAACGCCGCCGCCAAGGCGTCCGTCCTCCAGTTCACCGGCGAATGGCACGACTACGTCACCCGCCAGGCCCGCTGGGTCGACTTCGAGAACGACTACAAGACCCTCGACCTCACCTACATGGAGTCGGTCATGTGGGCGTTCAAGGAGCTCTACGACAAGGGCCTCATCTACGAGGGCTACCGCGTCCTCTGGTACTGCTGGCGCTGCGAGACCCCCCTGGCCGCCACCGAGACGAAGATGGACGACACCTACCGGGACCGCCAGGACCCGGCCGTCACCGTCGGCCTCGACGTCGTCGCCGACGGCCCCCTGGACGGCGTCAAGCTCCTGGTGTGGACCACCACGCCCTGGACCCTCCCGTCCAACCTCGCCGCCGCCGTCCACCCCGCCGTCGACTACGTCGTCGTCGCCAACGAGGACGGCCGCTACCTCCTCGCCGAGGCCCGCCTCGGCGCCTACGCCCGCGAACTCGGCGACGACTCCGAGGTCGTCTCCCGCCACAAGGGCGCCGACCTCATCGGCCTGCGCTACAACCCGCCGTTCGACTTCTTCACCGGCCGCGAGAACGCCCACCAGGTCCTCGCCGCCGACTACGTCACCACCGAGGACGGCACCGGCGTCGTCCACATCGCCCCCGCCTTCGGTGAAGAGGACAAGGTCGTCACCGACGCCGCCGGGATCGAACCCGTCGTCCCCGTCGACGACTCCGGCAAGTTCACCGACGAGGTCCCCCCCTACGCGGGCGTCCACGTCTTCGACGCCAACAAGCTCATCATCAACGACCTCAAGGCCACCCAGCGGCTCCTGCGCCACGACACCTACAACCACAACTACCCGCACTGCTGGCGCTGCGGCTCGCCGCTGATCCAGCGCGCCCTCTCCGCGTGGTTCGTGGCCGTCACGCGGTTCCGCGACCGCATGGTCGAACTCAACCAGGAGATCGACTGGACCCCCGTCCACATCAAGGACGGCCAGTTCGGGAAGTGGCTCGCCAACGCCCGCGACTGGAACATCAGCCGCAACCGCTTCTGGGGCTCCCCGATCCCCGTGTGGACCAGTGACGACCCCGCCTACCCGCGCACCGACGTCTACGGCTCGCTCGCCGAACTGGAGCGCGACTTCGGCGTGCACGTCACCGACCTCCACCGGCCCCACATCGACGACCTCGTGCGCCCCAACCCGGACGACCCCACGGGCAAGTCCGTCATGCGCCGCGTCCCCGAGGTCCTCGACTGCTGGTTCGAGTCCGGGTCCATGCCGTTCGCGCAGGTCCACTACCCGTTCGAGAACGCCGACTGGTTCGAGCACCACTTCCCCGGCGACTTCATCGTCGAGTACACCGCCCAGACGCGCGGCTGGTTCTACCTGCTGCACGTCCTGTCCACCGCCCTGTTCGACCGGCCCGCGTTCCGCACCGCCGTCGTCCACGGCACCCTCCTGGGCGCCGACGGCCAGAAGATGTCCAAGTCCCTGAAGAACTACCCCGACGTGAGGGAGTCCTTCGAGCAGTTCGGGTCCGACGCCGTCCGTTGGTCCCTCGTCGCCTCCCCGGTCCTGCGCGGCGGCGACATGCCCGTCACCGAGACCGGCTTCCGCGACGCCGTCCGCCAGATCGTCCTGCCACTGTGGAACGTCTGGTACTTCTACACGCTCTACGCCGGCGCCGCCGGGTACGAGGCGAGCCCCCGCGAGGCCCGCGCCACCGCGCTCGCCTCCGAGCACCGCCTCGACAAGTACCTGCTCGCCAAGACCCGCGAACTCGTCGAGACCATGACCGGCGCCATGGACGGCTACGACCTCGTCGCCGCCACCGCCGCGTTCCGCTCCTACCTCGAAAGCCTCACCAACTGGTACGTGCGCCGCTCCCGCGACCGCTTCTGGGAGGGCGACGAGGCCGGATTCGCAACGCTCGCAACGGCGCTCAAGACGGCCACCGAGGTCGCCGCGCCGCTGCTGCCGATGGTCGCCGAGGACATCTGGAAGGGCCTCACCGGCGGCCGCTCCGTGCACCTCGCCGACTGGCCCGACCCCGCGGACCTCCCCGCCGACCACGCGCTCGTCGAAGCGATGGACGCCGTGCGCGACATCGCCTCCGTCGGCCTGTTCATGCGCAAGGCCCGCAAGCTCCGCGTGCGCCTGCCGCTCGCGAAGGTCACCGTCGCGACCCCGCACGCCGAGCGGCTCGCGCCGTTCGCGGACTTCCTCAAGGACGAGCTGAACGTCAAGGCCGTCGAGTTCGACGCGAACGTCGAGGCGTACTCCAAGTCCGACCTCAAACTCGTCCCGCGCGTCCTCGGGCCCCGCCTCGGCAAGGACGTGCAGCGCGTCATCAAGGCCGTCAAGTCCGGCGACTGGACCGCCGAGAACGGCACCGTCACCGCCGGAGGCGTCGCCCTCGAAGAAGGCGAGTACGAGCTCACCATGGTCGCCGTCGACGCCGACCACACCGAGGCCCTCCCGGGCGAGGGCGGCGTGCTCGTCCTCGACACCGAGGTCACCCCGGAGCTCGCCGCCGAGGGCCTCGCCCGCGACCTCGTCCGCGTCATCCAGCAGGCCCGCAAGGACGCCGACCTCGACGTCACCGACCGCGTGGCCGTCACCGTCGACGCCTCGCCCGCCGTCCGCGCCGCCGTCGAAGCCCACCTGGACTTCGTCAAGGCCGAGACGCTCGCGCTGGCGCTCGACTTCGCGGACCTGCCCGACACCGCCACCGCCGGGGACGCCGGCGAGGGCGAGTCGGTGAAGGCCGCAGTCGTGAAGCAGTAGGAGAACGGGCAAGGGCCCGGCGACCGCTCGGTCGCCGGGCCCTTTCGTGTTGCGGGCCTTAGGCCATGAACCCGCAGATCTTCCAGGCGTCGTCTTCCTTGACGAGGTCGAACGTCTCGTCGGTGGTCTCGTCGTTCGCGGTGATGGAGACCTCCACGGTGGCGGTGTCGCCGTCCTCGGTGACCTCGCCGACCTCGTACGACATGTCCTCGAACATGGAGAACTCGTCGCCCGCCATCTCCTCGAACTGCTGCTTCTCCTCGTCGGTCATGCCCTCGAACTGGGCCGCCGCCTCTTCGACGCCCGCGACGTCGTCGGCGCAGAAGTAGTCGCCCGCGATGTCGGCGGCCTTCTCGCCGTCGCCGTCGAGCATGGCGTTCACCATGTCCTCGGCGCCGTCCTTGAGGAAGCCCTCGACCGCGCCGTCGGGCGTGTCGCTTCCGGCGCCGCACGCGGACAGGGCCAGGGCGAGGGCGAAGGCGCCGCCGGTCAGGGCGGTGGCGCGGCGGAGTTTGACGTTGATGTCCATCGGGTCCAATCACATGGGGGGTCGGGCTCGGCCCCGGGTAGGGCCGCGTAACTTGCCCGTCACGTTAACGGGGCAGTGCAAACCCGGGGCGAGCCGGGGCTGAACGGGGCGCTAAAGGTCGGGCCACCACGTGTGGTCCGACGAGATGTAGTGGAACGCCGTGCGCACCTGCGCCTCGTCGATGCCCTTCAACCTCGCCCACGCCTTGCGGTACACGCGCAACTGGAGCGCCGCGTGCTCGGCGGCCTCGCCCCGCG
This sequence comes from Glycomyces sp. NPDC047010, assembly GCF_040644205.1. NCBI lineage: Bacteria > Bacillati > Actinomycetota > Actinomycetes > Glycomycetales > Glycomycetaceae > Glycomyces > Glycomyces sp. NPDC047010. The sequence continues at coordinate 119,501 of NZ_JBEYVY010000001.1, read as the reverse complement.
GCGGGCGGCCGGTCTTCCAGTCCACGATGTCGTACCCGCCGCCCTCACGGTGGAACACCGCATCAATACGCCCGCGCACCACCGTGCCCTCGTACTCGACCACGAACGGCACCTCCTGCGCGGCGATCCGCCGCCCCGCCCACGACGAGGCCCGGAACGCGGCCTTGAGCCGCTCCAGGTCCGCCTGGTCCACGGCCTCGTCGGCCGCGCCCGGCAGGTCCACCGGGTCGAACAGCGTTCCCCCGCCGAAGAACTCCTCGACCCACGAGTGGAACTCCGTGCCCCGCTGCGTCGCCGGGCGCGGCGGCTGCGGCATCGGGCGCCGCCGCTCGGCCGCGAAGCCCTCCTCGTCGGCGCGCATCGCCATGAGCTGCGAGGTCGACAGCCGCGCGGGCCGCGGCAGCCGCACCACCCCCGACTCGCGCTCGTCCCGCTCAGCGAGCAGCAGCTCCGCCTCCTCGCGCCACTGCCGCGCGAGCGGCCCCTCCCGCTCGGGTTCCGGCGCCGACAGCACCAGCTCCGCGGCCTCCGCGAACACCGCCTGCCGGGAACCCAAGGGCGCCTTGGCGGGCCACTCGGCCGTCCGCGCCTGGTCTTCGAGGGGGTTCGACGGCCCCGGGTCGGTCCACACCGGCACCTCCGCGCCCGCGTTCCGCGCCTCCTGGAGGAACGGCGCGGGCTTGCGCGCCGACCGCGCCTCCGCGTCCCACCAGTACCCCGACGCCAGCAGCGCCCGCCGGGCCCGGGTGAGCGCCACGTACGCGAGCCGCCGCTCCTCGTCGAGCCGCGCCTCCCGGTCGTCGGTCTTGAAGTCCTGCACGGCCTTCTTCACGTCGGCGGGCGTGTGCGCCTCGTCCAGGTACAGGACCGGCAGGTTCTCGGCGTCGCCCCGCAGCCCGTACGGCAGCCGCGCCGCGTCCGACACCCACGTCGAGTCGCGCTTCACCGACGTCGGGAGGATGCCCTCGCACAGCCCCGGCACCGACACCACGTCCCACTCCAGGCCCTTCGCGGCGTGCACCGTCATCAGCTGCACCACCCCGCCCGCCGGGTTCGCGCCCTCTACCACGAGGCCGCGCTCGCGCTTCGCCGCCGACTCCAGGTACGACAGGAACCCCGGGACGCTCGCTCCGAGCGTGTCGTTCTCGTAGGACGCCGCGATGTCCGTGAACTCGTCCAGGTTGGACAGGTCGCCGTGGTGGAGCATGACCTCCACGTCGAGCCCCGAGTGGGCGATCACGTCGCCCACCACGTCGGGCAGGCTCTGTCCGAGCCGCCCGCGGATCCAGCTCAGCTCCTCGTGGAGCTGCTCGAACCGCAGGTACCCGAGGGTCGAGTACCGTTCGGCCGCACCGGGGTCGGCGAGCGCGTCGGCGAGGGACGCCTCCGCGTCGGCGCCCGCGTCCGGCTCGAACCCGCGCGAGTCGGGGGCGAGTTCGCGGGCGCGCGTCCACAGCGCCGCGATGTCCCGCGGCCCGATCCGCCACCGGTTCCCCGCGAGGAGCCGCATGAGCGCGGGCCCGTTGGTGGGGTCGGCCGCGGCCCGCAGCATCGCCACGGTCTCGGCGACCTCCGGGTAGTACAGCAGCCCGAGCGAGCCCACGACCTGCACGGGGAGCCCCGCGTTGGTGAGGGCCCGGTGCAGGGCCGGGATCTGGCGGCGCTTGCGGATGAGGACCGCGGCGGTCTCGTCGGCGCCGGGCTCCCACACGGCGGCGAGGCGGGCGGCGATCCACTCGGCCTCGTCGGCGGCCGTCAGGTGCATGGCGGCCTCGACCGAGCCGATGCCGTGCTCGTCGTCGAACTTGGCGCCCACCGTGAGCGGCGGGACCGCGCCCGCGCGCAGCGGCTCGGACACGGCGTTCGCGGTCTCCAGGACCGCTTCGCGGTTGCGCCACGACTTCGTCAGGTACGCGACGGCGGCGGGGGTCCCGCCCGCGGCGGGGAAGTCCTGCGGGAACCGCTGGAGCGTGCCCGCCGAGGCGCCGCGCCAGGAGTAGATGGACTGGTTCGGGTCGCCGACGGCCGTCACCGGGTGCCCGCCGCCGAACAGGTCCCGCAGGAGCGACACCTGCGAGAACGAGGTGTCCTGGTACTCGTCGAGGAGCACCACGCGCCACCGGTCGCGCTCGGTGCGGATGATCTCGGGGGCGCCCGCGACGAGCTGCGCGGCCAGCGACAGCTGGTCGGCGAAGTCCATGACGCCGAGTTCGCGCTTGCGCCGGTCCCACGCCTCCACCAGTGGCAGGAGCTGGTCGCGCTTGCGGCGCAGGGACATCAGGCTCCGGAACTCGTCGTTCAGGCGCGCGGAGGAGCGTTCTTCGAGGTGCTCGTGCAGGTCCCGGTCGAAGCGGCGCAGGTCGGCGCCGTCCCGCAGGTGCTCGGCGAGCTGCTCCGCGAGCTGGAGCACCAGCTCGGTGACGCGGTCGACGCTCACGTCGAACTCGCTCATCTCGCCGTCCCACGCGCACACCAGGTCCCGCGCGAGCTGCCACCGGCCGGTGTCGGTGACGACGCGCGTGCCCGGCTCGATGCCGATGCGCAGCCCGTGCTCGCCGACCAGGCCGCCCGCGTACGCGTTGTACGTGGACACCGTAGGTTCGCCGTGCAGTTCGGCGAGTTCGGGGAGCGACTCGGTGAGCCGCCGGAGCTTGTCACGGACGCGCGCGGCCAGTTCCGCGGCGGCCTTGCGCGTGAACGTGAGGCCGAGAATGTGCTCGGGCCGCACCACCCGGTTCGCGATGAGCCACACGACGCGGTCGGCCATCGTGGTGGTCTTCCCCGAGCCCGCGCCCGCGATGACCAGCAGCGGGTCCCGCCCCGCCTCGATGACCGCGCGCTGCTCCTCGGTGGGGGAGGGCTGCCCGAGCCGGTTCGCGAGCCCGACGGCCCCGAAGCTCCGGTGGCCCACGACCCGCTCGCCCGCCTGGCCGGCCACCCGCGCCTCGTTCACCTGCGCCGCTTGCCCACTCGACCGAGCCTCACTCAACCGTGCCTCATTCATCCGTAACCTGCCGTCCCTCGTCCGCGATCGGGCAGCAGTGCTTGACCGAGCAGGTCTCGCACTTGCTGGTGTTGCGGGCCTCGAACACCGACCCGGCCATGCGGTTCGCCGTGTCCGCCACCAGGTTCCGCGCCCAGTCGGGGTTCTCGGCCTCGCCGAGCGGGCCCTGCGCCACGGTCTTCGTCGACTTGTTCTCGATGTTCGGGTACACCAGTTCGGCACCGCCCGGCTCGCCCCCTTCGGGGAACGCGCCCTCGGCCACCGCCAACTGGTACACGCCCAGCTGCGCGTGCTGCTCCACCTCGGCCTTGGTGGGCGCGGTCTTCCCGGTCTTCAGGTCCACCACGTACAGGCGCCCGTCGCCGTCGCGTTCGAGCCGGTCGATCTGCCCCGACATGACGACCTCGACGCCCGGCGGCCCCAGTTCGAGCTTCACCCGGAACGACCGCTCCGCGCCGATCAGCTCCCTCTGGTTCGCGCCCAGCCAGGCCGCGAACCGCTCCACCGCGCCCGAGACGCGGCGCCGCTGCTGCTCGGCGTGCCAGGGCGCCTCGAACGGCAGCCGGTCGAAGTGCTCGCCCACGACCTGCTCCATGACCGCCTTCGGGTCGGCCCCCGGGTCGACGGTGACCGCCTCGGCGGCCGCGTGCAGGAGCGTTCCGAGGTGCCGCGGCAGGAGGTCGCCGTCGTCGGCGCCGTGCGATTCGAGGACCCACCGCAGCCCGCACTGCTGCGTGGTCTCCACCTGCGAGGGCGAGATCCGGATCGTCTCCCCGGCGAGCGCGAGCGCCCGTTCGTCGGAGATCTGCGCGAGCCCCCACCACTTCGCGGGGTCCGCGCCCGGCACGCCCGTCCCGGCGAGGCGCCGCAGACCGGCCGCGGCCGCGTCGCGCTCGGCGTGCCCGGCGTCCACCACGGCCTCCCGCAGCCGCGCCGCGAGGGACGCGAGGCTCAGGGGGCGCCCGCGCCGCGGCGCCGCCCCGGGTTCGACGCCCAGCTCCCCGCAGAACCGGCTCGGCTGCGCGTCGTCGGAGTCCACGGCCGTGACCAGCAGCCGGGTGCGCGCGCGAGTACATGCGTTGTAGAACAGCCGCCGCTCCTCGTCGAGGAGCTGCGCGACCTGGTCGACGTCGGCGCGCCCGTCGAGGACGTCCACGAGCGCCTCGGCGCCCAGGAGCGAGCCGCGGGGCCGCAGGTTCGGCCACACGCCCTCCTGCGCGCCCGCGACGACCGTGAAGTCCCAGCGCCGCCCGTGCGCGGCGTGCGCGGTCGCGAGGGTCACCGCATCGCCCAGTTCGGCACGCGCCGAGAGGAAGTCGCCGGGGAGCTGCTGGTGCAGCACGTGCTCGCAGAAGACCTCGGCGCCCGCGCCGGGCTGCTTCTTCTCGTAGTCGGCGGCGAGGTCGAACATGGCGATGACCGCGTCCAGTTCGGCGTCGGCGCGCTGCGCCCGCCGGTCCGAGGACAGGGCCCGGCGCCGCAGCCGCTCGCTCAGCTCCGACGCCTCCCACACCGTCCACAGGGTCTCGGTGATGCCGGTGCCCGCGCGGGCGGCGGTGAACAGGGCGTCGAGGCGCCGCGCGGGCGCGGCCCACTCCTCGTCGGGGAGCGCCGCGATGCGCGCGGGGTCGGCGAGGGCCTCCACGAGGAGGTCGGCGCCGGGGGAGAAGTCGTCGGCGGCGACGGCGAGGCGCCGCAGCTCCTGGCGCAGCCGCCGCTCGGCGAACGGGTCGGCGCCGCCGAACTGCGAGTGCAGCAGCCCGGCCGCGACGGCCTCGTCGAGGCGCTCGGGGTGGCGGCCGACGAGGACGGTGCGCAGCAGGTCCCGGACGGTGGGGTGGGCCGGGAGCGGCACGTCGTCGGCGGCCTGGCGGGTGGGCACCCCGGCGTGCTGCATGGCGCGGCGCAGGTGCGGGATCGCCGACGCGGACTTGACGACGACCGCCATGTCGCCGTAGGGGACCCCGTCGAGCAGGTGGGCGCGGCGCGCGGTGTCGGCGATGTACACGGCCTCGCGCGTCGGCGAGGGCAGGTACACGACCTCGGCGCGGCCGGGCTCCTCCGAGCGGGTGCCGCGGCGCCGGTCGCGGTCGGTCCCGCGCAGCCGCCGCGACAGGACCGTGGTCGCCGCGAGGGGCGCGAGCGCGACGTCGTGGACGTCGTTCAACTGGACGACCGGCGCCTCCTCCCCTGTGCCGGTGGGGAACCGGTCGGGGAACTCCCGCACGGACTCGGCGTCGCCGCCCTGGTAGCCGAAGACGGCCGCGTCGGGGGAGCCCGCGGCGACGAGGTTCCCGCCCTCGCCCGCGAGGAGGTGCAGCAGGCCCAGGTGCGCGGGGGTCGCGTCCTGGAGGTCGTCCACGAACACCCACGAGGGCCGCGGGAGCAGCCCGGGACGCGCGCGCAGTGCGGCCGCGGCGGCCCGCACGATCTCCGCGGAGTCGTACAGGGCGCTCGACATCGACTGGAGGGCGAGGGTGGTGACGTACCGGTCGTAGAAGCGGGCGGCCGCGCCCCATTCGGGCCGGTCGTGGTCGAGCGCGAGGCGGGTCAGCTCGGGCGCGGAGAGCCCGCGCTCGCCGCTGCGCAGGACCAGGTCGCGGAGCTGCTGCGCGAACGCGTAGGTGCGCACGGCCTCGTCGAACCCGTCGGGCCACCCGAAGTCCTCGCCTTCGAGCATCGAGCGGATGAGCGCATCGGCCTCGGGGCCGGTGAGCAGCCGCGGCTCCTCCCGGCCGTCCGCCGCCGCGGCGGATCTCAGGAGCGCGAACGCGAACGCGGGGAAGGTGTACACGCCGATCTCGGCGGCCGAGCGGTGGGCCGTGGCGGCGTTGAGGCGGGCCCGCAGGTAGGCGGTGTCCTGGCGGCGCAGCCCGAAGAACAGAATCGACGCCGGGTCGGCCCCGGCCTCGACTTTCGCGGCGGCGGCCCGCAGGAGCGCCTCGGTCTTCCCGGTCTGGGGCCCGCCGCGCACGAGCAGCGGCCCGGCGGCGTGCTCCACCGCCGACCGCTGCGCCGGGTCGAGTGGGGACTCCTCGTCGGCGGGCGGATCGGTCAACTCATAGCGGAGGTCCAGCACGCTGCCCATGGAACCACAGCGAAGCACGGGGGTACGACAATCCCGGCCCCGGAGGGGCGGCACAGCGGCGCGGAGGGCGGCGCCGCCGGTCCGGGGTGTTGTCGGACCGGCGGCGCCCGGTTTCCCTTGCGATCAGTTGAAGCTGAGGTTCCGGCGGCGCAGCCCCGCGTATCCGAAGGCCGCCAGGGCGGCCGCGATCACGGTGAGCACGACCAGTGCCGCGGCCGAGAAGTCCTCGGCCGGGTAGTTCCCGAGGTGGTCGAACGGCGAGACCGCCATCGCCCACTCCGGGAGGTTGAGCAGGGTGCCGAAGTAGACGACGAGGAGCGTCCACGTCCACGCGAGCCACCGCAGCCAGCCCGCGCGCGGCAGCCACGCGAAGGCCGCGAACACGAACGCGACGAGCACCCAGATCGCGGGGAGCTGCACGAGCGTGCCGATGAGGATCTTCCCGAACAGGTCGCCGTCGCCGCCCGCGCCGACCGCGGCCAGCCCGAGGCCGCCGAGGAGGTTGGTGACGGTGGCGGTGAACAGCGCGGCGGGCAGGTACGTGCCGGGCCAGCCGAGGCGCGACACGGGTCCGGCGGCGATGAGCTCGCCGCGCCCGACGGTCTCCTCCTTGCGGCCGCGGCCGACGACGAGCACGCCGAACAGGGCCGCGACGATCGCGTTGATGGAGATGAACGTGGTCGCGAAGCTCAGTTGCAGCGTGGCCCCGCCCCGGTCGAGGATCTCCTTCTGCGCCTGGGACAGCCCGTCGGCGAAGTCGTCGGCGCCGCCGAGGACCGAGCCGTACGCCATGCCCAGCAGCAGGAGCGTGATCGCGCCGGTCCAGATGAGCCCGCGGGTGAGGCGGAACGTCAGCGCCCCGGCGGACTTCAGGCCCGGCTTGGCCTCGGCGCGGCCGCGGCGGGCCGCGAACATGCCCTGCCCGAAGTCGCGGTGCGCGACCAGCGTGAACGCCACGAGCACCGCCGCGACCGCGACGAGCAGCGACACCAGGAGCGGCCACCACCGCTGCTCGGGCGTGTACACGAACGTGAGCTGCGACCAGCCGATCGGGGAGAGCCAGGTCGCCCAGTTCCCCTCGGCGTTCCCGGCGCCCGCGAACAGCACCGACGCGCCGAGCGCGGCCAGCCCGTACCCGGTCGCCGTGGAGGCGTTCTCGCTCAGCTGCGCGGCCACGGCCGTGAGACTCGCGAAGACCAGGCCGACCGCGGTGTGGACGGCCCCGAACAGGAGCGGGCTGGTCCCGTCCCCGCCGTCGAGGCCCGTGGCGGCGAGCGCGAGGAGCCCGCCGAGGACGACCGCGGCCCCGGCGCTGACGAGCAGCGCGGCGGCCAGGTCGGCGCGGCGCCCGATCGGCAGCGACCGGATGACCTCGGACCGCGAGGTCTCCTCGTCGGCCCGGGTGAGGCGGGTGACCAGCAGGACGAACATGACGGCGGTCATCGCGCAGGTCCACAGGATCATCCGGTGGGAGAACAGCGCGCCGACGCTCTCGGCGTACGCGTGGACGTACTCGACCGGCCCGCTCATGGAGAGCATCGCGGGGGAGCTCATCGTGGCCGCGAACCCGACCCGCTCGGCCTCGGTCGTGTACTGGTCGGCGATGACGGGCACGACCATCCAGGTGAACCCGGCGATGCCCGCGATCCACCAGAACAGGAACATGCGGGACCGGCGGAGCTGGAACCGGAGGATCTTGCCGGTCCCGGCGAGCGTCCCGAGGCCGTCCTCGATCTCCGCTGCTGCGGTGGTCATTTCCCGTTCCCCTCGTGGACGCCCGACGCGGCGAGCTCGTCGCCGTAGAAGCGCATGAAGATCTGCTCCAGGGACGGCGGCTCGCAGGTGAGCCCGGCGACGCCCGCGACGGCGAGCTGCGCGAGCACGTCGTCGAGCGCGGAGGCGTCGACGGTGCAGTCGATGTCGAGGCCGTCGGCGGCCAGGTCGTGGACGCCCTCGTGGTCCTCCAGGCCCCGCACGGGGTTCTTCAGGGTCGCGCGCAGCCGCGAGCGCGACAGGTGCCGCATCTCGGCGAGCGAGCCGGTCTCGACGATGACGCCCTTGCGGATGATGCTCACCCGCTCGCACAGCGCCTCGACCTCGCTCATGATGTGGCTGGAGAGGAGCACGGTGCGGCCCTGGGCGGCGGCCTCCTTGACGCACTCGTTGAAGACCGCGCCCATGAGCGGGTCGAGGCCGGAGGTGGGCTCGTCGAGCAGGAGCAGGTCCACGTCGGCGGCGAACGCGGCGACGAGGGCGACCTTCTGCCGGTTGCCCTTGGAGTAGGAGCGGCCCTTCTTGCGCGGGTCGAGGTCGAAGCGCTCCAGGAGCTCGTCGCGCTTGCCCTTGTCGGTGCCGCCGCGCAGGCGCCCGAGCAGGTCGATGGTCTCCCCGCCGGTGAGGCCGGGCCACAGGGCGACGTCGCCGGGCACGTAGGCGAGGCGCCGGTGGAGCTCGGCGGCGTCCTTCCAGGGGTCGGCGCCGAAGAGCTCGGCGCGGCCCTCGTCGGACCGGAGCATCCCGAGGAGGACGCGGATGGTGGTGGACTTGCCGGCGCCGTTCGGGCCCAGGAATCCGTGGGTCTCGCCTTGGGCCACTTCGAGGTTGAGATGATCGAGCGCGGTCACGTGACCGAAGCGCTTGACCAGGTTCTCAGTGCGGATCACTGCGTTCATGCGCTCAAGCTATCATAGTTTTCACAAATTTGTGAAACCTATGGAGCGTCAAGATACCATCAAGACCCATCAGGGCGCGGCGAAGGAGAGACATGGAAGAGCACAGCGCGGAGCGCAAGGCCATGCTCGACTACGTGGAGCAGTTCGCCGCGATCCTGGTCGGCAGCGGCATGCAGCGCATGGCCGCGCGGGTCTTCACCTACATCCTCGTGGACGACGAGGAGACCTACACGGCCGCCGAGATCGCCGAGGGCCTGAGCATCAGCCTCGCCGCCGTCTCCGGCGCCGTGCGCGAGCTGCTCGCCGCCGGGCTCGTCTTCAAGACCCGCCGCGCCTCCACCCGCGCCGACGTCTACCGCCTCAACGACGAGGACATCTGGGGCGGCATCATGCTCGATCGCTCCGGCTTCCTCGACCGCTACCGCGACACCGCGGTCGTCGGCATCGAGACCCTCCCCGTCGGACCGGGCCGCGACCGTCTCATCCAGACCGCCGCGTTCATGGAGTTCATCAAGGTGGAGATGCGGCTCATGCACGAGCACTGGCGGGAGCGCAAGCTGGAGATCAGCGCCGCTTACGAAGCGCGACGCCGCGACGCGGACGCGTCCGGCTAGTCCGGTATGCTGCAAGCCTGACCGCCCCGATCAGAGACGAACCCTGGAGGAAGCCGACGTGGCCGACGACACCAGCCGCTCCGATGCGACCGCCGACAAGGGTCGTCCCACCCGCAAGCAGGGCGAGAAGACCGCCGAGCGCAATCCCTTCAAGAAGCTCGGGCGGTTCCTGCGCGAGGTGGTCGAGCAGCTCCGCAAGGTCGTCTACCCGACCCGCCGCCAGCTCATCACCTACTCGATCGTGGTGCTCGTCTTCGTCGGCATCATGATGGCGTACATCGGCGGGCTCGACCTGCTCTTCGGCGACCTCGTCCGCCGGGCCTTCGGCGCCGACTCCTAGCTTCCGCGGCCCCGCCCGGGCCGCCCGGTTCGCGTGACCTGCGCCGTTTCGACGGTGCCTGAGTCGCGGCGCGCCGCGGAGCGGCTACCCTAGTGGGTATGACGCGCGCCGGTTCCGCCGGCGCGCGACTTCACAGGCGGCCCTGGCCGAGGCGGCGGGACCGCCCGGCGCCGCGGCGCCGCCGCATCCGAGAAACCGAAGCACAGTCGCAGTGTCCGCCGTCGGCGGGCACCGAGCCGGAATGAGAGTCAAGCGTGTCTGAGTTCGACGAGGCCTTCAAGAACGAAGCCGCGGCGCAGGCCGCCGCTGCGCAGGTCGCGGACGTCGACGACGAGCCGGAGACCGACGAGGAGTCCGCGGAGCCCGCCGAGCCCGAGGTCGACCCGGCGGAGGCGCTGCGCGCCAAGCTGCGCTTCGCCCCCGGCGAGTGGTACGTGCTCCACTCCTACGCCGGCTTCGAGAACCGCGTGCGCTCGAACCTGGAGAACCGCATCCAGTCCTTCGACATGGAGGACTACATCTACCAGATCGAGGTCCCCACCCACACCGAGGTGGAGATCAAGAACGGCAAGCGCTCCAAGGTGGAGGCCAAGGTCTTCCCCTCGTACGTGCTCGTCCGCATGGAGATGACGCCCGAGTCCTACTCGGTCGTGCGCAACACCCCGGGCGTGACCGGCTTCGTCGGCGTGGTCGACCGCACCGACCGGCCCAGCCCGCTCCCGCTCGACGAGGTCATCCAGTGGCTGCTCCCGCCCGAGCAGAAGCCCAAGGACGAGTCCTCGGCCGACGCCTCCTCGTCCGACCCGGACATCAAGGTCGACTTCGTCGAGGGCGAGTCCGTGACCGTGGTCGACGGCGCGTTCGCCTCGATGCCCGCCACGATCAGCGAGATCAACGCCGAGCAGCAGAAGCTCAAGGTCCTCGTGTCGATCTTCGGCCGCGAGACCCCGGTCGAGCTCAACTTCAACCAGGTCTCGAAGCTGTAGCACGAGCTACAGCTCACATACCTCCGTTCAGGGGCCCTGCCGTCCGGCAGGTACCCTGGAACGGTTGCGCAGCTGCTTGTCGCTGCTGCGCGCTCGCAAGAAGACGCGGGGGAACGGCCCCGCGTAATCCCAGGAAGAGAAGGACACGATGGCTCCCAACAAGAAGGCCGTTGTGACGTTCAAGCTGGAGCTCCAGGGTGGTCAGGCCACTCCGGCTCCGCCGGTGGGCCCCGCCCTCGGTCAGCACGGCGTCAACATCATGGAGTTCTGCAAGGCCTACAACGCGGCCACCGAATCCCAGCGCGGCGAAGTCCTCCCCGCTGAGATCACGGTGTACGAGGACCGTTCGTTCACGTTCGTCCTCAAGACCCCGCCGGCCGCGAAGCTCCTGCTCAAGGCCGCCGGCGTCCCCAAGGGCTCGGGCGAGCCGCACCGCGTCAAGGTCGGCAAGGTGACCTCGGCCCAGGTGCGCGAGATCGCGGAGAAGAAGCTCCCCGACCTCAACGCCAACGACCTCGACGCCGCGTCGCTCATCGTCGCCGGCACCGCCCGCTCCATGGGCATCACCGTCGAGGGCTAGCGCCACCCGAACGTCACTTCCGCCGGCACCGCCGGCGGCGAACCCAGTGGAGGGGCGCGCGCCCGCCCACACCACGACATCCGAAGGATGGAACATGAAGCGCAGCAAGAAGTACCAAGACCTGTTCAAGAAGGTCGACCGGACGCAGTTCTACGCCCCGGCCGAGGCCACCGGCCTCGCCAAGGAGACCTCCCCGACGAAGTTCGACGCCACTGTCGAGGTCGCCCTGCGCCTGGGCGTCGACCCGCGCCAGGCCGACCAGCTCGTCCGCGGCACCGTCTCCCTGCCCCACGGCACGGGCAAGACCGTCCGCGTCATCGTCTTCGCCGAGGGCGACAAGGCCGAGGCCGCCGTCGCCGCGGGTGCCGACGAGGTGGGCTCCGACGAGCTCGTCAAGCGGATCTCCGAGGGCTGGCTCGAATTCGACGCCGCCGTCGCCACTCCCGACCAGATGGCCAAGATCGGCCGGATCGCGCGGATCCTGGGCCCGCGCGGCCTCATGCCGAACCCGAAGACCGGCACCGTCACGCCGGACGTCGCCAAGGCCGTCACCGAGATCAAGGCCGGCAAGATCGCGTTCCGCGTGGACAAGCACGCGAACCTGCACCTGCCGATCGGCAAGACCAGCTTCTCGGCCGAGCAGCTCGCGGAGAACTACAACGCGGCCCTCGAAGAGGTCCAGCGTCTGAAGCCCGCCAGCTCGAAGGGCGTCTACATCAAGAAGTCCACGATCTCCACCACCATGGGCCCGGGCATCCCGGTCGACCCGCAGGCGGTCAAGATCAAGTAGCGCCTCCTAGGTGTGACGCAGCCCCGGTACAGGTCTCCTGTGCTGGGGCTGCGTCGTCGACCGTGTAAGGTTGGAACTCAACAACCCATAGACCGTTCGGTCACCGCTTTGCGCGGTTGTAAACCCTCCGGGGACCGACGTAGGGCGACTACTCGAAGCGACCATGGTGCGGGCTCCGGCCCGAAGGTCCCAGTGATGAGGCGTCCGCGAGGGCGCCTTTTTTGTCGCCTCCGCACGGTTGTGGATTGACCAGCCGAGAAAGGAGGGAAACATGGCTGACAGGGAATACCCGGCGGGCAAGACGACCGCCATCGCCGAACTCGCCGACGAGTTCTCCAACGCGACCGCCACGGTGCTCACCGAGTACCGCGGGCTGACCGTTGCCGAACTGCGCGAGCTCCGGCGTTCCCTCGGCGAGGGGACGCAGTACCGCGTCGCCAAGAACACCCTCGCCAAGCGCGCCGCCAACCAGGTCGGTGTCACCGGCCTGGACGAGCTGTTCGTCGGCCCCACCGCGATCACCTTCATCCAGGGTGACCCGGTCGAGGCCGCCAAGGGGCTCCGCGCGTTCGCGAAGTCGCACGAGGCCTTGGTGATCAAGGGCGGGTACATGGAGGGCAAGCCCCTCTCCGTCGATGAGATCAACAAGCTCGCCGACCTCGAATCGCGTGAGGTGCTGCTGGCGAAGCTCGCCGGTGCGCTCAAGGCCACCGCGCAGAAGACCGCCTCCGTGCTCGCCGCCCCCGCGGGGCAGGTCGCACGGCTCGGCGCGGCGCTGCAGGACAAGAAAGCGGCCGCCGGGGAGTAATCCCCAGCAGGTCCGAGACTTTACAGAAAGGAACACACCATGGCTAAGCTGTCCACCGACGAGCTGCTCGAGCAGTTCGAGGGCATGACCCTCCTCGAGGTCTCCGACTTCGTGAAGGCGTTCGAGGAGAAGTTCGACGTCACCGCCGCCGCCCCCGTCGCCGTGGCCGCCGTCGCCGGCGCCGCCGGTGGCGAGGAAGCCGCTGTCGAGAAGGACACGTTCGACGTCGTCCTCGACTCGGCCGGCGAGTCGAAGATCAAGGTCATCAAGGAGGTGCGCGCCCTCACCGGGCTCGGCCTGAAGGAAGCCAAGGAGCTCGTCGAGAGCGCCCCCAAGGCCGTCCTCGAAGGTGCGAAGAAGGACGACGCGGAGAAGGCCAAGGAGGCCCTCGAAGGCGCCGGCGCCTCCGTGTCGCTCAAGTAGCACTCCTGTTAGACGCCAGGGGCCTCCCAGCCCTGGGTACGGAGACCGGGGTCGCACTGCATCGCGCAGTGCGGCCCCGGTTTCGTGCCACCCGAGAGATTTTCAGAAGATTCCTCGAAGCCTTGCAACGAAATCCGGGCACCGCCTCGTCTTGCGGGTAGACACACCTGACACGCGAGGAGAACGACGATGCCCGGGACAAGAGGGGCCGCCGCCGTAGGTGCGGCCGCCGTGCTGGCGCTCACCGCCGGCTGCGGCATGCTCGGCCTCGGCGAGGACGCCGAGAAGTCCGATGCGGACCGTCTGGTCGAGATGCTCAACGAGAGCAACCGCATCGACTCAGAGCTCGCCGCCGCCGAGTTCCGGATCGTCGAGCAGTGCCTGGAGGCCGAGGGTTTCACCGTCCACGAGCCCTGGATGATGCAGGCGTACGAGCCCGAGGTGCAGGACTCGCTCACCTCCTACTACCCCCACGAGGGCTTCCTCGTCGGCGCCGACGAGGCGGCCGAGTACGGCTTCGGCATGTGGGCGAACAGCCCCGACGGCTGGGAGGACCCGGCCGCCGAGGACTACTACGCCGCCGAGGAGGAGGAGTACGAGGAGGAGGGCACCTGGGAGGAGCCCGACACCACCGAGTGGGACGCCCTCACCCCCGAGGAGCAGTACGGCTGGTACGTCGCCTACCAGGGCCAGGAGTACGCCGAGTGGTCCTACGGCACCGCCCAGGACTACGCCGACATGATGAACGGCGAGGGCGAGTGGGCCGAGGACGCCGTCGAGATGCCCGGTGAGGACGAGTCCGCCGAAGAAGAGGTCGTCGACGACGGCTCGATCGACGTCGGCGAGGACGACATGGGCGAGGAGCCCAAGCCCGGCGGCTGCCAGCTGGAGATGATCGAGGCCCTCTACGGCGAGCCCCAGCTCGTCGAGGAGACCTACGAGGGCGAGGGCGGCGCCGAGGAGTCCTACTCCTACTGGTCCTACCGCCCCGAGAACCCCTCCTGGGGCGACGAGACCATGTGGGAGGACATCGAGGCCGAGTACGGCGCGAAGATGGCCGACCTCCAGGGCGAGCTCGTCGACTGCATCACCGGCAAGGGCTACGAGGGATGGGAGTTCGACGAGTACAACTCGCTCCCCGTCTACGAGTTCTTCAACGCGCTCTACTACCAGGACGCCTCGGAGGAGGAGAAGGACATGATGATGTCCGACTCCGACGCCGTGATCGCGCCGATCCCCGACGACGCCGGGGACTCGTACGAGGACTGGAAGGCGTACGAGATCCAGACGGCCGTCGACTTCGACGCCTGTGGTGAGGAGTCCGGTTACGCCGACGCCTCCGAGAAGGCGTACGAAGAGGTCCACGTCGAGGCCTACGCGGCCATCGAGCAGGACGTCTACGCCTGGCAGGAGGAGATGAACGACGCGATCAGCAAGGCCCAGGAGCTCCTGGACGCCTAGCCCGCCGTTCACACCACCCAAGACCACCTCTCTATCGGGGAAGAAAAGGCCCGGGTCGCGCAGATGGGGCGCGGCCCGGGCCGCCCCGTTCCCGCCGCCGAGCCCGCGTCACCTTCACGGCGCGGGCTCGTTGTACAAGTGCGGCGGCCTCGCCGCCGCAGGAGCCCGGGCGCGAGACGCCGCTTCTCGGCGGGGCTCCGGCCTGAGCCGGACCCGGCCGCGGGCGACGCGCAGGCGTCCCGCGCCCGCACCTTCCGCGACACGCCCGGGACGGGCCCTCCGCGCGGCGCGTTCCGCCGCCCCGAGGGACGCATCGTGCCTGCATCCCGCCCGCTCCGCACGACCGGGCCGAAGGGGCGCATCCGGGCGAATTAGACGCCTGACTTGACGAAGTGTGACTTGATCCTGCAAACTAGTTCCTCAAGCGCCACTGTGTGGCGCAGAGGCAGGACAGCACGACGGCCCCCACGCGGGACCGGCCCAGACCGGGAGGAACTTCGGCAGCCAGAGAGATGGTCGTCACCACTCACCCCGCCGCACGGTGGGGCAGTTGACAGTCTGCCGGAGTGTACGCTAGGGTAATAATTTGCGCTGCCTCCTTCACGCCTTCTTGACGCGGTGAGGGTCGCGGACGGTGGGGATTCCAGGCTTTCGACTCACGTTTGACGTCATGCCCAGCATGACCGCTCGTTTCGATGCCCGTATCCGGCTGTCCTCGTCGATCCCGCATCGATGCGGTGACTGTGGCATGCGCCGGCCGTCGTAACACTCAGGTCCTCGGAAGGACGAATCTTGGCAGCTTCCCGCACTGGCAAGACCAGCTCCAGCAAGAGCAAGCACGCTCCCCGCCGTATCTCGTTCGGCAGGATCGAAGAGAAACTCGAAGTCCCGAACCTTCTGGCGCTCCAGACCGACTCGTTCGACTGGCTCGTCGGCAACGAGACCTACCGCGCCCGCGTGGGCGAAGACGCAGTGAGCGGCCTCGACGAGATCCTCGAAGAGATCAGCCCGATCGAGGACTTCTCGGGCACCATGAGCCTGTCCTTCTCCAACCCTCGCTTCGACGAGGTCAAGGCCCCGATCGAGGAGTGCCGCGAGAAGGACCTCACCTACTGCGCCCCGCTGTTCGTCACGGCGGAGTTCATCAACCACACCACCGGCGAGATCAAGAGCCAGACGGTCTTCATGGGCGACTTCCCCATGATGACCCCGAAGGGCACCTTCATCGTCAACGGCACCGAGCGCGTGGTCGTCTCGCAGCTCGTCCGCTCGCCCGGCGTGTACTTCGACAAGCAGCCCGACAAGACCTCGGACCGCGACCTGACCAGCGCGAAGGTCATTCCCGGCCGCGGCGCGTGGCTGGAATTCGACGTGGACAAGCGCGAGACCGTCGGCGTGCGCGTCGACCGCAAGCGCCGCCAGGCCGTGACCGTGCTGCTCAAGGCCATCGGCTGGGACAACGACCGCATCCGCGAGCGCTTCGGCTGGTCCGAGCTCATGATGGCGACCCTGGAGAAGGACACCATCAACTCGCAGGACGAGGCCCTGCTCGACATCTACCGCAAGCTCCGCCCGGGCGAGCCGCCGACGAAGGACAACGCGCAGTCGCTGCTGGAGAACCTGTTCTTCAACAAGAAGCGCTACGACCTCGCCAAGGTCGGCCGGTACAAGGTCAACAAGAAGTTCGGCCTGGACCACCCGATCTCGACCGGCGTCCTCACCGAGGACGACCTCGCGTCGACGATCGAGTTCATGCTGCGCCTGCACTCGGCCGAGCCGGGCTACGCGCCCGACGACATCGACCACTTCGGCAACCGCCGCCTGCGCACCGTGGGCGAGCTCATCCAGAACCAGATCCGGGTGGGCCTCTCGCGCATGGAGCGCGTCGTGCGCGAGCGGATGACGACCCAGGACGTCGAGGCGATCACGCCGCAGACCCTGATCAACATCCGCCCCGTCGTGGCCGCGATCAAGGAGTTCTTCGGGACCTCGCAGCTGTCGCAGTTCATGGACCAGGTCAACCCGATCACGGGCCTGACCCACCGCCGTCGCCTCTCGGCGCTCGGCCCCGGTGGTCTGTCCCGCGACCGCGCCGCCATGGACGTGCGCGACGTTCACCCGTCGCACTACGGCCGCATGTGCCCGATCGAGACGCCGGAAGGCCCGAACATCGGCCTCATCGGCGCCATGTCGACGTTCGCCCGCGTCAACCCGTTCGGCTTCATCGAGACGCCGTACCGGAAGGTCGTGGACGGCAAGGTCTCCGACGAGGTCAACTACCTGACCGCCGACGAAGAGGACCGCTTCACCATCGCGCAGGCGAACCAGCTCCTGAACGAAGACGGCTCGTTCGTCGACGCGCAGGTCCTGGCCCGCGGCCGCGGCGGCGAGGCCGAGCTCCTCACCGCCGACGAGATCGACTACATGGACGTCTCGCCGCGCCAGATGACCTCGGTCGCGACCGCGCTGGTGCCGTTCCTGGAGCACGACGACGCCAACCGCGCCCTCATGGGCGCGAACATGCAGCGCCAGGCCGTGCCGCTCATCAAGACCGACTCGCCGCTGGTGGGCACCGGCATGGAGTACCGCGCCGCGGTCGACGCCGGCGACGTGGTCGTCGCCGAGGCCGACGGGACCGTCGAGGACTCCAGCGCCGACTACATCACCATCTCGCAGGACAACGGCATGCGCCGCACCTACCTGCTGCACAAGTTCCGCCGCTCCAACGCGGGCTCGTGCATCAACCAGGTGCCCCTGGTCACCGAGGGGGAGCGCGTCGAGGCCGGCCAGCCGATCGCCGACGGCCCGTCCACGGACAAGGGCGAGATGGCGCTCGGCAAGAACCTGCTGGTCGCGTTCACCACCTGGGAGGGCCAGAACTTCGAGGACGCCATCGTGCTCTCCTCGCGCCTGGTCGAAGAGGACGTGCTCACCTCGATCCACATCGACGAGCACGAGGTCGACGCCCGCGACACGAAGCTCGGTCCGGAGGAGATCACCCGGGACATCCCGAACGTCGGCGAGGAGATGCTCTCCGACCTGGACGACCGCGGCATCATCCGCATCGGTGCCGAGGTCGAGGACGGCGACATCCTGGTCGGCAAGGTCACGCCCAAGGGCGAGACCGAGCTGACCCCGGAGGAGCGCCTGCTCCGCGCCATCTTCGGCGAGAAGGCCCGCGAGGTCCGCGACACGTCCCTGAAGGTCCCGCACGGCGAGGCCGGCACGGTCATCGGGGTGCGCACCTTCAGCCGCGAGGACGGCGACGAGCTGTCCCCGGGCGTGAACGAGCTGGTCCGCGTGTACATCGCGCAGAAGCGCAAGATCGGCGTGGGCGACAAGCTCGCCGGCCGCCACGGCAACAAGGGCGTCATCTCGAAGGTCGTGCCGCAGGAGGACATGCCGTTCCTCCCCGACGGGACCCCGATCGACATCCTGCTCAACCCGCTGGGCGTGCCCGGCCGAATGAACATCGGCCAGGTACTGGAGGTCCACCTGGGCTGGGCGGCGAAGACGGGCTGGAAGCTGGAGGGCTTCGACGAGGCCTGGCAGCAGGCCCTGAAGGCCATCGGCGCCGACGAGGCCCCGGCGGACTCCAAGGTCGGGACGCCGGTGTTCGACGGCGCCCACCCCGAGGAGGTCCAGGGCGTCCTGGCGAACACGCTGCCCAACCGCGACGGGATGCGCATGGTCGCCCCGACCGGCAAGGCGCAGCTGTTCGACGGCCGCTCCGGCGAGCCGTTCCCGGACCCGATCTCGGTCGGCTACATGTACATCCTGAAGCTGAACCACATGGTCGACGACAAGATCCACGCGCGTTCGACCGGTCCGTACTCGATGATCACCCAGCAGCCGCTCGGCGGCAAGGCCCAGTTCGGCGGCCAGCGCTTCGGTGAGATGGAGTGCTGGGCCATGCAGGCCTACGGCGCGGCGTACGCGCTCCAGGAGCTGCTGACGATCAAGTCCGACGACGTCGTGGGCCGCGTGAAGGTCTACGAGGCGATCGTCAAGGGCGAGAACGTCCCCGAACCGGGCATTCCCGAATCGTTCAAGGTGCTGCTCAAGGAGCTCCAGTCGCTCTGCCTCAACGTGGAGGTGCTGTCCGCCGACGGGCAGGCCATCCAGATGACCGAGAGCGACGACGAGGTCTTCCGCGCGGCCGAGGAGCTCGGGATCGACCTGTCCCACGAAGAGCCCTCGAGCGTGGACTTCGAGAGCGCCTGACGTCGAGTGGGGGCCCGCTCAGGGCCCCCGCCTTACGTCTCATCCCATCCTTACAGAAGCAGCACAAGGGGAAGAAGAGTTCAGTGCTCGACGTCAACTTCTTCGACAAGTTGAAGATCGGCCTCGCCACCGCGGAGGACATCCGGCAGTGGTCTCACGGCGAGGTGAAGAAGCCCGAGACCATCAACTACCGGACCCTCAAGCCCGAGAAGGACGGTCTCTTCTGCGAGAAGATCTTCGGTCCGACCCGGGACTGGGAGTGCTACTGCGGCAAGTACAAGCGCATCCGCTTCAAGGGCATCATCTGCGAGCGCTGCGGCGTCGAGGTGACGCGCTCGAAGGTCCGCCGCGAGCGCATGGGCCACATCGAGCTGGCCGCGCCCGTGACGCACATCTGGTACTTCAAGGGCGTCCCCTCGCGCCTGGGCTACCTGCTGGACCTGGCGCCGAAGGACCTTGAGAAGGTCATCTACTTCGCGGCCTACGTGATCACCGCCGTCGACGACGAGGCGCGCCAGCGCGACCTGCCGACGCTGGAGAACGAGATCGTCGCCGAGAAGCGCCACCTGGAGCAGCAGCGCGACGCCGCGATCGAGGAGCGCGCCTCGAAGCTCGAAGCCGACCTGGCCGAGCTGGAGGCCGAGGGCGCCCGCGCCGACGTCCGCCGCAAGGTCAAGGACGGCGGCGAGCGCGAGATGCGCCAGATCCGCGACAAGGCCCAGCGGGAGATCGACCGCCTCGACGAGGTCATGGACACGTTCCGCAAGCTGGACGTGCGCCAGCTCATCGGCGACGAGATGCTCTACCGCGAGCTCCAGCAGCGCTTCGGCGAGTACTACACCGGCGGGATGGGCGCGGAGTCCATCAAGAACCTGCTGGAGAACCTCGACCTGGACGCCGAGACGATCAACCTGCGCGAGACCATCGCGACGGGCAAGGGGCAGAAGAAGCTCCGCGCGCTCAAGCGCCTGAAGGTCGTGGCCGCGTTCCAGGCCACCGGCAACTCGCCGCTGGGCATGGTCCTCGACTGCGTGCCGGTGATCCCGCCGGAGCTGCGCCCGATGGTGCAGCTCGACGGCGGCCGGTTCGCGACCTCGGACCTGAACGACCTGTACCGCCGCGTCATCAACCGGAACAACCGGCTCAAGCGCCTGATGGACCTCGGTGCGCCCGAGATCATCGTGGCGAACGAGAAGCGGATGCTCCAGGAGTCGGTGGACGCGCTGTTCGACAACGGCCGCCGCGGGCGTCCGGTGACGGGTCCGGGCAACCGCCCGCTCAAGTCGCTGTCCGACATGCTCAAGGGCAAGCAGGGCCGGTTCCGCCAGAACCTCCTCGGCAAGCGCGTGGACTACTCGGGCCGTTCGGTCATCGTGGTCGGCCCGCGCCTGAAGCTGCACCAGTGCGGCCTACCGAAGCAGATGGCGCTGGAACTGTTCAAGCCGTTCGTGATGAAGCGCCTGGTGGACCTGAACCACGCGCAGAACATCAAGTCGGCCAAGCGCATGGTCGAGCGCGCGCGCCCGGTCGTGTGGGACGTGCTCGAAGAGGTCATCTCCGAGCACCCGGTCCTGCTCAACCGCGCGCCCACGCTGCACCGCCTCGGCATCCAGGCGTTCGAGCCGCAGCTCGTCGAGGGCAAGGCCATCCAGCTGCACCCGCTGGTGTGCACCGCGTTCAACGCGGACTTCGACGGCGACCAGATGGCCGTGCACGTGCCGCTGTCCGCCGAGGCCCAGGCCGAGGCCCGCATCCTGATGCTGGCGTCGAACAACATCCTGAAGCCCTCGGACGGCAAGCCGGTGGCCCTGCCCACGCAGGACCAGATCATCGGCCTGTACTACCTGACCCACAAGTCCGAAGGGCGCGTGGGCGAGGGCCGGGCGTTCGCCGACGTCGGCGAGGCGCAGATGGCGAAGGACCGCGGGGAGCTCGACCTCCAGTCGCCGATCCGCATCCGCCTGGACGGCATCCAGCACATCAACAACGGCGGCGGCGCCGAGCCGTGGACTGCTCCTGAGGAGTGGACCCCGGGCGAGCCGCTGCTGGTGGAGACGACGCTGGGCCGCGTGTTCTTCAACGAGTGCCTGCCGCCGGACTTCGAGTACGTCAACTACGAAGTCCGCAAGGGCCAGCTGTCGAACATCATCCACGACCTGTCCGAGCACTACTCGAAGGTGCAGCTGGGCGCCTGCCTGGACGCGCTGAAGTCCGCGGGCTTCCGCTGGGCCGGCTGGTCCGGTGTGACCATCGGCATCGAGGACGTCGTGGAGCCGGCCCACAAGGCCGAGATCCTGGAGAAGTACGAGGCGGACTCCGCCAAGATCGACAAGCAGTACGTCCGCGGCCTGATGACGGCCGAGGAGCGGCGCGGCGAGCTCACCGAGATCTGGACCAAGGCCACGGCCGAGGTGCTCGAAGACCTCAACGAGACGCTCCAGCCGGAGAACCCGCTGTGGCAGATGATCAACTCCGGGGCCCGGGGCAACATGCTTCAGCTCCGCCAGATCGCCGGCATGCGCGGCCTGGTGGCGAACCCGAAGGGCGAGATCATCCCGCGCCCCATCAAGTCCTCGCTGCGCGAGGGCCTGACGGTGCTGGAGTACTTCATCTCGACCCACGGTTCCCGCAAGGGCCTCGCCGACACCGCGCTGCGGACCGCCGACTCGGGTTACCTGACCCGTCGCCTGGTGGACGTGTCGCAGGACGTCATCATCCGCGAGGACGACTGCGGGACCGACCGGGCGCTGGACTTCCAGTTCGCGACCGAGGTCGACGGGCGCCTGATCGAGTCCGACATCGTCGACTCCTCGATCGACGCGCGGAACCTCGCCGAGGACGTCGAGGTCGACGGCAAGGTGGTCCTGGAGCGGAACACCTCGCTGAACTCCGACCACATCGCGACGCTGCTCGAAGCGGGCGTGCAGAGCGTCAAGGTCCGCTCGGTCCTGACCTGCGAGTCCCGCCAGGGCGTGTGCGCGGCCTGCTACGGCCGTTCGATGCCCACGGGCGAGAAGGTCGACCTGGGCGAGGCCGTGGGCATCATCGCGGCGCAGTCCATCGGCGAGCCGGGCACCCAGCTGACCATGCGTACGTTCCACACCGGTGGTGCGGCGACGTCGCAGGACATCACGCAGGGCCTGCCGCGTGTGCAGGAGGTCTTCGAGGCCCGCATCCCGAAGGGCAAGGCGCCGATCGCCGAGGCGAGCGGCACCGTGCGCATCGAGGACGCGGAGAAGTCGCGGAAGATCATCATCACGCCGGACGACGGCTCCGAGGAGATCGTGGTCGACAAGGTGCCGCGCCGTCTGCGCCTGCGCGTGGGCGAGGGCGAGCACGTCGAGGTCGGCGAGAAGCTCGTCGAGGGCACGATCGACCCGCACGAGCTGCTGCGCGTGCTCGGTCCGCGGAAGGTCCAGCGCCACCTGGTGGAGCAGGTCCAGGACGTGTACCGGTCGCAGGGCGTGATGATCCACGACAAGCACATCGAGATCATCGTGCGCCAGATGCTCAAGCGGATCACGATCATCGACTCGGGCACGTCGGAGTTCCTGCCGGGCTCCCTGGTCGACCGGCTCTCCTTCGAGGAGGAGAACCGCAAGATCATCGCCAACGGCGGCGAGCCGGCCTCCGGCCGCCCGCAGCTGATGGGCATCACCAAGGCGTCCCTGGCGACGGAGTCGTGGCTGTCCGCGGCCTCGTTCCAGGAGACGACCCGCGTGCTCACCGAGGCCGCGATCTCCGGCAAGTCCGACTCGCTGGTCGGCCTGAAGGAGAACGTCATCCTCGGCAAGCTCATCCCGGCCGGTACCGGCATCGCCAAGTACCGCAACGTCTCCGTCGAACCCACCGAGGAAGCCAAGGCCGCGGTCTACTCCCTCGGCGGCTACGAGGACACCACCGCCTCGGCCTTCGCCTACGGCGGCGGCCCGGCCGTGAGCCTTGAGGACTCGTACGACCTGGGGACCTTCTAGCAACACCCGCCGATTCCCGACGGCATGCAAGAAACCGGTGGGCCGGTGGCGCGAAGCGCCACCGGCCCACCGGCGTTTCAAGAAGGCAAGAAGGCAAGAAGTGCTACAATCGGAAATATTGAACATCCTGGGGAGGGTGTCTCGCGGCAGAGGAGCAACGCATGGAACCCGAGATCATCGCGACCTGCACCGCTCGAATCCGCCAGAAGGGACAGATCACTCTTCCGAAGGAGGTTCGAAAGGCTTTGCAAGTCAAAGAAGGCGACACCATCAGGTTCAACATCCACGAGGATGGGGTGGTCACGATGGAAGGCGTTGTCGAGATCCCCGCCGATCAGCGGTGGTTCTGGACTTCTGAATGGCAGGCAGGCGAGCGCGAGGTGGAGGCGGAGATCGCTGCGGGGGGCAGCGGCAAGGTCTTCGACGACATCGATGAGATGTTCGAGTACCTGAACCGGGAGCGCTAGCTGTTGTGGTTCCGACCTATGAACCGTCTTCCAAGTTCGACCAGGACTGGGAGCGACTCAGTGACGAGCAACGGGAGCGGTTCTTGAAAGCGATGCGCGACTTCAAAGCTGACTTGTCGGCAGGGACGCAACCTCGTCCCGGACTTCGAGTGAAGGGAGTGAAGTCGGCCCCGGGGGTTTTTGAACTGACCTGGGCTCCCGACGGACGCGCTACTTGGTCGTACGGTGGCGAGAAAGTCCCAGGCGAACCCCATATCGTCTGGCGGCGGATCGGCACGCACGACATCTTCAAGAATCCGTGAGTCAGCGGCGGTGCGAAGCGCCGCCGCTGTCGTCGTTCTTCTCGGGAATTACGGTGTTCCACTCGGGCTCGTCTTCGAGGCCGTCCCCGACGGTCGAGTCCCAGAGCCCGGCGTCTTCTGAGGCGAACCATTCATCCCAGGCTTCTTTGTACTGTTCCTTGAGCTCTGCATCGCTCGGGCGGTTTGTCATGCCGGGATGTTCCCTCGTCCGAGGGTGGGGCGCAACCCCAATAGGATGGGTTGATGGAGTCTGGGGTTCGGCATCCGGAGGATCCGGAGCCGGTGGAGTCGACGAAGGTCGTGGCGGCCAGGATGCTGGCCGGGGTGGGGGCGGCGCTGTCGGTGTTCGTCGGCGGTGCGATCCCGGCGGTGATGGCGCTCATGCTGGCCCGGCAGGCCGAGGCGGACATCCGGGCCTCGGAGGGGTTCCTGCTGGGGGCGTCGCGATTGCCGGGGATCCGGCGGACGGCGTGGACCGCACTGGGGATCGCGGGGGCCGTTGTCGTTGCGGCGCTGCTGGTCTGGGTGATCTCGATGGCCCGCTCGGCGGGCCAGGAGCCGTACGGCGGCGGGGTCGCCTGACATCCCGGGGAAGCCCTGGTGAACAAGCACTCCCACCGGGCTCCCCGCGCGGGGACCGCGCGTCCCGCGAGATAAGATGGCTGCGGTGTGCTTACCGCGCCGCATGGACGAGGCATCGCCCTTTCGCCCCGGGCTCCGTGACACTGGACACGGATGCCGCTCAGGGCGAAATCGGCTTTGACCTTGTTCGTTAGGCTAGGTAGGCTTCTCCCTTGCGCCTGGACACCGCTTTGAGCGGCATGGTGGCCCTGTCAACTCCGGCAGCTCGGTCCCCGTGAGAGCCAGGCCAGGTTGCGTGTCTGCAAGGCACTCGGGACTCCCGTCCCGCGGGCCGGCGCCATCGGCACGCATCCCTCGCACTGGGGGCTTCGCGAACACGGCTCTTTAGCCGGTCTCCGAGGAGATCGCTTCGCGAACGCGTCTGAACTCGCATTGCGGCGGACTTCGGTCTGCCGGGGCGCGGGTATGGGTCCGGAGAGACGCGACACGCCCGAACGCGGGGGACGGGAACCCACGCCACTGAGCAGCGCTTGCGCCTGCTCCGGCATGGGGGACAGATGGCGTCGGAACAGAGTACGCAACCGCACTGTTGAGAGGGGTCCGCCTAGTGCCGACTATCCAGCAGCTGGTCCGCAAAGGCCGCCAGGCCAAGACCAGCAAGAACAAGACGCCCGCGCTGAAGGGCTCGCCGCAGGCCCGCGGCGTCTGCACGCGCGTGTACACGACCACGCCCAAGAAGCCGAACTCGGCCATGCGCAAGGTCGCCCGCGTCCGTCTCATGAACGGCACCGAGGTCACCGCCTACATCCCCGGCGTCGGCCACAACCTCCAGGAGCACTCCATCGTGCTGGTCCGCGGCGGCCGTGTCCGCGACCTCCCGGGTGTCCGCTACAAGATCATCCGCGGCGCGCTGGACACCCAGGGTGTCCGCGACCGCAAGCAGGCCCGCAGCCGCTACGGCGCGAAGAAGGAGAAGTAGGCATGCCGCGTAAAGGTCCCGCGCCGCGCCGGCCGCTTACCGCCGACCCGGTCTACAACTCGGTGCTCGTCACCCAGCTGATCAACAAGGTGCTCAAGGACGGCAAGCGCCGCCTCGCCGAGCGGATCGTCTACGAGGCCCTTGAGAACTGCCGCAAGAAGGCCGACTCGGACCCCGTGGTGATCCTCAAGCGCGCCCTCGACAACGTGAAGCCGACCCTTGAGGTCCGCTCCCGCCGCGTCGGCGGCGCCACCTACCAGGTCCCCGTGGACGTGCGCCCCCAGCGCGCCACCACCCTGGGCCTTCGCTGGCTCGTCGGGTTCTCCCGCGACCGCCGCGAGAAGAGCATGGTCGAGCGTCTGACCAACGAGATCCTGGACGCCTCGAACGGTCTCGGTGCCGCGGTCAAGAAGCGCGAGGACACGCACAAGATGGCCGATTCCAACAAGGCGTTCGCGCACTACCGCTGGTAGTGAGAAGGAGACATCGTGGCTAACAAAGCCAACGCAGAGCTCGCCAAGCTCCGCAACATCGGCATCATGGCCCACATCGATGCCGGTAAGACCACCACGACCGAGCGCATCCTGTACTACACGGGCGTGTCGCACAAGATCGGTGAGGTCCACGACGGCGCTGCCACGATGGACTGGATGGAGCAGGAGCAGGAGCGGGGTATCACCATCACCTCCGCTGCGACCAAGTGCGAGTGGGACGACCACGTCATCCAGATCATCGACACGCCCGGCCACGTCGACTTCACCGTCGAGGTGGAGCGTTCGCTGCGCGTGCTCGACTCCGCGATCGCCGTCTACGACGGCGTGGCCGGCGTGGAGCCGCAGACCGAGAACGTGTGGCGCCAGGCGAACAAGTACGACGTCCCGCGCATGTGCTTCGTCAACAAGCTCGACCGCACGGGTGCGAACTTCTTCCGCTGCGTCGAGATGATGCGCGACCGCCTCAACTCCAACACCGCGGTGATCCAGCTCCCGATCGGGAACGAGGCCGACTTCATCGGCGTCGTCGACCTGGTCGAGATGCACGCCAAGGTGTGGCGCGGCGAGACCGGCCTCGGTGAGCACTACGAGATCGAGGAGATCCCGGCGGACATGGCCGACCAGGCCGCCGAGTACCGCGAGAAGCTCATGGAGACCCTCTCGGACGTCGACGACGAGTTCGCCGAGCGCTTCCTGGAGGGCGAGGACATCTCGGTCGCGGACGTCAAGGCCGCCATCCGCAAGGCCACGATCGCGAACGAGATCAACCCGGTCATCTGCGGTACCGCGTTCAAGAACAAGGGCGTCCAGCCCCTGCTCGACGCGGTCATCGACTACCTGCCGAGCCCGCTCGACATCCCGGCGATCCAGGGGACCCTCACCGACAACGAGACCCCGGCCGAGCGCCACCCGGACGTCGAGGAGCCCTTCGCGGGGCTGGCGTTCAAGATCCAGACCGACAAGCACCTCGGTCGTCTCACCTACGTCCGGATCTACTCGGGCACGGTCGAGACCGGCACTCAGGTCATCAACTCGACCAAGAGCCGCAAGGAGCGCATCGGCAAGATCTACCAGATGCACGCCAACAAGCGCGAAGAGCGCGGGTCGGCGCAGGCGGGCGACATCATCGCGGTGCAGGGCCTCAAGGGCACCACCACCGGCGACACGCTGTCGGACTCGTCGAACCAGGTCATCCTGGAGTCGATGATCTTCCCCGAGCCGGTCATCGACGTGGCCATCGAGCCGAAGTCGAAGGCCGACCAGGACAAGCTGGGCACCGCGATCCAGCGCCTGGCCGAGGAGGACCCGACCTTCCGCGTCAAGACCGACGAGGAGACCGGGCAGACCGTGCTCTCGGGCATGGGCGAGCTGCACCTCGACATCATGGTCGACCGCATCAAGCGGGAGTTCAACGTCGAGGCGAACATCGGCAAGCCCCAGGTGGCCTACCGCGAGACGATCACGCAGCGCGTCGAGAAGGTCGAGTACCTGCACAAGAAGCAGACCGGCGGTTCCGGTCAGTTCGCGCGGGTGCTCGTCAACCTCGAACCGCTGGAGATGAAGTCGAACGAGGACGAGATCTTCGCCTTCGACGACAAGATCACCGGCGGCCGCATCCCGCGCGAGTACATCCCGTCGGTGAAGGCCGGCGCGGAGTCCGCGCTGGAGGACGGCGTCCTGGCGGGCTACCCGCTGGTGGGCGTCAAGATGGAACTGGTCGACGGCCAGTACCACGAGGTCGACTCCTCGGAGATGGCCTTCAAGATCGCGGGTCGCATGGCGCTGAAGGAGGCCGCGAAGCGGGCTCGTCCGGTGATCCTCGAACCGCTGATGGCCGTCGAGGTCATCTGCCCTGAAGAGAACATGGGCGATGTCATCGGCGACATCAACTCCCGTCGCGGCATGGTCCAGGAGATGGGCGAGCGCGGCAACGACCGCACGGTCGTGGCCAAGGTGCCGCTGTCGGAGATGTTCGGTTACGTCGGCGACCTGCGGTCGAAGACGGCCGGGCGCGCGAACTACTCGATGCAGTTCGACACCTACGCCGAAGTCCCGACGAACGTCGCCAAGGAGATCATCGCCAAGGCGACAGGCGAGTAAGCGGCTCCCCGCCCGAGCCTGGGCGGGACCGCTGACCACCTGTTGCCAGCAGAGGCGCTGAAATCCGAAGCGACGCAATAGGTCAGATAAGTCAAACCAGATTTACCCAGTCCACAGGAGGACGAAGTGGCTAAGGAAAAGTTCGAGCGGACCAAGCCGCACGTGAACATCGGCACGCTCGGTCACGTCGACCACGGCAAGACCACGCTCACCGCCGCGATCACCAAGGTCCTGCACGACAAGTTCCCGGACCTCAACCCGTACACGCCGTTCGACGAGATCGACAACGCTCCCGAGGAGCGCCAGCGCGGTATCACCATCTCGATCTCGCACGTCGAGTACCAGACCGAGGCGCGTCACTACGCGCACGTCGACTGCCCCGGTCACGCCGACTACATCAAGAACATGATCACCGGCGCGGCCCAGATGGACGGCGCGATCCTGGTCGTGTCCGCGGCCGACGGCCCCATGCCGCAGACCCGCGAGCACGTCCTGCTCGCCCGCCAGGTCGGCGTTCCCTACGTCGTCGTGGCGCTCAACAAGGCCGACATGGTCGACGACGAGGAGATCCTCGAGCTCGTCGAGATGGAGGTCCGCGAGCTGCTGTCCGACCAGAACTTCCCGGGCGACGACGCCCCGGTCGTGCAGGTCTCCGCGCTGGGCGCCCTCGAAGGCGAGCAGAAGTGGGTCGACGCGGTCGCCGAGCTCATGCAGGCCGTCGACGACTCGGTCCCGGAGCCGGAGCGCGCCACTGAGCTCCCGTTCCTGATGCCGATCGAGGACGTCTTCACGATCACCGGCCGCGGCACCGTGGTCACCGGTCGTGTCGAGCGCGGCGTGCTCCTCCCCAACGAGGAAGTCGAGATCGTCGGCATCCGCGAGGGCGCCATCACCACCAAGGTGACCGCCATCGAGATGTTCCGCAAGACCCTCGACGACGCGCGCGCCGGTGAGAACGTGGGCCTCCTGCTCCGCGGCACCAAGCGCGAAGAGGTCGAGCGCGGCATGGTCGTCGTCAAGCCTGGCACGACCACCCCGCACACCGACTTCGAGGCCGCGGTGTACATCCTGTCGAAGGACGAGGGCGGACGCCACACCCCGTTCTTCAACAACTACCGCCCGCAGTTCTACTTCCGCACCACCGACGTGACCGGCGTCGTGACCCTCCCCGAGGGCACCGAGATGGTCATGCCGGGCGACAACACCGACATGAAGGTGGAGCTCATCCAGCCCATCGCCATGGACGAGGGCCTGCTCTTCGCGATCCGCGAGGGCGGCCGCACCGTCGGCTCCGGTCGTGTGACCAAGGTCGTCAAGTAAGACCCGTTCCGGGGCGGTCCGCGAGGGCCGCCCCGGTTCATTCGCGTCCGGGGAGCGTCGTCCTGTGACGTCCCGGACGCGAATACACCTGCATCCGCGTAACCTGTCCCACTGTTCCCCGACCCCAGCTTGCTGGGCATTCGGGGGAGCAGGCATAATATTCAGGTTGCGTTCGCACCAGCGCGCTTTCGACGTGCGCGGTGCTCACGCCCGGCCCGCGGGCCCTAGTAGGCGCTGTTGCTGTGCTGAGAGGGACCGTTCACGACGGGCAGGCGGGCGAGCCAGAAAGGCCGGCAGAGGGCATTCGCGTGCCCGAGCCAGTCTCAAACTCGCGACACGCCCGACCGCGTGGAGCGGTCTGAACAGCCAATTTACGTTAGGTTAGGACACATGGCGGGACAGAAGATCCGCATCAGGCTGAAGGCCTACGACCACGAGGTCGTGGACTCCTCGGCCCGCAAGATCGTGGAGACGGTCACCCGTACCGGTGCTGCCATCTCCGGGCCGGTGCCGCTGCCGACCGAGATCAACCGTTTCTGCGTCATCCGGTCGCCGCACAAGTACAAGGACTCGCGAGAGCACTTCGAGATGCGCACCCACAAGCGCCTCATCGACATCCTCGACCCGACCCCGAAGACGGTCGACTCGTTGATGCGCCTTGACCTCCCGGCCGGCGTCGACATCGAGATCAAGCTGTAGGGGACCAATGGACAGGCAGATCAAGGGAATCCTGGGCACCAAGCTCGGCATGACCCAGGTTTGGGACGAGAACGGCCGCGCCGTTCCCGTCACTGTGGTGCAGGCCGGCCCGAACGTGGTCACCCAGGTCCGCAAGCCCGACGTCGACGGCTACTCGGCCGTCCAGCTGGGCTTCGGCGACATCAAACTCAAGAACGTCACCAAGCCGCTCCAGGGGCACTTCGAGAAGGCCGGCGTCGCGCCGCGTCGCCACCTCGTCGAACTGCGCACCTCGGACGCCGCCGACTACGAGCTCGGCCAGACGGTCGAGGCCACCTCCTTCGAGGCCGGCCAGATCGTGGACGTCACGGGCACCACCAAGGGCAAGGGCTTCGCGGGCGTCATGAAGCGCCACGGGTTCGGCGGTCTCCCCGCCAGCCACGGTGCGCACAAGGTCCACCGCGCCCCCGGTTCCATCGGCGGCTGCGCGACCCCGGGCCGCGTGTTCAAGGGCATGCGCATGGCCGGCCGCCACGGCGGCTCGCGCCACACCACGCAGAACCTGCGCGTCCAGGCGGTCGACGCCGAGCGCGGGCTCCTGCTCATCGTGGGTGCGGTGCCCGGTCCGAAGAACGGCCTGGTGCTCGTCCGCTCCGCAGTGAAGCAGGTGGCATAAGCATGAGCCTTGAAATCATCGTGAAGAACGCCTCTGGTGAGGAGACCGGGAAGACCATCGCGCTTCCGGCGTCGATCTTCGACGTCGAGCCGAACATCCCGCTCATGCACCAGGTCGTGACGGCCCAGCTCGCGGCCGCCCGTTCGGGTTCGGCGAAGACCAAGACCCGCGGCGAGGTCCGCGGCGGCGGTCGCAAGCCTTACCGCCAGAAGGGCACCGGCCGCGCGCGCCAGGGCTCGACCCGCGCCCCGCAGTTCGCGGGCGGCGGCGTCGTCCACGGCCCGCAGCCCCGCTCGTACGCCGAGCGGACCCCGAAGAAGATGAAGGCGGCCGCTCTGGCGGGCGCCCTCACCGACCGGGTGCGCGGCGAGAACGTGCACGTCATCGACTCGTTCATCGCGGACGAGACCCCGAAGACCAAGGCCGCCAAGGCCGCCCTCGCGGCGATCACCGGCGCGTCGAAGGTCCTCGTGGTCCTCTCCCGCGACGAGGAGACCGCGGCCCAGAGCCTGCGCAACCTCCCCGAGGTGCACCTGCTCGACTGGGGCCAGGTCAACACGTACGACGTGCTCAACAACGAGGACATCGTGTTCAGCGAGGCCGCCATCGAGGCGTTCATCGCGGACCGGACCGACGAGGAGGTCGCGGCGTGAGCAGCGAAGTGACCGTCGCCGACCCGCGCGACATCATCATCAAGCCGGTCATCTCGGAGAAGACCTACACCCTCCTCGGTGAGGGCAAGTACACCTTCGAGGTCGACCCGCGCGCCAACAAGAGCCACATCAAGATCGCCATCAAGGAGATCTTCGACGTGGACGTCAAGAGCGTCAACACCCTGAACCGATCGGGCAAGCGCAAGCGCACCCGTACCGGTTGGGGCCAGCGCAAGAGCGTCAAGCACGCGATCGTCACCGTCGAGGGCGACCCCGGTCGTCTCGGTGAGATCTTCGGCGGACAGATCGCCTAAGAGACGCAGGGAGTTAACCGATATGGCTATTCGCAAGTACAAGCCGACGACGCCCGGGCGTCGTGGCTCCAGCGTCTCCGACTTCGCCGAGATCACCCGTTCGACCCCCGAGAAGTCGCTGCTGCGCCCGATCTCCAAGACCGGCGGCCGCAACAACTCGGGCAAGATCTCGACCCGTCACCGCGGCGGCGGCCACAAGCGTCGCTACCGCGTGATCGACTTCCGTCGCCACGACAAGGACGGCGTGCCGGCGAAGGTCGCGCACATCGAGTACGACCCGAACCGGACCGCGAACATCGCGCTGCTGCACTACGCGGACGGCGAGAAGCGCTACATCCTGGCCCCCAAGGGGATCAAGCAGGGTGACACCATCGAGAACGGCCCGGGCGCGGACATCAAGCCCGGCAACTCGCTGGAGCTGCGCCACATCCCGGTCGGTACGACGGTCCACGCGGTGGAGCTCAAGCCCGGCGGCGGTGCCGCTCTGGGCCGCTCGGCCGGTGCCTCGATCCAGCTCCTCGCCCGTGAAGGCAAGTACGCGCACCTGCGCATGCCGTCCGGCGAGATCCGCCTGGTCCAGGTCACCTGCCGCGCCTCCGTGGGCGAGGTCGGCAACGCCGAGCAGGGGAACATCAACTGGGGCAAGGCCGGCCGCATGCGCTGGAAGGGCTGGCGCCCGACCGTCCGCGGTGTCGTCATGAACCCGGTCGACCACCCGCAC
Organism: Glycomyces sp. NPDC047010; assembly: GCF_040644205.1. Classification (NCBI taxonomy): domain Bacteria; kingdom Bacillati; phylum Actinomycetota; class Actinomycetes; order Glycomycetales; family Glycomycetaceae; genus Glycomyces; species Glycomyces sp. NPDC047010. Next base: position 87,251 of record NZ_JBEYVY010000001.1, on the reverse strand, counting down.
GGTGGTGGCGAGGGCCGCACGTCCGGTGGTCGCCACCCGGTGAACCCGCAGGGCAAGCCCGAGGGTCGCACGCGGAAGAAGAACCACCCGACCGACCGGCTCATCGTGCGCCGTCGCCACGCCAACCGGAAGCGGGGTAAGTAAGCCATGGCTCGCAGCCTCAAGAAGGGCCCGTTCGTCGACGACCACCTCCAGAAGAAGGTGGACGTCGCCGTCGAGACCAAGAGCAAGAACGTCATCAAGACCTGGTCGCGCCGTTCGACGATCACCCCGGACTTCATCGGGCTGACCTTCGGCGTCCACGACGGTCGCAAGCACGTTCCGGTCTACGTCACGGAGAACATGGTCGGGCACAAGCTCGGCGAGTTCGCCCCGACCCGCACGTTCCGCGGGCACGAGAAGGACGACCGGAAGAGCCGTCGCCGCTAGGCCACGGGTTTGAGAAACGAACGAAGGATTAGAACGATGGCAACAGTGGAGCAGGAGGCTCCGAAGGCGCGCGCGGTGGCGCGGTACGTCCGCGTAGCTCCCCGCAAGGCGCGCCGCGTCGTCGACCTCGTGCGTGGCCTGCCTGTGGACGAGGCCCTGACGACCCTTGAGTTCGCGCCTTTCAGCGCGGCCGAGGTCGTCTACAAGGTCATCGCGTCGGCTCAGGCGAACGCCGAGAACAACCTCGGTCTGGACCCGGAATCGCTTCTGGTGTCCGAGATCAAGGTCGACGAGGGCCCGACCATGCGCCGGTACCGTCCGCGCGCCCACGGTCGCGCCTACCGGATCAACAAGCGCACCAGCCACATCACCGTGGTGGTCGAGTCCGTCCAGGCCAAGGGTTCCAGCGCCGCTCCGTCGGTGCGCCGCCCGAAGGCCGCGCCGAAGCCGGTCGAGGCCGAGGCGAAGTCCGAGACCGCTGAGAAGGAGGAGACCGCCTAATGGGTCAGAAAATCCACCCGCACGGGTACCGCCTCGGCATCAGCGCCGACTGGACCTCGCGTTGGTACGCCGACAAGGAGTACGCCGAGTACGTCGGCGAGGACGTCAAGATCCGCAAGCTCATGACCCAGGGTCTGGAGCGCGCCGGGATCAGCAAGGTCGACATCGAGCGCACCCGCGAGCGGGTCCGCGTCGACATCCACACCGCCCGCCCGGGCATCGTCATCGGCCGCAAGGGCGCCGAGGCCGATCGTCTGCGCGGCAACCTGGAGAAGCTGACCGGCAAGCAGGTCCAGCTGAACATCATCGAGGTCAAGAACCCCGACATCGATGCTCAGCTCGTGGCCCAGGGCGTCGCGGAGCAGCTGTCCAGCCGTGTCAACTTCCGTCGCGCGATGCGCAAGGCCATTCAGTCGGCCATGCGCAACCCGACCGTGAAGGGCATCAAGGTGCAGTGCTCGGGCCGCCTCGGCGGCGCCGAGATGAGCCGTTCCGAGCAGTACCGCGAGGGCCAGGTCCCGCTGCACACGCTGCGCGCGAACATCGACTACGGCCTGTTCGAGGCCGCCACGACCTTCGGCCGCATCGGCGTGAAGGTGTGGATCTACAAGGGTGAGGCCACGCTCAAGGAGCAGGCCGAGCAGGTGCAGCGTCGTCGTGACGCCGGCGGCGACCGCGGTGGACGCGGCGGCCGCGGCGGTGCCGGCGGCGGGGGCGCCCGTGGCGGACGCGGCCGTGGTGGCCGCGGGGCCGCCGCTCAGCCTGCGGAGGCCGCTGCCGCCGCGCCCGCCACTGAGAAGCAGGAGGGCTAAGCGACATGCTCATGCCACGGAAACCGCCGCGCGGTTACCGGAAGCCTCACGCTCCGAAGCGCAAGGGCAAGGCCACTCGCGGCACGAAGGTCTCCTTCGGCGAGTACGGCATCCAGGCGCTGGAGCACAGCTACGTGACCAACCGCCAGATCGAGTCCGCTCGTATCGCCATGACCCGCCACATCAAGCGTGGCGGCAAGGTGTGGATCACGATCTTCCCGGACCGTGCGATCACCAAGAAGCCCGCGGAGACCCGTCAGGGCTCCGGTAAGGGCTCGCCCGAGTTCTGGGTGGCGAACGTCAAGCCGGGCCGCGTCATGTTCGAGCTCTCGTACCCGAGCGAGGAGACGGCCCACGAGGCCCTTCAGCGGGCGATCCACAAGCTCCCGATGAAGTGCCGCATCGTCTCTCGTGAAGGGGCAGGTGAGTAGTGATGGCTACTGGTATCGACACCGGTGAGCTGCGCGAGCTCAACGAGAAGGAACTCCAGGCGAAGCTCGTGGAGAAGAAGGAAGAGCTGTTCAACCTGCGGGTCCGGAACGCCACCGGCCAGCTGGAGAACAACCACGAGCTCGGTCTGGTCCGCAAGGAGATCGCGCGGATCTACACCGTCATGAACGAGCGCCGGCTGGGCCTCAGCAGCGCGCCCGAGGAGGTTGAGAAGTGAGCGAGGAAACTCAGACTCGCGGCCGCCGCAAGGTCCTTGAGGGCCTCGTCGTCGGCGACAAGATGGACAAGACCGCTGTCGTCGAGGTCGAGGACCGCAAGAAGCACTCGCTGTACGGCAAGGTCATCAAGTCCAACAAGAAGTACAAGGCTCACGACGAGAACAACGAGGCCGGCATCGGCGACCGCGTCACCATCATGGAGACGCGTCCCCTGTCGAAGACCAAGCGGTTCCGCATCGTCGAGATCCTTGAGAAGGCGAAGTAGGGGGACCGGGACGTGATTCAGCAAGAGTCGCGGCTCAAGGTCGCCGACAACACCGGTGCGCGGGAGATCCTGTGCATCCGGGTGCTCGGCGGCTCCGGCCGACGCTACGCCGGGATCGGTGACACGATCGTGGCCTCCGTCAAGGACGCCACCCCGGGTGCCGGGGTGAAGAAGGGCGACGTCGTCAAGGCCGTCATCGTTCGCACGGTCAAGGAGACGCGCCGTCCCGACGGCACGTACATCAAGTTCGACGAGAACGCCGCCGTCCTCGTCAAGGACGGCGAACCGCGAGGGACCCGTATCTTCGGGCCGGTCGCCCGCGAACTGCGCGACAAGCAGTTCATGAAGATCATCTCCCTCGCACCGGAGGTGCTGTAAGAGATGAAGATCAAGAAGGGCGACCGAGTCCGCGTCATCGCGGGCAAGGACAAGGGCGCCGAGGGCCTGGTGCTGGAGGCGTACCCCGACCGCGAGCGCGTGCTCGTCGAGGGTGTCAACCGCATCACCAAGCACACCAAGGCCGGCCAGACGGCGCGTGGATCGAAGACCGGTGGCATCGTCACCCAGGAAGCCGCGATCCACGTGTCCAACGTGCAGGTGCTCGACGCCGACAACCAGCCGACCCGCGTCGGCTACCGGTTCGGCGACGACGGCCGCAAGGTCCGCGTTTCCAAGCGGACGGGTAAGGACCTGTAATGACTGACGTTGCAGAGAAGACGCAGCCGCGGCTGAAGGAGACCTACCGCTCCGACATCCGCCCCGCGCTCCAGGAGCAGTTCAAGTACGTCAACATCCACCAGATCCCCGGTCTGACCAAGATCGTGGTGAACATGGGTGTCGGCGAGGCCGCTCGGGACTCGAAGCTGATCAACGGCGCTCTGGCCGACCTGGCGACGATCACCGGGCAGAAGCCCCTGGTCCGCCTGGCCAAGAAGTCCATCGCGCAGTTCAAGCTCCGCGAGGGCCAGGCGATCGGCGCGAAGGTGACCCTCCGCGGCGACCGCATGTGGGAGTTCCTCGACCGCCTGCTGGCGATCGCGCTGCCGCGCATCCGCGACTTCCGCGGGCTCTCGGACCAGCAGTTCGACGGCAACGGGAACTACACCTTCGGTCTCACCGAGCAGTCCGTGTTCCCCGAGATCGACCAGGACAAGATCGACCGGGTTCGCGGCATGGACATCACGCTGGTGACCACCGCGAAGACCGACGACGAAGGCCGGGCGTTCCTGAAGCTGCTCGGCTTCCCGTTCAAGGAGAACGACTAATGGCGAAGAAAGCCCTCATCGCGAAGGCCAAGCGGAAGCCGAAGTTCGCCGTGCGCGCCTACACCCGCTGCCAGAAGTGCGGCCGGCCGAAGGCCGTCTACCGCAAGTTCGGCCTGTGCCGCGTCTGCGTGCGCGACATGGCCCACGCGGGTGAACTCCCGGGCGTCCACAAGGCCTCCTGGTAACTCCAGGAACCATAGCTCCGATCGCCACAGGCCCTGCCGCGCTTCACAAGGCGGGGAACCGGGGTGAGAAAGGTAAACAACGCTAATGACAATGACCGACCCGATCGCAGACATGCTGACCCGTCTGCGGAACGCCAACCAGGCGTACCACGACCAGCTCGCGATGCCGCACTCCAAGATGAAGGCCTCCATCGCGGAGGTCCTCAAGCAGGAGGGCTACATCGCCGACTGGCGCGCCGAGGAGCCCGAAGAGGGCAAGGTCGGCAAGACCCTGGTCATCGACCTGAAGTTCGGCGAGCGCCGCGAGCGGTCCCTTGCGGGCCTGCGCCGCGTCTCCAAGCCGGGCCTGCGGGTCTACGCCAAGTCCACTGAGCTGCCGCGCGTCCTCGGCGGCCTGGGTGTGGCCATCGTGTCCACGTCCCAGGGCCTGCTGACTGACCGCCAGGCTCGCAAGCGCGGCGTGGGCGGCGAAGTCATCGCCTACGTCTGGTAGCAGGAGGGTATTAAGCATGTCCCGCATTGGGAAGCAGCCGATTCTGGTGCCCTCCGGCGTCGACGTCAAGGTCGATGGCGCGACGGTGACCGTGAAGGGCCCCAAGGGCCAGCTCAGCCATGAGCTGCCCGAGCCCATCGGCATCGAGAAGGGCGAGGACGGGACCTACTCCCTGACCCGTCCGAACGACGAGCGGAAGTCCCGGGCCCTCCACGGCCTGGCGCGCAGCCTCGTCAACAACATGGTCGTCGGCGTCTCTGAGGGCTACAAGAAGTCCCTGGAGATCAACGGCACCGGTTACCGGGCGCAGGCCAAGGGCAAGGGCGTGGAGATGAGCCTCGGCTTCTCCCACACCATCCAGGTCGACGCGCCTGAGGGCATCTCGTTCACGGTCGAGAAGCCGACCCTGCTGCACGTCGAGGGCATCGACAAGCAGCTGGTCGGCCAGGTCGCCGCGAACATCCGCCGTCTGCGTCCGCCGGAGCCCTACAAGGGCAAGGGCGTCAAGTACGTCGACGAGCGCATCCGCCGCAAGGCCGGGAAGGCAGGTAAGTAATGGCGAGCAAACTCGAAAACCGCCGCCCGTCCGGGTCGGTGTCCGAGCGCCGCCGGATCGGCAAGAACCGCCGGCACTTCCGCGGCCGCAAGAAGATCACGGGCACGGCCGCTCAGCCGCGCCTCGCGGTCTTCCGCTCCTCGAAGCACATCGTGGCCCAGGTCATCGACGACGTGACGGGCCGCACGCTGGCCGCCGCGTCGACGGTGGAGGCCGGGCTGCGCGCGTTCGAGGGCGACAAGACCGCGAAGTCGAAGGAAGTCGGCAAGCTGGTCGCCGAGCGCGCCAAGGCCGCCGGCGTCGAGGCCGTGGTCTTCGACCGCGGCGGCGTCAAGTACCACGGCCGCGTCGCGGCCCTGGCCGACGCCGCCCGCGAGGCCGGTCTGAAGTTCTAGTCCGCTAGGACCGCTTTTCGGAAGCCGGGTCGGAGCATCTGCTCCGGCCCGGCTTTCGTCCTGCCCGCTGCCGGAAAACGTCCCGTCAGGGTGATTTGGGCGTCCCGGGAGGGGGGCGGGCGCGGGCGCCGGGGCCGCTTGAGCGACCATGGGCGGGTGCGTCCGGTGAAGCTCTCCCGAAAGACCGTGCTCCTGTCCAGTGTCACGGCCGCGTTCGCGGTCGTCGGCGGCGGAGCCGTGATCGCCGAGGCGACTGCGGGCGGCGACGAGCCCGACGAGCCCGAGGGGGACCAGCCGGTGGAGGAGACGACCGCGGACCCGGTGGGGGAGCTGCTCGCGTCGATGTCCCTGGAGGACAAGGTCGGCCAGCTGTTCATGGTGTACGTCCACGGCGAGTCCGCGGACTCCGGCGACCCGGACGCGGTCGCCTCGAACCGGGAGCGGCTCGGCGCCGACGACGGGGCCGCGTTCGTGGCGGCGTACCGTCCCGGCGGCGTCATCTACTTCGACTGGGCCAACGGCCTCGCCGACCCCGAGCAGGTCGCGCGGCTCTCGAACGGCCTCCAGGACGTCTCGGCGGTGCCGCTGCTCATCGCCACGGACCAGGAGTACGGCTCGGTCGTGCGCATCGGCGAGCCCGCCACGCAGTTCCCCGGCGCGATGCCGCTGGGCGCGACCCGGGACGCCGCCGCCGCCGAGGAGGCGGCGCGGATCGCGGGCGCCGAATTGCGCGCGATGGGCCTGAACCACAATTTCGCCCCCGATGCGGATGTCAATGTGGACCCCGCGAACCCGGTGATCGGGGTCCGCTCGTTCGGCTCCGACCCCGGTCTCGTGGCCGAGTTCGCGGCCGCGCAGGTCCGCGGGTACCAGGCCGGGGGCGTCGCGGTGTCCGCGAAGCACTTCCCGGGCCACGGCGACACCTCGACCGACAGCCACGTGGGCCTGCCGGTCATCACGCACACCGCCGAGGAGTGGGAGGCGGTCGACGCGCCGCCCTTCAAGGCCGCCATCGCGGCCGGGACCGACATGGTCATGTCCGCCCACCTGCAGTTCCCCGCACTGGACGACTCGCTCATGCCCGCGACGCTGTCGCCGCCGATCCTCACCGGGCTGCTGCGCGAGCGGCTCGGGTTCACCGGCGTCGTCGTCACCGACGCGCTCGACATGCAGGGCGTGCGCACCGAGTACGGCGACGACCGCGTCCCGGTCCTCGCGCTCCTGGCCGGGGCCGACCTGCTGCTCATGCCCCCGGACTTTCCGCTCGCGCACCGGGCCGTCCTCGACGCCCTCGCCGCCGGGGAGCTCACCGAGGAACGCATCGACGAATCGGTGCGGCGCATTCTCACCCTGAAGCATTCGCGGGGCATTGTGGATGATCCGGAGGCCGACGAGGGCGCCGCGGCCGACGCCGTCGGCACCGACGCGAACCGCGCCGCCGCCGAGGACATCGCCGACCGCTCCGTCACGCTCCTCGCCAACGACGGCACGCTGCCGCTCGCCTCCGGCTCGGTCCTGGTCACCGGGTGGGGCGAGAACACCACCCAGCGGCTCGCGGCCGCCTTGAACGCCAACGGGTTCCAGGCCGAAGCCCACGTCACCGGCGACGAGCCGGACGCCGACGCCATCGCGGCCGCCGTGGCCGCCGCCGCGGGGCGCGACCTCGTCGTCGTCGCCACCCGCAACGTGCGCGCCGGCTCCCCGCAGGCCGACCTCGTGGCCGCGCTCCTCGACGGCGCCTCCGACGGCGATGCGGCCCCCGTGGTGACCGCCGCGGTCGGCACGCCCTACGACGCCGCGCAGCTGCCCGGCGCCAACGCGAGCCTCGCCGCGTACTCGTACGCCGCGCCCTCCCTCGCGGCCCTCGCGAAGGTCATCGCGGGCGCGGTCGAGCCGACCGGGACGCTCCCGGTCGACGTCCCGGCCGCCTCAGGGGGCGTGCTCTACCCCTTCGGCCACGGCCTCGGCTACCGGTAGTCACGTTCACCGCCGCGAAACGGAAAGTTATTTTCACAGGCTTGACTGTTCGTGGAACTTATCTACATACTGGGGCCAAGTGCCAAACCAGGCACTCCCCCCATTTGTGAGATCTCCTGACAAGCAGGGAGCATTGTGTGAACCTCTTCGCAACCCTCCGCAACCTCAGAAGACGCCACGGACTGCGCGCAGCGGTCGTGGTCTTCCTCTCCGCGGTGCTGACCGCGACCGGACTGGCCGTCGCGAGCCCCGCGCAGGCCCAGGGCCTCGCGGGCATCGACGTCTCGAACTACCAGGGCGCCATCAACTGGACGTCCGTCAAGAACTCGGGCATCCAGTTCGCCTACATCAAGGCGACCGAGGGCACCACCTTCAAGGACGCCCGGTTCAACACCAACTACCCGGCAGCGCACGCCGCGGGCGTCGTCCGCGGCGCCTACCACTTCGCGCGGCCCAACTCCTCCACCGGTGCGGCGCAGGCGAACTACTTCGCCAGCAACGGCGGCGCCTGGTCGGCCGACGGCCTCACCCTCCCCGGCGCGCTCGACCTGGAGGCCCCGCCCTCGGGCGCGGCCTGCTACGGCCTGAGCACCACCTCGATGCGCAACTGGATCACGGACTTCTACAACACGTACAAGACCCGGACCGGCCGCGACGTCGTCATCTACACGACCGCCTCGTGGTGGAACACCTGCACCGGCTCCTGGACCGGCATGGCCTCCAAGAGCCCCCTGTGGGTCGCCCACTGGGGCGCCTCGACCCCGTCGCTCCCCGCCGGGTGGAGCAGCACCACCTGGACGTTCTGGCAGTACACGTCCACCGGCTCGGTCTCCGGCATCTCCGGGAACGTCGACCGGAACTACTTCAACGGCTCGACCGCGCGGCTCACCGCGCTGGCGAACAACACCTAGCGCGACGCGTGGGCCGGGCCCCGGGCCCGGCCCACGGCGTTCCTGGAGGCAGACCATGGACGACCACCGCATCCGCCGCCGGGTCCTGTTCGGCACCGGCGCCCTCATCGCCGCCGCGGGCGTGACCGCCGCGAGCGCGACGCCCGCCCTCGCCGCTGTCGAGCCGGACGTCGACGCGACGACCGCCTGGGGCGCGCGGCCCCCGAACGGCACCAACCCCGTCATCCAGGGGAGCCCGGCGAAGCTGATCGTGCACCACACGGTCTCGGCGAACACCACCGACTACTCCCGCGCGCAGGCCCACGCCCACGCCAAGTGGGTGCAGGACCTGCACATGGACGGGAACGGCTGGCGCGACTCCGGCTACAACTTCGTGGTCAGCCGCGGCGGCTGGATCACCGAGGGCACCACCGGGAGCCTCGCGGCCCTGCGCTCGGGGCAGCGCTTCATCATGGGCATCCACACCTCGGGCCAGAACGGCAGCGCCCTCGGCATCTCCAACGAGGGCGCCTACCACGACGGCGCCGTACCCACTGCGGCCCAATGGGAGTCGCTGGTGACGCTGTGCGCGTACGCGTGCGAGCAGTACGGCATCCCGTCGAGCGAGATCTACGGGCACATGGACTTCAACTCCACCCAGTGCCCCGGGATCTTCCACGACCGGCTCCCGCAGCTGCGGGACGAAGTGGACGCCGCCCGCGACTGGTAGGCCGGGTACACGAGCTGATCGCGCGCGGCGCGGTGACCGCCGCGCGCGATCGTCACGTCCGCTGCCGGTGCGAGACCGCCGCGGCGGTGGCCGCGAGGGCCTTCGCGGTGCGCTTGCGCTGCTTGGCGGCGACGCCCACGAACAGGCAGTCCACGACCATGAGCTGCGCGATGCGGCTGACGGTGGCGCCGGACCGGAACGTCGTCTCGCGCGCGGCGGTCGTCAGCACCAGGTCGGCGGCCTGCGCCAGCGGGGACCGGGCGTGGTTGGTGATGGCGACGGTGACGGCCTCCCGGTCGCGGGCGGCCTCCAGGAACTCCACGGTCTCGGTGGTCGCCCCGGAGTGGGAGATCGCGACGGCGACGTCCTTGGGCCCGGCGAGGGCGCTGGCGACGAGCGCGGAGTGGACATCGGGCCAGTTGAAGGCCACGGACCCGATGCGGTGCAGCTTCTTCACGAGGTCGGCGGCGACGATCCCCGACGCCTCGACGCCGAACACGTCGATGCGCCCGGCGGCGGCGAGCGCGGCGACCGCGGCCTCGCAGGCGGCGGTGTCGAGGGCGTTCGCGGTGTCGGTGATCGCGCCGACGTCGGCGTAGGAGATGGTGGCGATGATGCGGGACATGTCGGCGCCGGTGGGGATGTCGCCGCCCGCGATCTCGCGGTCGGGGCCGTCGCCGGTGCCGATGACGGCCTGGGCGGCGCGCATGCGCAGCTCGCGGTGGCCGGCGAGGCCGAGGGAGCGGCAGAATCGCACCACGGTCGCTTCGGAGGTGCCCGCCGCGCGGGCGAGTTCGGTGATGGTCCGCGTGGAGGCGGCCTCGGGCTCGCGGATGATCTCTTGGGCGACCTTGGTCTCGGCCTTCGAGAGGGAAGGCAGGACCGACTTGATGAGCACCAGGAGGTTGGGCGCTTCGGTGCGGCTTGCTGGCATGACGTCACGGTACACCCGCGGGCGATTCGTCACGGTGCGGCGCGATTCTTCACTCTAACCTTGATGGGTGAAATTTTACTTCATTGCGCTACGCTCGCAACTGTGAGTGAACCGACCGAGCGCCTTGAAGCGCGAACCCTGTTGGCAATGCTGGCGACCGAGCGCGCCGACCCCCGGTACGCGGGGATAGAGGATCTGTCGACCCTCGACCTGGCGCGCACCATGAACGAGGCCGACGCGAGCGTCTCCGCCGCCGTCGCCGCGGTGCTGCCCGACGTGGCCGCCGCGATCGACGCCGTGGCCGACCGGCTCGCCAAGGGCGGGCGGCTGCGGTACGTCGGGGCCGGGACGGCCGGGCGGATGGCCGTGATGGACGCCGCCGAGTGCCCGCCGACGTTCTCGACCGACCCGGACCTCGTCAAGGCCGTCATCGCGGGCGGCAAGGCCGCCGAGGGCGGCGCGGTCGAGGGCACCGAGGACGACGCGGCCGCGGGCGAGGCCGCGATGGCCGCCGACGGCATCGGCCCGGCCGACGCGGTCGTCGGCCTGGCCGCGAGCGGCCGCACCCCCTTCGTCGTCGCAGCGGTCCGCGAGGCCAGGCGGCGCGGTGCGCTGACGGTGGGGCTGTCGTGCAACACGGGCACGGTGCTCTCGGAGGCGGCCGAGCACCGGATCGAGGTCGAGGTGGGGCCGGAGGTCGTGGCCGGGTCGACGCGGCTGAAGTCGGGGACGGCGCAGAAGTTCGTGCTCAACATGGTGTCGACGATCAGCATGGTGCGGCTCGGGAAGGTCTACCGGAACTACATGGTGGACATGAAGGTCGCCAACCAGAAGCTCGCCGCCCGCGCGGTCCGCATGATCCGCGAGATCACCGGCGCCGGGGCCGACGAGGCCGAGGCCGCCCTGGCGGCCTCGGGAAACCACGTGAAGACCGCGGTCGTGATGCTCGAACTCGGCGTCGGGGCCGCCGACGCCGCGGCGCGGCTCGAACGCGCCGACGGCAGGCTCTCGGGCGCGCTGGCGGCCTGAGGGCGCGCCGGATCGGGCGCGGCCGTCGGCCGCCCCCGGTTCAACTGTGCCCCTGGGGTACGACATTCGCCGGCGGCGGCGGCATTCGGGTACGCCGCGTCGGCGGGTGAACGGCGCCGCCCCCGGTTCGAGTGTCACTGATGGGTGTGACAGTCGGGGCGGGGGCGGCGTCTCGTCTTTGGCGGGTTGCTAACGCCAGGCGAGCTGGCGGTGGAGGCGGGCGCGTTCGGCCGGGTCGGTGACGAACACGCTGGCGGCCATCCAGGCCGCGCCGATGGCGGGATCGGTGGCCTTGCTGATGCCGGCCTTGGGGTAGACCAGGCGGAAGCGCTCCTGGAGGAGCGCGGCGATGGGGGTGGGTCGGGTCAGGAGGCTGCCGGCCATGACGATCGGCAGTTCGCGGTCGACGACGTAGGAGACCGACTCGGCCAGGTGGCCCACGGCCCGCGCGACGATCGACTCGGCGACCGCGTCGCCGCCGTCGGCGGCCTCGCAGACCAGGGACGCGAAGCGCGACAGGCGGACGGGCGGGTCCGCCATGCACTTGGCGACGAGGGCGCCGGACCGCCGCTTGTCGGGGGCGATCGCGGCGATGATGGCCTCGACGAGGCGGCCGCCGGGGCCGTTCCCGTCGATGTGGCGCAGCGCGGCCCGCACGGCCTCGCGGCCGAGCCAGAACCCGGAGCCCGCGTCGCCGAACAGCCAGCCGTAGCCGTCGGAGCGCAGCGCCGGGGCCCGGTCGCGGATCGCGAACGCCACCGCGCCCGTCCCGGAGACGATCACGGTCCCGTCGGCGGCCGAGGACCCGGCCGCGAACGCGATGACCGCGTCCGAGACCACCTCGACCTCGCAGGCGGTCGCGAAGCGCCGCTTGAGGTCCGCGGAGAGTTCGCGCACCTCCTCGGTCAGGGACAGCGCGCCCGCGGTGCCGACGCACACCGAGCCGACCTCGGCCGGGTCGATCCCGCCGAGGGCCCGCTGGAACGCCAGCGCCATGTTGGACAGGGCGATCTCCCGGTCGCCGCCGACCGGGTTGGCCGGTCCGGACGCGCCGGTGCCGAGCACCGCTCCGCTCTCATCGATGAGGACGGCGCGGCTGCTGGTCCCGCCGGCGTCAAGGCCGACGGCGAGTCTTGCATGCATGTATGAGGGTCCTCGCTTCTCGCGCTACCAGCAGTATCCGCTCTAGGTGCAAACCAGTAAAAAAAATTCTCATGAACTTGACACGAGTGTGGCATAGGTAATAGTTTTTCTTGAATCCACCTCCCGAAAGGGTCGCCCATGGACCGAACCCGGACAGATGCCCCGCCCGCCTCAGCGGATGCGGGTGTCCTCGAACGGATCCGCTTGGGCGCGAACGACCTCTCCGAGGCAATGTCCAAAGTGGCCGACCAGGTCTTGGCCGACCCCGAAGCCGCGGCCCGGGCGACGATCATGGATCTCGCCGAGCTCTCGGGCACCTCCCCAGGAACCATCACACGATTCTGCCGTCACCTCGGATACGACGGTTACGCGGCCCTCCGGGTCGCCATCGCCACCGAGACCGGCAGGGCCTCGGCCAGGCACGAGACCGGCTGGGACGTCAACATCGGCCGCGAGATCGGCGCCGACGACCCGCTCGACCGAGTCCTCAAGCAGCTCATCACGATCGACGCCGCGATGCTCCGCGGCACCATGGACCTCCTCGACCTCGCCGCCGTCGAGCGCGTCGCCGCGAGCGTGGCGAACGCCCGCCGCGTCGACGTCTACGGCGTCGGCTCCAGCGCCATCGTCGCCCGCGAGCTCCAGATGGGCTTCTACCGCACCGGCGTCGCCGCGTGGGCCTGGACCGAGGTCCACGACGCGCTGGCCAGCGCCGCGATCCTCGGCCCGCGGGACGTGGCGATAGCCGCCTCGATGTCCGGCACGACCGTGGAGATCGTGGAGATGCTGTCGGAGGCCGGGAGCCGGGGGGCGCTCACCGTGGCGCTCACGGCGTTCCCCGAGTCGCCGATCGCCGAGATCGCCGACGTCACGCTGGTGTCCGCGTCCCGGCGGACCGGGCACCGCGCGGACCTGCTGGCCGCCAGGCACTCCCAGCTGCTGGTGGCCGATCTCGTCCACATAGCCGTCGCGCAGCGGCGCTTCCCGGAGGCCAGCGAGGCCCTGGAATCGCGTGCGCGAGCCGTGGTCGGCCACCGACCGACGCCGCGGCCCCGGAACGGCGCCGGCTGACCGCCCGACCGATCTGCACCAACACCCTCTACCCCCAATCAGGAGCGAAACCCATGAGGACTTCAAACCGCCCGCTGTTCAACCGCCGCAACCTGCTCGGGGCCACCGCCGCCGGGCTCGCGGCCTCCTCGCTGGGCGCGTGCGCGACCAGCGGCAGCGACGACGAGGTCGACGACGTGGAGGTCGGCGACGACGCCGAGAACCCGTTCAGCGTCGACCCGTCGGCGCCCCTGGACGTCGTCATCTTCGACGGCGGCTTCGGCAACGAGTACGCCGTGGCGCACCAGGCGATCTACAACGAGGCGTTCCCGGACGCGGAGATCGAGTTCCTCGCGACGCAGGCGATCGCCGAGACGCAGCAGCCGCGCTTCGCCGAGGGCAAGCCCGCGGACGTGCTCGACAACTCGGGCGCGCAGCAGATCCCGATGGACTCCCTCGTCTCGGACGGGGAGCTGGCGGAGCTGACGCCGCTGCTCGACGCGCCCTCGTACGACGACCCGGCCGTGACGGTCCGCGAGACCCTGCGGGACGGCGTGCTCACCTCCGGCACCTACAACGGCGAGGTGTACGCCCTGAACTACGTGTTCTCGGCGTGGACGGTCTGGTACGACGCCAAGCTGTTCCGCGACCAGGGCTGGACCGCGCCGACGACGTGGGAGGAGATGCTCGCGCTCTGCCCCGTCATCAAGGAGGCCGGGATCGCGCCGTGGACGTACGCGGGGCAGCACCCGGTGTACCTGTACGACCTGCTGCTGATCCTCGCGGGCCGCCACGGCGGCGTCGAGGTCCTCAAGGCCATCGACCACCTGGAGCCCGACGCGTGGCGCAACGAGTCGGTCGTCAAGGCCGCCGAGGCGCTCGCGGCCCTCTACACCGAGGGGTACATCCTCGAAGGCACGCCGGGCATCGACCACATCCAGTCGCAGACGGCGTTCAACGAGCGCAAGGCCGCGTTCCTCCCGTGCGGGTCGTGGCTGCCGAACGAGCAGGCGGCGATCGCGCCCGCGGACTTCGAGTACATGCCGATGGGCGTCCCGGCGTTCGAGGGCTCGGTGCAGCCGGGCCTGATCAGCGCGGGCGGCGAGGAGCCGTTCGTGGTGCCGAAGAACGCGACGAACCTGGCCGGGGCGTACGAGTACCTGCGGATCATGCTCTCCAAGGAGGGCGCGCAGATCTTCGGCGACACGGTGCAGGCGGCGACGATCGTCAAGGGCGTGGAGCTGGACAACCCCGCGGCGCAGGCGACCGACGCGCTGGTGTCCAACCCGGACGACCTGTTCCAGCCGTTCTTCCGGTTCTGGTACACGAAGATGAACGAGGAGGTCCGGCCCGCGCTCGGATCGCTCCTGTCGGGCGAGTCCACGGCGGCGGAGTTCATCGACCGGATGCAGACGGTGGCCGACGAGACGGCCGCGGACGACACCATCGAGAAGTTCACCCACGAGGACTAGGTCCGGAGCGAGAGGAGGGCCTGGGTCGTGAAGCACGGCAGGTACCCGTTCATCCTGAGTTTCCTGGCGCTGCCGGTGGGACTCTACGCCTGGCTGGTGATCCTGCCGTTCGCCCAGGCCTTCCAGATCTCCCTGACCGACTGGTCGGGGTCGAGCAACTCCTTCAACTACATCGGGTTCGACAACTACGTGAACCTGTTCAAGGACGAGCGGTTCGTCCTGCCCGCCCTGCGGCACACCGGGATCATCCTGGTGGTGCTGCCGGTGGTGACGATCGCGCTGGGCCTGTTCTTCGCGTTCATGCTGAACCTGGGCGGGCGCAGCCGCCAGGGCCGCATCGAGGGCGTGGCGGGCTCGAAGTTCCACAAGGTCGTGTACTTCTTCCCGCAGGTGCTGTCGGTCGCGATCGTCGGCATCCTGTGGAAGCAGGTGTACGCGCCGGAGAACTTCGGCGGGCTGATCACCGGGACGCTGGGGGCGATCGGGCTCCCGACGCCGGTGAACGGGTTCCTCGCGGACAAGCGGTTCGTGCTGGCGGCCGTCATCGGGGTCCTGGTGTGGAGCGCGGTCGGGTTCTACCTGGTGTTCTTCTCCTCGGCGATGGCGTCGATCCCGCGCGACATCTACGAGGCGGCGATCATCGACGGGGCCGGGCGGTTCCAGATGTTCTTCAAGATCACGCTGCCGCTGCTGTGGGACTCGGTCCAGACCGCGTGGATCTACCTGTCCATCGTGGCGCTGGACGTGTTCGTGCTGGTGTACCTGATGACACCCGAGCAGGGCGGCCCCGACACGGCGAGCGAGGTCGTCGGGGGCGTCATCTGGAAGTACGCGTTCAAGCACGGCGAGCAGGCGTTCGCGTCGGCGATCGGCGTGGTCCTGTTCTTCGCCGCGCTGTCCCTGGCCGTGGTGTCGCTGCGGTTCGGCCGCCGCGAGCAGATCGAGTACTGAGGTTCGACATGGCAACCGAGACCCCCGTCAAGGCCCCCGCCGCGAAGTCGCGCGCCTCCGGTGCGCCGCGCGAAGGCGCCGTGCTCAACTTCTTCTCCCAGGGCTTCCTGTGGCTGTGGTCGCTCATGGTCATCGTGCCCGTGGTGTGGATCGTGCTGTCCTCGTTCAAGACGACGCGGGAGATCGCGTCGGCGCCGCTGGCGCTGCCGGAGTCGCTGCACTGGCAGAACTTCGCGAACGCGTGGACGAACGGGCACATCGGCGCGTTCTTCCTGAACACGTTGCAGGTCATGGTCTTCAGCGTCTCCGGGACGATGCTCCTGGGCGCGATGGCCGCGTACGTGCTGGCCCGCTACCAGTTCTTCGGGAACCGGGTCATCTACTTCGGGTTCGCGGCCGGGATGATGTTCCCGGTGTTCCTGGCGCTGTTCCCGCTGTTCAAGACCCTCGGGAACGTGGGCCTGCTGAACACCTACACCGGGCTGATCATCGTCTACATCGCGTATTCGCTGCCGTTCACGGTGTTCTTCCTGACCGCGTTCTTCCGCACGCTCCCCACGGGGGTCGCGGAGGCCGCGATCGTGGACGGTGCCGGGCACTACCGGCTGTTCTTCCAGGTGATGCTGCCGATGGCGAAGCCGGGCCTGATCGCGATCACGATCTTCAACATCATCGGGCAGTGGAACCAGTTCCTGCTGCCGCTGGTCCTCATGGGCCGCAACCCCGACGACGCCGTCATCTCCCAGGGCCTCGCGAACCTCGCGATGCGCCAGGGCTACGAGGGCGACTCGGGCGCGCTGTTCGCCGGGACGGTGCTCGCGATGATCCCGATCTTCGTCGCGTACGTGCTGTTCCAGCGCCAGATCCAGGAGGGCCTGACGGCCGGCGCGATCAAGTAGCGAGCCGCCGCCCGGGACGCCCCCTTCGCGTCCCGAGCGGCGGTCGGCGCCGGGGGCTTCCGCTGACCCCCGGCGCCGGTCTACGACACGGCCACCGAGTCGAACACGGCCGCGCCCGGGTCGCCCCCGTCGTGCGAGGTCGCGAACAGGCCGATCACCGCGTCACCGGGGACCTCGGCCACTGCGAACGCGGTCCACGCCTCCCCGTCCTCGGACCACGACGCGGTCACGGTGCCGCCGGTCCTGTTGAGCCGCAGCCACATCGGCGCGCCGTCCCCGGCCCCGCCGGTGTCGGTGTCGAACCCGGTCTGGAACCTGACGCCGTGCCCGGGGGTGACCATGACGGCCGCGTAGTCCGCGCCCGCCTCCGGTGCGGTCTTGACCATGAGCCCGGCCTTCGCCCACTCGTCGGTGTCCTCCTGGGAGGCCACGCGCGCGGTGATCTCACCGTCCCCGGCGAGGGGCTGGTGGCAGAAGTGGAACTGGTCCGCGTCGCCCCAGACGTCGTTCCCCGCGCCGGTCACCGTGACCGATCCGCCGGAGAACAGCGCGTCCCCGGGGATGCGCGGGCCGCCCACGTCGCCGCAGGTCCACGGCTCGGGCACCTGCGGCGCCCCGTCGCGGACCACGACCGAGTCGAACACGGCCGTGTTCGCCTCGCCGCCGTTGTGGGAGGTCACGAACAGCCCCACCGTGGCCGGGCCCGCGAGTGCCCCGCCCGCGAACGGCTCCCACGCGAGGCCGTCCGCCGAGTGGTACGCCGTCACCTGCGCGCCCTCGCGCACGAGCCGGAGCCACACGGGCGCATCGGAAGCGGGCCCGTCCACATCGGTGTCGAACCCGGTCTGGAAGTGCACGCCTTGACCCGACGTCGCCATGGCCGCGACGTAGTCGGCGCCCTCCTCGGGGGCGGTCTTCACCATGACCCCGGCCTTCGCCCACTCGTCCGTGTCCTCAAGGGATGCGACGCGGGCGATGATCTCCCCGTCGCCCGCGAGCTCCCGGTGGCAGTACTGGAACTGGTCGGCCTCCCCCCAGATGTCGTTCCCCGCCCCCGTCAGGGTCGCGGTCCCGTCGGGCGCGAACGACGCCGACCCGGCGACCGCCGGATCGCCCACGTCCTCGCACGTCAGCTCCGGGCCGCTCGCGGCGACCTCCACGGAGTCGAACACCGCCGTCGCGAACCGCGTGTTGTCGTGCGCGGTCGCGAACAGGCCGATGCGGGCGTTCGCCGACATCGGCACCGTCGCCGACCCGATCGCCGTCCACGTCTCCCCGTCCGCCGACAGCTCCCCGGTGAACTCGTCCCCGTTGCGCGTCAACCGGAGCCACGCCGAACCGGCCGTGTAGTCGAACCCGCCGCCGTCGGTCCCGAAGTCCGCCTGGAAGTGCGCCCCGTGCTCCGGGGTCACCGCCACGGACGCATAGGTCGCGCCCTCCGCGGTGGACTCCTTGATCATGATCCCGGCCTTCGCCCACGGGTTCTCGGCGTCGAGCCCGGTGAGCCGGGCCGTGATCGACCCGTCCCCGACGAGCGACTGGTGCACGTAGTGGAACTCGTCGGTCCCGCCCCACACGTCCCAGCCCGCGCCCGACACGGTGAACTCGCCGTCATCGAAGCTGCTCAGCCCCAACGTGGTCCGCTCGCCGACGTCCGTGGCCTCCCACGGGTCCGGCGGCACCGGCAGCTCCTCGAACTCGGCCGTCACCGCCGCGTCCTCACCGGGCACGGTGAACACGTGCTGCCGCTCGGCCCCCGTCGACCAGCCCGCGAACCGGTACCGCGTGCCGTCCGCGTACTGCGGCGACTCCGCGCCCAGCGCGTACTCCGTGCCCACGACCAGGCGCTTCGACGTCGACTCGTACGGCCGCCCGTCGAGCGTGAACGCCAGCCCCGGCGGGTCCGTCGCGATCGACACCTCCACCGTGTTCGGATGCACGTCCACATAGGTCGTGTCCGTCAGGCCCCCGGAGTCCGTGGCCGTCAGAGCGATCCGGTAGAACGTGTTGTCGCCCCCGTGCGGCGCCCGCGGGATCGTGATCTCCCCGCCCGCGCCCTCCGCCGGACCGTAGAACGGGTGCACGTGGTCGGCGTGGTGGAACTGCACGGTCCACGACAGCGAGGCCGCCCCCAGCTCCCCGTCCTCCGGGTCCGTCGCCGCGCCCGAGAACGCGATCACGTCCCCCGCGTCGTACGCGAGCCCCGACTCGGGGGTCAGGACCACCGCCTCCGGCCTGGTGTTCCCGACCTGCACCTCCACGTGGGCCTGCGCCGACTTGTCGCCGTCCGAGACCGTCAGCACCGCCTGGTAGACCCCGTCGTCGGTGTACGTGTGCACCGGGTCGGCCTCCGTCGAGGACTCCCCGTCCCCGAAGTCCCACGAGTACGACAGCCCGTCCCCGTCCGGGTCGCCCGACCCCTCCGAGGAGAACGCCACCTCCAAAGGCCCGTAACCGGAGTCGGGCGACGCCGACGCCTTCGCCACCGGGGTCCGGTTCCCACCCGAGGGCGCGATCCGGTACAGCTCACCGGGGTAGATGTTCAACTGGTACAGCGCCCCGTCGGGGCCCGTCTGGAGCTCCACCGGCGTGCCCGCGTCCAGGTCGAAGTCGTGCACCCCGACCACGGTCTCGAACGACGCGTCCATCTCCAGGTACTTCACGAACCCGAGCGTGTAGTCCGCGAAGAACACCGCGTCCTCGTATTGCGCGCCCAGCAGCCCGCCCTCGTACACCTCCACCGAGGAGATCGAGCCCGCGCTCGCGGGCGGCGCCGTGTGCGGGTACGCGTACACCGGCTGCGCGTACGGGCACCCGTCGCACGGCCCCTCCACGTGCGGCCACCCGTAGTTCGCGCCCCGCTCGATCCGGTTGAGCTCCTCCCACTCCGAACCGCCCACGTCCCCCGCGAGGACGCTCCCCGCGTTCGGTCCGCTGGGGACGAAGTCCCACCGGAAGGAGTTGCGGAGCCCGTACGCCCACACCGACGGCTCCGCCCCCGGCGTGTCCACGAACGGGTTGTCCGCCGGGATCGAGCCGTCCGCGTTGATCCGGTGCATCTTCCCGTGGACGTTCCCCAGGTTCGGCGGGTTCTGGGAGTTCGTGTTCATCCCGAGCGTCCAGTACAGCTTCCCGTCCGGCCCGAACTTGACGGTCCCCGAGTGGTGGAACACGTTCGCGTCCTGGTGCGACTGGATGAGCACCAGCTCCGAGTCCGGATCGATCTCGTGGCCGCTCATCGTGAAGCGGCTCAACCGGTCCAGGTTGTCCGCCGCCGTGTACCCGACGTACACGAACCCGTTCGACGCGAAGTCCGGGTCCAGCTCCAGGCCCAGCAGCCCCCGCTCGTCCGACCCGGCCGTCGCCAGCTCGATCAGCGGGTGCTCGTGCAGCTCCCCGTCGTGGACCAGCTCGATGTCGCCGTTCTTCTCCGCCACCAGGATGTCCCCGTCCGGCGTGAACCGGAACGACGTCGGCTCCTCCAGTCCGTCGACCACCAGCAGTTTCTCGAACTCCTCCGGGGGCGCCGCCTGCGCCCCCGGCGCCACGAGCAGCGCCGCGCCCAGCAGCGCCCCGACCGCCAAGCGGCCCAGTCCCTTACCGCGCATGGACGACCTCCCCGGCCTCGTCGGACGTGTCCAGCCCGTGCACCGTCAGCTCCCAGAAGTGCCGCTTGCTCGGCCGGATCAGCTGCACCAGCGCCTTGTACGCCGCGACGCTCATCAGCGCCCAGTACAGCGGCACCGTCAGCATCGCCCGCACCGCCGCGTACAGCCCCCGCTTCAGGCACCCCAGCATCAGCGCGTAGCACATGAGCGCGTTCCCCGCGATCATCGCGAACATCCCCCCGTACAGGACCGCGGGCGGGAACAGCGGCTCCATCCACTCGGGCCCGAACACGAAGTACGACAGCGTCATCAGCCACATCAGCGGGTTGATCAGCGTCGTGACCGTCGAGAACCCGAGCGTCAGGTGGATCGCCAGGGTCTTCTTCGTCCCCAGCTCCCGCCACATCCGCACGGGCTCCCGCGAATGCACCAGCCACGTCTGGAGGTACCCCTTGATCCACCTGGAGCGCTGGCGGATCCAGTTGCCGAGCGCGGAGTTCGCCTCCTCCTCGGTGACCGAGACGATCATCCTGACGTCCCAGCCGCGCCGGGCGATGCGGATGCCGAGGTCGGCGTCCTCGGTGACGTTGAACGGGTCCCACCCACCGAGGTCGCGCAGCGCGTCGATCCTGAAGTGGTTCGACGTGCCGCCCAAGGGGATCGCCAGCCGGTGCCGGTCCATGCCGTGGAGGGTGAGGCTGAAGTTGGTGGCGTACTCGGCGGAGAAGCACCGGGTGAGCCAGTTCGTCCACGGGTTCCAGTACTGGAGCTCGGCCTGCACGCACACCACCCGGTCCGGGAGCACCCGGAACGCCAGAGCGGCCTTGCGGAGCTGGTCGGGGTCGGGCCGGTCCTCGGCGTCGAAGATGACGCACAGGTCGCCGGTGGCCTGGGCCAGGCCCACGTTGCACGCCTTCGGCTTCGTCTTCGGCCCCGCGTCGGGCACGACGACCGTGCGGAACGTGCGCCCGAGCCGCTGCGCAGCGATCGCCGTCCGGGTCTCGCCGTCGTCGGCCTCCACGAGCAGGAGGATCTCCAGCTTCTCGGGCGGGTAGTCCATCGCGGAGAGCCGCCGCACGAGTCCGGGGACGACCGCGGCCTCCCGGTACAGCGGCACGAGGACGGTGTACCGGGGGAGCTCGGCGTCCGGGAACGTCTCCAGCGCACCGGGTGCGAAGCGCATCGCGGTGGACCGGCCGGAACCGAGGACCATCGCGAGCTTGAAGCCGATCACGGCCAGGTACAGGACGATGAGCGCGCACATGCCGCCCTGCGCCCACTGGAGGGGGCTCGGCCCGATCCCGGTGAGCAGGTCGAGCGCGATGCACGCGGCGGTGCCGCCGACGACGCCGAGCCCGAGGGCCCACTGGCCGGGGGACAGGAGGCGCCGGGCGCTGAGCGCGTCGGTCTCGTTGAGGCTCATGCGGTCTCCTCGGCGCGGTAGACGAGGCGGTCGTCCTCGTCGTAGACCAGGTCGTAGTGGTCTTCCAGAAGGTCGGTGCCCCACAGGGCCTGCCAGACGTCGTCCTCGGAGCCGGGCTCGGCCCGCATGTAGATCCACTCGACCCCCGCGGCGTGCGGGTCCGCGAGGGCCTCCTCCCAGATCCGGTACGAGCCCTCGTAGATGAGCGAACCGGTGGGGACCTGCGACTCGAAGGTCACCGACTCGTTCTCGAACGACATCATGAGCGTCGTCCCGCCGTCGTGGTGCCCGCGCAGCCACGCGGCCACGGCGGCGTCGTCGGCCGCGGTCTCGCTGGAGCGGAACTGGACGGCCTCGTCGAGCACCACGGGCCCGCCGACGGCGACGGTGGCCCCGGCGACCGCGGCGAGCGCGAGCGCCCCGGCCGCGGCGCCGCTCCTGCTCGGGAGGCGCTGCACGAGCACGCCGACGAGGTACCCGGCGAACACGGCCGCGGGGATGAGCATGATGAGCCCGAACCTGACGTTGTAGAGCCCGCCCATGACCTCCTCGACGTGGAGGGGCCGCTCGCCCGAGAACAGCGCCCACAGGAAGAACGGCGCGAACACGAGCATCGTGTAGGGCGCGAGGGAGCGCACGCGGTTCCGTACGGCGTAGAGGACGAGCCCGGCGATCCCGATCGCGGCCGTGGCGATCCCGAGGTTGTGGAGCGCGGCGTACCCGTAGGTCGCGGCGCTCGTGGGCAGCGACCCGACGTTGGCCTCCCCCTGGGCCACCCACAGCGACGCGTCGGCGTACTCGCCGGACTTCCAGTTGAGCGGGTCGCCGAAGATCGCGAGGTTCCAGGCGGTCCACCCGAGGATGCCGGCGCCCGCGACGAACCCGAACACGACCACCGAGCCCTCGGTGTGGGCGTACCGGCGGTGCCGCCGCAGCGCGGTGAACGCCACGATGAGACCCGTGACGGCGCAGAGGATCCAGCCCTCGTAGCGGGTGAGCGACGCGGCGAGGACCGCGGCGGACGCGAGCGTCAGGTCCCGCAGCCGCCCGTGCGTGCACCACTCGTGGAGGTGGTGGACCGCGACGACGGCGCACGCGAACAGCAGCAGCTCCGTCATGGCCGTGGCCTGGAGGTACAGCACGTTCGGGTTGAGCGCGAACAGCCCCGCGGCGGTGAGCCCGGCGGCCCAGTGCCCGCCCACGGACCTGGCGTGTACGAACAGGCCCCGCACGGCGACGACGTATGCGGCCATCGAGACCGCGGCGCCCGCGAACCCGCTGGTGTACAACGCCTCCCAGGTCGCGAGCGGCGCCGTCAGGAGGTGCGGCAGCGGGAGCCAGACGCCGCCGAGCTGCGCGAGCCCGGCCGTGGGGCTCTCGACCACGCGCCGCGCGATGAGCAGGTGCGAGTTCGCGTCCGGGTACGCGAGGAGGTACCCGTGGTCGGCGAAGTACAAGTACGCGACGACGCTGGCGACGACCGCCGCGAGCGTGATCAGGGCCGCGCCGGGGTCGCGGGGGGCGGTGAGGCGCCGGAGCCAGCCGAGGCGCTGCGCGTCGCGCACCATGTGGCCGTAGACGACCGCGAGGCTGACGAGGGACTTGACGACGACCGAGAGGCGCGCGCCGGTCTGCTCGCCGTGCTCGCGCGGGTAGTGCTCCACGGGGTGCTCGACGATGCGGGCGCCGTCCCCGGAGATGCGGCACAGCAGCTCGGGGGAGATCGCGGCGGCCTGGCCGGTGAGCCGCAGGTCCTGGAGCAGCGAGCGGTCGATGAGCTTGTACGCGCAGTCGACGTCGCGCCCGGGGACCTGGAGCAGGGCCTTGCACAGGGTGGTCCAGACCTTCGCGTTGAGGCGGCGGCGCCACGGGTCGGCGCGCCTGCGCCGGTACCCGATCACGGCGTCGGCGCGCTCCTCCTTCTTGCGCTCGCGCAGCCGCACCAGGTCCCCGGCGCGGAACTGGCAGTCCGCGTCGGTCAGGAGGATCTCGCGGAACCCGGTGCGCCGCAGGGCGGTCTCCAGCCCGGTGCGCACGGCCGCGCCGTAGCCGCGGTTGCGGTCGTGGTGGACCGCGATGACGCGCCCGGGGTGGGCGGCGGCGAGCCGGTCGATGACCGCGCCGGTGCGGTCGTCGCTGCCGTCGTCCACGACGATCACGGCGTGCGGGACCCCTTCGCGCACGAGCGTCGAGAGGAAGTCCTGCACCGTGGCGGCCACGTTCGCCTCCTCGCGGTAGGCGGGCATGACCACGGCGACGCCGTCAGTCGGCGGCGGCGCCGCCGTGCGGACCGGGGAGTGCTGCGGCTGGTCGGCGATGATCGTCAAGGGAGTCTCCATAGTGGTCGGTGGTGGATGTCATGCGGCGGAACACGAGGTGGTCGCTGGCGAGGTAGGTGAGCAGGGCCCCGGCGCCGACCCCGGCGGCCGCGGCGGCCACCGGCGGCAGGAACGCCGAGACGAGGGCGTACACGCCCGTGTTGCAGGCCAGGCTCACCGCGACGGTGGCCTGGAAGGAGAGCCAGCGCCCGGCGCGGGGGCCGGGGCGGCGGCGGTCGGACCACGTGACGTACGTGGACAGCAGGAAGTTGACCTGGGCGGAGGCGAGGAATCCGACCGCGTTCGCGAGCGGGCCGGGGGTTCCGGCGCCTTTCAGGGCCAGGAGAATTCCGGCCTGAATTGCGAAGCAGGTCAGGCCGACGCCTGTGAATCGGGCGAGCCGCGACAGTTGTCGGCGGCACTGTTGCGGCCGGAGCCGACGCATTCGATTTGCCTCCTGAAGGCACGGCGGATAAACGCACCGACTCGTCTTCTTTGGACGTTCGTGCGCGCGGCTGATCGGGTTGTGGAACCCACCCTAGCCAGTGCGGAGCAGCACATGGGCCCCGGCGATCCCGTACCGGAATCACGGTGCGTCACTTCTGAGTCAGCAAATGTCCAGTTTGCGCGGAACCGGATTTCGCGCGTCCCGTGCGTATCAGATCTATTCGGACAAGTCGTGATTACAATTCCGGCGCGGACTGTCGGGTACCTGACCGGAGATTATTGCCCGAATGGGGGACGACCGGTGAGTAGCTTTATCGGGTTCCATCGAAACGTGAGGAAATATGTTACTAAACCCGTTAGACGAAGGGTCTTTACAAGGAGGGGAATCTGTGGAAATATCGAAATCGTTCGATCCGGCCCTGCTCTTGGGGCCCAAGCGAAGGAGACGACGATGTCCTCACGACTGGGCGCGCTCGCGGCGGCGACGGCCCTCGCGACCGCCGTGCTCGGCCTCGGCGCCCCCGCCCCGGCCGAAGCCGCCGCGGTGGCGTTCGACAACGGGCAGACCATCACCGACACCTCCGGGAACCTCATGCACGCCCACGGCGGCGGCATGCTCAAGGTCGGGAGCACCTACTACCTCGTCGGCGAGCAGCGCAACGACTACCTCTTCGACCAGGTCTCGATGTACTCCAGCACCGACCTCGTCAACTGGACCTTCCGCAACGACATCCTCAGCGCCGAGTCCGACCCCGACCTCTCGCCCGCGAACATCGAGCGCCCCAAGGTCGTCTACAACCCCAACACCGGCAAGTACGTGCTGTGGGCCCACAAGGAGAACGGCGTCGACTACGGCGACGCCGAAGTGGCCGTGGCGGTCTCCGACACCGTGGACGGCGACTACGACTACCAGGGGTCGTTCCGCCCCGCCGGGTACGACTCCCGCGACATGACCCTCTTCGTCGACACCGACGGCACCGGCTACCTCATCTCCGCCGCCGACGTCAACTACGACCTCAACGTCTACCGCCTCACCGACGACTTCCTCGCCATCGACGAGCTCGTCTACGTCTTCGACGGATACCACCGGGAAGCCCCGGCGGTGTTCCAGCGGGGCGGCGTCTACTTCCTCGTGACCTCCGGCGCCACCGGCTGGAACGCCAACCAGACCCAGTACGCCACCACCACGAACTTCCCCGAGGGCGCCTGGTCCGGCTGGTCCAACGCCGGGAACTCCACCACCTACGGCTCCCAGCCCACCCATGTCACCACCGTCCAAGGCACCGCCGGGACCAGCTACCTCTACATGGGCGACCGCTGGGGACCCCAGTGGGGCGGCAAACCCATGGACAGCGAGTACGTCTGGCTCCCCATCAGCTTCCCCAGCTCCACCAGCATGACCCTCACCTGGTACTCCACCCTCAACATCGACGCCGCCGCGGGCACCATTCAGGGCGTCGTCGGCAGCGACGACGGCAACCCGTACTCCACCAAGTTCGTCAACGCGGGCTCCGGCAAGTGCATCGACGTCCCGTCCGGCTCCGGCACCGACGGCACCACCCTCATCCAGTACGGCTGCTGGTCCGGCGCGCCCCAGGCGTTCACCTTCGACCCGGTCTACCCCGGCTCGAAGGTCGGCTCCATCGCCAACACCGCCACCGGCAAGTGCTGGGACGTCCTCGACCAGTCCACCGCCAGCGGCGCCCCCGTCGGCCAGTGGGGCTGCTGGGCCGGGGGCAACCAGCGCTTCTCGCTCCGCGCCGCCTCTGGAGGCGGGTACCTGATCGTCGCCCAGCACTCCGGGCTGTGCGTCTCGGTCAGCGGCTCCTCCACCGCCGACGGCGCCGCCGTCGTGCAGAGCACCTGCACCGGCGCCGCCAACCAGCGCTGGGCCGTCACCGTCCGGTAAGACGCCGCATATATAAGGCGCCGTCGAGGCGCAGCCGAGGCCGCCGCGCGTTCCGAGAACGCGCGGCGGCCTGTGTCGCCTGCCTCATCCCCACCCCGCCGTTCGCCGCATGACCCTTGACCAGGCATAATCGAGAAGTTGCGCTCCGGCGCGACGTCTCCGGGTCCCGAACCCGGACATCCGATGCGAGTTGGCCCGTTCCGGGTCAGCGTTTAGCGAACGAAAGGAATCAGTCTCGTGGCTGATCAACAGCAAGCGGCCGGCGGCCGGGGCAGCGGCGGCAATGACCGCGGCGGCCGCGGTGGCCGGGGCGGGCGCGAGGGCGGTCGCGGTCGCGACCGCGCCGAGAAGTCCCCGCACATCGAGCGCGTCGTCACCATCAACCGCGTCGCCAAGGTCGTCAAGGGCGGCCGGCGCTTCGCCTTCACCGCCCTCGTGGTGGTCGGCGACGGCGCGGGCAACGTGGGTGTCGGCTACGGCAAGGCCAAGGAAGTCCCCGCGGCCATCGCCAAGGGCGTGGAAGAGGCCAAGAAGAACTTCTTCAAGGTCCCCCGCATCGGCGGCACCATCCCGCACGAGACGTTCGGTGAGGACGCGGCCGGCAAGGTGCTCCTGAAGCCCGCCTCCGCCGGTACCGGCGTCATCGCGGGCGGCCCCGTGCGCGCCGTGCTCGAATGCGCCGGCGTCCACGACGTCCTGTCGAAGTCCCTGGGCTCCTCGAACGCGATCAACATCGTCCACGCGACGGTGCGCGCGCTCAAGCAGCTCGAATCCCCGGAGGCCGTCGCGGCCCGCCGCGGCATGCCGCTGGAGGACATCGCTCCCCAGGGCCTGCTGCGCGCCCGCGCCGAGGCCGCCCAGGCTGCGCAGGCTTAGGGGGATCTGACATGGCACGTTTGAAGATCACCCAGCACAAGTCGGTCATCGGCGAGAAGCCGAAGGCCCGCGCGACCATCCAGACGCTCGGCCTCCGCAAGATCGGCCAGACCGTCTACAAGGAGGACCTCCCGCAGTACCGCGGCATGGTCCACCGCGTCCGTCACCTGGTCGACGTCGAGGAGGTCGAGTAGTCATGAGCATTCGCATTCACGACCTTCAGCCGGCCCCCGGCGCCAAGAAGGCCAAGACCCGCGTCGGTCGCGGTGAGGGCTCCAAGGGCAAGACCGCCGGCCGCGGCACCAAGGGCACCAAGGCCCGCAAGACCGTGCCGGCGGCGTTCGAGGGCGGCCAGCTGCCGCTCCAGAAGCGCCTCCCGAAGCTCAAGGGCTTCAAGCCGCACAACAAGCTCGTCTACCAAGTGGTCAACCTCGACCGCCTCGTGGAACTCTTCCCCGAGGGCGGCCAGGTCGGCCCCGAGCAGCTGATCGAGGTGGGCGTCCTCAACAAGAAGGAGCTCATCAAGGTCCTCGGCTCCGGCGAGCTGGAAGGCGTCAAGTTCGACCTGTCGGCGCACGCCTTCTCCGCTTCCGCCACCACCAAGGTCTCCGCCGCCGGCGGCTCGACCACCGTGGTGGACAAGAAGACCGGTGAGGCGCTCGCCGAGTAGGCGGACGAACAACTGAACTGCGCAAACGGGCCGGAGTTCCCTCCGGCCCGTTTCGTCATGCTGAGTGCCGATAACGCTGCGTCCGAATGCGCCTGCTAGGCTCCCTTGGCGAGGACCACCGTCTTCCTCGGGCGCGTGACCCTCTCGCTACGAACTTCACACGCCCACTGGTAACGAAAGGTGTTGCACCGCAACACCATGGGCCCCGCCAGGGGGTCTTGTTCAGGAGGAACCGCATTGCTCTCCGCCTTCATCAGCGCGTTTCGGACCCCGGATCTGCGCAAGAAGATCCTGTTCACCCTGATGATCATCGGTCTGTACCGACTGGGTGCGCAGATGCCGAGTCCCGGCATCGACTATGCCGCGGTGCAGTCCTGCCTCGGGGCACAGCCGGTAGATGAAGCGGGCGTCTTCGGCCTCCTGAACCTGTTCACCGGTGGAGCGCTCCTCCAGCTCTCGGTCTTCGCACTCGGCGTCATGCCGTACATCACCGCGTCGATCATCATGCAGCTCTTGACGGTCGTGATCCCCAGGCTGGAGCAGCTCCGCAAGGAGGGCCAGCCCGGCCAGGTCAAGATCACCCAGTACACCCGGTACCTGACGCTCGGCCTCGCCCTGCTCCAGGCCTCCGGCTACATCGCGCTGGCGCGGTCGGGCATCCTGTTCCAGACCGAGTGCCCGAGCCCGATCCTGCCCGACCTGTCGGCCACTGACGCGAACATCCCCTACTGGATGTCCGTCGTGACGGTCGTGGCGGTCATGGTCGCCGGCTCCGCGATGATCATGTGGTTCGGCGAGCAGATCACCGAGCGCGGCGTCGGCAACGGCATGAGCCTCTTGATCTTCGCGTCGATCGCCGCCCAGATGCCCGGCCAGTTCTGGTCCCTCCAGGAGTCCGAGGGCTGGTTCATGTTCGCCGTCATCGTCGGCCTCTGCGTCGCGATCATGGTGGCGGTCATCTTCATCGAGCAGTCGCAGCGGCGCATCCCGGTGCAGTACGCCAAGAAGATGGTCGGCCGCCGCATGTACGGCGGGACGTCCACGTACATCCCGCTCAAGGTCAACCAGGCCGGCGTCGTGCCCGTCATCTTCGGCTCGTCGCTGCTGTACATCCCGACGCTGTTCCGCCAGCTCAACCAGAACAGCGACGCCTCGTGGGTCCAGTTCATCGACCGGTACCTGCTCAACCAGGGCTCGTGGGTCTACATCACGCTGTACGCGTTCCTGATCATCTTCTTCACGTACTTCTACGTCTCCATCACCTTCAAGGTCGACGACGTCGCGGAGAACATGAAGAAGGCCGGCGGGTTCATCCCGGGCGTGCGCCCCGGCAACCCGACCGCGACCTACTTGCAGCGAGTCCTGTCACGCCTGACCTTCCCGGGCTCGCTCTACCTGGCCGCGATCGCTATCCTTCCCAATCTGGCCATCATCGCGTTCGGTAACCAGCAGCTGTTCGCTCAGTTCGCGTTCGGCGGCACCTCGGTGCTGATCATGGTGGGCGTCGGCCTGGAGTCGGTCAAGCAGATCGAGTCCCAGCTGATGCAGCGCCACTACGAGGGCTTCCTGCGCTGACGCAGGATTGAACTCGGTGCCACAGCGCGGCCGCCCAGGCCGCGCTATCGGCACGCTCGGCGAACGCCAGGACGCCGAGGATCGGCAGCACGACACGGGAGGAACTTCTTTGCGACTGGTACTCGTAGGCCCGCCCGGGGCCGGCAAGGGCACCCAGGCGGAGATCATCGCCGAGCGGCTCGGCATCCCCAAGATCTCCACCGGCGACATCTTCCGCGCCAACGTCTCCGGCGGCACCCCGCTGGGCCTCAAGGCCAAGGAGTACATGGACGCCGGTGACCTCGTCCCCGACGAGGTCACCAACGACATGGTGGCCGACCGCCTCGCGCAGGACGACGCCGCGGAGGGCTTCCTCCTCGACGGCTACCCCCGCAACACCGAGCAGGCGAAGGTCCTCGACGGCATCCTCAAGGCCGCCGGGACCGTCCTCGACACCGCGCTCGAACTGGTCGCCAGCGACGACGAGGTCGTGCGGCGCCTGTCCGGCCGCCGCGTCTCCAAGTCCACCGGCAAGGTCTACCACCTGGAGTTCGATCCGCCCGCGGACCCGGACTCCGACGACCTCTTCCAGCGCACGGACGACCAGCCCGAGACGATCAAGAACCGCCTCAAGGTCTACGCGGAGCAGACCGCGCCGCTCGTGGGCTACTACGAGGAGCAGGGCAAGCTCGTCCGGATCGACGCGATCGGCGAGGTCGCCGAGGTGACCGAGCGCGCGCTCGGCGCCATCGGCGCCGCGGAGTAGCCGCGTGTTCCGCCGTCGCGACCGGATCCAGTACAAGACCCCGGAGCAGATCCGCAAGATGCGGACCGCGGGCCTCGTCGTCGCCGAGGTCCACCAGGCCATGCGCGAGTCCGCGGGCCCCGGCGTCTCGACGGCGGAACTCGACCGCATCGCCGAGCAGGTCATCCGCTCCTCCGGGGCGGTCCCCTCGTTCAAGGGCTACGACATCGGCTTCGGCCCGTACCCGGCCTCGATCTGCTCGTCGGTGAACGAGCAGGTCGTCCACGCCATCCCGGCCGAGGACGCCGTCCTCAAGGCCGGGGACCTCCTGTCGGTCGACGTCGGCGCGATCGTCGACGGCTGGCACGGGGACGCGGCGATCACCATCGAGATCGGCGAGGTGGCCCCGGAGCTGCGGGCGCTGCGCGAGGCGTGCGAGGCGTCCATGTGGGCCGGCATCCGGGCCGCGGCGACGTCCAAGCGCCTCGGCGGGATCTCGCACGCGATCGAGCACTCCGTGGAGCACTCGGGCGAGTACGGGATCGTCACCGGCTTCGGCGGGCACGGCATCGGCACCGAGATGCACCAGGACCCGCACATCCTCAACTACGGCCGCCCGGGGGAGGGCCCGAAGCTCCGCCCCGGGATGGCCCTGGCGATCGAGCCCATGGTCACCCTGGGCTCGCCCGACACCGCGGAGCTGGAGGACGGCTGGACCATCGTCACCGACGACGGCTCCGTCGCCGCCCACACCGAGCACACCATCGCCCTCTGCGAGGACGGCGTGTGGGTCCTGACGGCCCCCGACGGCGGCGTCGAACAGCTGGGCGAACTCGCTGCGAGCGCGGCTCGCGGCGAATAGGCCGCCGGTGCCATAATGGCCTCGTGACCGAAGACCACAGCAGGCTGCGCATCTCGAACGCCGACCGAGACAAGGCGATCGAGCAGCTTCGCGCGGCGCTCGACGAGGGGCGCATCGACCTCGCCGAGTTCGACGAGCGCTCCCAGGCGGCGTACGGCGCCAAGACCAACGCCGAGCTCGACCTCATCTTCGAGGACCTCCCCGGCGGCCGCCCGAAGGAGGCCGAGGTCGTCCCCGCAGGTGAGACCGCCCCCGCGACCCCCTCGGCCCCGGCCGAGCGCCGCCGCGGCGGCCTGCGCCGCATCCCGGCCCTCCAGGGCCTCATCACGGTCGGCCTGATCACCACCGGCGTGTGGTTCGCGACCTGGATCGGCACCGGCGAGGCGCCGTACTTCTGGCCCATCTGGCCCATCCTCGGCCTCGGCATCGCCACGGTCCTCCAGGTGGTGAACCTCGGCTTCGGCGGCGACGACGATGACGACGAGGACGACCGCGACCGGGACGAGCGCCGCCGCGAACGCCGCGACGAGCGGCGCGACCGCCGCCGCCACTACGGCCACTGAACCGCCCCGAACACCCCGTCCCCCCAAGGAGAGCCCCGACATGTCCTCCCTCGAACGGTACGGCGACCGCACGATGCGGATCGGCAACACCGAGCGCGGCGCCCTGACCGAGATCCTCCGCGCCGCGGTCGACCAGGGGTACATCGACCTCGACGAGTACGAGAAGCGCGTCGACGTGCTCCTCGCGGCCCAGACCGTCGGCGACGCCGAGGTGGTCCTCGCGGACCTGCCCGCGTACCAGCGGATCATCGACGCCCAGGAGCCCGAGAAGCTCGGCACCCCCGACTGGATCAAGTGGCTGTGGTTCGGGTTCTCGATCCCGATCGGCATCAACTTCGGCGTGTGGGCGGTCGTGGAGGCCCTCACCGAGGGCTCGGTCTACTTCTGGCCCATCTGGGTCATCGTCCCGCTCGCCGTCATCGGCACGGCCCTGACGGCCGCCGAGCGCTTCATCATGCGGCCCGCCGAGGAGCGCAAGCGCAAGGAGCGCCTGCGCCGCAAGCGGAACCGCTAGCAGGGCAAGCGAAAAGCCCCGCGGCGATGCCGCGGGGCTTTTTCAGATGGGGTGATCGACGGGACTTGAACCCGCGACCTCCTGGACCACAACCAAGCGTTCTACCAGCTGAACTACGACCACCATCGGGCTTCAACAAGGAAGCCGGGGACAATAATAGCCACCCGCGCCCGCCTGATGTCAACGGGGTTGGGTGTTCGGGGTCTCACCGGACGCCTCGACCAGCGCCGCGGCGGCGGCCTTGGCCTCCTCGGTCGTCGGCCCCGGCAGCGGCACGAACACGGTGCGGCGGTAGTACTCCAGCTCCTGCACGCTCTCCTTGATGTCGGCGAGCGCGCGGTGGGCGAGGCCCTTCGGCGGCTGGTTGTAGTACACGCGCGGGTACCAGCGCCGCGAGAGCTCCTTGATGGAGGACACGTCGATCATCCGGTAGTGCAGGTGCCCGTCGAGGCGCGGCATGTACTTCGTGATGAACGTGCGGTCGGTGGCGATGGAGTTGCCGCACAGGGGGGCGGTGCGCGCTTCGGGGACGAACCGCTTCACGTACTCCAGGACCTGGTCCTCGGCGTCGGCGAGCGAGGTCTTCGAGGCCCGCACCTCGTCGGTGAGACCGGACTTGGCGTGCATGTCGGCCACGAACGCGCCCATGTTCCCGAGGACGGCCTCGTCGCACGCGATCACGATGTCGATGCCGTCGTCCAGGGGTTCGAGGTCCGGTCCGGTGACGAGCACGGCGATCTCGATGAGGGCTTCGGTGTCCGGGTCGAGGCCGGTCATTTCGCAGTCGACCCACACAAGGCGTTCTTCTGTCACCCGGCCAACTCTACGCGCCGCCGGTCACGGGCGTGATCTTCGAGTCACGGGCCCGGAAGGCCCCCGCGGAGGCCCGGGGAGGCGCAGACTGGAGGGGAACGAGGGGTGCTCGGAATCCGACATCAACAGCTGAGAATGGTGTTGCTTGTCACCGCTACCGTCCGCTATGGTGCGGGTATCAGAGCGTCGCCGCCTTCCCGGCCGTTATCCGAGTGATTCGGGCCGCAAAGAGATGATCTCTCAACTTTTTCAAGGTAAGGCGCGTGTACCCCTAGAGATTGAAGGTTTGCGATGAAGCAGGCCGGAGACGATACCGTGACCAGGAATCGGATCGCCCCACCGCGACGCCGGTGAGGTGATCTCCGTCTCAGAGGCATCATGAACGATCCCCGCCCCCGTCCCAGTGACAGGAGCCGTGAACCGAGCATAGCCCGCGAGACCGGACGACGGGATTGCGCGAACACCCGAAAGGGCACCCGTTCGCATCAGTTTCGTAACCGTGGCGCATCGAACACCGGGGCACGGAATTCCACGCAACGAAGCGGTCGTTGTAACTGGTACACCGTTCACGCGGTGTCGGGGGACGAGGAAGCTGGAGGAGACCTTGAGCGTGGATACTACTGAAACACCCACCCTCACCACCCAAGAGGTCGCTGAGGAACGAGACCTTGTAGGCGTCTACCTGCATGAGATCTCGAAGACGCCGCTGCTCGACGCTGCAGCCGAGGTCGACTTGGCGAAGGCGGTCGAGGCGGGTCTGTTCGCGAAGCACCTGCTGGGTGAAGGGGAGACCTTCGGCGGGGCCACCGAGAAGGAGCTCAAGCGCCTGATCGAGGACGGCGCCAAGGCGAAGGAACAGTTCATCAAGGCGAACCTGCGGCTGGTCGTGTCGATCGCCCGCCGGTACGTCCGCTCCGGGATGCCCATGCTCGACCTGATCCAGGAGGGCAACACCGGCCTGGTCCGCGCCGTCGAGAAGTTCGACTACGCGCGCGGCTTCAAGTTCTCGACCTACGCCACGTGGTGGATCCGCCAGGCGATCAGCCGGGCCATCGCCCAGCAGGAGCGCACCGTGCGCCTGCCCGTGCACCTGGTCGAGGACGTCAACCGGATGCGCAACGTCACCCGCCAGCTCACGCGTGAACTCGGCGGCGACCCCGAACCCGACCAGGTGGCCGCCGCGCTCGGCGTCACGGTCGAGCGGGTCAACGAGCTCATCCGCTGGAGCCAGGACACCGTCTCGCTGGACACGCCGATCGGGGACGACGGCGACACCAACCTCGGCGACCTCGTCGCCGACTCCGACGAGCCCAGCCCGGAGGACGTGGTCCTCGCCGGGATGGAGCGGCAGCGGATCGAGATGATGCTCAACCACCTCGACGAGCGCTCCGCCGGCATCGTCAAGGCCCGCTACGGGCTCGAAGACGGCCGCGAGCACTCGCTCACCGAGGTCGCGCACCGGTTCCACCTGTCGCGAGAACGCATCCGCCAACTCGAGATCCAGGCGCTCGCGCGCCTCAAGGAGCTCGCCAACGACCAGGTGATGGCCGAGGCGGCTTGAAGGCGTAGACGATGATGTGAACGGCGGAGGGCCGGGGCGAAAGCCCCGGCCCTCCGTCTTCGTCCTGGTATCAGACGCGGCGGTAGCCGTCGACCGACATGCCCATGTCGTCCAGGTTCGTGATCTTCACGACGTCGCCCGGCTTGGGCGCGTGGATGACCTGGCCGCCGCCGATGTACATGGCGACGTGGTTCTGGCCGTTGTAGAAGATCAGGTCGCCCGGTTGCAGGTCGCCCTTGTCGATCGCGCTGGTCTCGTCCCACATGGTCCACGTCGAGTGGGTCAGCGAGACGCCGGAGACGTTGTACGCGCCGACGATGAGGCCGGAGCAGTCCCAGGTGTCGGGGCCCGCGGCGCCGAACACGTACGACTCGCCGAGCTGGTCCTTCGCGAACTGGACCGCGGCGGTCGCGGCGTCGGCGCTGTACTCGGCCGTCGAGCCCGACGACGAGGAGGAAGAGGAGGAGGATGACGAGGACGAGGTGCTCTCGCTCTCGGCCTCCGCAGCGGCGGCGGCCGCCTCGGCCTCGGCGGCCTCGTCGTAGGCGGCCTGGGCCTCCTCGATCTGCGCGTCGAGCCCGTCGACCTCGGTCGTGAGGCCGGCGATCTGCGCGGTGAGGGTCTCGGTGGTCTCGGTGGCGGCCTCGGCCTCGGCGTACTTGTCGGTCTGCTCCTGCGCGTACCGGACGAGCGAGGAGACCTTCGCGCCGAGCTCGTCGTCGGCGGACTCGACCGCGGCGGTGACGTAGGTGAGCTGGACGTCGGAGGAGCCGTAGTCGGCGGCCGCGGCGTCGATGACGGCCTGCGCGGCGGCGAGGTCGGTCTGGAGGCCGGTGATCGTGGCGGCGGTGGCGTCGCGCTCGGTCTCGAGGTCCTCCAGGTGGTCCTCGATCTCGGTGGCGGACGCGGAGTCGTAGTCGATGTCGGCCGCGTGGGCGCGGCTGCCGGCGAATGCCGTCACGAGCCCGACGGTGGCGACGGTGACGCCGGTGTAGGCGGCGACGCGGCGGAGGATCGCCGCGGCGCGCGAGCGATGGTCGATGTCTGTGCAGGTTTGAGCCACCAGGTGGCCTTTCTTCCTCGACCGCCTACCGGGTTAGCTGTCGGGTTCGGGCAGGGAAGATCGCCCTACCCGCCAGGACGTTCGTCCTCGCGGGATTCACCCCTGCGCCGTCGGGATGGGGGGAACGGCGCGGCTGGGTCCCCGGCCCGCGCTGCGGTGTCTCGCCCTGCACCGGGAGGAACGGGCGTCATGCGCTGCGCGGCTCGGCGGTCCGGGCGGGTGGGTCTCTGGGGGAGCCCTGAGGACCCGACCGGAACAGGCGCCGACGTTAGTACGGGGTGACCCGGATCGCCAAGTCCTCTGTGAGCGCCTTCACCGATCGAGACCGGACAGTCGTGACGCGACGGGAGACAGGGCCACTATCCTGCGGCTTTATTGTCCGAACGGCCCACCCGCGGCTGGACCGTCCGCCGGGACGGTTCGCGAGGGGCCCTCGCGTCGCGAGTCGCCCCCGCTTTCAAACGTGCCAGGCGGGTGCGACAGCGGCTCGGCGGCGGCGGCCGGGAGCGGTCAGAAGCTGCGGAGGGAGCGGGGCGGTGGCGGGGACTTGATGGCGGTGGTGTCGGTGGCCGGGGGCGCGCCGGCGATGTACTCGCGGAGTTCGGCGCCCTCGACGACGCGGCAGGGGAAGGCGGCGCCCGCGCAGCGGCGGCGCAGCTCCGCGACCGGCAGCTCGACACCGGAGGCGACGGCGACGACGTTGCCGAAGCGGCGGCCGCGCAGGACCGCGGGCTCGGCCATGACCGCCACATGCGGCCACACCTCCCGCATCGCCGCGAGGGCCGGTTTCAGGAACTTCATCTGGCCGCCGTCGCAGAGGTTCACCGCGTAGTGCCCGCCCGGGCGCAGGACCCGGTTCGCGCCGTGGAGGAACTCGGTGCTCGTGACGTGCGCGGGGACGCGGGCGCCGTCGTAGACGTCGGTGATGATCAGTTCGTAAGTGGCATCCGGGGCCGACTCGACGGCCTCGCGGGCGTCGGTGCGGCGGATCTTCACCTTGACGCCGCGGGGGAGCGGGGCCTCGGCGCGGACGAGCTCGATCAGCTCGTCGTTCGTCTCGACCGCCTGCTGGTAGGAGCCCGGCCGGGTCGCCGCCACGTACCGCGCCATCGCCAGCCCGCCCGCGCCCAGGTGCAGCACCCGCAGGGGCCGCTTCGGCTCGGCGGCCGCGTCCACGAGGTACGCGATCCGCTGCATGTACTCCGCGTCCAGGTAGGACGGGTCGTCGAGGTCGATCGTGGCCTGCACGACCTCGTCGAAGACCAAGTGGAGGAGGTTTGGGCGGCTCGGGTCGCGGTCGAATCGGAGTGCGCTCACGTCCTAGATTGTGCCCGAGGGGCCCTGGGCGGCCTGCGTGCGCGCGGACGCGGCGATGTGGGCGATGCGGCGCAGGGCCGCGAACACCGTCTCGCCGAGCACGGTCGCGGTCACCGCCTGCTCGACGTTGACGCCCTCGACCTTCGTGGCCTCCGCGACGGCCTCCATGTCGGCCGAGGCCAGGGCCGCCGCGGCGTCCGCGTAGTGCTCCAGCACCTCCTGCGGGTCGGGGTTCCCCAAGCGGTAGAACGCGGTCAGGGCCGTGACCATGGCGTCGCGGTACATCGGCGGCGCCACCTCGGCCCAGCCGTACTCGTTGAGCAGCTGGTCCACGGTCCGCTCCGCGGCCTCCGTGGTGCCCTCGCTGGCGAGGGAGAACGTCGGGTCGCGGTGCGTCGCCGCGAGGGTCGCGCCGAGGGCCTGGAACGCCGACTCCGGATGGCGCGCAAGCACGGTGAGGACCTCGCCGATCTGCGCCACGGACAGGCCCGCGGTCTCCGAGAGCGCCCGGATCAGCGTCAGGCGGTGCACGTGGCCGGGCCCGTACTCGACGGTGTTGCCCTCGCCGTGCTCGCCCGCCTGGAGGAGGTGCTCCCGCAGGTAGTACTTGATCGTGGCGGCCGGGACGCCCGTCCGCTCCGACAGCTCGCCGATGCGCATACGAGGGAGTCTATGACGGAAAGCGGGCCCGCGTTACCGTTGAGCCACGGCAGGATCCCCCGCCCGATCTCCACCCCGCACCCGGAAAGGCGTTGGTCGATGAGTGACCTTCGTACGGCGCTTCTCGAAGAACTCCGCGAGATCGCCGCGAGGCCCGTGCCGGACTTCGATCCGGCGCTCGCCGACGACTTCGCCGCCACCGGCCGCCGCCTCCCCTACGAGGTCCAGTACTTCGCGCGCCGCCGCCACCTCGCCGCGCTCGCCATCACCGGGGAGGCCGCCGCGCTCTCCTCGCTCATCAAGGACGTCTGCCAGGAGCGGTCCTGGGCCCTGCCCGCGCACTGGGGCGAGGACTTCGACCCGCGCACGTGCGTCGACCTGTTCGCGTGCGAGACCGCGCAGACCCTCGCCGAGATCCTGCGCCTGCGCGAGGACGTCGAGGGCGCCGAGCAGGTCGAGGCCGAGATCCGCGAGCGCGTGCTCGACCCGTTCTTCGAGTCGGAGTTCCCGCTGTGGTGGGAGCTGCGCATCTCCAACTGGACCGCCGTGTGCGCGGGCGCCGCCGGGCTCGCCGCGCTCGCGCTCGGGTACGACACCGACGTCATCCGCGGCCGGGTGCTGCCCGCGCTCCAGAGCTACCTGTTCTCCTTCGGGCCCGACGGCGGCTGCGTCGAGGGCGTCTACTACTGGATCTACGGCTTCGGGTACTTCACGTACTTCGCCGAGGCATGGCGCGAGGCCACCGGCGAGGACCTCCTCGAAGGGAACGAGGCCATCGCCGCGTTCCCGGCCCGCGCCCAGCTCTACCCCGGGTCGTTCGCGACGTTCGGGGACACCGACGCCGATCCCGTGCTGCCCGCGGGCCTGCTCACCCGCCTCCAGGACCGGCTCGGCGCGGAGCCGCCGGCCGCCGACCGGCCGCAGACGTTCGCCGAGGACGAGTGCGCGCGGTGGGCCCCGCTCACCCGCACCCTCGAATGGGGCCGCCCGCTCCCCGAGGAGGTCGGGCCCGCCCGCACGCTCCTGCCCGAGGTCGGCTGGTTCGTGGAGCGCAGGCAGATCGGGCGCCGCCTGTGGGCGCTCGCCGTCAAGGGCGGGTACAACGAGGAGCCGCACAACCACCTCGACCTGGGCTCGTTCATCATCGCCGTGGACGGCGAGCAGCTCCTTTGCGACGCCGGGGCGGGGGAGTACACCGCCGCGTACTTCGGCGAGGAGCGGTACGAGCAGGTCCACCCCTCCGCGGCGTGGCACTCCGTGCCCACCGTCGAGGGCGCCGCGCAGCAGCCCGGCGAGGACTCGCGGGCCGAGCTCGTGGACGGGCCCGAGGGCCTGGAGGTGTACGTCGACGCGTACGGCGACGGCGCGCTCATCCGCAAGTTCGCCTGGACCGACGACGGGATCGCCCTGCGCGACTTCGGGCCCGAGCTGACGGAGGTCTTCGTCAGCCGCATCAGGCCCGAGCTCGAAGGGGACCGCGCCGTGTGGACCGGCGAGCGCGGCACCCTCGTGCTCCACGGCGTCAACCCCGACGACGCGGTGGTCGACTCGGTCGACACCGCCGACCACCGCGGCACCGCCGACCGCCTATGGGCGCTCCGCTTCGGCCTCCCCGCCGAACCCTCGCGCCTCCGCTTCGAGCTGCTCTAGGAGCCCGTCGGCCTTGAGGCGCTGGCGGGCGGCCGCTATCGCCTCCTTGGTGTGCTCGAACAGCCGCCCTTGCTGCCACAGCGGCTCCAGGACCCCAAGGGCCTCAAGGGGTTTGGCGTGGACGGGTTCGAGCCCCGAGAGGTACACGGCGATGCCGCGGTGCTCCAGGCGCTTGATCGCGTCCGCCAGGACCGTCGCCCCCGACGCGTCCATCGTGGACACGCGGCTCATGCGCAGCACGACCACCCGCACGTCCGCCACGTCGAGGAGCTGGAGCAGGAACCGGTGCGCGGCCGCGAAGAACAGCGGCCCTTCGAGCCGGTACGCCACGATGTGCTCGTGGAGCAGCGCCGCCTCCTCGTCGTGGTGGTCGTCGTGGTCGATCGGCTCCTCCTCCACCGAGACGGACCGGGAGATCCGGCCGAGAGCCAGCAGCCCCGCGAGAGCGATGCCCACCGCGACCGCCCACACCAGGTTGAACACCACCGTCGCGCCGAGCGTCAGCCACATGACCGCCGCATCGGCGCGCGTCGACCGCGCCAGCGCCAGCATCGAGCCGACCTCGATCATCCGGATCGACGTCGCGATGAGCACGCCCGCGAGCGCGGCGAGGGGGATGTGCGCGACCAGTGGCGCCAGCGCCAGCATCATCACCGCCAGCACGAGCGCGTGCGTGAGCGAGGCGAGGCGCCCGGCCGCGCCGGACCTGACGTTGACCGCGGTCCGTGCGAGCGCCCCGGAGGACGGCATGCCGCCGAAGAACGGCGTCACCAGGTTCGCCACGCCCTGCCCGAGGAGCTCCCGGTCCGGGTTGTGGTGGCGCCCCACGGTCATGTTGTCCGCCACGGTGGCCGACAGGAGCGATTCGAGCGCGCACAGCGCGCAGATGGCGACCGCCGCGGCCACCAGCTGCGGGGCCTCCGACGCGAAGGAGAGGAACCCGGCGTCCGGGGCGGGGATGGTGCGCGGCAGCGACCCGATGACCGCCACGTCCAGGTCCGCGAACCACGCCGCCGCGCTGGCGGCGATGACCGCGAGCAGCGGGGTGGGGATCTGCGAGTGCAGGCGCGAGCCGAGGAGGATCGCGACGACCACGCCCGCGGCGACGCCCACCGGCGCCCAGTTCGGCTGCGCCGCGAACGCCTGGAGCGATTCCCAAGCGCCCGTGAGCATGTGCTCGTTCTGCGGTGGCAGCCC
This sequence comes from Glycomyces sp. NPDC047010, assembly GCF_040644205.1. Lineage (NCBI taxonomy): Bacteria > Bacillati > Actinomycetota > Actinomycetes > Glycomycetales > Glycomycetaceae > Glycomyces > Glycomyces sp. NPDC047010. The sequence goes on along the minus strand of NZ_JBEYVY010000001.1, from coordinate 46,857 downwards.
GAGTGTCGACGGCAGCTGCTGGACGGCGATGACGATCGCGACGCCCGCCGTGAAGCCCTCCACGACCGGGACGGGCACGTACCGCGCGTACCGGCCGGCGCCCGTGAGCGCGAGCGCGACGAGCATGAGCCCGGCCATGACCCCCACGAGCATGACCCCGGTGTGCGAGTGGGTGGCCGCGAGCGGCACGAGCACGACCGCCATCGTCCCGGTCGGGCCGGTGACCTGGAGGTTCGAGCCGCCGAGGAGCGCGGCGAGCACCCCGGCGATGATGGAGGTGATGAGGCCCGCGAAGGCCCCCAGACCCGAGGCGATCCCGAAGCCCAGCGCGAGCGGCAGGGCGACGACCGCGACGGTGAGCCCGGCGAGGAGGTCGGTGTGCCAGTGGCGGCGGACGTGCTGGAAGTCGGACCGTTCGGGAAACAGCTGTCGGAATCGTCGGGCTTTCGTGGCAGTTGTCTCTCGTATCGTGGTCATGAGCGTATTGTCCCGTCCGGTGGTACGGGAGGGCGCCTCCAACGCGCCGGGGCGGCGACCGGTTCGCTTGCTGCCGTAGGATCGCCACCGTGCGTGAGAGAGGTCTGGAGACGGCGGTCCGGGTCGGCGGCGCGGTCGTCGCGACGGCCGCGGCGGCCCTCGCCGCCCTGATCGAATCGTTCCTCGTCCCGTTCTACTGGGACGGGATCGCGATCCCCCTCGCCGGGGCGCTCGCGTTCGCCGGGAACTGGGCGCTCGCCGCGCTGGCGGTGTGGTGGACGGGGACCAGGTGGGGCGCGCTGCTGACGTCCCTGGCGTGGTTCGCGGTGGTCCTGGCCGCGTCGATGCCGACGCAGGCGGGCTCGCTCATCATCACCAGCGGCTTCAACGGCTACGCGCTGCTCCTGGCCGGTACCGCCGGGATCGCCGTCGCGCTGTGGCGGTATTTTCGTCCCAGACCGAGCAAAGCCCCCTCTGCCCCGAAGGAGTCCCGACAGTGACCCTCCTCAGCCGCCTCCTGATGCCGCACTGGCCGTCGATCTACGGCTTCGCGCTGGGCCTGATCGCCGCGAACCTCGCGGGCCGGATCGCCTCGAACGTGTGGGGCGAGGGCACCGCGGTCGGCGACCTCGTGGGCCTGTACACCTTCGGCGCCATGGCCGCCGTCGCGATCGCGGCGGGGATCTGGTGGGGCGTGCGGCGCCGCCGCCAGGAGATCACCGGCGAGCTGCTCGTGATCTTCCTGGTCGCGACCCTGTTCGCGGTGCTCATCAACCCGCTGATCGCGCGCGTGGACTACCCGGACCTCCAGGGCGTGTTCTCGCAGATCCCGATCTACTTCGCGCTGCTGGCCCTGTCGGGCTGGGTCGGGTTCCTCATCGTGATGGCCCTCGGCGTGGACGTGTACGGCCGCGAGCTGAAGGCCACGCGCATCGCGTTCGAGCGCAAGGCCAGCCCCTCCAAGAAGACCGCGGCCGCTAAGGCTTGACCCGGTAGCGGTACCGGTAGCGCTCGGCGTACCCGAGCCGCTCGTACATCGCGATCGCAGGCGCGTTGTCGGCCTCCACCTGGAGGGCGGCGCGCGCCGCTCCCGTTCCCGCCCCCCACGCTTCGAGCGCGGCCATGACCTCGGTGCCGAGTCCCTGGCGGCGGTGCGCAGGGTCGGTGCCGACGCTGGTGAGGGCCATGACGTCCCCGGCGACGGCCCCGCGGCCCCGGGCGGCGAGCGCGCCGCCGCGCCGGATCTCGGCGTAGGCCCGGTCGGGCCCGGAGCCGAAGACCCGCGGCGCGGTCCCGGGGGCGCCGCGGTCGGTCTGCGCGAGGAACGCCTCACTCGGGGCGTGCGTGATGACCGCTTCGCCTTCGTAGCGGGTCTCCTTGAGCGCCTTGACCATCACGACGGTGTCCATCTCGGGGGTCCAGCCGCGCTCGGCGAGCTCGTCTTCGAGGCGGCGCGTCACGGGCCCGGCGAGGGAGATCTTCGGGACCAGCCCGCGCGCCTGGTACCACTCGACGACCGCCGCCACCGCGGCATCGGTGCCGCCCTCGGGGGCGGTGAGCGCCAGGACCGAGTTCGCGCGGTTGGTGAACCCGCCGGCGGCCCGCAGGAGCCACCCGCCGAGGTCGGCGGTCTCGGTCGCGGGCCACGTCTCGGCGAGGAGGCGCTCCAGGCCGATGATCTCGGAGAACGGGGTCGGCTTCGGCGGGATCGGGCGGGCCGCGACGACGGCGGCCGCGTCGATGGTGACGGCTGCCCCTGCGGCAGGCCGCACGAGCCAGTGGTCCGGGCCGAACTCGATAAGCTCGCCCGTGACGTCCGTGAACCGGCGACCGGGCCGGGCGTCCCGCAGTCTGATCCGAACCGCCACGCGACGGCCGACGTGTTCCGGTCCCAGCATCTGGCGCACCCCAAGCCTTCGGGTCTACTAGAGGAAATAAGCTTTAGGCTCATCTCAGCGCAGTCCGCCCGACTGCGCGCCGTAGGAAGGACGACTCGTGACTTACGTAATCGCCGAGCCGTGCGTGGACCTGCTCGACAGGGCCTGCATTGAAGAATGCCCCGTCGACTGCATCTACGAAGGCAACCGGAAGCTCTACATCCACCCCGACGAGTGCGTCGACTGCGGTGCGTGCGAGCCGGTGTGCCCGGTCGAGGCGATCTTCTACGAGGACGACGTCCCCGAGGAGTGGGCCGCCTACACCAAGGCCGACGTGGACTTCTTCGACGACCTCGGCAGCCCCGGCGGGGCCTCCAAGGTCGGCAAGATCGACAGCGACGTCCCGTTCGTGGCCGAGCTGCCGACGAAAGCGGAGTAGTCCCGTGGCGCTGCGCCGCCTCCACGGCGCCTCGCCCGCGCGGCGGCTGCCGCGCTTCCCGTGGGACCGCATGGCCCCGTACAAGGAGCGCGCGGCCGCGCACCCCGACGGCCTCGTCGACCTCACCGTCGGCGCGCCCGTCGACCCGGTGCCCGACTCGATCCAGGCGGCGCTGCACGAGGCCGCCGCGATGCCCGGGTACCCCACGGTCGCCGGGCCCCCCGACCTCGCCGCGGCGATGCGCTCCTGGCTGCACCGCCACACCGGCGTCGCCGAGGACGTCGCGGTCCTCCCGACCGTCGGCTCCAAGGAACTGGTCGCGAACCTGCCGTTCCAGCTCGGGATCGGCCCCGGCGAGACCGTCGCCTACCCCGAGATCGCCTACCCGACGTACGAGGTCGGCGCGATCCTCGCGAAGGCCGACCCGGCCCCCGTGGCCGACCCGCGCGACGCCGCGTCCTCGCGCCTGCGCCTCGCGTGGATCAACTACCCGACGAACCCGACCGGCGAGACCGCGTCCGTGGAGCACCTGCGCGGCCTGGTCCGCTGGGCCCGCGACTCCGGGATCGTCCTCGCCTCCGACGAGTGCTACCTGACGCTCGGCTGGGACGACGGCGACCCGCCCGTGTCGGTCCTCGACCCGCGCGTCAACGACGGCGACCTCACCGGCCTCCTCGCCGCGCACTCGCTGTCGAAGCGCTCGAACCTCGCCGGGTACCGCTCCGCGTTCCTCGCCGGGGACCCCGCGATCGTCGCCGACCTCCTGGAGATCCGCCGCCACGCGGGCTTCATGGTCCCGTGGGCCGTCCAGCGCGCCACGATCGCCGCCCTCCACGACGAGGAGCACGCGATCGCCCAGCGCGAGCGGTACGGGCGCCGCCGCGAGGTCCTCCGCGCCGCCGTCGAGTCCGCCGGCCTGCGCATCGACCACTCGACCGCGGGCCTGTACCTGTGGGCCACCCGCGACGAGGACTGCTGGGACACCGTCGCCTGGCTCGCCGACCGCGGCATCCTCGCCGCCGCGGGGGAGTTCTACGGCGCCAAGGGGAACCGCCACGTGCGGCTGTCCCTGACCGCGACCGACGAGGCGATCGCGGACGCCGCGCAGCGCCTCAAGTAGCACGCACGGGAAAAGGGGCCCGCAGCTTTCGCTGCGGGCCCCTTCGCGGTGCGTCGGTCCCCGTTACGGGACCGCGGGCACGTCCACCGGCGGGTCGACCGGGAGGTCGACCGGCGGTTCCGGCACGGCGCCGGTCACGGTCGCGAGGATGTCCTGGCAGGTCTGGGCGAGCGCCCCGATGTCCGGGATCGGCGAGTCGCCGCCGGGCACGGGCAGGTCCGGCGCGGGCACCGGCAGCGGCAGCCCCGGGAGCTGCTCGTACTCGTCCTGGCTCTCGGCCGGGATCTGCGCGCCGGCGTCGAGCGCCGCCTGCAGGTCGGTGAGGCAGGTCGCGAGGTCGGTGAGCGCGGTCGGGTCGGGCACGGGCAGGTCGCCCGGCACCGGCAGGTCGCCGGGCAGCGGCGGAAGCTGCTCGCTGTTGACGGTCTCGACTCGGTCGGTGGTCTCGGCGGCCCCGACCGCCGGTGCGGCGGCGAGGACGGCGAACGGTACGGCGGCCCCGATGAGGACCGCTCGCCAGGTGTTCTTACGTGCTCCGTTGGACGTGGACTGTGCCATGAGGATTGCTCCTGTGGATTGTCGGCGCCCCCGGCTCAGGTGCGGTCCTGCCTTGACCGTCGGTGAGAACGGCCCGACCGCCCCGTCGGCACCGGGATGCCTAACTTTCCGTAGGACTTTAGGTACTCGACGTAAACCGCGCACAGGTTCGAGAGAATCCACCGGGCAAATACCGACATCCTGCCCGACCGGACCGCCCTGAGCAGGGGGATCGCCCCGAAACGAATTCGTCCGGAACCCGACAGTGAAAACAGAACCGATTGGCGGGCGTCGTACCCTTCGGCCACACTGGTCGGGTGACTGACTCGCTGCTCATCGGACGCGACCACCCCGCCTCCGCCCTGCGCGCGGCCGCCGACCGCACCGCGGCCAGCCACGGCGGCCTCGTCCTCGTCGTCGGCGAGGCCGGCATCGGGAAGACCGCGCTGGTCACCGAGGCCGCCGCGGGCCGCCGCGACGACCTCCTCGTCGCCTTCGCGACCTCCTGGGAGTCCGAGGCCGTCCCCGACAACTGGCTGTGGCTCCAGGTCCTGCGCTCCCTGCGCGGGCGCCTCGGCGACGACGTCTGGCAGTCCCTGCGCCCCGCCCCCGCCATCGACGTGTTCCTCGGCGAGGGCGAAGGGGCCCGGCCCGTCGAGTTCGAGCTCCACGACGCCGTCACCCAGCTGCTCATCAACGCCTCCCGCGTGCGCCCCCTCCTCATCGTCCTCGACGACCTGCACTTCTCCGACACCGCCAGCATCGAACTGCTCAAGTTCGCGTGCCAGCACACGTTCTTCGAGCGCATCCTCTTCGTCGGCACCTACCGCGACTCCGAGATCGACCCCGGCCACCGCCTCCGCGGCCGCATGCTCCAGCTCGTCTCCAAGGCCGCCATGGTCGGCCTCGACGGCCTCGCCGACGACGGCGTCGCCGCCCTCGTGGAGGCCACCGTCGGCTCCGCCCCCGACCCCGGCACGGTCGCCGAGATCACCCGCCGCACCGGCGGCAACCCGTTCTTCGTCGAGCAGACCGCGCTCCTGTGGGCCTCCGGCCAGCCCGTCGACGCCACCAGCGCCGGGATGCGCGACGCCCTCCGCCGCCGCCTCGACCAGCTCCCCGAACCGATCCTCAAGATGCTCGTCCTCGCCTCCGTCGGCGGCCGCGAGTTCCACGCCGGGATCATGTCCCAGGCGTCCGGCATCGAACTCCAGCAGATCGAGTGCGCCCTCGACACCGCCTGCCAGACCCGCCTCGTCCGGCGCGAGCGCGACCGGTACGTGTTCGTCCACGACCTCGTCCGCGAGACCCTCTACAACACGATGGAGCCCGACGAGGCCGCCCACCACCACGGCTGCGTCGTGCGCGCCCTCGTCGCCGACGAGTCCCTCCAGAAGCACATGCTCATCACCGAGATCGCCCACCACGCCTGGCTCGCCGGGGACGACCTCGACCCCGAGACCGCCGTCGACCTCATCACCCGCGCGGGCGCCAAGTCCACCTCCTGCATGAGCTTCGGCGGCGCCGAGAAGTACTTCCGCCGCGCCGTCGAGCGCTGCACCCCCGCGATGGTCCGCCAGCGCGTCGTCCTGCGCCTCCAGCTCGGCGAGGCCCTCCAGTGGCTCAAACGCGGGACCGAGGCCCGCGCCCTCTACGCCCTCGCCCTCCAGGAGGCCGAGGACCACGGCGACCCGATGCTCCTCACCCGCGCCGTCATGGACGTCCCCCAGAACGAGCGCACCGACGACCTCATGCGCCTCAAGGCCATCGCCTACGAGGGCCTCGCCGGGGAGCCCGCCGACCCCGGCCTGGAGCACGAGGCCCTCACCCGGCAGCTCCTGTACCGCTTCATGATCGCCGCCCGCGAACGCGGCGACGACGACGAGATCGCCTTCGGCCTCTGGGCCACCCACGCCGCCACCTGGGGCCCCGGCACCGCCGCCCGGCGCCAGGAGATCGTGGAGGAGCTCGCCGAGATCACCCGCCGCACCGGCGACGAGGAGATGCGCCTCCTCGCGTCCTCACTGCGGTGGGTCGTGCTCCTGGAGCAGGGCGACCCCGCGTTCCTCACCCAGCTCGCCGAGTTCCGCTCCCTCGCCGAGGCCAGCGAGTCCGAGCGCTGGCACGGCGGGTCCTACGTGGACCAGGCGGTGATCGACATCGTCCAGGGCCGCTTCGCGGAAGCGCAGGCGCTCATCGACGGCGCCGCGGTGCTCGTCTCCGACGACCGGGCCTACCAGGACCTTCTGGCGCATCTGCGCTGGGAGCTCCAGCTCGCCCGCGGCGAGGTCCCCGACACGTCCCACGTCGTCCGCCACACCACGTTCGGCGGCTGGCACGGCGACCTCCTCGCCGCCATCGCGGCCCTGCGCTCAGGGGACACGGCGCGGGCCCGCGCCGTGCGCGAACGCCTCGTCGCCGCCGAGGACATGTTCGGGTCCTGGGAGTCCCTCATGCTCCGCTTCGAGGCCGAGCTCGCCGTCGCCGACGGGGACGCGGAGCTCGCCCGGGACGTCTACGACCGGCTCGCCCCCTTCGAGGGCGAATGGCTCGTCGCCATGTGGGGCACCAGCATCAGCGGCCCCATCGGCCACTGGCTCGGCACCCTCGCCGCGTTCCTCGGCGAACCCGACCGCGCCGCCGCCCACTTCGCCGCCGCCGCCAAGCAGTCCGACCTCCTCGGCGCCCGCCCCTGGTCCGAACTCGCCCGCAACGGGATCGACCAGATCCGCGACCGGGCCGACGCGGCCCGCAGCCGGACCGGCCCCGCCGCCGACGGAACCGGACTCGCCCGCGGCGGCACCGGCCTCTCCGGCGATCCGTCCGATCCGTCCGGCGGCCGGGCGCTGTCGTACCCGCCGGGCACCGTTGCAAGCGGGGGCGGCCAAGGACGCGAGTCCCGCTCGCCTCTCGCTCCCGACGCCGGGAACGTGTTCCGCCGCGACGGCGCCACCTGGACCCTCGCCTACGCCGGGGCCGTCCTCCACCTGCCGCACGCGAAGGGCCTCGCGGACCTCCGCGAACTCCTCTCCCGCCCGGGCGCGGAGATCGCCGCGGCCGACCTGCTCGACCCGTCCGAGGCCGTCGCCGCCGACGCCCGCCTGGGCGGGGACGACCTCCTCGACGCCGAGTCGCGCACCCGCTTCCGCGAGCACCTCGAAGCCCTCGACGAGCAGATCGACACGGCCGCCGCCGTCGGCGACGACGCCCGGGCCGCCGCGCTCGACGCCGAACGCCAGGCCCTCATCGAGCACCTCAAGGCCGCCACCGGGCTCGGCGGCCGGGCCCGGCGCCTCGGCGACAACCACGAGCGGGCCCGCAAGTCCGTCACCAACCGCATCCGCAACACCCTCAAGAAGATCGAGGACGGACACCCCGCGCTCGGCGCCCACCTGCGCGCCGCCGTCACCACCGGTTCCTCGTGCGCCTACCGGCCCGGACCGGCCGCCCCCGACTGGTCCCTGTAGACGATGGGGCCGGGAGGGCGAATGCCCTCCCGGCCCCGCCGGGTGTTTTTCGATGAAGCTCACTTGCGGTTGTACGCCCGCAGCGTCAGGAACCCGAAGACCGCGATGAACCCGGCCGACCAGACGAGCGTCGTCAGGACCGCCCCCGAAGGCGCCGTGCCGTCGAACAGGCCGCGCACCCCGTCCACGAGCTGCGAGATCGGCGTGTTCTCCACGACCGGCTGGAGCCAGCCGGGCATCGTCGAGGGGTCGACCATGATGTTCGACAGGAACGTCAGCGGGAACATGATCGACATCGAGATCGACATGACGGTCTTCTCCGACCGCGTGATCAGGCCCAGCCAGGTCCACACCCACGAGAACGCGAAGCAGAACACCAGCAGCAGCCCCACGCCGAGCAGCACGCCCGCCGCGCCGCCCTCGGGCCGGTAGCCCATGACCATGCCGGTGCCGAACATGATCGCGCCTGCGGCGGCGTACCGGAACATGTCCGCCAGCAGGTACCCGACCATCGGCGCGGCCCGCCAGATCGGCAGCGTCCGGAACCGGTCCGAGACGCCCTTGTTGATGTCGATGTTCACCGACATGCCCGTGTAGATCGTCGTCATGACGATGCTCATGACCATGATCCCCGGCAGCAGGAACTGCAGGTAGTCCCCAGTGCCGCCCGCGATCGCGCCGCCGAACAGGTACGTGAACATGAGCAGCATGATGATCGGGAACACCAGGATGTCGCCCAGCTGCTCGGGCACGTGCTTGATCTTCAGCATCGAGCGCCACGCGAAGGCCCGCGCCGACGCGAACGCGCTCGGCGGCGCCGGGCGCTCGCCCTGGTTGAGCAGCTTCCGCAGCCGCTCCTTCTCCACAGGCGCCGGCGCGTCCTGATCGGTGCTCGTCTTCGTCTCGGTGAAAGCCATGATCGGTTCGTCCTCTGTCTCTCTCAAGTGGGCTGTCTAGGCGCCGACGCGCTCGGTGAGGGCGAGGAAGACCTCGTCCAGGCTCGGCTGGCCGAGCGAGAAGTCGTCGACGAGGATGCCGGCCTTCGCCAGCTCGCTCAGCGCGTGCGCGCCCTGCACGGCGTTGTCCTGCCCGGGCAGCAGCCGCGCCGTGAGCGCCACCGGGTCGTCGTCCAGCTCCACCTCGGCGTCGAGCGCCTCGGCGAGGACGCTCCTGGCGTGCTCGCGCTGGTCGGTGTGGTGCAGGCGCAGCTTGATCGAGCCCGCGCCCACCGAGGACTTCAGCTGCCCCGGGGTGCCCTCGGCGATGACCTTCCCGGTGTCAATGACCGCGATGCGGCTCGCCAGCTGGTCGGCCTCCTCCAGGTACTGCGTCGTCAGCAGCACCGTGGTGCCCTCGCCGACGATCGTGCGGATGACCTCCCACACCTGGTTGCGGCTGCGCGGGTCCAGGCCCGTGGTCGGCTCGTCCAGGAACAGGAGCTTCGGCGTGATGATGATCGACGCCGCGATGTCAAGGCGCCGCCGCATCCCGCCCGAGTACGACTTGACCTGCTTGCCCGCCGCGTACGAGAGCCCGAACGCGTCCAGCAGGTCCCCGGCGCGCGACCGCGCCGCGGGCTTCCCGAACCCGTACAGCCGCGACAGCAGCACCAGGTTCTCCGCGCCCGTCAGGTCCTCGTCCAGCGACGCGTACTGCCCCGTCAGGCTCACCTGCGTGCGCACCGCCGACGGGTCCGCCACGATGTCGTTCCCGAACACCGTCGCCGTCCCCGCGTCCGGACGCAGCAGGGTGGCCAGCATCCGCACGGTCGTCGTCTTCCCCGCCCCGTTCGGCCCGAGCACCCCGTACACGGTCCCCGCCGGGACCTCCAGGTCCACGCCGTCGACGGCCTTGATGTCCTTGAAGTGCTTGACGAGCCCCTCGGCCCGGATCGCGGTCTCGCTTGCCATGGTCGGCCTCCTGAGTGATATCTGCCTTCACTCCAGAGGCGCTACACGCCCGCCAGAAACCGCGAGGCCCCGCTACACCGGATGTAGCGGGGCCCCGAACGAGCGGAAATAGCGTCAGTCCGCCAGGTGCTTCGGCCGCACGACCAGCCAGAACAGCAGGGCCGCCACACCGCAGCCGACCGCGATCGCCGCCGCCGTGGTGTTCCACACGCCCGGCAGCGACAGCTCGTAGAACCGCGCGAACGGCGGCACCGCCAGCACCAGGACGAACGCGCCCGCGCACACCCCGACCAGCAGGCCCTTCCACCACGTGTACGGCTTCGCCACGATCGCCAAAGCCACCAGCGCGAGGCTGAACAGCGTGATCGCCGCCGTCGTCTGCGGCTGCTTCGAGTCGTAGCCGTCGTGCGCGAGCGACGCCAGGTACACCGCGAACGTCGGGACCGCGCAGCAGATCCCCGCGGGGATCGCGAATTTCAGGACCCGCTTCACGAACCCGGGCCGGGCCCGGTCGAAGGTCGGCGCGAGCGCGAGGAAGAACGCCGGGATGCCGATCGTGAACGCGTTGATGAGCGACTGGTGGATCGGCAGGAACGGGTACGGCAGCGGGTCGTTGCCCGCGAACCACGCGATCGACGCGCCCACGGCGATGAACAGCGCCAAGGCGATCGCGTACACGGTCTTGGTGAGGAACAGGTTCGAGACCCGCCCGATGTTCCCGAGCACCCGGCGGCCCTCGGCCACCACGTGCGGGAGCGTCGCGAACTCGTCGTCCAGGAGCACGACCTGTGCGACCGACCGGGCCGCGGCCGAACCGGAGCCCATCGCGATCCCCAGGTCCGCGTCCTTGAGGGCGAGCACGTCGTTGACGCCGTCGCCGGTCATCGCCACGGTGTGCCCGCGCGACTGGAGGGCCTTCACGAACGCCTGCTTCTGGTGCGGCTTCACGCGCCCGAAGATCGTGGCCCGCTCCAGCAGGTCCGCGAGCTCCTCGGGGTCCTCGGGGAGGCGGCGGGCGTCCACGGTGTCCGCGGCGCCCTCGACGCCGAGCTGCGCCGCGACCGCGCCGACCGCCGCCGGGGAGTCCCCGGAGATGATCTTGACGGCGACGCCCTGCTCCTTGAAGTAGGCGAGGGTCGCCGCGGCGGTGGAGCGCAGGCGCTGGCGCAGGACCACGAGCGCCTGGGCCTTGACGCCGGTGACGCCGCCCTTGGTGGACGCGGACTCGGCGGTGACCAGGGACAGGACCCGCAGGCCCTGCGCGGCGAGCATGTCGGCTTCGAGGAGCACCGGGTCGCCGGCGTCCAGGAGCACGTCGGGGGCGCCGAGGAGCCAGGTCCCGTGGTCGGTGAAGCGCGTCCCCGACCACTTGCGCGCGGAGGAGAACGGCATGACGTCGATGACCCGCCACCGCGGGTCCGCCACGGACTCGTCCGCGAGATGGGCCTCGACGGCCTGCATGGTCGGGTTGGGGCTGTCGTCGGCCGCGGCGAGCGCGGCGAGGGCCTCCAGGGACGCGGCCCGGTCGCCGCCCTCGATGGGGCGGATCTCGTCCACGTCCATGCCGCCCTCGGTGAGCGTGCCGGTCTTGTCCAGGCACAGCACGTCGGTGCGGGCGAGCCCTTCGATGGCGGGCAGCTCCTGCACGAGGCACTTGCGGGCGCCGAGGCGGACCACGCCGACCGCGAACGCCACGGAGGTGAGGAGCACCAGGCCCTCGGGGATCATGGGGACGATCCCGGCCACGGTGGAGACGATGATGTCGCGCCAGTTCTGCGCGTCGGCGGCCTGGCTGACGATGAGGAGGATCGCGATCGGGACGATGAGCCAGTTGATGAGCTTGATGAACCGGTTGATGCCCTCGCGCAGCTCCGAGCGGGCCAGCGTGAACTTGCTGGCCTCCTCGACGAGCTTGGCGGCGTAGGAGTCCGCGCCGATGTGCTCGGCCCGGAACAGGCCGGTGCCCGCGACGGCGAACGACCCGGACCTGACGGCGTCCCCGGGGGCCTTCGCGACCGGGTCGGCCTCGCCGGTGAGCAGCGACTCGTCGATCTCCAGGTTCCGGGACTCCACGACGGGCCCGTCCACGACGACGCGGTCGCCGGGCTCCACGAACACCAGGTCGTCCTTGACGATCCGGTTCGGGTCGATCTCCTGGACCTCGCCGTCGCGCAGGACCTTCGCCTTGGCCTGGTTCATGAGCGAGAGCTTGTCGAGGGTGCGCTTGGCGCGCAGCTCCTGGATGGTGCCGATGAGGATGTTCGCGATGATGACGCCCGCGAACAGGCCCTGCTTCCAGCCGCCGAACGTCACGGCGATCACGGCCAGCACGCCGATGACGGCGTTGAGCGGGGTGAACAGGTTGGCGCGCAGGATGGCGGAGAACGGGCGGCTCGTGTGCCGCTTGGCCTCGTTGACGGCTCCGGCCTCGACGCGCTCGGCAACCTCTGCGGCCGTCAGGCCGCGGTCGCCTGCCAGCATGGGTGTTGTCACGTCGACAGCTTATGCGACGTTCGCCGTCCTGTATCAGGGCCGAAGGACCGGGATTTCGCAATCGCCCCATCGGCCGTCCGACCGATGCCATAGCGGCGGAATCCGATTGCGGCCAGGCGGGGCCCGGCCCGTAGAATCCCTGTTTATGGCCAATGTACTCACACCGCAGGGCGAGGACTTCCCTCGCTGGTACCAGGACGTCATCGCCAAGGCCCAGCTCGCCGAGAACGGGCCGGCCCGAGGGTCGCAGGTGATCCGTCCGACCGGTTTCGCCCTGTGGGAGCGCATGACGGCCGAGATGGACGCCCGCATCAAGGAGACCGGCACGGAGAACGCCTCGTTCCCCCTGCTCATCCCCGAGTCCTACTTCACCCGCGAGGCCGACCACGTGGAGGGCTTCGCCCCCGAGCTGTGGATGGTCACGCACGGCGGCGGCAAGGAGCTCGAAGAGAAGCTCGCGATCCGCCCCACCTCCGAGACCGTCATCGGCGAGTACATGGCGAAGTGGGTGAACTCCTACCGCGACCTGCCCCTGCTGCTCAACCAGTGGTGCAACGTCATGCGCTACGAGCTGCGCACCCGCCTGTTCCTGCGCTCCTCGGAGTTCCTGTGGCAGGAGGGCCACACCGTCCACGACTCCTATGAGGACGCCCACGCGTTCACGCTGCGCATCCTCCACGAGGTCTACGCCGACTTCATGGAGAACGTGCTGGCGCTGCCCGTGCTGCGCGGCATCAAGACCGAGGCCGAGCGCTTCGCCGGGGCCCTGAACACGTTCGCCGTCGAGTCGCTCATGCGCGACGGGAAGGCCCTCCAGATGGGCACCTCCCACGAGCTGGGCCAGAACTTCGCGAAGGCGTTCGACATCCAGTTCCAGGGCAAGGACGGCAAGCAGGCCCACGGCTGGACCACCTCCTGGGGCACCTCCACCCGCATGATCGGCGGGCTCATCATGGGCCACGGCGACGACGCGGGGCTCCGCGTGCCCCCGAACCTCGCGCCCGTCCAGGTCTGCGTCATGGCCGTCAAGGACACCGACGAGGTCCAGACCGCCGCGCGCAAGGTCTTCGACGAGCTCAAGGGCGACGGCCTGCGCGTGCGCCTCGACGACCGCGCCGACGTGGCCTTCGGCCGCCGCGCCGTGGACGCCGAGCTCAAGGGCTACCCGGTCCGCATCGAGATCGGCCCCCGCGACCTGAAGAACGGCGAGGCCACCGTGGCCTCCCGCGTCGAGGGCTCCAAGCAGACGATCCCGCTCGGGATGCTCGCCGAAGCCGTCGCCGCCGCGCTCCAGGGCGCGCAGGAGCAGCTGTGGAACGAGGCCCTGGAGTTCCGGGAGTCGCACACCACCGACACGACCTCGGTCGCGGAGGCCGTCGAGGCCGCCCAGACCGGGTACGCCCGCCTGCCCTGGGACGCCTGCGGCGTCGAAGGGGAGCGCAAGGCCGCCGAATCCTCGGTCACCGTCCGGGTCCTGCAACGCGAGGACGGCTCCGTACCGGACTCCCTGGATGAACCCGGTCTCATCGCCTACCTCGCCCGGTCGTACTGATCTACCTGTGCGCTAGACTCGGTCGCTGTACATGAGCTTTGGGACGGAAGCCCTCTCAACTACCGTGACGCAAAGCCAGGTTTCAGCGCGAACGCAATCCGGAGTGATTCCCCTGGAAGGCGTGCGCGCTACGTGATCCTTATTACAGGAGTAACAAGAACGTGGCAGTGAAGATTCGCCTCACGCGTATGGGGAAGATTCGTACTCCCCAGTACCGCATCGTCATCGCCGACTCGCGGGTCAAGCGGGACGGCAAGGTCATTGAGAACGTCGGGATCTACCACCCGAAGGAGAACCCGTCCCGGATCGAGGTCAAGTCCGACCGCGTCCAGCACTGGCTCTCCGTCGGCGCCCAGCCGACCGACCAGGTCAAGGCCATCCTCCGCAAGACCGGCGACTGGCAGCGCTTCAAGGGCCTGCCCGAGCCGGCCCCGCTGAAGGTCGCCGAGCCGAAGCCCGAGAAGGAGTCGCTGTACGTCGCGGCCCTCAAGGAGTCCGGTATCGACCCGTCGAAGGCGTACGTGTCGGAGGAGGCCGCCAAGGCCGCCGACACGAAGCCCGCGTCGAAGTCGAAGAAGTCCGCCGAGAAGGCCGACGAATCCGCTAAGACTGAAGAGGTCAAGGCGGAGGCCGCCGAGGCGTCCGACGAAAAAGGGGAGTAGACCGTGCTGCGACCAGCGCTTGAACACCTTGTGAAAGGCATCGTCGATCACCCTGACGATGTCCGTGTCCGTCTGGTCGACTCGCGTCGCGGCAAGCGCCTGGAAGTCCGGGTCAACCCGGACGACCTGGGCACGGTGATCGGCCGCGGCGGCCGCACCGTCAACGCGCTGCGGCAGGTCATCGGCTCGATCGGCGGTCGCGGCATCCGCGTCGAGGTCGTCGATTCCTACTGAGTCATAACGCGACAGCCCCGGGGTTCGCCCCGGGGCTGTCGTGCTGCAAGGAGAGGCAAGCAATGGCAGAGGTCGTGGTCGGCCGGATCGTGCGCCCCCACGGGCTGCGCGGCGAACTCGTCGTGGAGGTCCGCACCGACGATCCCGAGGCCCGGTTCCAGCCCGGAATCGAGTACGCCACCAAGAACGGCCCCCTGAAGGCCCTCACCGTGCGCTGGCACCAGGGCCGGCCCATGGTCGGCTTCGAGGGCGTCACCGACCGCAACGCGTCCGAGCTGCTGCGCGGCGTGCTGCTCTCGGTCGACGTGGACGAGGACGACCTCGCCGACGACGAGTTCCGCGACGACGACCTCGAAGGGCTGAAGGTCGTGGAGGCCGACGGCACCGAGGTCGGCACGGTCGCGCGCGTCGAGCACGGCGCGGGCCACGAGACCCTCGTGGTCCGGCGCCCCGGCACCCACCCGGCGCGCATCCCGTTCGTCGCCGAGATGGTCACCATGATCGACTTCGAGGCCGAGGTCATCACCGTGGACCTCCCGCCCGGGCTGCTGGAGCTGTAGTGAAGATCGACGTCGTCACCGTCTTCCCCGAGTACCTCGCCCCCCTCGACCTCTCCCTCATCGGGCGCGCCCGCGAGAGGGGCCTGCTCGACCTGAACGTCCATGACCTGCGCCGCTGGACCCACGACGTGCACCACTCGGTGGACGGCGCCCCCGCGGGCGGCGGCGCCGGGATGGTCATGAAGCCGCAGCCGTGGGGCGAGTGCCTCGACGAGCTCGTTCCGGGGGAGCAGAAGCCCCGGCTGCTCGTCACCAGCCCCGCCGGCAGACCGTTCACGCAGGCCATGGCGCACGAGCTGGCGGCCGAGCCGTGGCTGATGTTCGCCTGCGGCCGCTACGAGGGCATCGACCAGCGGGTCGTGGACTACGCGTCCGAGTCGATGGAAGTCACCGAGGTCTCCATCGGCGACTACGTGCTCTTCGGCGGCGAGGTCGCGGTCCTCGCGATCGTCGAGGCCGTGGCGCGCCTGGTGCCCGGGGTCCTCGGCAACGCGGCGTCACTGGACGACGAGTCGCACAACGCGGGCCTGCTCGAAGCGCCCGCCTACACGCGGCCCGCCGAGTGGCGCGGCCACGAGGTCCCGCCGGTCCTCCTCTCGGGGGACCACGGCAAGGTCGACCGGTGGCGGCGCGAGCAGGCGCTCCTGCGCACCGCGCGGGCCCGCCCGGATTTGCTGGAGCGGCTCGGCCCGGGTAGCCTCGATGAACGTGACCGGCTCCTCCTCGAAGGGGCCGGGCCCGCCGCGCCCGAGCAGGGTGTGGCAGAGTAAGACGGTTCCCCGTGACGTCCCGCCCGTTCAAGCGGTACCTCTCCCGGATCGGGACTTCTGAACTTCTTCGTCAACGAGGGTTGAAACCAATGAACATTCTGGATGAGCTGAACGCCGCCTCCATGCGCGCCGACGTGCCGGACTTCCGTCCCGGCGACACCGTCAAGGTCAACGTCCGGATCCAGGAAGGCAACCGGTCCCGTGTCCAGGTGTTCCAGGGCGTCGTGATCCGCCGCCACGGCGGCGGTCTGGGCGAGACCTTCACGGTCCGCAAGATCAGCTACGGCATCGGCGTCGAGCGCACCTTCCCGGTCCACGGCCCCATGGTCGACTCGATCGAGATCGCCATGCGCGGCAAGGTCCGCCGCGCGAAGCTGTACTACCTGCGCGAGCGCAAGGGCAAGGCCGCGACCAAGATCAAGGAGCGCCGCGAGGTCTGATCCTCGGGCCTCGGCGAAGCTTGCGAGCCGTAGATCTGCATAGTTTTCGGAGAACCCCGGGCACCCGCCCGGGGTTTTTCCATTTCGCGTGTTCTCCGCTACGCTCACCGCATGAGTCCCGGTTCCTCCGACGGGGCGAAGGGACCCCGCCGCATCGACTGGAGCCGCCTCCCCGGCCCCGGCGGGCCCGGCGCCCCCGTGCCCCCCAAGGGCCCCGCGAAGCCGCAGGGCCGCCCCGGCGTCCCGTTCGCGGGCCGCCCGGCCGCCACCGACGCCACCCAGCGCCTCACCCGCCCCGAGGGACCGACCGGCGCGCGCGACCGCGTCACGGGACCGCACGACCGGGTGACCGGTGCGCACGACCGGGTCTCGGCTTCACACGATCGGGTCTCCGCCTCCCACGACCGCGTCTCCGCGTCGCACCGCGTCGTCAGCGGCACCCACGACGCCGTCGGGAAGCCGAAGAAGGAGTCCGAGAGCCGCCTCTCGCAGCCGCACAAGCGCCAGTACCTGTCGCTGTGGATCGAGCTGCCGCTGCTGCTCGTCGTCGCGTTCTCCGCGGCGGTCCTGCTGCGCACGTTCGCGGTGCAGCCCTTCTACATCCCGTCCGGCTCCATGGAGCAGACCCTCCAGGAGGGGGACAAGGTCCTCGTCCTCAAGCTCACCACGACGCTCCGCACGCCCCAGCGCGGCGAGGTGGTCGTCTTCCGCGGCACCGACTCCTGGGACCCCGAGTACCGGCCCGCGGGCGGCGACGGCGGCGTCATAGACGACATCACCACCGGCGTCCTCGACCTCATCGGCCTCGCCGAGCCCGACGAGAAGGACTTCATCAAGCGCGTCATCGGCGTCGGCGGCGACACCGTCATGTGCTGCGACGCCGACGGGAACGTCGTCGTCAACGGGGTCTCGCTCCACGAGGACGAGTACGTGTACGACAACGCGCCCGTGGAACCCGAGCCCGGCACGTGCCATTCGCGCCGCTTCGACGAGGTCACCGTCCCCGAGGGGGAAGTGTGGGTGATGGGGGACCACCGCGGCAACTCGAAGGACTCGCGGTGCCAGGGCCCGGTCCCGGTGGAGAACATCATCGGCCGGGCCATCGCCCTGGTGTGGCCCACCGACAGGGCCACCGAACTGGAGATCCCCGACTCGTTCGACGCGCTCGACGGGACCACCGGAACCGAAGGGGCCCAGTCCGCCTCGGGCACCGCCGGGGACGGCCTCCCGGCGGCCTGGGGCACGGCCTGGCACTCACCGCCTTCGTTGCCCGCCACCGCGACCACCGCCCCTGCCGTCGGAGCGCGAGCGCGTAGACTCGCACCGTGATCGAAGAAGGGCAGGCGCCCGGCGCCGACGGCGAGGGCGCCGAGGAGACCTCCGACAAGCAGCAGCCAGCGAAGAAGGGGTCGTTCTGGAAGGAACTCCCCATCCTGCTGGGCGTGGCCATCCTGGTGGCGATCGTGGTGCGCACGTGGGTCGTCCAGACCTACTACATCCCCTCCGGATCGATGGAGAACACCCTCCAGATCAACGACCGGGTGCTCGTCAACAAGCTCGTGTACGACTTCTCCGAACCCGAGCGCGGCGAGATCATCGTCTTCACCGCGCCCGAGTCGTGGCGGTCGGTCATGGAGGAGGACGAGTTCATCAAGCGGGTCATCGCCGTCGGCGGCGACCACGTCGTGTGCTGCGACGACCAGGGGCGGATCACCGTCAACGGGGTCGCCCTCGAAGAGGACTCGTACCTGTTCACCAACCCGGTCACCGGGGAGCAGGACCCGCCCTCGCAGGACCCGTTCGACGTGGTCGTCCCCGAGGGGCGCCTGTGGGTCATGGGCGACCACCGCTCGGCCTCCGGCGACTCGCGCGAGCGGTTCATCCGCACCGGCGGGAACGTCGACGCCTCCACCATCGAGGTCGACGCCGTGATCGGCAAGGCGTTCGTCCTGTTCTGGCCCTTCGGCGACTTCAACTGGTTCTCCATCCCGGAGACCTTCGACGACGTCCCCGACCCCTCCTGACCGTGCTCCGCCCGGCCCCTTCCCGGATGCGGCGCGACGGCGACCTGTACGCGCTGGAGGCCGCCCTGTCCCGGCGCGGCCTCGGGCCGGTCGCCGGGACCGACGAGGCCGGGCGCGGCGCGTGCGCCGGACCCCTGGTGGTCGCGGCGGTCGTCCTGCCGCCGAGCGCGCGCCTGGAGGAGCTGAACGACTCGAAGCTGCTCACCGAGGCCGCGCGCGAGCGCGTCTTCGAGCGGCTGCACCGCTCCCGGGCGCTCATCGCCGTCGTCAGCTACCCGCCGCGGGAGATCGACCGGCGCGGCGTCGGCGTCTGCAACCTGGAGGGCATGCGCGTCGCCGTGGCGCGCCTGCCCGAGCGGCCCGGGTACACGCTCACCGACGGGTTCCCCGTCCCCGGCCTGCCCGGGAGCCTCGGGGTCGTCAAGGGCGATCGCACGGCCGCGTGCGTGGCCGCCGCGGGCGTGGTCGCCAAGGTGACCCGGGACCGGATCATGGCCGAGCTCGACGGCCGCCGCCCCGAGTACGGCTTCGCCGTCCACAAGGGATACGGGACGCCCGCGCACGAGGAGGCCATGCGCCGCTTCGGCCCCTGCGAGGAGCACCGCTTCTCCTACGCCAACGTCGCCGCGCTCGCCGTACCCGCCGCCGCCTGACCGGGCCCGACCGGGTCCGCCCGGCGTGAATCCGGGGCTTGCAAGGCAAGCCGCGTCCGCGGCGGGGCATGCGCGCACTATCGTGGTTACCGTCGCATTGAAGGAGGAGCGTTGAGCGCCGAGGACCTCGAGAAGTACGAGACCGACATGGAGTTGCAGCTGTACCGGGAGTACCGGGACATCGTGCGGCAGTTCACCTACGTCGTCGAGACCGAGCGGCGGTTCTACCTGGCAAACGCGGTCGAGGTCAACGTGCGCGGTGCCGACGCCGAGACCTACTTCGAGGTCGAGATGAGCGACGCGTGGGTCTGGGACATGTACCGCCCCGCCCGCTTCGTCAAGCACGTCCGGGTCCTGACCTTCAAGGACGTCAACGTCGAAGAACTGGACAAGCCCGACATGACCCTGCCGTAGAGGACGGGCCGCGGACCGCGGCCCGCCGCTACCATTGGTCCGGTGTCCACACTCCGTGACGTGATCAGCGCCCACACCGACCTCACGTCGAACTCCGCGGCCCACCTGCAACGGCTCGTCGCCGAATGGCAGCTCCTCGCCGACCTCTCCTTCGCCGACTTCCTCCTCTGGGGCGCCGTCAAGGACCACCCGGGCCGGTACGTGTGCCTCGCCCAGGTCCGGCCCACCACCGGCCCCACCGCGTACGAGGAGGACCAGGTCGGGCGCCTCCTCGAAGGCGAGGACGCGAAGCACCTGAGCGTCGCGTACACCGAGGGCCGCATCTTCCGCGAGGGCGACCCGGTCTGGCGCGGCGACGTCGCCGCCCGCCACGAGGCCATCCCGGTGCGCCGCCGCGACCGCAGCCAGGTCATCGCCGTGGCCGCCCGCGACACCAACCTCTCGGACACCCGCAGCCCCTCCCACCTGGAGCTCAACTACCTCAAGACCGCCGACTACCTGGTGCAGATGCTCACCGACGGCGGCTTCCCGCCCCCGCTGCTGCCCGGCGAGCCCACCACCGCGCCGCGCATCGGCGACGGCCTCGTCCGCATCGGCGCCGACGGCCTCGTCCGCTACGCCTCCCCGAACGCGCTGTCCGCGTACCGCCGCATGGGCGTCACCGGCCACCTCCGCGACCGCGACCTCGCCGAGCTCACCCGCAGCCTCCCCTCCAGCCCCGACGCGGGCGCCGACGCCGCGCGCCGCATCGCCGACGCGCTCGCGGGCGGCACGCCGCGGCGCAAGGAGATCGAGGCCCGCGGCGCCACCGTCCTCATGCGGGCGCTCCCGCTGCGCCCCGGCGGGAAGGCCGCGGGCGCGCTCGTCCTCGTCCGCGACATCACCGAGGTCCGCCGCCTCGACCGCGAACTGGTCACCAAGGACGCGACCATCCGCGAGATCCACCACCGCGTCAAGAACAACCTCCAGACCGTGGCCGCGCTCCTGCGCCTCCAGGCCCGCCGGGTCGGCTCCCCGCAGGCCCGCCTGTCCCTGGAGGAGTCGGTGCGCCGCGTCGCGTCCATCGCGCTCGTCCACGAGACGCTCTCGCAGTCCTCGGACGAGTCCGTGGGCTTCGACCAGATCGTCGACCGCGTCGCCTCCATGGCCGTCGAGGTCTCCGTGGCCGAGTCGAAGGTGACGCTGCGCCGCGAGGGCACCTTCGGGGTCCTGCCCTCGGAGTACGCGACACCGCTGGTCATGGTCGTCAACGAGCTCATCCAGAACGCCGTCGAGCACGCCTACCCGCCCGGCCAGGACGGCGAGGTCGTCATCGGCGTCGAGCGCGACGGCGACCACTTCCGCGTCACCGTCTCCGACCACGGCAAGGGCCTCCCCGAGGGCTTCCGCATCGCCGACTCCACCCGCCTGGGCCTCCAGATCGTCCACACGCTCGTCACGGGCGAACTGCGCGGCACGATCGACATGCGCCCGCGCCCCGAAGGCGGTACCGAAGCGGTAGTGGACTTCGCCCTCCAGTAGGAGCGCGCGGCGTTCTCCCCGGGTTCGGGCCCCGAACCTGCTACAACAGTCCCAGGGATTACCACTGTGGACTGGAGGCGGCCATGCCCGCGACCCGATCGCGCCCTGTCGCACTGCGAGCGGCCGTAGCGGCCGCGGCCGTCTTCGTCGCGGGCGCCGCGTACATGCTGGCCGTCCCCGGCGCGCTCGCGGCCCCGCTCCCCGACGGGCTCGGCCCCTGCTCGGGAGCGGACTGCCCCACCGCGTACCCCGACGACAACAACAACGGCGGGATCATCGGCTACGACGACTCCGTCAACGTGTTCGTCGGCGGGGACTTCACCGTGACCGGCACCGCCGCGGAGTCCGAGGGCCGCAACGTGGTCCTCGGTGACTTCACGCAGAACAAGACCGGCGGCAGTTCCATCTACAACGTCGGCATCGCCGGGGTCGGCTCCCGCGTGCCCCCGCCCGACGGCTCCGACTACCTCGTCGTCGGCGGCGACCTCAGTATCGCGACCGAGCAGCGCCTCCTCGCCGAGGAGGGCTCGCACTCCGGCGTCGTCCGCGTCGCCGGGACCCCCACGGGCGAAGTGAACCCCGACGCCGTCACCGACACGGCCGCGGTCGACTCCTATGCGAGCCTGCGCGACCGGCTCTCGACCGCCAGCCACTGCTACGCCTACCCCGCGGACGGCGTCCGCCGCACCGTCACCGGCACCGTCCAGAACGTCGGCTACGAGACCCTCTTCACCGGCGACGGCGCCTCCCCGCTCCAGGTCTTCGCCGTCGACGCCGACCTCGTCTCAGGAACCGGCGGCGCGCAGGCGCTCCGCTTCACGGGCATCCCCGCCGGCGCCACGATACTCGTCAACCTCTACGGCGACGCCAGGACCCTGAACGTCAACTCCGGCCCGCAGACCGAGTACCGCTCCCGCCTGCTGTGGAACTTCCCCGACGCCGCCGAGGTGAACCTGCGCGGCACCACCCAGTTCCAGGGCTCCGTCCTCGCCGGGGAGCAGTCGTCCACCACCGAGGTCACCATGTCGGGCACCAACGGCCGCATGCTCCTCACCGGGAACCTCGTCCACGGCTCCAGCTCCCAGGCCGGCTCCGGCCAGGAGGTCCACGCCTACCCGTTCGAGGGCGACCTGCCCGAGTGCGAGGACGACGACCCCACCTCGGTCCCGATCAACAGCACCGACGTGCCGACCACCGACGACGCCACCACGGACGGCCCGACCACCGACGAGCCCACGACCGCCGACACGACCGACGCGCCCACCACGGACGAGCCGTCCACCGGCAGCACCACCGACGCGCCGTCCTCCGCCACCGGCGCCACCACGAGCGAGCCCGCGGCGGTCCTGACCAGCGGCGGCCCCGGCGGCCTCGCCGGGACCGGCGCCCGCTTCGCCCTGCCGCTCGGCATCGGCGCGGCCCTCGCCGCAGTCGGCGCCATCGTCGCCTTCGCCGCCAGCCGCCGCACCGCCGAGGAGTGACCCGGTCGGCCGCCGGAACCCGAGGGGTCCTCCGGCGGCCCCGGGGCCTGCAATAACATCGGACGCATGTCCGGACCAACCCTGCTCGACGCCGTGCTCGCCGCCTTCGGCGACACGGTCGTCCGCGCCGTCCGCCCCTCCTCCGGCCCCAACCCGGCCATCACCGGCGTGGCCCTCCTCGAACCCGGCGACCGCGCCGAGCCCGGCCAGCTCGTCCTCGCGATCGGCGCCCGCGGCGAGCAGGCTCTCGCCATGGCCGCCGACGCCGCCCGCGCCGGGGCCGCCGCGCTCGTCGTCAAGGGTCCCGCCACCGGCCCGGAACCGCCGCTCCCGGTCGTCCACATCGACGACGGCGTCCGCTGGGACCAGGTCGA
The DNA here is from genome assembly GCF_040644205.1 of Glycomyces sp. NPDC047010. Classification (NCBI taxonomy): domain Bacteria; kingdom Bacillati; phylum Actinomycetota; class Actinomycetes; order Glycomycetales; family Glycomycetaceae; genus Glycomyces; species Glycomyces sp. NPDC047010. The sequence continues at coordinate 23,852 of NZ_JBEYVY010000001.1, read as the reverse complement.
GATGCTCGCCCGCACCGCCGTCGAGGGCTCCTGGAGCGACGACGCCTCCGTGACCGGCCTGCCTGCGCTCGCCGAGACCGTCGCGACCCTCGTCGGCGGCCTCGTCACCATCGAGGACGCCGCGCACCAGGTCGTCGCCTACTCCCACACCGGCGACGACGCCGACTGGGTCCGCCGCGAGACCATCATGGGCCGCCGCTGCCCCCTCCCGTACCGCGACCACCTGCGCGAGCAGGGCGTGTTCCGGCGGCTCTGGCCCCCGGACGAGGTCATCGCGATCCCCGCCCACCCCGCGATCGGCGCCAACAAGCGGCTGGCCGTCGGCGTCCAGGCCGGCAGCCGCCCCCTCGGCTCGATCTGGGTGCAGCACACCGGCACCCCGTTCAGCGCCGACGCCGCCGAGGTCCTGCGCGGCGCGAGCCGCCTCGCCGCGCTCCGCATGGCCGCCCCCGGCGGCAACGCCACCATGGCCGTCCCGCCCGACTTCGCCTACGGCCTCCTCACCGGCCGCGTCGACTCCGAGCTCCTCGCCCGCCAGCTCGGCCTCGACGCCCACACCCCCATGAGCGTCGCCGCCGTGGACCTCCACGACCCCGAACCCGACTCGGCCGCAAAGGAACTGCACCTGACGCAGGCCCTCGACGTGGCCTCGGTCTACGCCGCCGCCTACCGCCACGACGTGTACCTCACCCGCGCCTGCGGCCTCGTCTACCTCATGGTCCCCGGCGACGGTGACGGCGTGGGGGACTGGCTCGGCGGGCTCGTCGCGGCCCTGCGGCAGAACCTCGGCACCCCTGCGCAGGCCGCGCTCGCCGACCCGGTCCCGAAGGTCGCCGAGATCCCCGCCGCGAAGGAGCAGGCGTACCAGGTGCTCCTGGCGGTCGCCGGGAGCGGCGAGCCCGTCGTCCCGATCGGCGCGGTCCGCTCGAAGCTGCTGCTGCGCGAGGCCCTCGACGCGCTCGCGGCCGTGCCGGGCCTGCGGGGCGCGGCCGACGCGCTCAGCCCCGAGCTGGCGAAGTCCCTGCGTGCGCACCTCGACGCGTTCGGGGACGTGGGCGCCGCCGCGGCCGCCCTCCACGTCCACCCGAACACGCTCCGGTACCGCCTGCGGCGCATCAAGGAGGTCTCCGGGATCGACCTCGACGACCCCGACCAGCGGCTCCTCGCGATGATCCAGCTGCGCCTGGCCGACTGACGCGTTGTCGCCGCGGACAAGCCCGTCCGCCGCGATTTTGCCTTCTCGACAAACCGTTCCGAGCGACCGCGCTCATAGGCTCGCCCTACTCCCGGCCGGGACGGGCGGCGCCCCGTCCGGACCGCGAGCGACACGCCCGCCCCCGTCGACAGGACGACCATGAGCAGTACCACGACCACCCCGCCCCAGGACATGAGGAGGATCGCGACCGCCAGCTTCATCGGCACCGCGATCGAGTTCTACGACTACTACATCTACGGCACCGCCGCGGCGCTCGTCCTCAACGAGCTGTTCTTCCCGACCCTGTCCCCGCTCGCGGGGACGCTCGCCGCCCTGAGCACCTTCGCCGTCGGGTTCGTCGCCCGCCCCCTCGGCGCGATCCTGTTCGGCCACTTCGGCGACCGGATCGGCCGCAAGGCCACCCTGATCGTGTCGCTGCTGCTCATGGGCCTGTCGACCGCGCTCATCGGGCTCCTGCCGACCTACGGGACGATCGGCGTCGCGGCGCCGATCATCCTGGTGGTCCTGCGCGTCGCCCAGGGCATCGGCCTCGGCGGCGAGTGGGGCGGCGCGGCCCTGCTCTCCACCGAACACGCGCCCGCGGACCGGCGCGGCCTGTACGCGGCGGCCCCGCAGATGGGCTCGCCGGTCGGCTACTTCGTCGCGACCTGCGTGTTCTGGGCCCTCTCGGCCTGGCTCCCGGAGGCGGCCTTCGACTCGTGGGGCTGGCGCGTGCCGTTCCTGCTGTCGTTCGCGCTCGTCGCCGTCGGCCTGGTCATCCGCCTCAAGGTCGCCGAGACCCCGGCGTTCGCGAAGCACATGGACGAGACCGGCGCCGCGAAGGTCCCGCTGCTCACCGTCATCACCCGCCACCCGAAGGAGCTGCTGCTCGGCGCCGGGTCGATCCTCGTCGTCTACATCATGTTCTACACGGCGGCCACGTACTGCCTGACGTACACGACCACCGTGCTCGGCATCCCGCGCAACACGATGCTCGGGCTCACCCTCATCGCCGTGGTCGTCCTCGGGATCAGCACGTTCCTCGTGGCGCGCCTCTCGGACCGGCACGGGCGCAAGAAGCTCATCATCGCGGGCGCGGTCTTCGGCATTGTGTGGAGCTTCGCGCTGTTCCCGCTGCTGGAGACGAAGAACCTGGTGCTCATCGCGGTCGCGCTCTCGGGCGCGCTGCTGGCGATGGGCATCATTTACGGGCCCATCGGCGCGTTCCTGCCGGAGCTGTTCCCGACCGGCGTCCGCTACTCCGGCGCGGGCCTGGCGTACAACATCGGCGGCCTGCTCGGCGGCGGCATCACGCCGCTCGTGGTCGCCCAGATCGCCTCGACCTCCGGCACCTCGGGGGTCGGCTGGCTCCTCGGCGGCATCGCCGTCGTGAACCTGCTGTGCATCCTCGCGCTGCCCGAGACGCGGCACCGCGACATGCAGGACGCGTAACAAGCGTCCCGCACACCGGTACGGCCGGGCCCCGCGACCACGGGGCCCGGCCGTACGCGTGTCACGCTCATGTGACCTGCTGTCCAGGGAGCGGGACGTCGAGTGCAGTGGACGGGAACCTGTGTCATGCTTCTAGGCATGTCTCGCGCACACGGGCTCCGACTGGTGGCACGCCGCCACGTCGACCTCTGCCGTGTGTTCAGCGCCGCTTGTCTGATGCGCGCTTAATTCCTTCCGGCTTTTCCGCCGACGAACCACGCCACACCTGTGTCCGCGATGAGGAGTACCGTGCCAACGCCAACGCGCAAACCGTCCCGCCCCAAAGGCCAGGGCCAATGGGCCATGGGCCACCGGGAGCCGCTCAACAAGAACGAGCAGTCCAAAAAGGACGACAACCCGCTGAACGTGCGGCAGCGCATCGAGAACATCTACGCTCACGGCGGCTTCGACTCGATCGACCCGGCCGACCTGCGCGGACGCTTCCGCTGGTGGGGCCTGTACACGCAGCGCAAGCCCGGCATCGCGGGCGGCAAGACCGGCATCCTCGAAGAGGAGGAGCTGGACGACAAGTACTTCATGATGCGCGTGCGCATGGACGGCGGCCAGCTCAACCTCGCGCAGCTGCGCACGGTCGCCGGCATCTCGAAGGAGTTCGGCCGCGACACGGCCGACGTCACCGACCGCGAGAACGTCCAGTACCACTGGATCCGCGTCGAGGACGTCCCCGAGATCTGGCGCCGCCTCGAAGCGGTCGGCCTCGACACGCAGGAGGCGTGCGGCGACTGCCCGCGCGTCATCCTCGGCTCTCCGGTCGCGGGCGTCGCCGTGGACGAGGTCATCGACGCCACGCCGCAGATCCAGGAGATCTACGACCGCTTCATCGGCGACCGCAGCCTCTCGAACCTGCCGCGCAAGTTCAAGTCGACCATCGGCTGGCTGCCCGACAGCCCGTACGAGACCAACGACATCTCGCTCATCGGCGCCCACCACCCCGAACTGGGGCCGGGCTTCGACCTGTACGTCGGCGGCGGCCTCTCCACGAACCCGATGTTCGCCCAGCGCCTCGGCACCTGGATCGCGCAGGACGACATCGTGGACGTGTGGGTCAACGTCGTCAAGATCTTCCGCGACTGGGGCTACCGGCGCCTGCGCACCCGCGCCCGCCTGAAGTTCCTCGTCAAGGACTGGGGCGCCGAGAAGTTCCGTGAGGTCCTCGAATCGGACGCGTACCTGGGCCGCAAGCTCCCCGACCTGGAGCAGCCCCCGGTCCCCGAGAAGCTCCTCGACCACATCGGGGTCCACCAGCAGAACGACGGCAAGTACTTCATCGGCCTCGCGCCGGTCGTCGGCCGCGTCTCCGGCACGATGCTCGGCCAGCTCGCCGACATCGCCGAGAAGTACGGCTCCGACCGCGTGCGCGCCACCCCGCTCCAGAAGCTCCTGCTCCTCGACATCCCCGCCGACAAGGTCGACGACGCCGTCGAGGACCTGCGCGCGATCGGCCTGGAGGCGAACCCGTCGCCGTGGCGCCGGTCCACCATGGCCTGCACCGGGATCCAGTTCTGCAAGCTCGCGATCGTGGACACCAAGGACCGCGCCCGCGACCTCGTCGCCGAACTGGAGAAGCGCGTCCCCGAGCTCGACACGCCCGTGTCGGTCCACGTGAACGGCTGCCCGAACGCGTGCGCGCGCACCCAGACCGCCGACATCGGCCTCAAGGGCCAGCTCGTCGTCAAGGACGGCCAGCAGGTCGAGGGCTTCCAGGTCCACCTCGGCGGCGGCCACGCGGCCGCGGCGAGCCTGGGCCGCAAGTCCCGCGGGCTCAAGGTCGCCTCGGAGGACCTCGGCGACTACGTCGAGCGCGTCACCCGCCGCTACCTCGGCGGGCGCACCGAGGGCGAGACGTTCGCGCAGTGGGTCCACCGCGCGGAGGAGACGGACCTCCAGTGAGCGGCCGCGTCGTCCCTTACCACTGCCCGTACTGCGGGGAGGAAGACCTTCGACCCTACGTGCCCGATGACGACAGCGACGTCGACATCAAGGGCGGATGGCACTGCGCGGACTGCACCCGCGTCTTCGCCGTCAAATACCACGGGATGGCGGCCGCGCCCATTATCGCGGCGCCCTCCACCGGCGACCAGCCGGAGTGAACACCCCGATCGGAGTGAAGCAGCATGAGCAGCAACGGGACCCAGAGAGACCCATTCGAACTCCGTGACCTCGCCACCGCAGCGGGGGAGCGCCTCGAAGACGCCACGGCCCACCGGATCATCGAGTGGGCGGTCGGCGAGTTCGGCGAGCGCTTCTGCGTGACCTCCTCGATGGCCGACGCCGCCGTGGTCCACCTCGCCAGCCAGGTCGCCCCCGGCATCGACGTGGTCTTCCTCGACACCGGCCTGCACTTCCCGGAGACCCTGGCGGTCCGCGACTTCGTCGCCTCGACCATGGACGTCAACGTCCGCTCCATCCAGCCCGACCAGAGCGTCCTGTCCCAGGACGCCGAGTTCGGGCCGCGCCTGTTCTCCCGCGCCCCCGACGAGTGCTGCTCGCTCCGCAAGGTCCTGCCGCTCAACGCGGCCCTCGCCGACTACGACGGCTGGGCCACCGGCCTGCGCCGCGACGAGGGCCCGACCCGCGCGAGCACGAAGGTCGTCGACTTCGACCTCTCGCGCCGCAAGGTCAAGGTCTCCCCGATCGCCAAGTGGACCGAGGCCGACCAGGAGGCGTACATCGAGCGGTACAACATCCCGGTGAACCCGCTGCTCAAGGACGGTTTCCGCTCCATCGGCTGCTGGCCGTGCACCCGCCGCACCGCGCCCGGCGAGGACCCGCGCGCGGGCCGCTGGGCCGCGTTCGACAAGACCGAGTGCGGACTGCATGTCTGACCGCCGGGCACCGGTCCCCGCCACGGCCCCGGCCGCGGCGGGTCCGGCGCCCTCGGGGCCGCCGCGTCCGATCGTCCTGGTCGCCCACGGCAGCCCCGACCCGCGCTCCCCGGAGGCCGTCCGCGCCATCGCGCGGGCGGCCGGAGCGGACGTCGGCTTCCTGGAGTTCAACGAGCCGCACCCGGTGGAGGTCCTGCACACGATCGCCGACACCGGCGAGACCACGGCGGTGGCGCTCCCGCTGCTGCTCACCGACGCCTACCACTCCCGCACCGACCTCCCCGAGGTCGCCAAGCGCGCCGAGGAGTCCCGCCCGGGCCTCGCGGTCGCCGTCGCGCGCCCGGTGGGGGACCCGTCCCTCGCGCACGCGCTGGTCCGCGACCTGCCCTATGGCATCGACGGGCTCGTGGTGTGCGCCGCGGGCACCCGCGTCGACGAGGGCCGCGCGCACGTCGTCGCGGTCGCGGAGGAAGCGGGCCGCCTCCTCGGCGTCCCCGCCGGCCCCGGCTTCGCCTCGGGCCCCGGCCCCCGCCCGGCCGACACCGTCGCGGCATTGAAGGCCCAAGGCGCCCAGCGCATCGCGGCCGTCTGCTACTTCATCGCCCCCGGCGTCCTCTGCGACGCCGCGCTCGCCTCGGCGCGCGGCGCGGGCGTCGTCCACACGGGTGAACCTCTGGGCGCCGCACCGGAACTGCTCGACCTCATCGCGAAGCGCGCCGCGGAGGCGTAGTTCAGCCGGTAGAACGCTTGGTCGTGGTCCAGGAGGTCGCGGGTTCAAGCCCGCCTATTCGCCCTCGCTGAAGGGCCGGTGCTCCCCGAACCCCACGGCCCGGCGGCTCGGGCCGCACAGGACCAGCGCCAGCATCACCGCCGCGAGCGCCCACGCCGCGACCCCGACCACCGGGTGCGCGGCCTCGCGCAGGTAGTACCCGACCGGCAGCCACAGGAGCGCCTGGAACACCGCCTGCGCGACGATGTCGCGGCACTGGAGGAGTCGGCGCCCGATGAACCAGTAGTACAGGGCCGCGAGCCACGCCATCAGCGCGATCCCGACGGCCCCGCTCACGGTGTCGACGTGGCCGGTCAGGATCTCGATCAGGCCCCAGGCCCCGGCCGCGACGAGTCCCGTTGCGAGGAGCCAGAACACGCCGGCGGCTGCGGTCAGGGTCCACGGACGTGCGCTGTCACCGTGGCTTTCGGTGACCGCGCCCATGTCGGCGTCGGTTTCGTTCACACGCCAACCGTATCCCGGGCTACGCTGCGCCTATGCGCGACCTGAAAGCAGCGCCACAGCGCGGCCTGCTCATCGTGAACCCGAAGGCCTCCACCGGCTCGCGCCGCCGTACGCGCTGGGTCGTGAAGAAGCTCGACTCGGTGCTGGACCTGACCGTGCAGAAGACCGGCGACCGCGGCCACGGCGAGGAGCTCGCGCGCCGGGGCGCCGACGCCGGGTACGACGTGGTCCTGAGCCTCGGCGGGGACGGCACGGTCAACGAGGTCGTGAACGGCCTGGTCGCCGACGGGCGGCCCGCCGAGGAGGCGCCGGTGTTCGCGCCGATCCCGGCCGGGTCCACGAACGTGTTCGCGCGGGCCCTCGGCCTGCCGTGGGACCGGCGCCGCGCGTCGATGGCGATCGTGTCCGCGCTGGTGGACTCGCCGCGCACCCGCACCGTCAGTCTCGGTCGCGCGCAGGGGGAAGGGGTCGACCGGCTGTTCACGTTCTGCGCCGGACTCGGCTGGGACGCGTCGATCATCAAGAAGGTGGAGTCGTACCGCAAGAAGCGCAATCTCGGCGCGCACTACGCCCGCGCCGTCATGGCGGAACTGAACGAGCATGGCGTGGAAGGGGATTCGATCGAAGTGGGGCTGTCCACGGGCGAGGAGATCGAATCGACCGGGATGGTCGTGGTGCAGAACTGCGCACCGTGGACGTACCTCGGCGCGCTCCCGGTGAATCTCAACGCGCGGGCGTCCTTTAATGCTGGACTTGATGTCCTGATTCTGCGTAAACTGGGTTTGTCGGACGCCGCTCGGACCGCCGCTTCACTGCTGGTGGGACGGGACGGACCCGACGGGAAGCACGCGGTGACGCATCACGATCTCTCCAGGATCCGGTTGCGCGCGTCGCTCCCGCAGGCGTTCCAGCTCGACGGGGACTATCTCGGAGAGCGCACCGAACTCGAACTCAGCTCGGTGCCGAAGGCGCTGCGGGTGGCCTGCTAACAACTTGGGAAAACCTCTAGGTGGGTGTTGACAAGTCGCCCGTGAGCAGGCAAGGTTGATTTCGCCATCCCTACCGGGACGGCGCGAGACTTACAACCGAATATCGTCTTTTCGGTGCGTATAGACCGGGCGTTGCGGGTACTTCTGCCCTGGCGGACTTCTTTTGAAGGTGTGTCTGCCAACCTTGAGTACCAGTGTGTCAAACCGGTTCGACTGGCTGTCACCGACCCCCTCCTTTACGAAGCCTGCAAGCCGGACAACGGCTTCGGCTCGCGCGGAGGGATCGTGTGGCGGGTGTCGCACGAGGGCCCGCGGTAGGGGTCCCCGCGGCATTGCGGAACGAGTTCCCGGAGTCTTCTTCGAGGTAGCACGGTGAGTTCACTCACTTCGTACTCATTTCCGGAGTCGAACCCTTGACAAAGCACAGCCTTGTGAAAGTATTCACAAGGGCCCGGGTCACGGTGCGGACTTGTCGCAGATCCGCTCGCGGAGCTGTAAGTTTGCAGTCGCCATTTGGGCGGCCGACGCCGTAGGCGGGTGTGCCCCCCGGCCCAGAGCGTTCAGCAACGGTGCTGGCGCGACGCGAGGGCATTCCGAGCTTGCGGTGACAACGATTCCCTTTGCGGGGAACCGCGATCCGTGCCGAGTGCCCCATAGCGCCCGTACGTGTGGTGCGACCGCCGCAGCGATTCGCTGGGCGGAACACGGTACGGCGCGCGAGCGGAGCGCGACCTGAACGCCCGGCGCGTGGCCCCAGCGGCCCGCGACGCCCGAACGCAAGAACTAACCCATAACACCGTGAAAGCAAGATGCTTGATGCTTAGCAAGGAGATGTTTTGATGGATTGGCGCCACGAGGCCATCTGCCGCGACGAGGACCCCGAGCTGTTCTTCCCGATCGGGGACACCGGTCCGGCACTGGTACAGATCGAGCAGGCCAAGAACGTCTGCCGGCGCTGCCCCGTGACCGAGGAGTGCCTGCGGTGGGCGCTCGAGAGCGGTCAGGACGCGGGCGTGTGGGGCGGCATGAGCGAGATCGAGCGCCGCGAGGTGAAGCGCCGCTCCGGCGCCCTGCGCACGCTCGCCACCCAGGTCGTCGGCTAGTACTGCGCAATCCCTTGATGTAACCCATCCCTCGAATTTGCGACAACAGAAGCTTGGAAGGCCCGGCCGCCCGCCGGGCCTTCAAGCTTGTCCGGCCGCGGACACGCTGACGACCCGCCGAAGGCGGTGGGGTGGGCCCCCGGTTTGAATGGTGCCCGAGGGGTACGACATTCCGCCGGGAGGCGGCGGGGGTCAGTGGATCTGGTGGCGCTCGGTGTCGGCGTCCGCTTCCGTGGCGGGGCGGCGCTGGCGGATGCGGATCGTCGTGGTGGCGTCGTGGACCTCGGCCTCGACCTCGTCGGTGAGGGCCCTGAGGACCTGCCACTGGTAGGACCCGGCGTCGGGGAGGGGCTCGCCCTTGGGGCGGCTCAGCACGATCTGGAGGGCCTCCTCGCCCACTTCCAGGCGGCACTTGAGGGGCTCGTCGCCGCCCTTGCGGCGGAACGGCCGCGGGCGGCCGGGGTCGGGCGGGATCAGGAGCGCCACAGCGGCGTTCACCGCCGCGCGCAGGTCCTCGATCTCGTCGAGCGAGAACCCGAGGCGGGTCGCCACCGCCGCGGTCGCGGTCGGCAGGACCGACAGGTAGTCGCCCGTCGAGGGGACGTCGAGCAGCAGCACGTCGTCGCGCTCATCGCTCACCGGCATAACCGCTTCCTGTGACCAAGGAGCCCAAGGCCGTGGACCCCTCTCGCTGCAAAGGATAATCGGACCGCGGCCCGGGTGCGGAACACCCCGGGCGAATTCCCACCCGCGGGGACGGCCCGAACGGAGAAGCGCCCCTCCCGTGGCTCGGGACAGGGCGCTCCACACGATTCGCGAAGGCGCTTACGCCTTCTTGGTCTCCCAGAAGATCTCGGCGATCTGGTCGATCTTCGCGAGCAGCTCCTCGGCGACCTTCGGGTCGGCGGAGCCCTTGGCGCCCGAGGCGCCCGCGAGCTTCGTCGCCTCGTTCACGAGGGTGTGGAGCTGCGGGTACTTCTCGAAGTGCGGCGGCTTGAAGTAGTCGGTCCACAGCACCCACAGGTGCTCCTTGACCAGGTTCGAGCGCTGCTCCTTGATGATCAGGGCGCGGGTGCGGAACTCAGGGTCCTCGTTGGCCTGGTACTTCTCGCAGATGGCCTTGACCGACTCCGCTTCGATGCGGGCCTGGGCGGGGTCGTAGACCCCGCACGGCAGGTCGCAGTGAGCGGAAGCCGAGATCTGCGGCAGCAGCCGCTTGAACAGAGGCTTGAACATGCGCCCCTCCAGCTTCCTTCAGTGGGTTGTGATTCCACCGCCGACCCTACCTCTCCGGCCGCCCCATTTGGCCCGGCCCCTAGAGTTGGGTACGCGACAGCGCTGCTCACAGAACACCATGGTGGACAGTGAAAACAACGAGACGGAGGTCAGTCCCGATGCTCGCCGCTTACGCCCGCAACGTGAATCCCGAGGACCCGTTCGACGCGCTCTCGGTGGGTGAGATCGATCCCCCGGCGGTGCCGGAGGACTGGACCCGCGTGGAGCTCGTCGCGGCCTCGATCAACCACCACGACCTCTGGTCGCTCGCCGGGGTCGGCCTGCGCGCCGAGCAGACCCCGATGGTCCTCGGCACCGACGCCGTGGGGCGCACCGCCGAGGGCGACGAGGTCGTCGTCTACCCCGTCATCGCCGACCCCTCGCTCGACGACGAGACCCTCGACCCCAAGCGGACCCTCCTCTCCGAGCTCCACCCCGGGACGCTCGCCGAGTACGTCTCGGTGCCCGCCCGCAACCTCGTGCCCGTGCCGAAGGGCTGGACCGCCGCCGAGGCCGCGTGCCTGCCGACCGCGTACCTCACGGCCTGGCGGATGCTCACCTCCCGCGGCCGCCTCGGCGCCGGCGGCGCCGTCCTCGTGCAGGGCACCGGCGGCGGCGTCGCCACCGCCGCGATCGTCCTCGCCGGGGCCCTCGGCGCCCGCGTGTACGCCACCGGCCGCACCCCCGAGCGGCGCGAGCGGGCCGCCGAGCTCGGGGCCGTGCCCGTCGAGGCCGGGGGCCGCCTGCCCGAGCGCGTCGACGTGGTCGTCGACTCGGTCGGCGCGCCCGTCATGGAGCACTCGATCAAGTCCCTCAAGCCCGGCGGGCGCCTCGTCAACTGCGGCGTCACCGGCGGGCCGATCGCCGAGGTCGACATGCGGCACGTCTTCTTCAAGCAGCTGGAGATCGTCGGCTCGACCATGGGCACCCTCACCGAGCTGCGGGAGCTGCTCCTGTTCTGCGCCGAGAGCGGCCTCAAGCCCGTGATCGACTCCGTGCACGCCCTCCCCGACGCCGAGCAGGCCCTGCGCCGCCTGGCCTCGGGCGACGCGTTCGGGAAGGTCGTCGTCACCAACGCCTGACGCCGCACGCGACAGCGTCGTAAGTACGACAGTGGGGCCGGTTTCTGCGGGGTTCTCCCGCGGCCGGCCCCGCCTGCCCCCACCCTGTAATGGAGGTCACTCCGAAAGCAGGGAGCAGCGGCCATGTCGGTAATGGGTCGGGTCAAGGGCGGCATCAAGTCCGCCGCCGGAAGCACGTGGACCGTGACCAGGAAGATCCTGGTCAGGGTGGCGATCGCGGCGGCGATCATGGTCGTCGCCATCGCACTGGCGAGGAACGGCGAGAGCTCGGCCTCCGAGGCCGCCGGGGTCACCGGCACCGAGGCGCGCCCGATCGCGGCGCAGCACGCCATCCTCTCCGAGGGCTGGACCCACGAGCAGGACCTGTCGTGCAAGTACACGGTGAAGGCCACGTTCGGCGTCTCGGTGTTCACCGAGACCGACATGGGCGCGCGGCGCCTGCTCCGACTGCACAACAAGACCGAGGTCAACGGCGCGTGCGAGCCCACCCAGGGCGGCAGGACCATCGGCTGCGCGGGCCTGCGCTGGGAGACCGAGTGGATCAGGGTCCAGTCGGGCGACACCGTCGGCTACAGCCCGGCGTCGTGCCTCGTCAAGGAGGGGGTTCTATGAAGGGACCGGATCTGACGGCAGTGCCGGAGTGAGCGGCGACCGCTGGAGCACGCGGGGACCGCTCTGAGAGACGAACACGAACGGGGCCCGGATCGAGAGATCCGGGCCCCGTCCTCGTGCGTTCGACGCGCTTACTTCAGGCCCACGCCCGCCACGCCGTTCACGATCTGCTTCTGGAAGATCATGAACACCACGAGCAGCGGCAGCGCGCCCACGACCGCGGAGGCCATGTTCTGCGCGTACAGCAGGCCGTACCCGCCCGTGACCACGCCGAGGCCGACCGGGAGGGTCATCATCGACGGGTCCGTGGCCACGATCAGCGGCCACAGGAAGTTGTTCCACGAGCCGATGAACGTGAAGATCCCGACCGCTGCGAGGATCGGCCCTGACAGCGGCAGGATGACGCTCCACAGCACCCGCAGGTGCCCGGCGCCGTCGATCTTCGCGGCCTCCTCGTAGTCGCGGGGGACCGCGTCGAAGAACCGCTTCAGGATGAACACCATGACCGGCGCGACCACCTGCGGGAGCGCCAGGCCCCAGTAGGTGTTCGACAGGTTCAGGAAGCCCACGATGTCGAACAGCGGGATGATGAGCGCCTGGCCGGGGACCATGAGGCCCGCGATGATGATCCCGAAGATCACGTTCTTCCCCGGGAAGTCGAACCGCGAGAACCCGTACGCCGCGAAGACGCACAGGACCAGCGTCAGGACCGTGACGATCGTGGACACGACGGTGGAGTTCACCATCCACACCAGGTGGTCGCCCTGCTGGAACAGGGTCCGGTAGCCCTCCAGCGACCAGTCGCGCGGGATCCAGTGGACGTCCTGGCCGAGGCTCGCCTCGGTCTCGGTCTTCAGCGAGGTGGACAGGGCCCACAGCAGCGGCAGCAGCCACAGGACCGCGAGCAGCACCACCGCGACGTACACGATGACCGCCCCGACGGACGGGCGTTTGAACCTGCGGCGCCGCGGGGGCTCCTGCGCGGGCGCTTCGGCGGGCTTGTCGAGCACTGCGGTCATGTCAGGCCCCCTTCCGTGAGAACAGCCGGAACTGGACGATCGAGACGAGCAGGATGAGCACGAACAGGACGTACGACAGCGCGGACGCGTAGCCGATCCGGTAGCCCTCGAAGCCCGCGATGTAGATGTAGTGGATGGCGACCTCGGTGGCCCGGTTCGGGCCGCCTCCGGTCATGAGGTACATCTGGTCGAAGATGCGCAGGGACGCGATGAGCTGGAGCGTGATGACCAGGCCCGTGGTGCGGCTGAGCAGCGGCAGCGTGATGCTGCGCAGCTGCCGGAACCAGCCGGCGCCGTCGATCGCGGACGCCTCGTAGACGTCCTGCGGGATCGTCTGGAGCGCCGCGAGGTACAGCAGGAAGTTGAAGCCGAGCGTCCACCACACGGTCGTGATGACCACGGCCCACATGGCGCGGTGCTCGTCCTGGAGCCAGATCGTGGGGGTGTCCGGGCTCTGGATCCCGAACAGCTCCAGGTAGTGGTTGAGCAGGCCGCCGTCGGGCTGGTAGATCCACGTCCAGATGGTCGTGACGACCGAGACGGGGACGACGAACGGCGCGAAGAACGCCAGCCGCAGGAACCAGCCCGCGCGGCGCGCCCGGTTCGCCAGGAGCGCGAAGACGATCGCCAGGATGACCAGCGGCGGCGTCGAGTACAGCGTGAACACCGCGGTGTTCCACAGGGCGTTCCAGGCGCGCTCGTCGGCGAACGCCTCGGCCCAGTTGTCCAGGCCCACCCAGCTCGGGGTGCGGCCGGTGATCGACTTGTCGGTGAAGGAGTAGTACAGGCCGAGGACGGTCGGCCAGATCAGGAAGAGCGCGTAGGCGGCGAAGAACGGGAGGACGAACCAAAGTCCGGTCCAGTTGCGCCGCTTGGCGTTCGGGGTGCTCGGGGGCCGCGTCTCCGCGGTCGGCGCCTCGGCGGGCGTCTCGGTTTGCGCAGTCATGGGGAGATCCTTGGATCGTTTCAGTCGACCGGGTTCGGGAGCGAGACGAGGTCCTGGATCCGCTCCTTGAGCAGCGCCAGCGCGTCCTCGGGGTTCAGTGCCAGGCTGTAGACCTGCTGGAACACGGAGCCGGACTCGTCGAAGAGGCGGGCGCCGGAGCCCGCGAACCACACGTCCGGGTCGAGCTGGACGTTGTCGACGACGCCGGAGTACTCCGCGTTCGGCTCCAGGGCCTGGTACTCGGGGCTCTCGGTGACGGGCAGGTAGGCGGGGGTGTGGCCGGCCCCGGCCCCCCAGTCGAAGGAGTTCTGGAGCATGAAGGCCACGTACTCGATGGTGGCCTTGCGGACCTCGGGGTCCCACTGGTTGTGGTGGGGGAGGATGAAGGAGTGGGAGTCGCCCTGGGTGCGGCGGTTGCCGAAGAAGTCGGGCATCTCGGTCATGGAGAAGTCGAGGCCCTGGGCCTCGTTGAAGGCCCGGAAGCGGGTGATCTCCCAGTTGCCGACCTGGACGAACCCGGCGGCGCCGTTCTCGAAGTTGGCGGCGCACTGGGCGCCGTCGGCGAAGGTGGGGCAGAGGCCCTCTTCGGCCATGAGGTACATGGTCTCGATGGCCTGGAGCGCCTTGTCGTCGTCCATCTCGTAGTCGCCGTCGCCGAAGGACATCTCGCCGTCGGCCTGGCGGTACCAGGCCCAGAACTGCCGCCAGCCGCCGAAGGTGTCGAGCGAGGTGCCGTACTCGCCGGTGACCGCCTTTGCCTCGCGGAGGATGTCGAAGTAGTCCTCGCGGCCCTGGGTCTCCAGGAGGGTCCGGTCGGGGTTGAGGACGCCGATCTGCTCGCAGACGGTGCGGTTGTAGTAGTTGACGAGGGCGTGGGTGTCGAGCGGGACCGCGTAGAGGGCGCCGTCGACGAAGCACTTGTCCCACAGCTCGGCGGGGAACGCGTCGGGGTCGAGCCCGGCGTCCTCGATCTCCTTGAGCTCGTAGGGGTCGAGGAGGGTGGCGGGGGAGAGGCTCTTGATGCGGGAGACGTGGGCGGTGGCGACGTCGGCGCCGTTGCCGCCGGAGGCGCCCATGACGATCCGGGTGTAGAACGGGGTGCCCCAGCCGAGGGTGGTGGCCTGGAGGTCGACGTCGGGGTACTCGTCCTCGAAGCGGGTGTGGAGGTCGGTCATGATGGCGCCGTCGGCGCCGGCGAGGAGGTTCCACTGCTTGACGACGGTCTTGTCGCTCAGCGACACCGCGAGGGACCCGCACCCGGTGAGACCGAGGCCCGCGGCGGCGGCCGTCCCGGTGAGGAGCGTCCTCCTGGAGAGCGCTCCAGGAGGCGAGGGATGGTTCGGCATCTATGCATCACTCCAATGTGAGCTTTGTTGGGACGGCTGTGCGAAGGGTGCGCCGTCCTGCCATTGTTATCGCTCTCATCACAGGAGTCAAGAGTGCGCATATATAGAAACCGCTACCAATGCGCAACCTGTTATTCCTGGGGCCCCTGATCCGGGCCCGGGAACGCCGAAGGGGGAGGCCGTTTCCGGCCTCCCCCTTCGGTTCTCGTCGCTTACTGCGGCTGCGGGACCGCCACGTCGATGAGCGCCTGCTGCTCGACCTCGTGGACCTTCGGCGAGCCGGTGGACGGCGCGGCCGCGGCCGGGCGGGAGATGCGGCGCAGGTGGACCCCGCCGAGCTGCTCCAGCAGGTTGAGCGCGATGAACGACCACGCGCCCTGGTTCGCGGGCTCCTCCTGGACCCAGGCGGTCTCGACGGCGTTCGGGAACGCGCCGAGCGCGGCCTTGAGCTCCTCGGCGGGCAGCGGGTACAGCTGCTCGACGCGGAGGATCGCGGTGTCGGTGACGCCGCGGGCGGCCCGGGCGGCGGCCAGGTCGTAGTAGACCTTGCCGGAGCACAGGAGGACGCGCTTGACGTTCTCGGGGCGGATCTCGCCGGAGGCGAGCGCCTGGTCACCGAGGACGGGCTGGAAGCGGCCGGTGGTGAACTCCTCCAGCTGGCTGACGGCGGCCTTGTGGCGCAGCAGCGACTTCGGCGTGAAGACCACGAGGGGCTTCTTGACCGGGTCGAGGCCCTGGCGGCGCAGCAGGTGGAAGTAGTTCGCCGGGCTCGTGGAGTTGACCACGCGCATGTTCTCGTCGGCGCACATCTGGAGGAAGCGCTCGATGCGCCCGGAGGTGTGGTCCGGGCCGGCGCCCTCGTGGCCGTGCGGCAGCAGCAGCGACACGCTGGAGTGCTGGCCCCACTTGGCCTCGCCCGAGGAGATGAACTCGTCGATGACGGTCTGGGCGCCGTCGACGAAGTCGCCGAACTGGGCCTCCCACAGGACCAGCATCTCGGGGTTCTCGACCGAGTAGCCGTACTCGAAGCCGAGCGCGGCGTACTCGCTGAGCAGCGAGTCGTACACGAAGTACTTGGCGGTGTGCTCGCCCAGGTTCGACAGCGGCGTGTACTCGCCGCCGGTCTCCTGGTCGATGACCACGGAGTGGCGCTGCACGAAGGTGCCGCGGCGCGAGTCCTGCCCGGCGAGGCGGACGGCCTTGCCCTGCATGAGGAGCGAGCCGAACGCGAGGGTCTCGGCGAAGGCCCAGTCGACGTTCCCGGAGGTGGACATCTCGCTGCGCTTCTCCAGCACCCGGCGGACGGCCTTGTGCGGGGCGAAGCCCTCGGGGAGCGTGGTGTGGGCCTTGCCGATCATCGCGATCGTCTCGGCGTCGACGGAGGTGTCGATGTCGGCGACCGGCTCGGGCTGGTGGCGCCACGGCAGCGGGCCGGTCTGCCCGGCCAGGGCCTCCTTGGTCTCGCGGAAGATCCGCTCCAGCTGCGCCTGGTAGTCCGCCAGGGACTCCTCGGCGTCCTCCATGGTGATGTCGCCGCGGCCGATGAGCGCGCGGGTGTACAGCTTGCGGACCGACTGCTTCGCGTCGATGACCTGGTACATCTCCGGGTTGGTCATCTTCGGGTCGTCGCCCTCGTTGTGGCCGCGGCGGCGGTAGCAGACCATGTCGATGACGACGTCCTTGCGGAACTGCTGCCGGTAGGCGAACGCGAGCTTGGCGACCTCGGTGACGGCCTCGGGGTCGTCGCCGTTGACGTGGAAGATCGGCGCCTGGATCATGCGGGCCACGTCGGTGCAGTACAGCGACGAGCGCGAGTGCGCGGGCGCGGTGGTGAAGCCGACCTGGTTGTTGACGACGGCGTGCACGGTGCCGCCGGTGCGGTAGCCGCGCAGCTGCGACAGGTTCAGGGTCTCGGCGACCACGCCCTGGCCCGCGAACGCCGCGTCGCCGTGGATGGCGACGGGCAGGACCGTGAAGCCCTCCTCGCCGAGGTTGAGGCGGTCCTGCTTGGCGCGCACGACGCCTTCGAGGACCGGGTTCACCGCTTCGAGGTGGGACGGGTTGGCGGCCACGGAGACCGTGATGCCGTCGCGGCCGTTCGGGGACGTGAACCGCCCCTTGAGGCCCAGGTGGTACTTGACGTCGCCGGAGCCGCCGATGCTCTTGGGGTCGATGTGCCCCTCGAACTCGGTGAAGATCTTGGAGAGCTTCTTGCCGACGATGTTCGCGAGGACGTTCAGGCGCCCGCGGTGGGGCATCCCGATGACGACCTCGTCGAGCTCGGCGCCCGCGGCCTCGTTGAGGATGCGGTCGAGCAGCGGGATGAGCGACTCGCCGCCTTCGAGGCTGAACCGCTTCTGGCCCACGAACTTCGTCTGGAGGAACGTCTCGAACGCCTCGGCGGCGTTGAGGCGGCCCAGGATGTGCTTCTGCTCCTCGACCTTCGGCTTTTCGAAGGGCACCTCGATGCGCCGCTGGAGCCAGGCGCGCTCCTCGGGGTCCTGGATGTGCATGTACTCCACGCCGATGCGGCGGCAGTAGGAGTCGCGCAGGACGCCGAGGATGTCGCGCAGCTTCATGCGCTGCTGGCCCGCGAAGCCGCCGACGGGGAACGTCCGGTCGAGGTCCCACAGGGTGAGGCCGTGCGACAGGATGTCGAGGTCGGGGTGGCGGCGGATCTCGTAGTGCAGCGGGTTCGTGTCGGCCATGAGGTGGCCGCGGACCCGGTACGCGTGGATGAGCTCGATGACGCGCGCGTTCTTGTCGATCTGGCCCTCGTGGGTCTTCGACACGTCGCGGACCCAGCGGACCGGCTCGTACGGGATGAGCAGCGAGCGGAAGACCTCGTCGAAGAAGCCGTCGCCGAGCAGGAGCTTGTGGAGGGTCGCCAGGAACTGGCCGGACTCGGCGCCCTGGATGATCCGGTGGTCGTACGTCGAGGTGACCGTCATGATCCGGGAGACGCCCAGGTCGGAGAGGGTCTCGTCGGAGGCCCCGGCGAACTCCGCGGGCACCTCCATGGCGCCGACGCCGACGATGAGGCCCTGGCCCTTCATCAGGCGCGGGACGGAGTGGACGGTGCCGATGCCGCCCGGGTTCGTCAGCGTGAGCGTCGCCCCGGCGTGGTCCTCCATCGTGAGCTTCCCGTTGCGGGCCTTGCGGACCAGGTCCTCATAAGCCTGCCAGAACTCGCGGAAGTCCATGGTCTCGGTGTTCTTGATGGACGGCACCACGAGGGTGCGCGAGCCGTCCGGCTTGGCGAGGTCGATCGCCAGGCCCAGGTTCACGTGCTCGGGGGTGACGAGCTGCGGCTTGCCGTCGACCACCTTGTAGGAGGCGTTCATGCCCGGGTGGGCCTTGACCGCCTGCACCAGCGCGTAGCCGATGAGGTGCGTGAAGGAGACCTTCCCGCCCTGGCCGCGCTTGAGGTGGTTGTTGATGACGATCCGGTTGTCGAACAGGAGCTTCGCGGGGACCGCGCGGACGGACGTGGCCGTCGGGATCTCCAGGGACGCGTCCATGTTCTGGGCTACCTTGGCCGCGACGCCTTTGAGCGGCTTGGTACCGAAATCGTTCACTGCTGGGGTCGCCTTCTCGGTCGAAGCTTCGGGTGCCACGGCAGCGGGCGCGGGCTTCACGGGCTCCGCCGGGACCACCGGCGCGGCCTGCACGGCCGGCTCGGTCTTCACCGGGGCGGGGGCCTGCGGGGCCTGCTCGGGAGCGGCCTGCGCGGCCGGCTTCCCGCCGTTGAGGTGCGCGGTCGTCGGATCGCCCCCGAAGAACTCGCGCCACCCGGCGCTCACACTGTCGGGGTTTTCGCGGTATCGCTCGTACATCTCGTTGACCAGCCACTCATTGGCACCGAAATCGGTCAGCGGATTGCCCGGAGTCGCACTCGACACGACTGAATCGCCTCTTCTTTGACGCTGCGTGGACGGGGACGGCAGTCCCCGGACTCAAGGGTAACCGGGAGGGGGAGGAACTGTAGTACCGGTGACGCCGTTGCGGGTCCGGTCACTGGGACCGTCGCATTTGTGCTGCGCAGCAGGTGGATACGGGTGGAAGTCTGTTTCGACACACCGGCGCGGTGCGTCCTGCGGGAGCCTCTCGGCACGCTGCGTGCGGGGTGGCGCGCGCTAGCCCGCCGCGCTGCGCTCCTTGCCGGAGAACGTCTCGGTCGGCTCCTCCAGGAGCTCCTCGGCGCCGACGACGGTGAACAGCCGCGTGATGAAGCGGTTGGGGTTGACGACGGCCAGCGCGACGCCCATCTCGCGGGCGATGCGGTACGCCACGACGATGGTGCCGATGCCGGTGGAGTCGAGGACCGTCACCTTGGCGACGTCGACCCGGATGGCGGTGGCGCCGCCCGCTTCGAGAGCGTTGGTGATCGTCTCCCGGATCTGGGGCGCCGTGGCGTAGTCGACTTCGCCGGAGAGCTCGACGGTGACGACACCGGTGTCGGTGGTGGCGGTCTCGATAGACAGCGTCATATTGCGATCCTCGCCCCTGTTGGGATCCTTGCCCGAGCACACCTGCCGTACTCGGCTGGAATACGAAGTCTATCCGACGGCTCCGACCGAAAACAGCTCGCGCGCGCCGGACGACCGCAAAGCCACGCACTCTTCGGAAAAAGGTCACACGAACGTGATCCGCATCAGTGCGGACGGTCACCTCCGCGGGGGCGGGCCGCGACTGCTTGGCACGCCACGGCGCCCGGCGTATGCTTCAGGACCACCTGTGACCAGCGGAGCACCGGCCCGTCGTGCCGACCGGCCCGCCCCGACCGCGAAGATGAGGCACATGCCGCTTTCGACCAGCCAGCCGAGCGCCGAGACCGAAGCGACCCTCCTGGTCGTGGAGGACGACGAGAACATCTGCGAGCTGCTCGCGACGTCGCTGCGGTACGCCGGTTTCGCCGTCCACGCCGTGGGCTCGGGCGACGAGGCGCTCCGCTCGGTGGCCCGCCACCGCCCCGACCTGGTGGTCCTCGACGTGAACCTGCCGGACTTCGACGGTTTCGAGGTGGTCCGCCGGATGCGCTCGGGCTCGGACCACACGCCGGTGCTCTTCCTCACCGCCCGCGACGACACGGCCGACACCGTCACGGGCCTGTCGGTCGGCGGGGACGACTACATCACCAAGCCGTTCGCGCTCGAAGAGGTCGTGGCGCGCATCCGCGCGGTGCTGCGCCGCTCCTCCGGGGAGCTGCCGCGGCCCTCGCGCCTCCAGTACGCGGACCTCGAACTCGACGAGGAGACGCACGAGGTGTGGCGGGCGGGCAAGGCCGTGCAGCTGTCGCCCACCGAGTTCAAGCTGCTGCGGTACTTCATGATCAACGCCGGGCGGGTGCTGTCGAAGGCGCAGATCCTCGACCACGTGTGGCGCTACGACTTCCGCGGTGACGACGGGATCGTGGAGTCGTACGTGTCGTACCTGCGGCGCAAGATCGACACGGGGGAGCCGAAGCTCATCCAGACCCTCCGGGGCATCGGCTACGTCCTGCGGGAGCAGCATCGTTGAGCGCACCGCGCGTCCTTGAAGGCGCCCGCGACAAGTGGGACCGCACCCCGCTGAGGGTCCGGCTCACCGCGGCCGTGCTCGTCCTCGTGGCCGGGTCGCTCATCCTCATCAGCGTGTCCACGATCCTGGCGCTGCACTCGTACTTCCTGGGCACGGTGGACGAGGAGCTGGAGACGCAGCTCCTCGGGTTCAGCCCGGACACGTTCGACCCCGAGAACATGGACGACTCCGAGGACGCGCCCGCGCTGCGCCCCGAGCAGTACGTCTTCTCGATCCTGTACGGCGAGGGCAACCGGTTCGACCGGCCCAAGGACCGTCCGGACTACCCGGTGTTCGACTACGACGACCTGGTGGCCGCCGACGGCGAGGCGTTCACGGCCCTGTCGGCGGACGGCACGACCCGGTGGCGGGTCCTGGGGATGACCGGCTCGATGGTCGGCACGAGCGACCCGGAGTACGACCCGGAGGCGCACAACCTCGAAGGCGACGCGTACTACGTGCTGTCGTACAAGCTCGCGCACTTCGACAAGACCGTCGCGGGCCTGGTCTGGGTGGACCTGCTCATCGGCGCGGGCGTCCTCGCGGGGCTCGCGGCGATCGGCGTGGGCCTGGTGCGGGCGAGCCTGTCGCCGCTGCGGCAGATCGAGAACACCGCGGCGATGATCGCCGCCGGGAACTACTCGCGGCGCGTCCCCGAGCACGACCCGGCGACCGAGGTCGGCCGCGTCGGCCGGGCCATCAACTCGATGCTCACGAAAGTCGAAGGGGCCCTTCGGGCCCGCGAGTACTCCGAGCAGCGCGCGCACGACTCCGAGGAGCGGATGCGCGAGTTCATCGCCGACGCCTCGCACGAGCTGCGCACGCCGCTGACGAGCGTGCGCGGGTACGCGGAGCTGGTGCGGTCGAACCCGCAGATGCCCGAGGCCGACCGGCAGCACTACATCCGCCAGATCGAGGAGGCCGCCAAGCGCATGGGCCTGCTCGTGGGCGACCTCCTGCACCTGGCGCGCCTCGGCCAGGAGCGGCCGGTGGAGACCGAGCCGGTGGACCTGGCGCCGCTCGCGCACGAGGCGGTCGCGGCACACGCGGTCATGACCGAGGACCACGAGCTGAGCTTCTCGTGCGTCCCGGGTTCGGCGACGGTGGTCGCCGCGGACCGGGCCCGGATGCGGCAGGTCCTCGACAACCTCCTGTCGAACGCGCTGCGGCACACGCCCGCGGGCACGATCGTGCGCGTGGAGCTCGCCTCCGAGGACGGGACGGTGCTCCTCACCGTCGCCGACGACGGGCCGGGCATGGAGCAGGAGACCGCCGACCGGGTCTTCGAGCGGTTCTTCCGCTCCGACGCGGTGGTCCACCCCGGTTCGGGACTGGGCCTGGCGATCGTCGCGGCCATCGTCAAGGCCCACGGCGGCACGGTCCAGGTCGCGTCCCGGCCCGGCGAGGGCACGGCCTTCACGGTGCGCCTCGCGGCCGAACCCGCAGAGCAGGACGACTAGGTCCCTCCGAGCCGATTCTTGGGAACCTCTGAGGTAGCCCCCGCGGGGGCAACGCTTGCCCGGGCCCGCCCGACCCGTCTGACCAGTGCGCCCGCCTCTGGACGGGACACGGTTCATTAAAGGGTTTTAAGGCGTTTTTGCAGCGGGCCGAGAGCTGGGCCCTGCAAGCTGCTTACATGAGCAACACTGAGAGCACCAAGGGCCCCGAGGGGACCGAACCCAAGGGCCCTGAAGGGGCATCGCCGCAGGGCCCCGCCGGGGCTCCCCACCCTGAGGCCGCGGCCGCCGCGGACCAGCCGCTCGCCGAGAGCTTCACCGACCACTCCTCCGCCGCCGACCAGCACGTCCAGCACCCCGCCGCACCCGCGGCCCCCGAGGCGAGCCTCCCGCCCGCCCCGGCCCCCTCCTACCCGGAGGCCCCGGCCCACCCGCCGGTCCACCAGGCGCCCGCCCCGCAGGCCCCCCAGGGCCCGCCCACCGACCAGACGCGCGTCCTCCCTGCGGGCGCCCCCGCCCCGGCCCCGGTCGGCGCGCCGCACATGGCCGCCCCCGCGCCGGGCTGGCAGCCCTCGCAGGTCCCGCCGATGTACCAGGGCCACGGCGCCGCCGTGGCACCGCCGCGGCGCGGCCGCGGCAAGCTCGTCGCCGGGGCGCTGGCCCTCGCCCTGATCGCCGGCGGCGCCGGCGGCGTGGCGGGCTGGTTCCTCAACGACGGCAGCACGGGCACCACCGTCGTGGAGTCCGTGTCGATGAACGCCGGGGACGGCCTCACCTACACCGACATCGTCAACAAGGTCAGCCCGTCGGTCGTCACGATCGTCACCGACTCCGCGGAGGGCTCGGGCGTCGTCTACTCCGAGGACGGCTACATCGTCACCAACAACCACGTGGTCGACGGCGCGCAGACCGTGGAGGTCCGCTTCTCGGACGGCACGACCGCCGACGCGCAGATCATCGCCACCGACACCACCCAGGACCTCGCGGTCATCCAGGTGTCCGGCGTCGACAACCTCACGCCGATCACGTTCGGCGACTCCGACTCGATCCAGGTCGGCGACGCCGCCGTGGCCCTCGGCTCGCCGCTGGGCCTCGAAGGGACCGTCACCACCGGCATCGTCTCGGCCCTGGACCGGTCCATGACCGTCGCGGGCGAGGAGCAGCAGGGCTTCCAGCAGCAGTCGAGCTCGACGCTCACCGGCCTGATCCAGACCGACGCGGCCATCAACTCCGGGAACTCCGGCGGCGCGCTCGTCAACGGCAACGGCGAGCTCATCGGCATCAACACCGCGATCGCGACCACCGACTCCGGCTCGATCGGCCTCGGCTTCGCGATCCCCTCGAACACCGTGCAGAGCGTGGTCGAGCAGCTCATCGAGGGCGGCTCGGTCGAGCAGGGCTACCTCGGGGTCTCGGTGGCCGACACCGACGGCAACGGCGCGATGGTCCTGTCCGTGGAGGGCGGCTCGCCCGCCGAGTCCGCGGGCCTGAAGGAGGGCGACATCATCACCGCCGTCGACGGCAACCCGATCACCAGCGCCTCCGAGGTGGTCGCGGCGGTGCAGGGCACGGCCTCGGGCACGAAGGTCGCCATCACGTACACGCGGGACGGCCAGGAGGCGTCCACGGACGCGACGCTCGCCGCCTCGTGACACCTGAACGTGGACATGCGGAGACGCGGCCCCGGGCGGATGCCCG